>NZ_OY781472.1:2400000-3000000 GCF_963677035.1 uncultured Hyphomonas sp.
TACGCGATCACCTGGAGCAAGATCATGACGACCGACCGCCGCGAGTTCCTGCGCATCATGGGGGTCAGCGCCGCTGCGGGCGCTGCCGCAAACACGTTTCCCAGTGCCATCGCCGAAGCGCTGCAAACGCCTGCCGCCAATGAGACGGGGACAATCAGGGACGTGAAACACGTCGTCATCCTGATGCAGGAGAACCGCTCCTTCGATCATTATTTCGGAACGCTGCGCGGCGTGCGCGGCTTTGGCGACCGGCACACGGTTCCCATGGAAAGCGGCAAGCCGGTCTGGTTCCAGTCGGACGGGCAGAAGGACATTCCGCCTTTCCATCTGGATACGAAGACCACGGACGCCATCGCCCATCCGGGTACGCCGCACTCGTTCGGTGACTCGCAGGCCGCATGGAACCAGGGAAAGTTCGGTTATTGGCCGAAATACAAGAACCCTTACTCGATGGGCTATTTCAAACGTGAGGACGTGCCGTTCCAGTTTGCATTGGCTGAGGCGTTCACGATCTGCGATGCCTATCACTGCTCGATCACGACAGGCACAGATCCCAACCGGATCGTCTTCTGGTCGGGCTCCAATCATGACCCTGACCTGCGCGCGCAGGGGATCAACGGTACGGAGGCCGACAGCGAGCCCAACAATCTGCGGTGCTGGATCGAAGGCGCCTTGCCGGAACCGGGCTACACCTATCAGGGCTCTGTCTTGCCATGGCAAACCATTCCGGACGTTCTGGAAGACGCAGACGTGTCATGGCGGATTTATCAGAACACAAACGATAACTGGACCGGCGCGATGCATGGCGGGCTGGCGTTCCGGAGCTTCCGGGAGGCGCGGCCTGGCTCGCCGCTCTATGAAAAGGGGATGACGGATTATTCGCTGGAGCGTTTCGCGGCCGATGTGCAGGCGGGCACGCTGCCGCAAGTATCCTGGATCCTGCCGCCGAAAAACTGGTCCGAGCATCCGAGCGCATCGACGCCGCTGCAGGGCGCCGAGTATACATCGCGTATCCTGCAGGCGCTGACCTCCAATCCGGACGTCTGGAGCCGGACGGTGTTCTTCCAGATGTTCGACGAGAATGACGGCCTGTTCGATCACCTGCCGCCGGCGGCCCCGCCATCCTACACAGCGGAGGGCGAACTGGCGGGCAAGTCGACCGTCGATCTGGACGGGTTTTACTTCTCGGACCCGGAGAAGCGGTTGCTGGAGGACTCCGACACGATCAGCGGCAGTGTCCGGCCCTGGGGGCTGGGGGCACGTGTGCCGCTTTATGTCGTATCACCGTGGAGCCGTGGCGGCTGGGTGAACAGCCAGGTTGCCGATCACACCTCGGTTGGCATGTTCCTGGAACAGCGCTTCGGCGTCACCGTGCCGGCGATCAGCCCATGGCATCGCGCCGTCTGTAGCGACCTGACTTCCTGCTTCGACTTCAAGACGCCCAACGAACCGGTGTTTCCGGATCTTCCTTCAGCGGAAGGATCGCAGAAGGCCGTGCTGGCCCAGATCCACCGCAAGCGGATTGAGCCGCCGGCTGAGCCCCAGAGCCTGTCGCAGGAGCCGGGATCGCGACCGTCGCGTGCTTTGCCATACGCGCTGGATGTGACGGCCAGTGCCGGTCCGGATGCGATATCCCTGAAGTTCGCCAATACGGGAAAGGCGGGCGCGGTCTTCCACGTCTATGACAAGCGGCATCTCGACCGCATTCCGCGCCGCTATACGGTCGAGGCGGGGAAGGCGATATCGGATGTCTGGGATCTGGAGGCCGATGACGGCCGGTATGATCTGTGGGTGCTGGGGCCGAATGGCTTTCTGCGTACCTTCCGCGGCGATGCGTCGAAAGCCATCGAAACCTCGGCCAGAATGGCCCCGCGCACCGGGAACGTGACCCTTCTCATAAAGAATACGGGCCCGACGAAGCAGGAATTGTCCGTCTATTCCGGCGTCTATGACGGCTCGGATCCGGTTACGGTCACCGTCGGTGCCGGCCGGAAGCTGAAGCGCGAATTCGATACCCGTGCCAGCGAAGCCTGGTACGACATTACCGTGTCGGCTGACGGGTTTGAGCGGCGCCTCGCCGGCCGGGTCGAAACCGGCCGGGATGGCGTCAGTGATCCTGCGATGGGGGCTTAGCCGTTCGAGGCAACGAGTTTCAGGCAGGGTTCGCTGACACGGGTGTCTGGCGGCACCAGCATCGAGACACGATGGCGCCAGACAGGCCGGCCCTTCAGCAGGGGTTCACCGCCCAGAGTCTGGTAAAGGCCGAGCAGGCGGTTGCTTGCCGGCTGTTCGCTCTGCTTTGCCAGCGGCATGATGGTGAGTTCCAGTTCGACGCGCTGGCCGGTCATGGTTTCACCGCGGCCACGGATCACACCGGGGGCACCGTCCATCTGAACTGCGTCGAGGAAGGCGGACATCATCGTCTTGTCCGGCCCGCTCCAGAGCTGCAGGAAGTCATGGTCTGTCAGCGGCCGGCCCAGCAGGTCGGTGAGCGATCCGCCGGCGGTGCGGAACAGCCAGGCGCCGTCGCGCTTGTTTTCAAGAACGAACAGGCGGTCGATCAGACCGGGATGGTCTTCGACACGTGGCGATTCGAGCGCGCCGGATGCGTTGTTGGCATTCATGCGGCGCCAGGCGTCCAGCAGGACTTTGGTGTTTGGGTGAATGGACCGGTCATTCATGACTGGGTGGAACTCCGAATTTGTTAGCAGGCCCCCGCGGGCCGGTTCGGGCTCTCTTGCGCAATAACTGTTCCAGACGCGGCTTTTCCCCCGCATGGCGAATTCTACAGGAGAATGGGGCCGGGTTTTCCCCTGTGAGGGAATGAAGCGCCAATTTCAGGCGAGTGGAGGCCTGTCGGACTCGCCGGACAGGGCGGCATGGTTACCCAAACGTGTCCCTCGGCGGGACGCCTGACCGAATCGCTGTGGCCGGATGCGCCGGATATGGCGACCTCGCCGATAAATTATCCTGCATGCCATCCGGAATGAGGGCAAATCGACCAGTTTTCTGCCCGGAAATGCAGCGCGCCTTTTGCGGCTCGTGACTTTCCCGCAACGGAAATCCACTTTGGTAGCGGTTTAAGGAAGGAATCCTTTGCGGTCAGTAACCTTAAGGATACGAAAGACATGCGAGAAAACTCGCAAAGACTGGCGTTTCCTCCACTCAGTTCAGCAGTCTTTCAAAATTTATAACCAAAGGGAGAGTGACCTCGTGTCTACATCCAATGCCTATTCCCGTATGGGATTCAAAGCCTTTCTCAGCCTTGGCGTCGGCCTGACGGCGCTGGCCGCCAGCCAGACGCCGGCCTACGCCCAGGAAACCGGCGACGAAGATTCGTCGCGCACCCTGAAAACCGTCACCATCACCGCGACCAAGCGCGAGCAGACGCTGCAAGACGTGCCGGTGGCTGTGTCGGTCGTCGACAGTTCCGTGATTGATCAGGCGGAAATCCTTGACCTGAACGACCTGCAGTCGATCGTCCCGTCTCTGCGCATCGGCCAGTATCAGACCTCTGCCAACACGAACTTCATCATTCGCGGCTTCGGCAATGGCGACAATAATGCCGGTATTGAACCGTCGGTTGGTGTCTTTATCGATGGCGTGTACCGCTCGCGCTCTGCGGCCCAGATTTCCGACCTGCCGAATATCCAGCGTGTCGAAGTGCTGCGCGGCCCGCAATCGACCCTGTTCGGCAAGAACGCATCCGCCGGCGTCATCTCCATCGTGACCGAGAAGCCGCAATATGAATGGGGCGGATCGGCCGAAGCCACTATTGGCAACTACAATATGGTCCGCGTGGCGGGCGATGTGACCGGACCGATTTCCGACAAGGTCGCGTTCAGCCTCGGCGGCAACTACAATAGCCGTGACGGTTACGCGAACGACCTCAATACCGGCGCCGACATCAATGACCGCAACCGCTGGGGCGTGCGCGGCCAGTTGCTGATCGAGCCGACCGAGGATCTGAGCTTCCGCATTATCGGTGACTTCGACAAGATCGACGAAACCTGCTGTGTGGTGGGGAACATCGTGAACGGCCCGACCGGCGCGGCGATCTTTGCCCTCGGCGGCAAGCTCGAACCGGAAGACCCGTTCTCCTATGATGTCTATGGCAATCTGGACTCCACGAACGATGTCGAGAACTCCGGCTTGTCGGTACAGGCCGACTATTCGTTCGGCTTCGCTGACCTGACATCGATCACGGCCTACCGGACTTCCAAGCTGAAGACCGATCAGGATTCCGACTTCACCAGCGCTGACCTGCTCAGCCGGAACTCGAACGATACCGACATCGACACCTTCACCCAGGAAATCCGCCTGACGTCGAATGGCGACGGTGCGGTCGACTGGATGATCGGCGGGTTCTACTTCGATGAATCCGTCAATATCAAAAACGAGATCCTCTACGGCGAGGACATTCGTGGCTATATCGACATTCTCTCGCAGGGGCTGCTGACCGGTCTTGAGCCGCTCGTGTTCAATGTCCCGCAGGGTTTCTTCTTCAAGCCGGGCGAAGGCATGGGCGAAGCTTATGGACAGGACAACACGGCGTTCTCGCTGTTCGGCACCGTGGACTACCACATGACCGATCGCCTGACGGCGACATTTGGCCTGAACTACACGCAGGATAACAAGGATGCGTTCGGTAATGTTGTCTCGACGGACACATTCTCGGCGATCAATCTGGATCCGCTCTCGCCATATATCTCCCAGGTTGCAACCGGGGCTCTCCTGCTGCAGGCAGGCGTGGACCCGACCAACCCGGCCCAGATCGGTGCGTTCGCTGCGGCCAATCCGGAGGTCTTCGCGACAATGCAGGCAACTGCGGCAGGGGCGACATCCCAGCTGCAGCTGCTCCAGTTCTTCCCGCAATTCCTGAACTTCCCGAATGCCGTGGAAAGCGGATCGACCAATGACGACGACACGACTTACACGCTGCGCCTGGCTTACGATGCCACGGACAATGTGAACGTGTATGCGTCATACGCCACGGGCTTCAAGGCATCGTCCTGGAACCTGTCGCGTGACAGCCGTCCGACACCGGCCAACTATGCGAAGATCGTGGCTGCTGGCCTGAACCCGCCGAACCTGACGACGGGGACGCGGTTTGCCGGGCCAGAGGAATCCGAAGTGTTTGAAATCGGCCTGAAAGGGGCGTGGGACACGTTTGCGGTGAACGCCGCTGTGTTCGATCAGAAGATCAAAGGCTTCCAGTCCAATATCTTCACGGGCACAGGCTTTGCGCTGGCCAATGCCGGTGAGCAATCGACCCAGGGCCTCGAAGTCGACGCGACCTGGAATGCCACCGAAGATCTGACGCTCGGTTTCGCGGGCACCTTCCTGGATCCTGTCTATGACAGCTTCAAGAACTCTTCGGCCGGAGACATTTCCGGTGCCAAGCCTGCGGGGATTTCAGAAGTCTCCACCTCGGTGTCTGCACTCTACAGCTTCGACGTCAAAGGGCTCGATGCCTTCATTCGTGGCGACTGGCAGTATGAAGGCCCGTCGACTTACCGCGATGATCCGGCCGAGCAGGCGGCGATCGGGCAGAAACGGGAATACAACCTTATCAATGCGTCGCTTGGCTTTACGTCCGAAAGCGGGGTCAATGTGACGTTCTGGGGACGGAACATCTTTGACGAAGAATACGTCATGGCGATCTTCCCGTCCGTGGCGCAGTTGGGATCGTACTCCGGTTATCCGAACCAGCCGGCAACTTATGGCGTGACGGTTCGCAAGTCTTTCTAAGCCCTGGTGCACATCTTTAAGGAAAGCCCTGCCAGATGGCGGGGCTTTTTTTATGGGAAGGGGCCGGGCGGGCGCTGGCCAATGCCGGTGCAGACGTCTAGCCTGTGCCTGTAAGAGTTCCGCAGACAAGGCCTGACCCCATCCCGTGACGCGCCAAACCCGGACGCCACCTATTATAGAAGCCCCGCCGGCGGTGGCCGCCCTTGCCGGTCTGATCGTGCTGGCCCACGCCGTGCGTGTGTTCTCGCCCATCAGCTGGCAGGGCTATATGATGTCGATGGCGAGCCTGCAGCCGGAACGGTTCTGGGCCTCCGTGGGGCTGGGCGTGCCCGGCGCGGTGCCGTACGGCTCTCCTGTCGGGGCGCTGGTCCCCTTTATATCGGAAGCCGTGCTCCATGATGGCTGGGCAGGAGCGATTCTGAACGCCGCACTGATCGTGATTTTCGGGCGGCTGGTACACGCGTCTCTCTCTATAGGAAGAAAAAGCGGGGCGATTCCCTTTCTCGTCGTGTTTGCCGTGTCCGTCGCGGGTGGCTCGCTCTGTCATCTGGTGACGCAATATCCGGCCGGAACGGCGCTGATCGGCGCGTCGGGCGGTGCCAGTGGCCTGTTTGCGGCATGGGTGCTGATACAGGAAGGGCGCGGCGGGCAGATCCTGTCGACGCGATTCCTGACCGTCTTTCTGTTCTTTGCAGGCGTAAATCTGGCGCTGTGGCTGATGGGGCCGTCTCTATTAGGGGCGGGAATCAGCTGGCAGGCGCATCTCGGCGGCTTCCTGGCAGGGGCGGTGGCGTTCCAGATATATCGGGCCCGGCGGCCCCGTTCGCGATTCTGATCGCCCCGCGGACACCTTTATGGTAGCTTTCCCTAACGGCGAGGCCGGTCAACGGTCCGCCAATAAAGGAGGACGCGCATGACAATAGACCAGATCCTGAATGACAAGGGGCGCGAGATAATCTCGATCAAGGCCGATTCGAGCCTGGCGGACGCCGCCAAGACCCTGGACGAAAAAAGAATCGGTGCTGTGGTGGCATTAAGCGACGATGGAGACATCGTCGGTGTCCTTTCAGAGCGCGATATTGTTCGCCATGTCGCCCGGAACGGGGAAGCAGCACTCAAAATCATCGTCGGAGATGCGATGACTCGAGACGTAATCACCATCGAGTCGACCACAAATGTGGAAGAAGCGATGCAATTGATGACCGATCGGCGGATCAGACACCTCCCGGTTTTACGGAATGACCGACTGATCGGAGTCGTTTCCATCGGCGATCTGGTGAAATGGAAGATCGCCGAGACAGAAGCCGAAGCCGAAGCGATGAAATCGTACCTTTCGGCACAATACTGATTTTACAAGGCACTAGCCTTTTTGAGCCCCAAATCCGGCAAGAATGCATGGCCGCTCTGCAGCGAAATCGCATTATTTCTTCCGATTTGCTGCAGAAGGGGGTTGCGGCCAACCCGTGCCTTGAGTATCTCCCGGCCTCCGCTGAAGACGCCCTCGGGCTTCGGACGCGGCGCCCGCAAATGGCGCCCCTGAGATGAGAAAAAGGCTTGCGCCTTTCACCGAACAGGGGTTATATATGCGGTTCCTCGAAACGCTCGGATATGCCGGGCCGGTTACCGGCCCACAGTATCTTTTGCGCTGAAAATTCAGTAGTTTCCCGGCTCAAACCGGTAACTGCAGAAGGCGCAAAAAAGAGTGTTGACGGGCAAAACGGTGGCCCATATAAGCCGCCGCTTCCTGATAAGGTTTCGGCCTTCTGACGGACCCGGAACTTCGGTTCCACCTGATCGCTCGGACACCCCGGGCCGCGTGTCGGTCTAAAGTGTCTCTTGTGCTGGAAAATCGGCGGTTACACGGTTCACACCGGAAACTGCAGAAGGCGCAAAAAAGAGTGTTGACGGGCAATTCGGCGGCCCATATAAGCCGCCACTTCCGGACGGAGCCGCAGGCTTCTGAAGGGCTTCGGAACTCCGGTTCCAGCTGTTTGACATCGTAAGAGATTAAGGAAGAGAAACGCAGGCGGCGTGATGGCTTGCGAACCTCGCCAGAGAGCAATCGACGGCAGGTTCATACGATCACGACGGATGCGTTTCTTGAGAGAAAATTCTTTATATCCATCGGATGGGTTTCGGCCCGTCCTTTAGTGACAAAGGGTTTCTCGTCAAAAGAACGCAATACTTATGCTTAACAGCTTGAGTAACTGTCCATATTCCAATGGATGGTTTCGTCAGATCAACACTCAACTTGAGAGTTTGATTCTGGCTCAGAACGAACGCTGGCGGCAGGCCTAACACATGCAAGTCGAACGACATAGTGGCAGACGGGTGAGTAACGCGTGGGAACGTACCTTTCGCTACGGAATAGCTCTTGGAAACGAGTGGTAATACCGTATACGCCCTTCGGGGGAAAGATTTATCGGCGAAAGATCGGCCCGCGTTAGATTAGTTTGTTGGTGGGGTAATGGCCTACCAAGACTACGATCTATAGCTGGTCTGAGAGGATGATCAGCCACACTGGGACTGAGACACGGCCCAGACTCCTACGGGAGGCAGCAGTGGGGAATCTTGCACAATGGGCGAAAGCCTGATGCAGCCATGCCGCGTGAATGATGAAGGCCTTAGGGTTGTAAAATTCTTTCGCTAGGGATGATAATGACAGTACCTAGTAAAGAAGCCCCGGCTAACTTCGTGCCAGCAGCCGCGGTAATACGAAGGGGGCTAGCGTTGTTCGGAATTACTGGGCGTAAAGCGCACGTAGGCGGACTTTTAAGTCAGATGTGAAATCCCGGGGCTCAACCTCGGAACTGCATTTGAAACTGGAAGTCTGGAGTTCAGGAGAGGTTAGCGGAATACCGAGTGTAGAGGTGAAATTCGTAGATATTCGGTGGAACACCAGTGGCGAAGGCGGCTAACTGGACTGATACTGACGCTGAGGTGCGAAAGTGTGGGGAGCAAACAGGATTAGATACCCTGGTAGTCCACACCGTAAACGATGACAGCTAGTTGTTGGCAGGCATGCCTGTCGGTGACGCAGCTAACGCATTAAGCTGTCCGCCTGGGGAGTACGGCCGCAAGGTTAAAACTCAAAGAAATTGACGGGGGCCCGCACAAGCGGTGGAGCATGTGGTTTAATTCGAAGCAACGCGCAGAACCTTACCTACCCTTGACATCCCGATCGCGGTTTCCAGAGATGGATTCCTTCAGTTAGGCTGGATCGGTGACAGGTGCTGCATGGCTGTCGTCAGCTCGTGTCGTGAGATGTTGGGTTAAGTCCCGCAACGAGCGCAACCCTCATCCTTAGTTGCCATCACGTTTGGGTGGGCACTCTAAGGAAACTGCCGGTGGCAAGCCGGAGGAAGGTGGGGATGACGTCAAGTCCTCATGGCCCTTACGGGTAGGGCTACACACGTGCTACAATGGCAGTGACAATGGGATAATCCCAAAAAGCTGTCTCAGTTCAGATTGTCCTCTGCAACTCGAGGGCATGAAGGTGGAATCGCTAGTAATCGTGGATCAGCATGCCACGGTGAATACGTTCCCGGGCCTTGTACACACCGCCCGTCACATCATGGGAATTGGCTCTACCCGAAGACGCTGTGCTAACTTCGGAGGCAGGCGGCCACGGTAGGGTCAGTGACTGGGATGAAGTCGTAACAAGGTAGCCGTAGGGGAACCTGCGGCTGGATCACCTCCTTTCTAAGGATGCATTGGATTGTTTTGCTCACGCGGAACTCCAAGGCTTCTTAAAATTAGCTCCCATTGAGGAGCAAAACATATGCGGCTATCGCGCCGTCTCCGTTTCTCTTCCTTCGTTCGTTGTTTGGATCTGCACATTGTAGGTCCGGGCACTAAGCGAGCCCCGCGGGCGCTTTATCGCCTGTCTTCGACTTTGACCGCGATGGGCCTGGCCCTGACCAGTCACGGGCCGGTAGCTCAGGTGGTTAGAGCGCACGCCTGATAAGCGTGAGGTCGGAAGTTCAACTCTTCCTCGGCCCACCATCGAAGCCTGCGGCAACGCAGGGCAGGGCATGCGACCTGGCGGGAAGCCGGGGTTTACGGGGCCATAGCTCAGTTGGGAGAGCGCCTGATTTGCATTCAGGAGGTCGTCGGTTCGACTCCGTCTGGCTCCACCATCGCCTCTTGAGGCGCACAACGATCGAAAGAAGAAAATCCGTTTCCGGAGCAAGTTCCGGGATATTTGTCATCGTAAGGGAAAGATTGATCCGGCAGCCATGCCGCTCGACCCATTGGGTCTGGCCTGGTTGCTTCAGCCGATAAAATGATTGCCGTAAGGCGATCATCCAAAGGGTCAGTCTGCAAGAAACCAACATGTCTGATCGAGATCCATGTGGTGGTTCGCGTATGCGTTTTCCACTGCACATGGGTTTCAAAAACGATCAAGCGTCAAAAGGGCATCCGGGGGATGTCTTGGCGGTAAGAGGCGATGAAAGACGTGGCACTCTGCGATAAGCACCGGGGAGGCGAGAGCATCCTTTGATCCGGTGATTTCTGAATGGGGAAACCCACCTCCGAGATGTTGGATAAATCTTCCGTTCGCGGAAGATGTATCTGACATTTCAATAGCGAGGTATTTTAACCTGAATACATAGGGTTAAAAAGCAAACCCGGGGAATTGAAACATCTAAGTACCCGGAGGAAAGGACATCAATTGAGACTCCGTTAGTAGTGGCGAGCGAACGCGGACCAGGCCTGGTCTGAAATAAGGAGAAGTATCTGGAAAGGTACGCCATAGTGGGTGATAGCCCCGTATCCGTAACATGAAGACCTTTTAGAGTAGGGCGGGACACGTGAAATCCTGTCTGAACATGGGGGGACCATCCTCCAAGCCTAAGTACTCCTTACCGACCGATAGTGAACAAGTACCGTGAGGGAATGATGAAAAGAACCCCGATGAGGGGAGTGAAACAGATCCTGAAACCGGATGCCTACAAGCTGATGGAGCTCTTCGGAGTGACATCGTACCTTTTGTATAATGGGTCAGCGACTTAGTGTTGCGTGCAAGCTTAAGCCGTTAGGTGTAGGCACAGCGAAAGCGAGTCTGAATAGGGCGATCGAGTACGTAGCATTAGACCCGAAGGCAAGTGATCTAGGTATGGGCAGGCTGAAGGTGCGGTAACACGCACTGGAGGGCCGAACCGTTGAGCGTTGAAAAGCTCTCGGATGACCTGTGCCTAGGGGTGAAAGGCCAATCAAACTTGCTGATAGCTGGTTCTCCGCGAAATCTATTTAGGTAGAGCGTCACGATTAGACTCTGGGGGGTAGAGCACTGAATGGGCTAGGGGTCCTCACCGGATTACCAAACCTTCTCAAACTCCGAATACCCAGAAGTTATGCGTGGCAGACACACGGCGGGTGCTAACGTCCGTCGTGAAGAGGGAAACAACCCAGACCGCCAATTAAGGCCCCTAAGTAATAGCTAAGTGCGAAACGATGTGGAGGTGCTGAGACAATCAGGAGGTTGGCTTAGAAGCAGCCATCCTTTAAAGAAAGCGTAACAGCTCACTGATCAAGCGCCTCTGCGCGGAAAATGTAACGGGACTAAAGTTATTCGCCGAAATTGCGGACTCGAAAGAGTGGTAGCGGAGCGTTCCGTAAGCCTGCGAAGGTGAACCGTGAGGTTTGCTGGAGGTATCGGAAGTGAGAATGCTGACATGAGTAGCGACAAAGCGGGTGAGAGACCCGCTCGCCGAAAGACCAAGGGTTCCTGCGTAAAGCTAATCTGCGCAGGGTTAGCCGGCCCCTAAGGTAAGGCCGAAAGGCGTAGCCGATGGGAACCACGTTAATATTCGTGGGCCAAGGGATGAGTGACGGATTTCGAAAGTTGTAGACCCTTATTGGATTGGGTCTGCAGCCTGGAAGTTCCTGGAAATAGCCTCCCATTAAGACCGTACCCGAAACCGACACAGGTGGTCAGGTAGAGCATACCAAGGCGCTTGAGAGAACTATGTTGAAGGAACTCGGCAAATTACCTCCGTAACTTCGGGAGAAGGAGGCCTCAATCTGGGCAACCAGGTCTGAGGGGCACAAAACTGGGGGTTGCGACTGTTTATCAAAAACACAGGGCTCTGCGAAGCCGCAAGGCGACGTATAGGGTCTGACGCCTGCCCGGTGCCGGAAGGTTAAAAGGAGAGGTGAGAGCCTTGAATTGAAGCCCCGGTGAACGGCGGCCGTAACTATAACGGTCCTAAGGTAGCGAAATTCCTTGTCGGGTAAGTTCCGACCTGCACGAATGGCGTAACGACTTCCCCACTGTCTCCAACATAGACTCAGCGAAATTGAATTCCCCGTGAAGATGCGGGGTACCCGCGGTCAGACGGAAAGACCCCGTGAACCTTTACTACAGCTTCACAGTGGCATTAAAGAACTTATGTGTAGGATAGGTGGGAGGCTTTGAAGCTTTGGCGCCAGCTGGAGTGGAGCCAACCTTGAAATACCACCCTTAATTTCTTTGATGTCTAACCGCGCCCCTGGATGGGGCCGGGACCCTGTGTGGCGGGTAGTTTGACTGGGGCGGTCGCCTCCTAAAGAGTAACGGAGGCGCGCGATGGTAGGCTCAGAGCGGTCGGACATCGCTCGATGAGTGCAATGGCATAAGCCTGCCTGACTGCGAGCTCGACGGAGCGAGCAGAGACGAAAGTCGGTCATAGTGATCCGGTGGTCCCGAATGGAAGGGCCATCGCTCAACGGATAAAAGGTACTCCGGGGATAACAGGCTGATGATGCCCAAGAGTCCATATCGACGGCATCGTTTGGCACCTCGATGTCGGCTCATCACATCCTGGGGCTGGAGCAGGTCCCAAGGGTTCGGCTGTTCGCCGATTAAAGTGGTACGTGAGCTGGGTTCAGAACGTCGCGAGACAGTTTGGTCCCTATCTGCCGTGGGTGTTGGATACTTGAGAGGATTTGTCCCTAGTACGAGAGGACCGGGATGAACACACCTCTGGTGGACCTGTTGTGGCGCCAGCCGCATTGCAGGGTAGCTATGTGTGGACGGGATAACCGCTGAAAGCATCTAAGCGGGAAACCCACCTCAAAACCAGGTATCCCTGAGAGCCGTGCAAGACCAGCACGTCGATAGGCCGGGTGTGGAAGCGCTGCGAGGCGTGAAGCTAACCGGTACTAATTGCTCGATAGGCTTGATCGAGAAACTCGTGTGTAGTTGAAAGCGCATTCGCTTTAACTGCCACTGATCTCAAGAAGACATATTGGTTTCAAAACTTGCAACAGTCTGGTTTCCGCCGACCCGGTGGTTATGGCAGGGGATCCCCACCTGATCCCATCCCGAACTCAGTCGTTAAGTCCCCTTGCGCCAATGGTACTACGTCTCAAGGCGTGGGAGAGTAGGTCGCTGCCGGGTCCGCAGAGCCCAGACAAAGCAAGTATCTTGCAGACATTTCTTTCCTTTACGACGACATCTGCCGCAAGCCGGCAGTGCTCCGGCCTTAGCCTCTGGCGGGCCGGATTTGCATTTTAGGGGACACCGCCTAGAGTGCAGCGAAACACGTTTGACGCGGGATGGAGCAGCCCGGTAGCTCGTCAGGCTCATAACCTGAAGGTCGTAGGTTCAAATCCTACTCCCGCACCCAATAAGCCCCCGGATCTTCGGATCCGGGGGTTTTTTTGTCATATGGCGCCGGATGTCCCGTTGGTGCAGTCAGCAGCGACGGATTATGCCTGCCAGATCGTTAGACATGACAGGCGGACTTAAAGGGGCTTGCATCATGCGACGTATTTTCTTCTGGGCACACTTTGCCATGGGGCTGGCCGCGGGCGTGTTCGTCCTCTTGATGTCGGTCACGGGCGTGTTGCTGACCTATGAGCGTCAAATCGTGGTCTCCGCTCAGAATGCGGCTGTCCAGGCGCCGCCCGGGGCAGACCCGCTCAGCGTGGATACGCTGGCCGATGCGGCAATCTCGGCAGGTGGTGCACCTGGAAATACGCTTATAATTCAACGTGATCCCGCTCATGTTGCAACCCTTTCCAAAGGGCGTCGGGATAATGTCCTGCTTGATCCGTATACAGGCGAAACGATGGAGGGCGCGGGGGAAGGCGCGGAAGCCTTCTTTGGCCGGGTGATGCGAATTCATCGCTGGCTTGCCTTCACGGGCGGGCGCAATGACATCGGCGCAGCCATAAATGGCGCCGCTAATCTGGTGTTCGGGGCGCTACTGATTTCGGGCGTTGTTCTCTGGTGGCCGCGCAGATGGAAGTGGCCGCTTGTGAAAACGCAACTCTTCTTCCGGCGCGGCCTGACGAATGCGAAGGCGCGTCATTACAACTGGCACCATGTCCTGGCGGCGTGGAGTTTCGTGCCGCTATTCCTGATCATCGTATCGGGCGCTGTCTTTTCCTATAGCTGGGCCAACAAGCTGGTGTACGCCGCCTTTGGTGAAGCGCCGGGCGGGCAACAACAGGGCAGAGGACGGGCAATTGCCACTGCGCCGCCACCGGCGCTGACCGGTGATGTCCTGCCGCTCGACTCATTGATTGACCAGGCGACGGAAGGCTTTCCCAATTGGCGCCGGGTATCGATAACTCTCCCCACGCCGGACGCTGCGACGCTCGACCTGTCTGTCGACTGGGGCAACGGCACGCAGGCATCGAAGAAGCGGAGCCTGACGGTCGCACGGGATGGATCCGGCCTGATCGGGGCGCCTGTTGGCGATACGTCCAGCCCGGCACTGAAAGCGCGCCGGTATCTCCGCTTCGTGCACACGGGTGAAATCTATGGATTTATCGGACAGACACTGGCCGGACTTGCATCCATCGCCGCGATGGTCCTCGTTTACACAGGCTTCTCTCTGGCGATCCGGCGTCTTCTTCGAATGAAGCGTTCCGCCAGGAGCTGACCCATTCAGGCGTGGATGTGGACCTGTTCGGTGGCCAGACCGCCGAACAGGGCGTCCACCGGTTTGTGAGCCAGAACGACGAGGGCTCGGGGGGCGTCGGTTGTCCAGGTATCGAGGTTCACGGCCAGCCGCCGGGCGAGGTCGGCCTCCAGCCCGGCAAACGGCTCGTCCAGAATCAGGATCTCTGGCTTTGCCAGCAGCGCGCGGGCAAGACCGATGCGGCGTAATTCTCCACCGGAGAACGGCAGATTGCCTTCACCGAACATAACGTCCAGGCCTTCGGGCCGGGCGGCAACAAACGTTTCAGCGCAAGCGATGCGCAAGGCGTTCCGGATTTCATCCTCGGTAGCGTCCGGCGCAGCGAGACGCATCTGGTCCGTCAGTGTGCCGGGCAGGAACGCGGGAAATTGCGGGCTGATCGCGACATGGGCCAGAACGCTTGCGATGCGTGTGCTCTCTGCCGGGATTTCATTATACGACAGCATGCCGGGTGAAACAGGATGCAGCCGCATCAGCGCTTCGGCGACCGTTGTTTTACCGCTGCCGGACGGTCCGACCAGCTGCACCAGTTTTCCGGGCGAGATGGTGAAGCTCAAGGGCCCAATCATCGGGGCATTGGACGCCGCCTGAGCCATCAGGCCATTTGCCGAAACCGGAAACAGGCTGTCCAGCGAGGCCGCCGATTCCAGGGGGGGATCCCAACTGGCTTCAGCCGGTTGCAGGCGGGCGGCAAGACGTTCCGCCGCGACGCCGGAGCGGGCGCGGGCATCAAAGACTTTCAACATCGCACCCGTGGATTCAAAGGCCGCCATCAGGGCGAGCGCTGCGCCGGTGGCCATCGCGATGCTGGATTGCGCGTCGGCGGCCCGCCACAGAACCAGAAGTGCCAAGGCAAGGCCAGCTGTCGCCGTAAACGCGCCGAGATTGCGGTAGGGGGCTTCAATCGCGTCGCGGCCGGAGACCTGTTCTTCCAATGCCGCCTGCGCCACTTGCGTCTCACGGCCCATCGCCCCGAGGATATCGAGTTCTATTGCGTTTTCGACAAGGCGGGAGGTTTGCTCCCGCGCCAGTTCCGCCTGCCGCGAATGCGCGTCGGCTGCGCGGTGGGAGCGTTGAACGGCGATGGCCGGGAAGGCCCAGCCTGTGCACAGAAAAGCGGCCAATGCCAGAAGACCGCTGATCCAGTCGCTCGCAAAGACAAAGCCAAGCGCAACGGCTATGCCGGCGATCACCGCGGCCGCCGGGCTGTAGACACGAAGGAAGCCGGCTTCTGCTGCGTCGACGTCATCGATCAGCATGCTGAGGTCACGTGCGGGCATGGAGGTGAAGCCGCGCTGGGTCGACGCGCTGGCCGCGAAGAGCTGAGGCCGGAGGACGGCCGACAGGCTGAGTGTCGCATCATGGCCAACCAGCTGTTCGCCATAGCGGGTGAGGACGCGCGAGAAGGCTGCGCCGCGCACGCCTGCGCTGGGGTAGAGATGGTTGAAGACATATCCTGCCCCGGCAGAGCCTGCGATGGCGGCTGCGGTCAGGAACCAGCCGGACAGACCGAGCAGGACAATGCTCGACGCGCCTGCAAGGCCCGACAGGAGCAAAGCGAGGCCAAAGCGGATTTTTCCGGGCCGGCCGAGTAGACGCCAGAGTTTCAGCATCCCGTTTCCTCCGGCGTGCGTTGTGGCTGCAGCCATATCACTTCATCAGACGCGACGATCAGGGCGTCCGAATGGCTGGCCACAAGGAGTGTGCGGCCCGTCGCCAGGTCTTTCAGCTTGCGGAGAAAGTCTTCCTGCGCGTCCGGGTCCAGGTGCGCTGTTGGCTCATCGAGCAGGAGAACCGGCGCGTTGCGCAGAAGCGCGCGGGCGAGGGCGATCCGCTGGCGCTGGCCGCCCGACAGCCCGGCACCGAAACGGGCGAGGTTCTGCTCCAGTCCGCCACGATGCGCGTCTGCAAAGTCGAGAATACCTGCCTGGCGCGCTGCGTCCTCGATCTCGTCCGGTCCGGCATCAGGCCGGGCAATGGCGATGTTCTTCCGGATTGTGCCCTCCATCAGCCAGGGCGTCTGGCCAATATAGGCGATGGAGTCTGCAAGGCTTTCGCCGGGTTGCAGCGTCTGCCCATCCACACGTATCTCACCGCCCGTCAGCCGGGCCCGGCCAATCAGCGCGAGGAGGGCGGTCGACTTGCCGGATCCGGATGGCCCGGCCAGCGTGGTTACCTGACCGGGGCGGGCTGTGAAGGACAGATCTGAGACGGCTGTTTTGCCATTGCCCCAGCCAAGGGCTGTCTGGTCGAATGTGATCACCGGGGCGTTTTCGAGCGGCGGCAATTTTGTCACCGGGAAATCGCTGCGATGGGCGAGCCACTCCGACAGCATGCCAGCGGCGGCGCTGGCATCCGCGCGATCATGGTGCAGGCTCGAGAGCTTGCGGATGGGGCTGAAGAATTCGGGCGCCAGGATCAGGGCGGTCAGGCCTTCGGCCAAAGTCAGCGTTTCGCCTGTGGCGAACGGGAAGACGCCCAGCAGTTTGAACCCGATATAAACCGCGACCAGCGCGATGGAGACCGACGCGAAGAATTCCAGCACGGCCGTCGACAGGAAGGCCACGCGCAGGATGGCCATGGTGCGGTCGCGCAGCTGTTCGGAGGCGTCCTTGAGACTGTCCGTTTCACGGCGGATCGCGCGAAACGCCCGGATCAGCCCGGACTGCGCCGCGCGGGCCTGGAAGGCGCCGGACAGATCATCCAGTGCAGCCTGTTGGGCCTTGGCGCGGGCGGCGGTCTCGCTGGCGGTTAGCCAGATGAACACCGGTAGGACCATGACCGACACGACCAGAAGGACGGCGGACAGCCAGCTCTGGGTTGCGACGGCAATCAGGATGATCACGGGCCCGGCGACGGCGAGGCGCATGCCGGGCAACCATCGTGCAGCGTATCCTTCGAGTTTTGCCGTACGGTCGATGATCTGCGCTGTCCGTGTGCCGGCATCCGCGCCGCCGAGCCATCCGGCCCCGGCTGTTGACAGGGTTTCGAAAATCTCGGCCCGGGCGGCATTCACCATCCCTTGTCCGGCACGGGCGAGCAGAAGGTCTCCCAGCCAGCCTGAAATCCCGCGGACCGCGACGCCCGCTGCGGCGACCGGCAGGCCTGGCCCGCCGGGCTGTCCAGCGGCGATGGCCGCAACGCCGTGCCCGATGCCCCAGGCGATGGCGATCCAGCCGGCCATGGCCAGAAGCTGGCAGGCAAGGCCCAGACTGACTGCACGCTGCGAGGCGCCAGCCCAGCGCCGTAGCGCACTGCGGGTCCGCTTTTTCTCAGAATTTTCAGTGTCTTCCGGCATGTTGGGTAGTTAATGCCTATAAGTGTTATATTGCATGCGACTTTTTGCGCTATCGTTTGTTAATGGGGGCAGGGATAAATCTGCCGACATGAATACGAGAGACCGCAGTATCATGCGGTCGGGAGACAATCATGCCTGAACTATTAGTCGCTGACCTGTCGCGCTGGCAATTTGCGCTGACAGCTATGTACCATTTTCTGTTTGTGCCACTGACGCTGGGGCTTTCCATGCTTCTGGTTGTCATGGAAGGCGCTTATGTGATGACCGGCAAGGAGGTGTGGCGACGCACCACCAAGTTTTGGGGCACCCTGTTCGGAATCAATTTCGTTCTCGGCGTCGCCACTGGCATCACGATGGAATTCCAGTTCGGGATGAACTGGTCCTATTATTCGCACTATGTGGGCGACATCTTTGGTGCGCCGCTGGCCATTGAAGGCCTGATGGCGTTCTTCCTGGAAGCCACACTTGTCGGCCTGATGTTCTTCGGTTGGGATAAACTGTCCCGTCCGATTCACTGGCTCGTCACTTTCCTTGTGGCGCTGGGCTCGAACATCTCGGCCCTGTGGATCCTGATCGCCAATGGCTGGATGCAGCACCCGGTCGGGTCTGAGTTCAATCCGGACACGATGCGGATGGAAGTCACCGATTTCATGCAAGTGCTGTTCAATCCGGTCGCGCAGGCCAAGTTCGTCCACACGGTCAGTGCCGGTTATGTGACGGCATCGGTTTTCGTGCTCGGCATTTCCGCCTGGTATGTTCTGAAGAACCGGCATCTTGGTCTTGCGAAACGCTCAATGGCGGTCGCGGCCAGCTTCGGCCTCCTGTCAGCCCTGTCGGTTGTCGTCCTTGGGGACGAAAGCGGGTATGCGCTGACGGATAACCAGAAGATGAAGCTCGCAGCCCTGGAAGCCATGTGGGAAACAGAGCCCGCGCCAGCAGGCCTGACCCTGATCGGCATTCCGAACGAGAAAGAGCACCGGACCGAATACGCCATCCGCGTCCCGTATGTGCTTGGCCTGATCGCGACCCGCTCGCTGGACGATAAAGTCGAAGGAATCCTGCCCTTGGTCGCAGTGGCCGAAGACAGGATCGAAAACGGGATCCGCGCCTACACAGCTGTGGATGCGCTGAACAAGAACCCGAACGACGTCGCGGCGCGTGAGCAATTCGAACAGACCAAACAGGATCTTGGCTATGCCATGCTCCTGAAACGGTATGTCGATGATCCGGCAACCGCCGATCGCGCGACGATCGAGAAGGCTGCCATGGACACCGTTCCGAATGTGATGATGACATTCTTCTCGTTCCGCATCATGGCCGGCCTCGGTTTCGTGTTCATCGCGATGTTCGCCGTCGCCTTCTACTTTGTGAGCCTGAAGCGGAACGTACCGCGCTGGTTCCTGTATCTGGCACTCTTCGCCATTCCGTTCCCCTGGATTGCGGCGGAGCTTGGCTGGGTCCTTGCCGAAGTCGGACGCCAACCCTGGGTCATCGACGGTGTGTTGCCGACCTTTATGGGGGTCTCCGGCCTGACGGTGACGCAGGTCATCATGACCATGGCTGGCTTCACGCTGCTCTATGGCACGCTGGCGGTGATCGAGATCTCGCTGATGATCCGTGCCGTCAAGCTCGGCCCCGGCGCCCGCATCCTGCCTAAGGGTGTGAGCGGAGGTGGCCCAGACACTCACAATGAACCCGTGCCGGCCCGTCCGCGCACCATCCAATTTGACAAATAGGAGGACAGGACAATGGAACTTCCTCTCGACTATGCAACGCTGAAAGTCCTCTGGTGGGGCCTCGTCGGCGTACTGCTTATCGGTTACGCCCTGACAGACGGATATGACCTTGGTGTCGCGTCGCTGCTGCCCTTTGTAGCAAAGAACGACAAGGAACGGCGTCTCGTCATCAACTCAATTGGCCCGATGTGGGAAGGCCACCAGGTGTGGCTGATCACGGCCGGTGGTGCCTTGTTCGCAGCCTGGCCCGCTGTATATGCGGTCAGTTTCTCCGGCTTCTATCTCGCCATGTTTGTGGTGCTGGCTGCGCTGATCCTGAGGCCCGTGGGGTTCAAGTACCGGTCAAAACGGGAAAGTGCCGCCTGGCGCACCTCCTGGGACTGGGCGCTGTTCATTGGTGGCTTCGTTCCCGCTCTGATCTTTGGTGTGGCACTCGGCAATGTGCTGCAGGGGGTCCCGTTCGATATCGACCGCACGCTGCGGGCGACGTATACGGGCGGCCTGCTGGGCTTGCTGAACCCGTTTGCCCTGCTATGCGGGCTCGCTTCGGTGGCCATGCTTGTCGCGCACGGGGCATCCTGGCTGGTCGTGAAGATCGAGCATGGGCCCGTGTTGGACCGGGCGGCGAAGTTCGGCCAGATTGCCGCGCTGCTGGTCATCGTCTTCTACGCGGCGGCAGGAGTCTGGCTCGCCATGGCGGGCATGGGTTACCGCATCGTGACTGACATTGATCCGAACGGCGTGGCCAATCCGCTGCGCAAGGAGGTCGTTGTGGAAGCGGGTGCCTGGCTCACCAATTACAGCAAGTATCCGTGGATGATCCTCGCACCGGCACTCGGCTTCATCGGCGCCGTTCTGGCCTTCATTGGCCTCCGGAGCAAGACGGCGCTGTCGTTGATCGGATCGGGCCTTGCCGCAACCGGTATTGTTGCGTCGGTGGGGACGTCGATGTTCCCCTTCGTCCTGCCCAGCTCGATCGACCCGAATGTCAGCCTGACGGTGTGGGACAGCTCATCCAGCCATCTCACCCTGTTCATCATGCTGATCGTAACGGTGATCTTCGTCCCAATCATTCTGGCCTACACAGCCTGGGTGTACAAAGTCCTCTGGGGTCGTCTGACCACAGAGGAGGCAAACGCCGCTGGCACGTACTAAGCAGAAGGAAAACGATATGTGGTATTTCAGCTGGATTCTTGGCCTCGGCCTTGCGCTGACCTTCGGCATTCTCAATGCCATGTGGAACGAAGTGTCCATGGGCGAAGCAGGTGAGAACGATCTGGAGATCGATTGATGCGCGGATTTCTGGTCGCGTGTGCAGCCTTGGTGTTGCCGGCGTGTGCAGCGGTTGCTGACACGCCGCCAGCCGCTGCGGCTGCGGATGCTGGCCATCCGATGCTCACTATCCTGACCAGCGCCGATGCTGAAACGCAGTTGATGGCGCTGGTGCTGACGAAGGCGGCGATGGCGAAAGGCGTGATACCGCAGATTCTGCTGTGCAGTGCTGCGGGCGATCTCGCCCTCAAATCGCCGCCTCCGGAAGCTTTGGCACCGCTTCAGCCGAAGGGCGCCAGTCCGGCTGGCCTGTTGCGGTCCCTGAAAGCCGAAGGCGTGAAGGTCGATGTGTGTGCCATCTACCTCCCCAATCGGCCCTTCGGCGCTGAGGCGCTGGAAGACGGGATAGGCGTGGCCACGCCCCCCGGTATTGCGTCTGTCTTCACGGCAGAGGGCGCGACCGTTCTGAGCTTCTGAAAGGAGCGTTGCAGACATGAACAAGACGCTGGCAATATTTGGCTGGATATTTTTCGGACTGATCATGGGTGTCGGCCTGATGCGTTTTATGTCCACGCATGAAGAGCTCGATGAACTGGCGGCCGAAACGGCGCGTCCGGAACGGACGGCCGATGGCCGGATTGCGCTCTATTATACGGCGGAAGACCGGATGCATCTCAGTGCTCAAATGCTTGGTTTCCTGCAGGGGCTGCAGACGATCAGTGGCGCCATTGCGGAAGAAGACCGGGAAACCATCCGCGATGCGGCGGGTGCTCTGCGGCGTGGCAATGGCCAGGGGCAGGCCGTGCAACTGAAGAGCCCGGAAGGTTTCCGCGTGCTCGGCGGGTCACTTCGTCAGGATTTCGGCACCATGTCGGATATGGCCATGACAGCAGACATGGACGAGCTCCAGCTGATGGTCAGCGATGCCATGGGAAAATGTGTCGCCTGCCATGGCACCTATAAGGCGGTTGAAGCCGAAGACCCGGCAGCCGATTAGCCGCTCGTCTCCAGGGCCTCGCGATTGCTTTCAAGCCGTTCCAGCAAGACCGGTCCGTTTGCAACAATGTCTGCAAGGGTAACCTTGTCCAGTTCGGTAAAAAAGGCCCGCAGGCCCGCGCGAAACAGCGTACTGAACTTGCAGACACCAATCAGCGGGCAGGTATTGGTTGTCGGATTGAAGCACTCAACGATTTCGAGATCGCCTTCCGTGTGGCGAACCACTTCACCAATGATGATGCGTTCGGGCGGGCGTCCGAGACGGACACCGCCGGTGCGGCCGCGAACATTCTCAAGATAGCCAAGCTGGCCCAGTTGGCGGGCCGCCTTCAGAAGGTGCGCCTTGGAAATCCCGTGCGCGTCGGCGACATCCTGAATACGCACAAGCTGGTCTGGGTGCAGGGCACAATACATCAGCGTCCGGAGCGCATAGTTCGTGTAGGCTGTCAGTCGCACGTTGTCAGTTTCCTCTTGGACGCCCCATCCCCCGACTTTTAATGTTGCCACATAAAAGTGGTAGAATTGTTGACACTATTCTGTTGTGAATAAGATATTTGTCAATCCAGAAAATGGCCAGGCTCTTTTCCGGGGGAGACGAAACCGCATCGGTGGGTAGATATAAATACGTATATATTCAACGTAATGTGGTATTTCTATCTTGGCGATTGGAATCTGTGTCCCATAAAAATGTTCTATGGCTGGCATCGGGACAATGAGTTTGAAAAGTGGTATATGAAGTAACACATTATATTCAGGAAGCGGCCTGAACGACAAGCCGGGCTAACGCCTGAAACTCATTATCTGAACGAACAAAAGGATTTTATGCAATGTCATTGCGTATCGGAGACACTGCCCCCGATTTTACCGTTGCCACCCAGAAGGGAGAGATTTCCTTCCATGACTGGGCGGGCGACAGCTGGGTTTTCTTCTTCTCTCACCCTGCGGACTTCACCCCGGTCTGCACCACGGAAATGGGCCGCACTGCTCAGCTGGCGGATAAGTTCGCCGCCCGCAACGTGAAGCCGCTCGGCTTGTCCACGGATACGGTGGAAGAGCACGTCAAATGGATTGAAGACGTGAACGATACCCAGAACACCAATCTGGAATTCCCGATCGTTGCCGACAAGGACCTCAAGATCGCCCAGACGTACGACATGATCCATCCGGATGAGAGTAACACTCAGGCGGTGCGGTCGGTCTTCATTATCGATCCGAACAAGAAAATCCGCCTGACAATGACCTATCCGATGTCAGTGGGCCGGAACTTCGACGAGATCCTGCGCGTGATCGATGCCCTCCAGACCAGCGACGCCAACAAGGTCGCGACGCCGGCAGATTGGGTTCCGGGCAAGAAAGTGATCATTCCGCCATCCATCAGCGATGAAGACGCCAAAACCCTGTTCCCACAGGGCTGGGACACCCTTCGTCCTTATCTGCGCCTCACCGATGTGAAGGCCTGACCAGGTTGCTGCCCTTCTGACCCCCTACGAACGACAGGGCAGCCAGGATCGCGCAGGTGCTCGTCACCTGCGCGATTTTCTTTTCAGGCGTCGCCGAACAGGTCGCCGGTTGCCTCGTCGCGGACATTGGCGATGTCTTCGCCAATATAGAAGCAGGGATGTTTCAGGCGGGACAGGCCGATGCCGCGCTCAAAGTGGACCCAGCCGCCATTTGGCATGCGCAGGCTGAGGATCGGTGCATCACAAACCGGGCAGGCTGAATGGAAGGATGCGCCCTTTGCTTCGCCGCCCTTGTCCTCGACCGGCACCCAGCTGGGCGCGACCTGGACACTGTCACCGGATGCCAGGCGCCGGACATGTGCGCGCCGCCGAACCCATTTGATGGACATATCAGCCTCCTCACACTGGGGATGACCAGACCATGCCGGCGATTCGGTTAAGGTCGGTTAAGGCCTGCGGGCGGAGCAGGGCTTTGCCCATAACCTGCAATGGACACGCTTGTTTCAGACGTCCCGAAACGGGCGTGAAACTGGCAAGAAAGTTGCGAACGTCCCTGCCATACAGCCGCCGGAAACGGATTCCGGAACGTATTGGCACAGGAAGGCGCGACAGGGCGATGGGTACACAGGGCGATATTCTCATAGTGATTCACGGTCCAGGCCGGGGACGCGACGTGCCGACTGGCCGCGTTTTCATGGATCGCGTGCGGGAAACCGATCCGGAGTTGGCCGCGCGGATCCGCTTTCACGAAACCGGGGCGCCCGCGCCGGACCTGTCGGGCGTCAGCCTGGTTGCGTTCTGGCTGGGCGATCCGCTGAAGGAAAAATACCCGGCATGTTTCGCCGATGCTGTCAGCGTTGCCAGAGCCGCCCGGGAAGCCGGTATCCGGACGCTCAACAATCCGGAAGCGCTGAGCAATACAGCCAAGACGCGCCAGTCTGCCATCTGGTCTCAGGAAAGCCTGCCGTCGGCCCGCGCGCGGATTGTCAACCGGCCGTCCCATCTGGCGCAGGTCTGCAAGGAACTCGGCGGCACCTGCATCGTCCGCTCGGATGTGGAGCATGCCCAGCGTGACGTGATCATCATCCGCAGCGAGGCCGATGCCCACCGTGCCGCGAAGACATGTGCCTTCCCGGTTGCCGTGATCCAGCTCTGCGATATCCGGTCGGAATACCGGGCCGCCGGTGCGGACCCGTCCAGCCTGTTTACACGCTATCATCACAAGGCCCGTGCTTTCGTGTTCGGCGATCAGGTGATGCCGAGCCACCTGTTCTTCGCGCCGGATCTGGTCGTGGGTCTGTCAAACTGCCTGTTGATGCGCGAGGCCCGTCCGCGCCGGCGCGTGGGGCACCGGTTTGGCTATCATTGCAAATTGCTGGGCGACATGATCCGCGAAGACCAGGCGTATTTCGACAGCAATCCGCTTCATGCGAAAACCCTGGTGCAGGGCGTTCGGGCGCTCGGGCTCGATTTTGCCGCAGTAGATTACAGCATCCGCCCGGATGGCAGCGCCATTCTGTGGGAGGCGAATCCCTATTTCTATCTGCCGCCCGGGGAGCAAAGCGTGCTGAGCGCCGAGCGCAATGCCGTAGAGCGCGTGAACCAGTCGCTGGACTGGATGGCGGAAAATCTCCGCGTCGCAGCGGCGAGTACGCACAGCGTGCCGCACCTGATGCAGGCCTCGTGACTGTCATATAAGTTTGACGGCGCAGACAAGAAACTGTCGACGAACAGACATATGGAGGACCCGAAGGTACGGGGCGTTCCGATATGTCTGGCGATCCTCAACTTGTTTACTCCCTTGAGATCAAGGTGCTCGACCTTGAGGCAAAGGTTGCGTCGCTCGAAAAGACCCTGGACCGCCTCGCTCGCGAGGTCAGCGCGACGGCCCCCGTCAATATTCCGGCAGATATCCTCGACCTGATTGGCCAGGGGGAACATCCGGTCCGCGCCGTGCGGCAGTACCGGTTGCTGACCCAGAAGGAACTGGGCGAGCGCAGCGGTATCCGGGCAAACCACATCTCCGCAATCGAGCGTGGCATGCCGTACGGGCTGAAAACAGCCAAACGCCTGTCGAGCGCGCTGGATGTGCCGGTCAGCCTGCTCACCTGACTTGCTTCCCTAAGGAAATCCCCGTGCGGCAGGCCTTGCCAAGGCCTTGAGGCGTGTCCCATTGATGACCGCAAAACAGGGAGAAGCCCATGCCGGGAACAAGTGTGCTGTCCGATATCCGCATTGCTGACATGTCCACGGTGATCTTCGGTCCGTACTGCACCCAGACCCTGGCGGACATGGGGGCGGATGTCGTGAAGGTCGAACCGCCTTCGGGCGATGACTTCCGCAATGTCGGCAAGTCCGCCAGGAACCGGAACATGGGGCCCTGCCATATGACCATCAATCGCGGAAAGCGGTCGGTCGTCTGGGACATGAAATCCGATGAAGGCCGGGAAGCCATCCGGCGCCTGATCGAAAGCAGCGATGTGTTCATCCACAATATCCGGCCCGATGCCGTGGCGCGGCTGGGCCTGACCTTCGAGGAAGTGAAGGCGATCAAGCCGGACATTGTCTATGTGCATTGTCTCGGTTTCGGATCCGAGGGCCCTTATGCGGGCCGGCCGGCTTATGATGACCTGATCCAGGGCCTGTCTGCGGCGACCAGCCTGTTGCCGAAAGTGGATGGCAATCCACGCCCGCGTTTCATTCCGACGGCGTTTGCCGACAAGGTCTCCGGCCTGCATGCGGTCTATGCGACGCTTGCCGCGCTGCGCCAGCGCGACCGGACGGGCGAGGCGGTGCATGTGGAAGTGCCGATGTTCGAATGCATCACGCACTTCCTGTTGGAAGAGCACTTCTATGAAGCCGTCTTCGATCCGCCGATTGGTCCGTTCTGTTACCAGCGCCAGGTCGATCCCTGCCGCCAGCCGCTCCAGACGGCGGACGGCTATGTCGTGATCGCGCCTTATGTGGACCAGCGCTGGGTGAAGCTGTTTGAGGTGATGGATGCGCAGGACGAGCTGAAAGACGAGCGGATTGCCGACCGGCGCGGACGCTACTTCAACATGGATTACATGATGGAGCGCGTGCAGCACTATTTCGTCAATCACCCGACCGAACACTGGCTGAAGCTGCTGGCCGAAGCGGACATTCCAGCGGCCCGGGCAAATGATTTCCCGGACCTTCAGGATGATCCGCACCTCAAGGCCGTGAACTTCTTTCAGCGCCGCGAACACCCGACCGAGGGCGGGTATTGGGAAACCCAGCCGCCGGTCCAGTTCGTCGGCCAGCCGCAGCGGGAAATCACGCCTGCACCGGCGATCGGAGAACATACTGAGGATGTGCTCTCCGAGCTGGGGCTGAAGACGGACACCTAGGCGGCCCCGATCCCCCTTGCCATCGCTTCGCGGGCATCGCGGACAAATTGTTTCGTCACCCGCGCAGTCGGCACCCACATGAAGCCATGCGGCGCGCCGGGATAAACGTGCAGTTCCACCGGCACCCCGGCGGCCATCAGGCGGCTGGCATAGTCGAGATTTTCTTCGGTAAAGAGATCCATCGCGCCGGTTGATATGAACGCCGGCGGCAGGCCGGAGAGATCGTCGGCCCGCGCTGCGGCGGCATAGGGCGAGATGTCATGCCCGCCGGGCGCCTGGCCGAGCAGGGATGTCCAGCCGAACCGGTTCTTTTCCCGGTCCCAGACAAATTCCCCAAACATGGGCGAAAGGTCCGCGCGGATCGTTGTGCGGTCATCCAGCATGGGAAAGATCAGGTACTGGAAGCAGAAGCTGAACTCAGCCCGGTCGCGCACCAGAAGGGCCAGCGCCGCGGCGAGGCCCCCGCCCGCGCTTTCCCCGGCCACGGCGATCTTCGATGTATCGACGCCCAGCTGATCGGCATTCCGGTAGATCCAGGCGAGCGCGGCGTAAGCGTCTTCGACATTGCCGGGGAATGCCGTTTCCGGCGCAAGGCGATAGGCCGGCGCGACGACGACGGCGTCCATGCCTTTTGCCCAGGCGCAGTCCTGCGGCGCGTTGGCTTCCGGGCTGCCCATCACATAGCCGCCGCCATGCAGATGCAGGATGGCGGGCCGGTCCTTGCGGTCTGACGGCGTGCGGTAGACCTTCATCCGGACATCCGGCGCGCCGTCCCGTCCCGGCGCCATTTCCTGCACGATGGAGACTTCCGGTGGCAGCGGCGGCATCTGCGCCATCGTCATCTTCCTGCGGGCTTCGCGGAGCGCGGGCATCGCTTCCGGCGACAGCGTCACCGGCGGCATGGACAGGAAGAAATCCTTCAGATCCGGGTCCATCAGATAGGCGGATGACATGACAGTTCCCTTGTGAATCAGGCGCCGCCGTCGACGCGGATGATGGAGCCGGTGGTGAAGCTCGACGCGCCGGAGGCGAGATAGAGCGCCGCGGTGACGATCTCTTCCGGCTTGCCGGGGCGGCCGAGGGCATTGTCGGATGTCTCCCGCGCCTCTTCCGTCCAGGCCTTGGAGATATCGGTCAGGAAGGGTCCGGCGGCGATGGCATTCACGCGCACTTCTGGGCCGTATTCGCGGGCGAACGATGTCGTCATGGCATTCAGCGCCGCCTTCGCCCCGGCATAGGAAACGACGCCGGGCATCGGTATCAGAGACGCGATGGAGGAGATATTGATGATCGAACCGCCGCCGGCCTTCTTCATCCTGTCGCCAATGATGGCGGCGAGGCGGTACGGGCCCTTGAAGTTCAGGTTCACGACGCTGTCGAACTGGTTCTCCGCAACGTCGTGACTGGGCACCATCGGGCCCTTGCCGGCATTGTTGACGAGAATGTCGATCCGGCCGAATTCGGCATAGGCCGCCTCGATCAGCGCGTCGATATCGTCCCACTTGCCGCAATGAGCACCGACCGCCAGGGCCTTGCGACCCATGGCGCGGACTTCGGCGGCGACCTCTTCACACGCCTCGATCTTGCGGCTGGCGATGATCACGTCGGCGCCGCGTTCGGCGAAGGCCTTGACCATCTGGTAGCCGAGGCCGCGGCTGCCGCCAGTCACGAGGGCCACTTTGCCCTCCAGATTGAAAAGCGGATCTGCCATGTATTCCTCCCGATATGTATCTGTCGCCAGTCTAGCCGGACGAGGCGCATGCACCAGTCGTGACCTATGGTCAGGCCCTAGAGGAACGCCTTCAGATCCGCGACGAACTCGTCCAGCTTGTCATGGTGCAGCCAGTGGCCGGCATCCTTGTAGAGCTTCACGGTTGCGTTCTGGAAATGCGTCACGCGCCCGTCTTCGGCGGGGTTTGAGGCCCAGCTTTTTTCGCCATAGGCCAGCAGCGTCGGGCATGTGATATTCGCCCAGAGTTTTTCCAGCTCCGCCTGCGGCATGTCATAAGGCGTCATGACGCGGAAATAATTGTCGAACTTCCAGGAATAGGTGCCGTCCTCATTCTGGCTGATGCCATGAATGGTCAGGTGGCGGGCCTGCTCGCTGCTGAGATAGGAATTCTCGTCCTTCATGCGTTTGTAGGCGTCTTCCAGAGAGGCATATTTGCGCGGCACCCGGCCGGCGGCGGCGCGCTTGCCCTCGATCCAGTCGCGCATCCGCTTGTCCGGCGCTTCGGCGAAGCGCTCGGCCAGAATCTTCGGCGACGGCCCCAGCCCTTCAATGGCGACCAGCTTCTGCACCATGTCCGGATACACCCCGGCATAGCGCAGCGCGATGTTGCCACCGTAGGAATGGGCGACGATGTGGACCGGGCCGACATTCAGCTGGTGGATCAGCTGGGCGAGGTCATAGACATTGGCGCGGGGGCTGTACTCCCCGTCCGACGACCAGGCGCTGTCGCCATGGCCGCGCAGGTCCGGCGCAATGATGTGCCAGTCGTCCCGTAATTCCTGGGCGACCCAGTCCCAGTTGCGGCAATGATCGCGTCCGCCATGCAGCAGGATCAGCGTCGGGGCGTCTTCATTGCCCCAGTCGACATAATGAAGCCGCAGGCGCTGCGACATGAACGAATGAGAAGTCGGTCCTGTAATCATGGCGGGAATGTCGGGCGCCGCGGCGGACTTGTCCAGACATGCCGTCGCGCCCAGCACAGGCGGCGCCCGTGAAGGCGCTTGGTGTCGGTTTGGTTTTCAGGCGTGTGGGGCCGCGTCAGGTTTCCGGCAGAGGCAGGTTCAAGCCCCTTCTCCCTTGGGAGAAGGGGGTGGGGATGAGGGGCCAAGGCATATCCGCACGTGCAATACTTGCGGCGGTGACGCCGCCCCTCACCCCTGACCCTCTCCCATGGGAGAGGTGGCGCAAGCGGAGATGTTCCGGCACAGCCGCCCGCCCGTCGCACGCGGCAGCAAGGCGGGCGGAAGCATAGGCTGCAGGCTTCAGGAACTCTCGTTCCGTCTTCTGCCCGGGGATCCAGTCAATCGAGTGGAGATACACCCGGCCATTCGCGCCAATGCACCAATGATACTTCACGCCCCGGCCATAGGCAGCGCGGATCTGCGCGCGCAGCATCAGCACCTGGACCCAGATCAGGGGCCAGAGAAAAGCAAGCTGTGGCGGGAAACAGGCAGGTGGGTGAAAGAGTGACATGGACGGGAGTATACGTCCGGGGGCGGAGGTGTCGGATACGTTTCTTCTTCCGGCAATGATTGCAGCAGGATGGAGTGGTTGGGCTGCTGGATAAACTCTCTCCACGCATCATCCCCGACCGCGCAGCGGTCTGGGGATCCATCTCCGAACAGGACCCCGGGAACGTCATGTCATGACGCCCTTGCCGCAACGTTCCGGGATGGGCGCCCGGATGGCCGTTGGCCATCGGGCGTGACGCGTGTGGGGAGTAAGGCGAGCCCGCGCCCGTGCTTCGACTTCGCTCAGCATGAGCGCTCCTTGAAGTGCGGCAAAGAACGGGACTCATCCTGAGCGAAGTCGAAGGATGAAGCGGCAAAGAAACAAGGTCCCGGGTATTTGCTTCGCAAATTCCGGGATGACATGGCCATGTGTTGGCATGACTGGCAGAGGACTACATCCGTCTACGCCATGACTATGCATGACCAGTCATGATCATACCGGACTATGCCGGACCAGCCTCAGGCGTCGCCCCAGAGGCGGAGGAGGTTTGAGATGGTCTTGGCCAGGGTCAGCATTTCCGGCGACTGGGCATCGTGCTGCTGCGCCAGTGTGGCGCGCAGGTTTTCGAGGTCGAACAGGATCTCGCGCGCGGCGGCATCGCGTACGGCGCTTTCGATCCAGCCGACGCAGACAATGCGCTCACCGGATGTGACCGGCCGCACTTCGTGCAGCGTCGTGGAGGGATAGAGCACAAGGTCGCCGGCATCGGGCTTGACCATGTGCTCGCCGGAGGGCGTGTCCACCGCCAGCTCGCCGCCGACATAGGTGGACGGGTCGCTGAGGAAGAGTGTGAAGGACAGGTCCGTGCGCAGGCGGCGCACGCCGCTGCCCATGAAGGCATTGTCGATATGCCGGCCATAGCCGCCGCCATTGCTGGCGCGGCTGATCATCAGGGGTGAGAACCGGCGCGGCTGGGCGGCGGCGCGCAGCACGGGGTGGCGCTCCAGAGCCGCCTGCACCAGCTTTTTCACCGCTGTGCCGGTGGCGCCGGTCAGGTCTGCCTGCTCGTTGCGCTTCACGGCGCGGGCCGTGGGGCCGGCGGTGTCTGCGCCGTCACGCCAGCTGAGGCCGGAGACGAGGCTGGTGACCTTCTGCACCTGATTGGGAGTAAGGACGCTGGAAAGGGTGATCATCATGGGATTGTACGCGGCTTCCGGTGTTCGGGAGGGGACCAGCCATGACTATGGCACGACCAGGCCGGACTTCGCCTAGCCCAGATACAGCACTGCTGAAACCCAGGGGTTTTCCGTAGTTCGAGGGTTGACGCTGCGCGCCAGTAAAGTAATGCGATAATATTACATTCTTAGCAAGCGGATCCCCCCTCCCATATGAAACAGCTCCTCCTCCTCGCTGCCTCCTCGGCGGTGCTCGCCGGTTTTGCCCATGCCGATGCCCCCGAAAAAGACCTGCGCCAGCAGTCTGTCATCGTCACCGCCCCCGGCCCTGACCGGCTGGAAGGCGAACTGATCGGCAACGCCACTTCGATTGGCCGCGAAGGCATCATCGAAACGCTGGGCCCGACGCTGGGTGACACGCTGGACCGCCAGCCGGGCGTCTCCACCACCTTCTTCGGCCAGGGTGCCAGCCGGCCTGTGCTGCGCGGTCTCGGCGCCGAGCGCGTGCAGGTGCTGACCAATGGCATCGGCGTGATCGATGTCTCCGCTGCCTCACCGGACCACCAGGCGGCTGCGGATGGCATCGATGCGGAGAAGATCGAGATCCTGCGCGGCCCGGCGGCGCTGGCCTATGGGGGGCAGGCGATCGGCGGCGTGGTGAACGTGATTGACGGCCTGCTGCCCGAGACGCTGCCGAAGAAGCCCATCTCGGTCGATCTGCTTGGCGCGTATGACAGTGTCAGCGACGGCAACGAACTGTCCGGCCGCTTCCAGGGCGTGCAGGGGCCGATCGTTCTGACCCTGACGGCGTCGCAGCGTGACTTCAACGACTACGATATTCCGGGCATGTCCGAATCTGCCCGCCTGCATGCGGCTGAAGAAGCCGAAGAGGGCGAAGCGCACGAAGAGGAAGAACATGCCAGCGGGAAGGTAGAGAATTCCTTCGTCAACACGAACACCTATGCCGGCGGCCTCAGCTGGGTCGGCGACAGCGCCTTTCTGGGCATTGCCGTGCGGCGCCAGGAAGCACAGTACGGCCTGCCGGGCGCGGCGCATGAGCATGGCGACGAGGATGGCGATGAAGGCGAAGGCGAAGCGCACGGGGAAGAAAACCCGTTCATCGACCTGGAGCAAACGCGCTACGATCTGCGCGGCGGCATCAAGCTCGACAATGGCTTCCTGAAGGAAATCACAGGCACGGTATCTCAGGCCGACTATGAGCACACCGAGTTTGAAGCGCCGGGCGAGCCGGGCACCGTCTACAAGACCGATGGTACCGAGGCCCGCGTCGAGGCGAGCCATGAGCTGGGCCGCGTGAAAGGCGCCTTCGGTCTTCAGTATTCGGACAAGACGCTGGACGCGTTCGGCGACGAGGCCTTCATCACGAAGACCGATTCCGAAAACTTCGGCGGCTTCCTGTACGAGACCATGGAATGGGACAACGGCTTTGGCCTCGAAGGCGGCGCCCGGATCGAACAGGTGAAGCGCAAGAACATTTCCGGCGACACCGATTTCGACCTGTTCAGCGCGTCTCTGGGTGCGCACCATCACTGGGACAATGGCTGGTTCGTCGGCCTGCAGGCTTCGCACACTGAGCGGGCGCCGAACGAGAGCGAGCTGTATGCAAATGGCCTGCACCTCGCCACTGAACAGTATGAAGTGGGTGACATCAATCTCGACAAGGAGAAGGGCCTGAACCTGGAGGCGACAGCGCGCTGGGAAAGCGAGCAGGTGAGCTTCGGCGTCAACCTGTACCGCACCGAGTTCGACGGCTTTGTCTATCTGGCACCGGGCGCGCTGAATGGGGAGTCGGTGGTTGAAAACCTGCCTGTTTACCAGTTCCTGCAGCAGGATGCGAACTTCACCGGCGCTGAGATCTATGGCGAGGCCTACATGCCAGCCGGTCTGCTGCAAGCTGACTGGACGCTGGATGGCGGCATCGATGTCGTCTCCGGTAAGCTGAAGGATGGCGCCAACGTGCCTTACATGCCGCCGCTGACGGTGAATGTCGGCGCCAAGGCGGACTGGAAGCTCTGGTCAGCTGGTGCGCATGTGACGTGGGCGGACGATCAGTATGATACGGGCGCCGCCGAACTGCCGACCGACGGCTACACCCAGCTTGATCTGCGGGCGGACCTGAAGCTCTCCGAACTCGGCTATGGCAGCGAGGGCACGACGGTGTTCGTGGATGCGCGCAATGTGACGGATGAGGAAATCCGCTACTCGACCAGTGTGCTGAAAGACAAGCTGCCGGCGCCGGGCCGCAATATCCGCGTCGGTATCCGGGCGGTCTTCTAGCCTCCCTTACGCAAACCCCCTGGCCCTCACCTCCAGCCGCTGGTTCCCCGCAGCGGCGGTGTCTCCTCCCTCCCCGGAGGTGAGGGCTCGGGCGGGGCCGCCGGCCGCTATGAATGCGCCTGCGGAAATGCAGCCTGGTGCTGCGATATTGTCCATTTACCTGAAATTACGTGCGCACTAGGGTCCCGTCTAAAGTCGAGGGATCCGTTCCCTTTATTATTATTCAAGGGAGTCCAGCATGCGCGATGTGCATCATTTTATTGGCGGCCAGGGCGTGAGCGGTACGTCCGGCCGGTTCGGCGACATCTACAATCCGAACACCGGTGAGGTTCAGGCCCGCGTGGCGCTGGCAACCGAGGCGGAGCTGGATGCGGCGGTGGCGAACGCCGCGGCGGCTTTCCCGGCATGGTCGATGACGAACCCGCAGCGCCGGGCGCGCGTGATGTTCGAGTTCAAGCGTCTGCTGGAAGCGAACATCGACGAGCTGGCCGAGTTGCTCTCCTCCGAGCATGGCAAAGTGGTCGCCGACTCCAAGGGCGACGTGCAGCGCGGCATCGACGTGGTGGAGTTCGCCTGCGGCATCCCGCACCTGCAGAAGGGTGAATATACCGAGGGCGCAGGCCCCGGCATCGACGTCTATTCCATGCGCCAGCCGCTGGGCGTTGTGGCCGGCATCACGCCGTTCAACTTCCCCGCCATGATCCCGTGCTGGATGTCTGCCGTGGCGATTGCCTGCGGGAACACGTTCATCCTGAAGCCGTCGGAGAAAGACCCGTCGGTGCCGATGCGCCTGGCCGAACTGTTCCTTGAGGCCGGGGCTCCAGCTGGCGTGCTGAACGTGGTGAACGGCGACAAGGTGGCCGTCGATGCCATCCTGAAACATCCGGACATCAAGGCCGTCAGCTTCGTCGGATCGTCCGACATCGCACAATATGTCTATGCTACCGGCACGGCGCACGGCAAACGTGTGCAGGCCATGGGCGGGGCGAAGAACCACGGCATCATCATGCCGGACGCGAATCTGGAACAGGCGGTGAAGGACATCGTCGGCGCGGCTTATGGCTCGGCAGGCGAACGCTGCATGGCGCTTCCCGTCGCGGTGACTGTCGGCAAGAAGACGGGCGACGAGTTCGTCGAGCGCATGCTGGACGCCGCCAAGGCGCTGAAGGTCGGTGTCTCGACCGACCCGGACGCGCATTATGGCCCGGTCGTCTCCGCCGCGCACAAGGCGAAGATCGAATCCTACATCCAGATGGGTGTGGACGAGGGCGCAGACCTCAAGCTCGACGGCCGGGGCCTGACCCTGCAGGGCAGCGAGGGCGGCTATTTCATCGGGCCGAGCCTGTTCGACAATGTGAAACCGGGCATGCAGTCCTACAAGGAAGAGATCTTCGGCCCGGTGCTGCAGGTTGTGCGCGCGGAGTCTCTGGAAGAGGCCGCGGCGCTGCCCTCCAATCACCAGTATGGCAATGGCTGCGCGATCTTCACTTCGAATGGCCGCGCGGCGCGTGAGTTTGCGGCGCAGGTGAATGTCGGCATGGTCGGCGTGAACGTGCCGATCCCGGTGCCGGTCTCTTATCACACGTTCGGGGGCTGGAAGCGCTCGGCCTTCGGCGATACGAACCAGCACGGCCCGGAAGGCGTGCGGTTCTGGACCAAGATCAAAACCGTCACCCAACGCTGGCCCGAAGGCGACATCGGCGACCAGGCCTTTATCATTCCGACGATGGGATAGAAATCATGACCTACAACACCATAACTTTCGAACATAATGACCGCATTGCGCTGGTCACGATCAACCGGCCGGAGAGCCTCAACGCGCTGAACCAGGAAGTCATGAGCGAAGTGGCGCATGTCTTTGGTGAGATCGACCGCAACAAGGATATCGCCGTCAGTGTGCTGACGGGCGAGGGCCGGGCCTTTGCGGCGGGCGCCGACATCAAGGAAATGCAGCCGCAGAGCTTCTCCGACATGTATGTCGATGATTTCTTCGGCCTGTGGGACCGGTTCGCCGCCTGCCGCAAGCCGGTGATCGCGGCGGTGAACGGGTTCGCGCTCGGCGGCGGCTGTGAGCTGGCCATGATGTGCGACATGATCATCGCGTCCGAGAAGGCGAAGTTCGGCCAGCCCGAAATCAAGCTGGGCGTGACGCCGGGCATGGGCGGCTCCATCCGCCTGACCAAAGCTGTCGGCAAGGCGAAGGCCATGGACATGGTGCTGACCGGCCGCATGATCGACGCGGCAGAGGCTGACCGGATCGGTCTCGTCTCCCGCGTTGTGGAACATGATGCGCTGATGGACACGGCCATGGGCGCGGCGAAGGAAATCGCCGGCTATTCCATCCCGTCGCTGATGGCGGCGAAGGAAATGGTGGGCCGGGCGCTGGAGCTGCCGACCACGGAAGGCGTGAAGTTCGAACGCCGCCTGTTCCAGGGCCTGTTCGGCACCGCCGACCAGAAGGAAGGTATGAGCGCGTTCGTCGACAAGCGCGCACCGGACTTCAAGGACAAGTAACCCCGGAGGACCTCATCCTGAGCGAAGTCGAAGGATGGGGTCCGGTTCGCGTGGCGGGGGTCCAGGCGCCCGCGCGCATGTTTCGACTTCGCTCAACATGAGCGCTTCTCAGAGGCGCCGGGAGGAAGACATGACAAAAATCGCATTTATCGGGCTCGGGAACATGGGCTCGGGCATGTGTGCCAATCTCTGCAATGCCGGAAACGAAGTGCACGCCTTCGACCTCAACGAAGCGGCGGTTGAGGCCGCCGTGGCGCGTGGGGCGCTGCCGGCGCTGTCTCTGGCAGACGCGGTGAAGGCGGCGGATGTGGTCGTCACCATGCTGCCCGCGGGCAAGCATGTGCTGTCGGTCTATTTCGGCGACAATGGCGTCGCGGCGAACGCGAAGCCGGGCATGTTGTTCATCGATTGCTCCACCATCGCGGTGGAAGACGCGCGCGAGGCGGCGAAGCAGGCCGCGGCGGGCGGGTTCCTGATGGTCGACGCGCCGGTCTCCGGCGGGACGGCGGCGGCGGACGCGGGCACGCTGACCTTCATGGCGGGTGGCCCTGACGACGCCTTCGCAAAGGCCAAACCGATCCTTGATGCCATGGGCAAGAACATCTTCCACGCGGGCGGCAGCGGGAACGGGCAGGCGGCGAAGATCGCCAACAACATGCTGCTCGGCATCTCCATGATCGGTACGTGCGAGGCGTTCAACCTCGCTGAAAAGCTGGGCCTTGATGCGCAGACCTTCTTTGACATCTCGTCGGTCTCGTCCGGCCAGTGCTGGAGCATGACGAGCTATTGCCCGGCGCCGGGGCCTGTGCCGGCCTCGCCCGCAAACCGGGACTATCAGCCGGGCTTTGCCGTCGCGATGATGCTGAAGGATCTGAAACTGGCTCATGAGGCGGCGGTTGCAGCGGGCGCGAAGATCACGCTCGGCGAGATGGCGGAGAAGGTCTATGGCGATCTCGACGCGCGCGGCCATGCCGGGCTCGATTTCTCCGGCGTCATGAAAGATCTGCAGGGCGGCCTCTAAGTCAGGCTGCGCTTTTGCAGGTTGCCGGCCAGCGCCTTTGCCATGGTCAGGGCGCCGGTCACGCCTGCACGGTCGCCGAGCGCCGGGGCCACGAGGTAATCCGTGAGGTCTCCGCCCGCCGGTCCGTCTGACAGGTAGGCGGCCAGCTGTATCCGGGTTGCGGCGCGCACGCGCTCCAGCAGGCCGGGGGCTTTCATCACGCTGCCGCCGAATATGATCCGGTCCGGCATGTGGGTCAGGATGATCGTGGCGGCCAGATGCGCCAGATAGTTGGCCTGCAGGGCGAAGGCCGGGTGGCCGGTCGGCATTTCCGAAAGCGTGACGCCCCAGCGGTCGACAATTGCCGGGCCGCTGGCAAGCCCCTCCAGACAATCCTTGTGGAAGGGACAGCGGCCGGGGAACGGGTCGGATTCGTAATCGTGCGGCGGGTAAATATGGCCCATCTCGAAATGACCTGCGCCCGACAGGGGGTGGCCATTCCTCAGGATGCCCGCGCCGATGCCCGTGCCAACGGTGACATAAGCGAGGGTGCGGAAGCCTTTGCCCGCGCCGAGGTGCCACTCGGCGAGCGCTGCGCCGTTGACATCTGTGTCCACTGCGACCGGGCAGGGCAGGTGGTTCAGCGCGCCGGTCCAGCTGGCTCCGGTCCAGCCGGGCTTCGGTGTCCGGCGGACCGTGCCGTAGGACGGCGAACCGGCGTCGATATCGACCGGCCCGAAAGCCGCAACACCGATGGCGTTGGTGCGCCCGTGTATGTGCTGCGCCTTGTCGAAGAAAGCGCGTACCTGCCGGAAGTTGGTCTCGGGGTCCGCTGTCGGGATTGTCTGGCTGGCCAAAATCTGGTCAGGGCTGCTTCCGACAGCACAAATGATTTTTGTGCCACCTGCTTCGATCCCACCCAGCATGGATTCCTCCTAAAGTAACACGTCCAATGTAATCACTACCCCGTATAAGCTAATAGAGGGTCGTGTCTGCAACTTTTAGGAGAAAATGGAGCCCCTAAATGTCGCAGCCTCACGAAAATGTGTGCAGATGCAAAAAACCTCATATGGACAACGGACAGTTTGGACTATCTTTGCAGGTACGGGCGATTTGGAGGCTGGTTGTGCAAGGCATGGCCGGCCCGAATGGATATGGAGAGGCGGTTCCTGCCGCCGGACAGGATAGAGTAGAAATGAAAACCCGGATTTTCGGACACTGGCACGCAGCTCTGGCAGTTGCGCTGGCGACGATCGTCATGGCTGGCACGCTTCCCGCGCAAGCGCAGCGCGGACCGCGTGCTGCAAACGTCTTCACTGCACCCGTGCAGGAAGCCGACTTCTCCATGCAGATTGAGGCGCTTGGCACGCTGGAAGCCCGCGAAAGCGTCGACCTGACCCTGAATGTCGCCGACCGCGTGACGGCCATCTATTTTGATGACGGTGACCGGGTGACCAAGGGCAAGACGCTGCTCTCTCTCGCACAGGGTGAACAGGCCGCGCTGGTCGATGCTGCCGAGGCCACTGCCAACGAAGCCCGCCAGCGCTTCGACCGTACCAAACAGCTCGCCAAGGAACGCACCGTGTCCCAGTCTGCGCTCGATGAAGCCGCGCGGGACCTCAGCGCTGCGAACGCCCAGCTGCGCGCCGTCCAGTCCCGGCAGAAAGACCGGGTTCTGGTTGCCCCGTTCGACGGTGTCCTGGGCTTCCGCCTTGTCAGCGTCGGCTCCTATGTCCGCGCCGGCGATGTGGTGGCCGAACTGATCGACGACAGTGAAATGAAGCTCGACTTCTCCGTGCCGTCCATTTTCCTGCGCTCTGTGCGCAAGGGAACGGACGTGCGCGTGGTGACGGACGACCTGCCGGGCATGGCGTTCGACGGGATCGTTGAGACGGTCGGTGCCAGCATCGACCCCGTGACCCGCTCCATCCGCGTGCGCGCCATCCTTCCGAATCCGGACCGCCTGCTGAAGCCGGGCATGTTCATGAAGGTAACGCTGCTGGCAGATCCGCGCCGTGCCTTGTCGGTGCCGGAAGAAGCGATCGAGCCGGTCGGGCCGAACAGCTTCGTCTATGTCGCGGTCGACAAGAACGGCCAGCTGGTGGCAGAGCGCCGCCAGATTCAGGTCGGCCTGCGCCAGGATGGTCAGGTGGAAGTCATCGCCGGTCTGGAACCGGGTGAAGAGATCATCACGGACGGGCTGATCAGTGTGCGCGATGGCGCCCCGATCACCGTGCGTGACCGGACCGTGCTGCAAACCGGGGGTGGCGGCGGCGCCGCGTCTCCCGGCGCCTCCAACGGCCGGTAAGTCAGATGTTGCTATCAGACGTTTCCATCAAGCGGCCGGTTTTTGCATCGGTTCTTTCGCTCGTCCTGGTGATTTTCGGCATCGTGTCCTTCATGCGGCTGCCGTTGCGCGAATATCCGGACATTGACGCCCCCATCGTCAACATTCAGACCAATTATCCCGGGGCCTCCGCCGACGTTGTCGAGACGCGTATCACGCGGATCATCGAGGACCAGATTGCCGGCGTATCCGGCATCCGGTTCATCGACTCCAATTCGAGCGATGGCCGGTCCAGTATCAGTGTCGAATTTTCGGTGAATGTGGACATCGATGCGGCCGCGAACGACATCCGTGACCGTGTTTCGACCGTCCTGAACAATCTGCCGGTTGAGGCCGATCCACCTGAAATCCAGAAGGCCGACAATAACGAAGACGTGGTCATGTGGCTGAACCTGGCCAGTGACAATATGACGACGCCGGAACTGTCGGATTATGCCGACCGCTATCTGGTTGACCGCTTCTCCGCGCTGGATGGCGTGGCGCGGGTGCGGGTCGGTGGTGACCGGTCCTACGCGCTGCGGGTCTGGATCGACCGGCGGTCGCTGGCGGCGCGTAATCTCACGGTTGCCGATATTGAAGGGGCCTTGCGGCGCGAGAATGTCGAAGCCCCGGCGGGCAGCGTCGAGTCCGGCGCGCGGAACTATACCGTCCGCATCGACCGGGCTTTCCGGACGCCGGAGCAGTTCGCGAATCTGGTCATCGGGCGCGGGACGGATGGATATCTCATTCGCCTTGGCGATGTGGCGCGGGTTGAACGCGGCACGGAAGAAGACCGCAACCTGTTCCGCGGCAATGGCGTGCCTCAGGTCGGGCTGGGCGTCGTCAAACAATCGACTGCGAACACTGTGGCCGTCGCCGAAGAAGCGCGAAAGCTGGCCGACCAGCTGAACGGTACCCTGCCGGATGGCATGAAGATTATCGTCAACTATGACAGCTCGGTCTTTATCAGCGCGTCGATCCGGGAGGTCTGGGTCACGCTGGCCATTGCGGTCGGCCTGGTGACACTGGTGATCTTCCTGTTCCTGGGAAGTCTGCGTTCGACCATCATTCCGGCGGTGACGGTGCCCGTCTCGATCACGGCGACCTTTATCGTTCTGTTTGCGCTCGGCTTCTCGGTGAACCTGCTGACGCTGCTGGCGCTGGTTCTGGCCATCGGGCTTGTCGTGGACGATGCCATCGTGGTGCTGGAGAACATCCACCGCCGCATGGAAGAATATGGCGAGTCACCCTTGGTCGCGGCTTACCGCGGCACCCGGCAGGTGGGCTTTGCCGTCGTGGCCACGACGCTGGTCCTGATTGCCGTGTTCGTCCCGATCACTTTCCTGGAAGGGGATCTCGGCCGTCTGTTTACGGAATTTGCGCTGGCGATTGCGGCGGCGGTGAGTTTCTCGGCCATTCTGGCGCTGACATTGACACCCATGCTGGCCTCGAAGCTGCTGTCCGACAAGCCGCCAAGCGGGCCGTTTGCGATCATGCCAAAGCTGATAGATGGGGCGTTCAAGAAACTGCGGGACGGTTACGCGGTCGTGCTGAACCAGCTGATCGGGCGGCCGATTGCCGTGGGGATCGTGCTGCTCTCCCTGTTTGCCGGTGCCTACAGCCTGCTGCGGGTCGTGCCGCAGGAATATGTGCCGACCGAAGACCGGGGCAGTTTCTTCATCATGGTCCGCGGGCCGGAAGGCGCGTCGTTCGACTATATGAAACAATATGTCGACGAGATTGAGCGCCGCGTGTTGCCCTATACCGAAACCGGCGAAATGCGCCGTGTGCTGGTGCGTGCGCCGGGCTTTGGCAGCAATGCCTTCAACCAGGCCTTCGTCGTTGTCTCCCTCGCGGACTGGGGCGAGCGCCGCCCGAGCAGCGAGATCATCGGAGAGATAAACCGGAAGCTGAGTGACCTGCCGGGTATCCGGGCCTTTGCCATCATGCGGCAGGGCCTTGGCGGCGGGAATGGCAAGCCGGTGCAGTTCGTGCTGGGCGGACCGGACTATAAACAGCTGACCGAATGGCGGGATACACTCATTCAGGCGCTGAACGAGAACAATCCCGGCATCACGGATATCGATTGGGACTATAAGGAAACCCAGCCGCAATACCGTGTGCAGATCGATTACGACCGGGCGGCAGACGTGGGGGTCAGTGTGTCCGATATCGGCAATACGCTGCAGACCATGCTCGGGTCGCGCCGGGTGACGACCTATGTCGACAATGGCGAAGAATATGACGTCATTCTGGAGGGGCTGCGGTCTGAACAGAACTCGCCCAATGATGTGCAGAACATCTATGTCCGCTCGTCGACGTCCGGAAGCCTGATTCCGCTGTCCAGCCTGGTCCAGATCGTCGGCATCGCCGACAGTCCGAGACTGAACCGCTACAACCGCGTCCGATCGATCACGATCGAGGCGGGGCTCGCGGAGGGGGCGTCGCTGGGCGATGTGCTGATCAAGATGGAGAAGATCGCCCGGGAGGTCTTGCCGACCGAGGCGCAGATCGACTTCAAGGGCCAGTCGCTGGACTTCAAGAGCTCCGGCAGCTCCATCATGTTCGTCTTCGCTATCGGCCTGATCATCGTGTTCCTGGTTCTGGCGGCGCAGTTCGAGAGCTATCGCCACCCGATCATCATCATGCTGACCGTTCCGGCGACGCTGGCAGGCGGCCTGTTGGGCATTTATCTGACCGGCAACTCGCTGAACATCTATACGCAGATCGGCCTGATCATGCTGATCGGCCTGTCGGCGAAGAACGGCATCCTGATCGTCGAATTCGCCAACCAGCTGCGGGATGAGGGCCTGGAATTCATTGATGCGATCAAGGAAGCGTCGCTGACGCGCCTGCGGCCCATCGTGATGACCAGCCTGACCACGGCGGCGGGCGCTGTCCCGCTGATCCTGACGAGTGGGGCAGGGGCGGAGACCCGCCAGGCCATCGGCGTGGTGATCCTGTCCGGAGTGCTCACGGGCATGCTGGTGACGGTGCTGATCGTGCCGACGGCCTATGCGTTGATCGCGCGCGGCTCCGGCTCACCGAGCGATGTCGCCCGGCGGCTTGAAGCTGAAGAGCAGGAAGCCGACGAAGCAGCGGCGTCGCCGGCGGAATAAGGAATATCTTGTGAGGGGCGCTGGATCCGTCTGACCGCCGTCAGGCGGCTGGCGACCCCGGCAGGATTCGAACCTGCGACCGTCCGCTTAGAAGGCGGATGCTCTATCCAGCTGAGCTACGGGGCCGAGTCCGGTCCCGGATGCGCGACTAGTGCGTCCAGGGCTGTTTGCGGTCGGCGTCAAAGTTAGCACTATACGACTTCAGAAGGCGTTTGCGCTCGTGCGTCGGCTCTACGCGGAAGGCGATGCCCTCGCGCTTGGCGAATTCGACGGCCTGCTCCTGGGTGTCGAATTCCATGCGGACCTGGCCCGACGTGTCGTCGATGCTGGTCCAGCCCATCAGGGGGTCTGCAGTGCGGTGGACATTTTCCTTAACGAATTCAAGCACCCACGCCTTGGTCTTGCCGCGGCCCGACGTCATCGCGCTCTTGGAGGGCTTGTAAATTCTCGCCTGCATGTGCCTGTCCCTGTAGGCCTCCTGGAAAAAATGGTCGGAGCGATAGGATTCGAACCTACGACCCTCTGGTCCCAAACCAGATGCGCTACCAGACTGCGCCACGCTCCGGACTCCCGGTGTAATGATCGCGCTCGCTGGTGCAAGTCCTTTTCGCGGTTGCTAACAGTGATCAGCGCTTTTTCCGGACCGGACGCATCAGACCTTCCTGCGCCACGCTGGCGACGAGGCGTCCATCCTGGGCGTAAATCGAGCCGCGGTTGAAGCTGCGCGCGCCGCCGGCATAGGGGCTGTCCATGGAATAAAGGTGCCAGTCGTCAAACTTGGTCGGCGCGTGGAACCACATGGCATGGTCGAGGCTGGCGGACATCAGCTCGCCGGTCATCCAGGAGACGCCATGCGGCCGGTTGCCGGTGCCGAGCAGGGCCATGTCGCTGGCATAGGCCATCAGGCAGTGGTGAAGCCAGGGCGCCTCGTCGATTTTCCGGGCAACCCGGACCCAGAGATTGTGCTTGTCGCTGGCCTTTTCGGGCTTCAGCGGGTCCAGCGGGTCGATTTCGCGCATCTCGATTGGCCGCGGGCGCAGGAAATGGCCGCGATGGCGTTCCGGCACCTTCTCAGCGAATTTGCGGCGCCATTCGATGCGGTCATCCAGTGCGTCCGGGCCGGGCACATCCGGCATGTCGTGCTGGTGGTGCCAGCCGTCTTCCACGACCTGGAAACTGGCGGCCAGGTTGAAGATCTGCTTGCCATGCTGGATCGCGACGACCCGGCGGGTGGTGAAGCTGCCGCCATCGCGCGAATGGTCGACCTGGTAGATGATCGGCACATTCGGGTCGCCGGGGCGGATGAAATAGCAGTGCAGCGAATGGCAGGGCCTGTCTTCCGGCACGGTGCGATAGGCCGCGACAAGGCTTTGCGCGATGACCTGGCCGCCAAAAACGCGCTGGCTTTCTTCTTCATCGGGGCTTTGCCCGCGGAAAAGGTCCGTTTCGAGCCGCTCGATATCGAGCAGTGCCAGCAGATCGCTTACCGGATCAGTCATTCTTATGTGCCTCCCATTGTGCAGCGCAGCAGATACAGAACCCGGCTGCAGATGCAATAGCTGCCAGTTTATGAGGCCTGTGTGGGGGCAAATCGATGAAATTTCAACGATTCCCGAACCGGCCCGTTCACCCTGTTTCGCTAAGATGCCTGATAACGACACTCTGGTGATGTGCGAGGCGGTTGTCGATGAAGGCCCTGTCAAACCTGCAACGTGATGCGAAATTCCTTACAGGGGCGCTGAGCCTCCTGAAGTGGACCAAGGGGATCTCGCCCGACAGCGACTTCCTCGTGCCGGATGATTTTGAGCGCGCCGTGGATGAGCACGCCATTCGCATCGCCTTCCGCTTTGACGGCCGCCTGACGACCTATGCCGAGTTCGATGCCCATGCGAACCGCTATGCCCATTGGGCGCTGCAGCGCGGGCTGAAGCAGGGCGATGTGGTCGCGTTGTTGATGGAGAACCGGCCGGATTATGTCGCCGCCTGGGCCGGCCTGTCGAAGGTCGGCGTGGTCGCGGCGCTGGTGAATACCAATCTCGACGGTGAAGCGCTGGCCTACAGCCTGAACATTGCCGGCGCGCAGAAGCTGATCACCGGCACCGGTTTCGAGACCGCCGTCCACAGTGCCCGGCCCTTTCTGGATGGGCCGCTCGACGTATGGTCTCTGAACAGTCCGGTCTTCCGCGACATCGCTGCGGAATTGAAGGACATGCCCACCTACCGGCCGACGCGCCTGCGCCGGGCGGGCCTGAAGGGCAAGGACACCTGCCTCTTCGTCTACACGTCCGGCACGACAGGCATGCCCAAGGCCGCGAAGCTGAGCCATGCGCGGGTGCGCACGCTGATGCGGAACTTTATCGGCCCGTGCGAGATCACGCCGAAGGATCGCATCCTGGAGGCATTGCCGCTCTACCACGCCACCGGCGGCGTCTGCGCGGTCGGCGCGGCCTTGATGAGCGGGGCCAGCCTGATCCTGGAGCGCAAATTTTCCGCGAGCCGCTTCTGGGACGATGCCGAACTGAACGGCGCGACACTGTTCGTCTATATTGGCGAGATCTGCCGCTACCTGCTGAACCAGCCGAAACGGCCAGCGGACAAGGCACATCAGATCCGTGGCGGATTCGGCAACGGGCTGCGCGAAGATGTCTGGGCGCGCTTTGCTGACCGGTTCGGCGTGTCGGACTTCAAGGAGTTCTACGGCTCGACCGAGGGCAATGTCAGCCTTCTGAACATCGACGGGAAGATCGGCGCCTGTGGCCGCATCCCGCCATGGATGAAAAAGCCGTTTGCTCATGTCGCCTTCGTCAAGCCGGATTTGGAAACCGAACAGCCGCTGCGCGGCGCAGACGGGTTCTGCGTGCGGGCGGGCATCGATGAAGCCGGCGAAGTTCTGGGCCGGATCGGAGAGGATAACCGCACCCGGTTCGAAGGCTATACAGACAGCCGCGATACCGAAGGCAAGGTGCTGTATGATGTCTTCGAGAAGGGCGACATGTGGTTCCGCACCGGCGATCTGATGCGGAAAGACAAGGACGGATACGTCTATTTTGTCGACCGGATCGGCGACACGTTCCGCTGGAAGGGCGAGAACGTTGCCACGAACGAAGTCGGCGAAGCCTTCTCACACATCCAGGGTGTGGAGACGGCCAATGTTTATGGAATTGCCGTGCCTGGCGCCGATGGCAAAGCGGGCATGGCGGCAATCACGGCGTCGGATGAACTCGACATAGCTGGTCTCCACCGGCTACTGGCAGAACGCCTGCCGGGATATGCCATCCCGGTCTTCCTGCGCGTGCAAAAGGAACCGGAAACCACCGGCACCTTCAAGTATCGCAAGTTCGAACTGGTCAAGGACGGGTTCGATCCGCACCAGGTGCATGACCCGCTCTACGTCTACAACGCCGAAGACGGCTGCTACGAGCCGATGACCGAAGAGGTCTACAAGAAGGTCGTCAACGGCGGCGGCCGGTTCTAGGCAACCCGGCCCATGCGCTGTTCCAGGCGTGTGGAGAACCAGGATATCAACCGGCGCCACAATTCGTCCTTCAGAATGGCGCCTTCGACATCATGATCGATCGACGGATTGTCATTGATCTCAATGATCATGACGCCGCGCTCTGTCTCTTTCAGATCCACGCCATAAAGGCCGTCGCCGATGAGACGGGCAGAGCGCACTGCAGCATCGACAATGGCGGGCGGGGCATCCTCGACCGCGACCGTCTTGAAGCCGCCTTCCGTGGTCTTTCCGTCCGGGCCGTGCTTCACGATCTGCCAATGGCCGCGTGCCATTCTGTACTGGCACGCATAGAGCGGCTCACCGTTCAGCACGCCAATGCGCCAGTCGAACTTTGTGGGCACGAATTCCTGCGCGATGACGAGGGCCGTGGTTTCGAACATGGCCTTCACGCCGGTCTTCAGCTCCTCCAGTGTCTTTGCCTTCACCATGTTGGAGCCGAACGAGCCATCAGGCGTCTTCAGGACAACCGGCGAGCCGAGCTTTTCGAACACGGCTTTCAGGTCTGACTTCTCGTCGAGGATCTCCGTTTGCGGAATGGGCAGGCCGGCCTTCTCCAGGATCTCCTTCAGGTACACCTTGTTCGTGCAGCGGATCATGGAGTGCGTGTCGTCGATGACGGGCATGCCTTCCTGCTCGGCCCGGCGGGCGAACTTGTAGGTATAGTTGTTGATCTGCGTTGTGGCGCGGATGAACAGGGCGTCGAACTCCGCGAGGCTGGTCAGGTCTGACGGCTCGATGATTTCGACTTCCACGCCCATCTTCGCCGCCACATCTGCGAGGCGCTTGATCGAGGCGGGCTTCGATGGAGCCGTGTGCGTTTCGTTCGGGTCGACCAGAACGGCGAGGGCCCATTTGGCGGGGGCCCTGGTCTTTGGTTCGCTGATCCGCCCGCTCGTATAGGCCTCCATGGCGCGGAGGAAGAACTCCCGCCGCTCGCCTTTCAGCTTCTGCGGTGGCACCATGCGTACACGGGCGATACCGTGCGCGGCGGCCGGGTCGAACTCGACTTCCAGAGCCGGGACGCGAAACCAGTCGGAGACTTCGCGGGCGAGCCGTTCATAGCCCGCCGTTTCCGGCTTCGAGAAGGCGACGAACAGGCTGCCGGTTTCCGGGGCGCCTTTGGCGCGCGCATCCCGCAGGCGTTCGCCAAGATCGGGCAGGGCGTGGCTATACAGGCCCTTGGCCGACAGCTCGACCATGGTCTGCACGCTGGGGCTGACCCGGTGTCCGCGCGCCTCGGCCAGCAGGGAAGCGTAATAGCCTTCCGACTGGTACCCGTAGGACCGGCAGAGATTCAGGATATAGGGCCGCCGTCCGGCGAACAGGGCCGGGCGGGCGATATAGTCCGATACACGGAGCACTTTGTGCGGTGTTTCGGCTTGTGAAATGTCGTTCGCGTTTTCGACGAGAATGACCCAGTCGGTCATGAAAGTGCTGTGCCTCAGAGAAGGATGGGTTTTTCCATCCGGGCTGCTGTTTCCCCGTCCGGATAATAGGACGGTATTTTCGCCATTACGCGGAAATCGTGGCGTTCGTAAAGCCGGATTGCAGCGGCGTTGGACAAACGCACTTCCAGGCGTACCCGGTCACAGCCCCGGCCCCGGGCGCCAACCTCCCCGGCAGCCAGAAGCGCGGCCGCGACACCCTTCCCGCGATGGCTGGGCGCAACGGTGACGGAGTAGAGCCGGGCCACTTTTGTTCCTGTGCGGTAGAGGTAAACGGCGGCGCCGCAGATTTCGTCATCACAAATAGCGGCATAGGCCATGGACTGCCCGCGCAGCAGCCGCCGCCAGGTGCGGACGGGGAACCGGTCGTCTGGAGGGAAATTCTGTTCCAGCGCCACAAGGGCGGGGATGTCGGTTTCGGTGGCGGGCCGTATCCGGGCCGCTGTCACGTGCGGACCATGTCGTCGCGGTGGACGATGGCGGGTCTGCCGCGATAGCCGAGGATGGCCTCGATCTCGTCGCTCTGGCGTCCGGCGATGTGCTGGATGTCTGCGGCGGAATAGGCCGTGACTCCGCGCGCAATGATCCTGCCTTCAGGCGATCTGATGGCGACAGCGGCGCCCTTGTCGAAACTGCCCTCCACGCCGGTGACGCCGACGGCCAGCAGGCTGGCGCCGTCTGTCAGGGCGCGGGCCGCGCCTTTGTCGACGGTGATGAAGCCTTCCGGCTGGAGGTGTCCGGCGAGCCAGGCCTCGCGGGCACGGGCCGGGGTGATGTTGGCGCGGATCAGCGTCGCCCGGGCGCCTTCGGCGAGGGCCAGCAGCGGATGTTCGCGGTTGCCGATCGTGATGACGGTGGAACAGCCCGCGGCATGGGCGATACGGGCTGCGGCCAGCTTGGTGACCATGCCGCCGGAGCCGACACCTGCCGAGGCATTTGCACCCGTCGCCATCGCATCATGTTCCGGCGTCAGCGTGTCCAGCACGTCGATATGCGTGGCGTCCGGATGGCTGCGCGGGTCGGCTGTGTAGAGGCCGTCAATGTCGGACAGGAGAACCAGCAGATCCGCGCCCATCATCTGGGCGACCCGGGCGGCGAGCCGGTCATTGTCGCCATAGCGGATTTCTTCGGTGGCGACCGTGTCGTTCTCATTGATCACCGGCACGACGCCGGCTTCCAGCAGGGTTTCCAGCGTGGCGCGGGCGTTCAGCCAGCGGCGGCGGATTTCCGTATCGGTCGGCGTCAGCAGCGCCTGACCGGCCGTCAGGCCATGAGGGCTGAAAGCGGTGGCGAGGGCAGCCATCAGGCGCGGCTGGCCGATGGCCGCGGCAGCCTGCTTCTGGTCCAGTCTGGCTGTACCGGCAGAGCCGATCTCCGCCCGGCCCAGCGCCACCGCGCCGGAGGAGACGAGGATGACTTCCTGCCCACGCGCCCGGCAGGTGGCGATGTCGGCAGCCAGCTTCTCCAGCCAGGCAAGCCGGGGGTGTCCGTCTTCGGCAATCAGGGCCGATCCGGTCTTGACGACGATGCGTTTGGCCTGGGTGAGAACGTCAGCAATCATGGCGCGCAGCGATACATGAGAGTGGCCTCTGCCGGAAGGAAAAAGTCGAGCGTTGACAAGGCAGGCCGTTGCGCCTCAGTGAGGCGAAAAGGGAGGTACCCATGCCGCAATTCAACATGATCCTGATCACGCCCGAACAAGCCGCTGGCCATGATGTGCTGGAGCACACGGCCGGCACGCCCGCGCGTGAAGGCGGCGGGGACGAGACCTATCGCTGCGGACGGTGCAAGACGACGCTTCTGGTGGATGTGGCTCATCATGATGCGCATGGCGTAATCGTAAAGTGCGGCAAGTGCGGCGCGTTGAATACGGAACCGCACCACCATCACCACTAGGCCTTACAGGGGCGTCCAGGTGTCATCCGCATCCGGATTGGCTTCGGCTTCCAGCTCTGCCTGGATACCCAGGTGCCGGGCGATCTCGTAGAGTGCGGGCTTCACACCCTGTCCGGTCACGCCGGAGATAAGCAGGGGTGTGCCCTCGTATACGGTGGCGAGTTGCTTGGCCTGGTCCTCGACGAGTTCGGGGGTCAGCGCATCGATCTTGTTGAGGCAAACGATCTCCGGCCGTTCAGCCAGTTCGTCGTCATAGGCTTCCAGCTCGCCCCGGATCGTGCGGTAAGCACCGGCCACATCGTCCTGCGTACAGTCGATGAGGTGCAGCAGCACTTTGCAACGCTCCACATGGCCCAGGAAGCGGTGGCCGAGGCCTGCGCCGTCTGCCGCGCCTTCGATCAGGCCCGGAATGTCAGCCAGCACGAAGCGCGTGCCGGGGCCGAGGTCCACCACGCCAAGGCCGGGGTGAAGAGTCGTGAACGGATAGTCTGCGATCTTGGGGTGGGCCGCCGTCACGGTGGACAGGAAGGTCGACTTACCCGCATTCGGCAGGCCGATCAGGCCCGCATCGGCGATCAATTTCAGGCGCAGCCAGATCCATGCCTCTTCGCCTTCTTCGCCCGGATTGGCGCGGCGCGGGGCCTGATTGGTTGACGATTTGAAGCGCATATTGCCCCAGCCGCCATTGCCACCCTGTGCCAGCAGCACGCGCTGGCCGATCTCTGTCAGGTCCGCGATCAGGGTTTCCTGATCTTCCTCGAAGATCTGTGTCCCCACCGGCAGCTTCAGGACGACATCGTCGCCCTTGGCACCGGTGCGCTGCTTGCCCATGCCGTGGCCGCCACGTTTGGCTTTGTGGTGCTGACGGTAACGATAGTCGATCAGCGTGTTGAGGCCCTCAACCGCTTCGGCCCAGACGTCACCGCCCCGGCCACCATCACCGCCATCGGGGCCGCCATATTCAATATACTTTTCCCGCCGGAAGGAGACACAGCCCGCGCCGCCCGTTCCGGACTGAATGTATACTTTGGCCTGATCGAGGAACTTCATAATGCTCTCTTACGTGTTTCAGCCAACGCGCGCCATGTCGAAATGATCGACGCGCTCGCCGCGGCCCATGCAGAATACTTTGCCCCGGTCTGCCTTCATGAACCGCAGCTTTTCCAGAACCCGGCCGGACGCGGGATTGTCAGCCAGATAGCCTGAGACAAAACCCCGTTCGCCCCGCTCACGCAGCCACTGGATCAGGGCGCCCGCCGCTTCGGTCATGAAGCCATGGCCCCAGGCCGACGGCGCCAGCCAGTAGCCAACATTGAAGGGCAGGTGCGTGTCCTTCCGCTCGCCACTCACGACACCGATCAAGCGCTTGTCCTGCTCGATCGCCAGAATGTGCCTTGTGTTGGTTTCCCGCCCGGTAGGGTGCCTGGAGATCCACTCTTCCGTCTGTGAGACGGTTTGGTGGGCCGGAATGCTAACCACCATTCGATAGATCTGTGGCTGGTTCACCAGGTCGGTAATTGCGGGCGCATCCTCCAGCCAGATGCGACGCAAGGTGAGCCTGTCGGTCGTTATGACGGCGCTCATGCTGTGACTCCTTCCTGAGTCGTTCACCAGCAGGGGAGACATTAAAAAGGGGGAGACAGTGGCCTGCCTCCCCCTGGAAACTGATCGTCTGAAGCGATCCGGCCACGTTCCCGCGGCCGCGCTGTCAGCCGCTATTCTGCTGCTTCCGCTGCCGGCACAATGTTTACGTAGACGCGGCCCTTGGCCTTCTTCGCAAACTCGACCTTGCCCTCGGTAAGCGCAAAGAGGGTGTGATCGCGGCCCATGCCAACGCCTTTGCCCGGCCATTTCTGAGTGCCGCGCTGACGCACGAGGATATTGCCCGGGATGACATGCTCGCCACCGAACTTCTTCACACCGAGATACTTCGGATTCGAATCGCGGCCGTTACGGGACGAGCCACCTGATTTCTTATGAGCCATAGTCTGCTCCTGATCCTTTAGCGGAGGGCCTTATACAGGCCTTATGCGTCTTTTGCGAGTTCTTTTGCCTGCTCGACCCAGCCGTCCTTTTCGAAGCGGCCGGAAAGACCCAGCTGCTCTTCCAGTTCGGCGATCTGCGCGTCGGTGAGGGCGGCGACCTGAGCGAAGGTCGTGATGCCTGCGCCGTTCAGCTTTTTCTCAAGCGCCGGGCCAATGCCGGTCATTTTCTTGAGATTGTCGGCAGCACCTGCTTCGGCGGCCGGGGCCGCAGCGGCCTCTGCTTTCGGTGCAGCGGCTTCAGCCTTCGGGGCGTCTTCTGTCTTGGCAGCAGCTTTCTTCGCCGGCTTCTTGGCGCCATCGGCGCTGATTCCGGTGATTTTCACCACGGTGAGGTGCTGTTTGTGGCCGATCGTACGGCGGTAGGTCTGGCGCTGGCGCTTCTTGCGGGTGATGACTTTGTCACCACGGGTCTGCTCAGCAACTTCGCCCGTGACAGCCGCGCCAGCCACGACGGGCGCGCCAACTGTCACATCTGCGCCTTCACCCAGCATCAGGACGGTATCGAACACCACATCCTTGCCAGCGTCGGCATTAAGCTTTTCGACAACAATCGTATCGCCTTCAGCGACCTTGTATTGTTTGCCACCTGTCTTGATGACCGCGAACATGGGTCTCATCCTTCCGGCATGGAAATAAACGGGATTCGCGCGGAGCCGTCGCCGACCCCGCGCCTGAAGCGGGGGGTAAACACCAAAGCGGCAGCGCTGTCAAATATCATCTTCAGGCGTTTTCAGGTGGTTGAAATCTGCGCGCAGTCATTATAGGTGACGGCGCTTCAACACCGGCGCGGAGAGGTGCTAGAGTGGTTGAATAGGCTAGTCTCGAAAACTAGTGAACTCGCAAGGGTTCCGAGGGTTCGAATCCCTCTCTCTCCGCCAGCCGTACCAACGGCCCTGATTTTCCGTAACAATCTGAAAATCTGTAGAATTTTGTGCACCCAGGTACAATCCTTGGTACATTTTGAGCATGAAAAAGGCTCGATCAACTTGCGTTTTTAAGCGCAACAACGGTGTGTATTATTTCCGCCGCGCCGTACCTTTCGATCTCGTGGATCTGGTAGGAAAACGAGAGTGGAAATCCTCACTGCAGACTACCGATCTCACCCGGGCGCTCATCGATGCCGCACCGCTGCTCGAACGAACCGAAAGACAGATCGCCCAGCTTAGGGGTAGTGCAGCTCCAAACGACCCAATTGATACCGAACTTCCCGCGTCCGACGAGCAAGTAGTGGAAATAGCGACCGCGCTCTTTTCACGGCGCGCAACTATGTCGATTGGTCGACTAGATGGCCGGATTGGAGCGGGACGGGTCCGAGGCAAGGCAGCGCAGGAAACGCTGAGTGCGCTTGAGGCGGAGTTGGCCGAGCTTGAAGCTGGTTCTCCCCTGATCGGTGAACATAGGGTGTTCGCTGCGCTCTTGCCTGAAATTGAGGTTCGTGCTCGCCGCGCAATAGATCCTGATGGCCGGTTGGGCATCGATCTCAGAAAGATCCAGTGGCAAATATGGAAGGATGTCTTGCGAAGGGATTGTCAAAGGAACCAGGCTTGAGGTGAGCATATCTGGCGTTTAACCTTGGTATATGAGCAAGAACCCGTTCCGCTACTTCAAAACCTCGCCGGAGATCATCCAGCTTGCGGTCATGATGTATGTCCGATTTCCGCTGTCATTGAGGAATGTTGAGGACCTGCTCCATGAACGTGGCATCGACATTTGCCACGAAACGGTCCGTCACTGGGTCGATCGCTTCGGCACTTACTTCGCGTACAAGATCCGCAAACGCCGATCAGAAAGAATGAGACAATCGTCTCAGTGGCAATGGCACCTGGACGAAGTCTTCGTGAAAATCCGTGGGAGGACTCACTATCTGTGGCGAGCGGTCGATCACGAAGGTGAGGTTCTGGAGTCCTTCGTCACGAAGACTCGGGACAAGGCTTCCGCATTGAAATTTATGAGAAAAGCTATGAAGCGCTACGGCAATCCGAAAGTCGTGGTGACGGATAAATGTCCATCATATCGGGCGGCCATGAAAGTGATCGGGAGCGAGAGGCGTCAGGAGACCGGCCGGCACCTGAACAATCGCGCTGAGAATTCACACTTGCCATTTCGAAGGCGGGAGCGAGCTATGTCCCGTTTTCGACGCATGCGAAGTCTCCAGAAATTCGCTTCAATCCATTCGTCTGTGTACAATCACTTCAATCATCAAAGGAATATCGAGAACAGGGCCAGGTTCAAATCGCTACGTGACACTGCGCTTCTCGAATGGCGCGAACTGATCGCTGCCTGAGGCCTGCTCGTCCGCGAAAAACGGAGACTGGTTCGAGTTAGTCTGACACCACCGATACCAGCGCTCCCCAGGGGGCATTGTCAGGGCAAACGGCCTTGAGGCACAGGGCTGAGGCGGTTAGCCTCGCGAAATGGCCAAGAACCCGTTTCGCTATTTCAAGACATCACCCGAAATCATTCAACTGGGCGTCCTGATGTATGTCCGATTCCCGCTGTCTTTGCGGAATGTCGAAGACCTTCTTCACGAACGCGGTATCGATGTCTGTCACGAAAGTGTCCGGCTCTGGGTCGACCGGTTTGGCACATACTTCGCACACAAGATCCGGAAAAGGCGTTCAGAAGCGATGCGGCAGAGTCCGCAATGGCAGTGGCACTTGGATGAGGTTTTCGTGAAGATCCGTGGGCAGACTCATTATCTTTGGCGCGCTGTCGATCATGAAGGTGAAGTCTTGGAATCTTACGTTACAAAGACCCGGGACAAGGCTGCTGCATTGAAATTCCTTAAGAAAGCTATGAGGCGGTATGGAAATCCACATGTCGTGGTGACGGACAAATGTCCATCATATCGGGCGGCCATGAAAGTGATCGGGAGCGAAGGTCGCCAGGAAACTGGCCGGCATCTCAACAATCGCGCCGAGAATTCTCACTTACCGTTCCGAAGGCGAGGGCGGGCGATGTCCCGTTTCCGGCGCATGCGAAGTTTGCAAAAGTTCGTCTCAGTTCATTCGTCAGTGTACAATCACTTCAATTTCGAAAGACACATCAACACCAGAATCCGGTTCAAACAGAAACGCGACGCCGCGCTTCGCGAATGGCGCGACCTTCTCGTCGCTTAGGACCTGTTGGTCTGCAAATTACGGAGACTGGTTCGAGTTTGTCTGACAGCACCATCAGCGCCATCTCATGAAAAATCATCCGGATTTGCTTCGAACGCCTTGAGTTTGTCGACATAGCTCTCGATCAGCTGCGTCTTGCGATCTTCACTGAAACTTCCATCAATCTCGACGGCCTCATGGGCTTTCGACCATTCCAGCGCCTTGAGGAGCAGCCAGATCACATGCAAGCCTGCCTGTACGCTGTCCGTCGACAATTTCGGGTCATCGGTTGCGAGTGCCTCGGCTATTGCCGGATCATCGGTAAGGGCTTCGAACAAATCACTCAGAAGAAGGCCAGACTTTCCAAGCCCCAATCCTTGCCTTTCAAGGTAGGGCGGTCGGCCTTCCGTACGATTGTGACTTTGGACCCATGCGAGATGAGAAACTGTTTTCCACATCTGGTGTGAGGTAGACCCGTGCAGGAGCAGGCCGGCTCTGATCCGATCACTGGCGGTTTCAATCTCATCCTCAGCGATTCGGCACTGCGAGTATTCGGTCAGCTGAGATAGGAGAATCTGTTTTCCACTCGGCATGAGATGAAACTCCGCTAGAAAAATTGGCCCGGTTCAGAAGACAATGCCAGCCTAATCGATAACCAGTTTAGCGTTGTTCTCAATGCACCAGCCCTCAAGCTACTGCCTTAGCACGGAATAAAGGTCCTTTGCCAAGCCGGGAGCTTGCTCTGGCCAGTCTTCTTCAGTTAGCAGGAAGGCAGTCTGCGACTGTCTCCGGCAATGCGCGCAGACTGTTTTCAATCTGCTGCCGCCGAAGGCTTTGGGAGTAGGCCGCGTCACTGCCGATCCGGATGTAGCGGCATACGGGCGGTCACGTGTCCCTGATCGAGTTTGTCTGACAGCACCCTCCGAACCACTCGGCGATCGCGTTCGTCTGACAGCATCTTCCCAGCTAAATAGGAAGCATTGTCGTGCGTTTGATCGTTTTCAAGGCGAAGTTGGAGTTCAAGGATGCAACGTGGGGAAGGTTGGCGAGCTTCTCCTTGAGGAAGACTTCATAGTCCTCGATGCTCCTGGCGACGACGCGAAGCAGATAGTCGCTTGCACCGCTCATTGAAAAGCAAGACAGGATTTCGGGGTGTTTTTGTACAGAGCGCTCAAACTCATCAAGCTGCATTGTGGCGTTCTTTTCCAGTTTCACCTGAACGATGACTGTTACCCCAAAACCTAGCGCATTCTGGTTAAGCAGGATTGCCGGACCGTCGATAATGCCTTCGGCTTCCATGCGTTTGAGGCGCTTCCAGCACGCCGTGTGAGACAGCCCAATGGCCTCGCCAAGTTCGGACATCGACATTCGGGGCTTCGCCTGATGTGCCCTTAGCAGCTTTTTGTCGATCGCGTCCAAGTATCCAGTCTCTCCAGCAGGAAGGTTGATGATGTATCCAATAAATTATCAATACCGATAAATTGTCAATCTGAGAATGGCGTTTTCGGACAAATTCGAAACAACTTTTCCCGGCTGATCTGCGCACAATGCATGCCTGCGATTGTTGTAGCGGTTGAGGATATTCATCGTGAGTCAGGATAGCTCCCATACACGTCTATACGTGCCAACGCCGCGCGCGCGACCTGGTGATGAGGTGGATTTTGGGGATCTGGTCCTCTCGCCTGTTGGGGCTATTGCGCGCCCGGCGATTGATGCTCCTGAGCACTCGCTTCGGGATATTCCATTCTCTCTTATCCGCACGCTCGACGATTCTGGTGCTGCCGTTGGAGATTGGCGTCCAGACCTTGCGGAAGGAGATCTTGTCAGAGCTTTGAAGGCGATGGTTCTCACGCGTGTGTTCGACGAACGCATGTTCAAAATGCAGCGCCAAGGGAAGACCAGCTTTTACATGAAGAGCCGGGGTGAGGAAGCGCTAGGTGCGGTTCCATCACTTGTGCTCAGGCGGGACGACATGTGTTTTCCGACCTACCGGCTGGTCAGCTGGCTGATGGCGCGCGACTACCCTCTCATTGACCTGGTCAACCAGATATTCAGCAACGCGCAGGATCCCCTGAAAGGCCGTCAGCTACCCATCCTGTATTCAGCAAGGGAGTATGGATTCTACTCCCTGTCTGGGAATGTCGGCAGCCGGTTCGGGCACGCCGTCGGTTGGGCCATGGCCAAGGCCTACCGAGGGAGGGATGATATTGCGATCGGCTATATCGGCGAGGGCACGACAGCCGAAGGCGATTTTCACGAGGCCCTCACATTTGCGAGCGTCTACCGGGCGCCCGTCATCCTTTGCGTTACCAACAATCAGTGGGCAATTTCGTCATTCTCGGGCATCGCCGGCGCGCTCGAAACCACCTTTGCAGCAAAAGCGATCGCCTACGGCATTCCCGGCCTTCGTGTCGACGGCAATGATGTGCTGGCGGTCTGGGCAGCGACGCAATGGGCGGCCGAGCGGGCGCGCGCAGGGCACGGTGCGACTTTGATTGAGTTCTTCACCTATCGTGCCGAGGGACACTCCACCAGCGATGACCCAGGAAAGTACCGGCCGGTGGATGAGGCATCCGCATGGCCACTGGGTGATCCGATTGAGCGCCTTAAGCAGCATTTGATCGTTACGGGCGAATGGGATGAAAGCCGCCACGCTGCCCTCGAGGAGAGCGTCGCGCAGGTTGTGCGTTCTGCGGTCAAAGAGGGTGAAGCTGTCGGTACCCTCGGTGAGTCCAAGCCCAGCGTGAAGGAGATGTTTGAAGGTGTTTTCAAGGAGCCCGATTGGCGCATCCTTGAACAGCGCGGCGAGTGGGGGATTTAATTCGATGGCCGTGATGAACATGATCCAGGCGGTCAACAATGCGCTCGACACAATGCTGTCTCGCGACCCGGATGTCCTGATTTTTGGTGAGGATGTTGGTTATTTTGGTGGTGTCTTCCGCGTGACGGACAAGCTGCAGGAAAAACATGGACTGCATCGGTGTTTTGATGCGCCGATTTCCGAAGGCGGGATTGTTGCCACAGCGATTGGCATGGGGGCTGAAGGGTTACGCCCTGTCGTCGAGATACAGTTCGCCGATTACATTCTACCTGCCTATGATCAGCTTGTGTCAGAGGCGGCGCGTCTACGCTACCGGTCAAATGGTGAATTCGAAGCTCCGATCACGGTCCGTTCGCCATATGGCGGGGGTATCTTCGGTGGCCAGACGCACAGCCAGTCTCCGGAAGCGATCTTTGCGCATATCACCGGGCTCAAGACAGTTATTCCATCCACTCCATATGATGCGAAAGGACTGCTCATCGCGGCGATCGAGTGCGATGATCCGGTGATTTTCCTTGAGCCGAAACGCATCTATAACGGGCCGTTCGATGGCCGGCACGGGCAGGCGCTCACGTCCTGGGCGCAGCACCCTGCGGCGCAGGTTCCGGAGGACTACTACACCATCCCCCTGGGCAAAGCGTCGATCGTGCGCGAAGGCAAAGACGTCACCGTCCTGGCATATGGCACGATGGTTCATGTGGCGCTCGCGGGGATTGCCGATGCCGGTATCGATGCTGAACTGATCGACCTGAGGTCGATTGTTCCGCTCGATGTGGAAACGATTGTCGCGTCCGTGAAGAAGACTGGCCGGTGCGTCATCGTCCATGAGGCCTCGCGCTTTGGCGGCTTTGGCGGAGAGCTCTCTGCGCTCGTGACGGAACGGTGTTTCTACTACCTGAAAGCGCCAACCCAACGCGTTGCAGGCTGGGACACGCCTTACCCGCACGCCTTTGAGTGGGATTACTTCCCGGGGCCGGATCGCATTGCCAAGGCGCTGGCTCAAGTGATGGAGGAATAGGTCTGTGTCCGAATTTTATTCCGTCAAATTGCCCGATGTCGGGGAAGGCGTCACCGAAGCGGAGATTGTTGCATGGCACGTTGCCGTCGGCGATCAGGTCGAAGAGGAGCAGACGCTGCTCGACGTCATGACTGACAAGGCAACTGTCGAGATGCCTTCGCCCATTGCAGGTACGGTCGTCGCCATACATGGTTCGGTCGGTGATCTTGCTGCGGTCGGGTCCATCGTTGTCGAAATCGCCGCTGAAGGATCCGCGGTGGAGTCTGTACAGCACGATGAACCCGAACCGGAATCCAGCGCTGAGGATGCAGGTGGGCCGAGCGATGAAGGCGCAAGCGCCCCGGCTGAACCGGCTACACCCCAGAAGCCAGTGGCAGCTGCGCCCGCACCGGCCGTAGCGACGCCAGCGCCTGCGGCCCCATCCGGCACGCCACTGGCCGCACCCGCGACACGCCGGCGGGCTTTCGAGCATGGAGTCCATTTGCAGTTCGTGCCGGGCACCGGACCGGGGGGGCGGATCACGTCTTCAGATCTTGATACCTATCTGGCGAACGGCGCGAAAGAGGACGGCCCGGCAAGAGGGACGATGCCGCGAATGGGCGTGCATGATGTCAAGATCGTAGGCATGCGGCGCTTAATCGCCCAGCGAATGCAAGATGCTAAAGCGCGCATTCCACACTTCTCCTATATCGAAGAATTCGACGTCACCGAACTTGAAGGTTTGCGCAGTGAGCTCAATCAGGAACGCTCCAGCGATGACCAGCCCAAACTGACTTTGCTGCCTTTCTTCATGCGGGCGCTCGTTCTGTTGCAGTCGGAATTTCCAAACATCAACGCCCGTTATGACGATGATGCGAACGTGCTTCACACCTATGACGGGGTACATATCGGTATTGCCACGCAGACACCTCAGGGCCTCATGGTGCCGGTTGTCCGCCATGCCGAGGCGCGCGATCTTTGGGAGTGTGCCCGCGAGATGATGCGGGTCACGGCGGCAGCCCGCGACGGCACTGCCAAGCGAGAGGACTTGACCGGCTCCACAATCACGTTGACCAGTCTCGGCGTACTGGGGGGCATCGCGGCGACACCGGTGATCAACTCACCTGAAGTCGCGATCATCGGGCCTAACAAGATCGCCGAGCGTCCTGTCGTGGACGGTGGCCGAATTTCGATCCGTAAGATGATGAACCTGTCGACCTCATTCGATCATCGCATCGTCGATGGACATGATGCTGCGCGGTTTGTGCAAAGACTGAAGACGCTGATCGAAACGCCAGCGCGATTGTTCGTGGAGATGCCCCGATGAGCGAAACACTGACACCGAAAGTTCTCATCGTTGGTGGCGGCCCTGGCGGATATGTTGCAGCGATCCGTTGCGGCCAGCTTGGCCTGGATACTGTGCTGGTCGAAGCGGACCGGCTCGGCGGCACCTGCCTGATCCGGGGATGCATTCCATCCAAGGCCATCATCCATATGGCGGGCCAGTATGCGCAAATGGCAAAAGCCGCGAACATGTCTCTGCACGGCATCTCTCTGGCATCGGCGCCCAAACTTGAGCTTGGGGAAACGGTGCGCTGGAAGGATGGCATTGTCGATCGTCTCAATCAGGGTGTCGCCGGCCTGCTCGCGCGCGCCAAGGTGAAAGTCATTTCCGGCTGGGGAGAATTTTCGGATTCCAAGACCTGTGTGGTGAAGACCGGGGACGGTCAGGTCACGGTTCGGCCGGAGCATGTCATTCTCGCGACCGGATCTTCGCCAATAGAACTTCCCAATCTGAAGCCTAGCGACAAAGTGATCTCTTCGACCGAAGCGCTTTGCCTGTCTGAAGTTCCTGAGAACCTTGTCATCGTCGGCGCCGGCTATATCGGACTCGAACTTGGCGGTGCGTATGCAAAGCTCGGTTCCCGGGTCACCATTGTTGAAACAGCCGACCGGATACTGCCATCCTACGACTCCAAACTCGTCGCGCCGGTCCAGAAGGCCCTTGAGGCTTTGGGGGTGACATTCCTGCTCGGTTGTGAAGCCGTTGAGGAGAACGCTAAGGGCCTGCTGGTCAAGCCTGACGGCGGACGGAAGAGGACGATCCAGGCCGATAAGATCCTTGTTACGGTCGGGCGCTGCCCCAATACACAAGGCTGGGGACTCGAAAACATGGCGATCAAGATGAACGAGCGGTTCGTTGACGTCGACGAGCGTTGCGCGACCTCAAATCGCAATGTCTGGGCTATTGGCGATCTTGTTGGCGAACCCATGCTCGAGCACAAGGCGGCGACACAGGGGGAAATGGTCGCCGAGATTATCGCGGGACGTAAGCGCCGGTTCGACTATGAAGCGATCCCCGCTGTCTGTTTCACCGACCCGGAAATCGTCTCGGTGGGGGCAGGTCCCGATGAACCAGACACAATCTCGGGCATATTCCCATTCCTCGCGAATGGTCGTGCTCTGACCATGGATGCAGGCGAAGAGAAGGGGTTCGTGCGGGTGATCGCGAGCAAGGATTCCCACCGGATCCTCGGAGTTCAGGCTGTTGGATCCAACGTCTCGGAGCTGTCTGCTGTCTTCACGCACGCCATCGAGATGGGAGCCGTCCTAGAGGATGTCGCCGGTATAATTCATGCGCATCCAACGCTCGGCGAAGCATTTCATGAAGCTTCACTAAAGGCGCTTGGCCATGCCATTCATATCTGACAGGCACCTCGCGTTGCCCAGTGACGCGGGCGAGCAAATAGATACCGAGAGCATTTCCGCGCTTGATCATGAAAAATCGGGAACGCTGCTCTGGGCTGACGGTCAAAGCCTCTTCGGCAAGCCTGAACTGGCCGACATTTATCGGCTCGCAATCGACTGCCACGAGTGTGCGATTGAAGGGATTCGCTCCTATGGCGGAGTACCTTTCCAGGTTGAAACGCATGTTGTGCGCCTGCTTTCGAAGGCGCAAAGCCTGGGACTCCGCACCCCATATTCCAGGCGGGATATTGAGGAGGCGTGCATCGAAGTGGCCGGGATGCCCTGCATGCGGGATTCCTATTTTCAGATTGCGATTTGGGGAGGCGCGCCAACTGGAAGCCTCGATATTTTAGATGCATCTGCGCACTTCGCTGTGCAAGGATGGAACTTGCCATCGTCTTATCGGCTCGGAAAAGACCCTTCGCCGATGCGATTGAGCCTGGCGCCCCTCGGGACCGGCGATCCGCCGGCCATGCTTCGAGACGTCAAGTGTTCCCGCTTGTCGGACAAGCATACCGCTTACAGACGGGAAGCGCAGGCGAATGGCTTCGATGACGCCTTATTGCTGGACCACCAAGGGATCATCACGCAAACAACGCGCGCAAACATATTCTTTGTCGGCGCAGGCGCGATCCACACGCCTAAGGCGGAAGGATTCATCGATAGAATTACGCGACAGATAATTATCGACATTGCGAGGCAGGAGAACCTCAGTGTCTACGAGCGCTACATTGGAACAGGAACGATGGGTCATGCCAGCGAAGTCTTTCTGGCAAGCACAGCTCTGGAGGTCGTGCCCGTGGCGGCGATTGGCGAATGCAAGTTCCGAAGCGGCAAAATTACGGGTCTGATCCGAGACCGCTACAGACAAATGGTAAAGGCTGAAACCTCTGGGGCAACCCGAGAAGCGCCGAGAGATAAGGCCACGCAAGGCATTCGATCGTCCCTGATGCGCTCAGGAACTTCCCGAGAAAAGTCGTACGCATCACAGAAGGATTTGTAGATTGATTGGATCACAGCCCATGTCTGGCAGACCCCGCACTCTTTACGAAAAGATCTGGGACGCACACGTCGTCGAGCGCCGCGACGACGGCACCTGCCTGATCTATATCGACCGTCATCTCGTGCATGAGGTTACCAGCGCGCAGGCCTTCGAGGCATTGCGACTGGCCGGTCGTAAGCTGCGCCGCCCCGACCTCACCCTTGCGGTACCTGATCACAACCTTCCGACCACGGCGCGGCTGGATGCAGAAGGCAGACGCATCCCAATCGCGGATGCTCAATCCGCCACGCAGCTCGCCGCGCTGGAGAAGAACGCGCCGGAGTTCGGCGTTCGTTATATTGACGCGGTCGCGGCAGAACAGGGTATCGTCCATGTCGTCGGGCCGGAGCAGGGCTTCTCGCTGCCCGGCACGACGATCGTCTGCGGTGACAGTCACACCTCCTGCCATGGTGGTCTCGGTGCGCTGGCCTTCGGAATTGGCACGTCTGAAGTCGAGCATGTTATGGCCACACAGACGCTTCAGCTGGCGCCGTCCAAGACGATGGAAGTGCGCGTCGAGGGCAAGTTAGGCCTGGGTGTGACGCCCAAGGATGTGATCATGCACATCATTGGCGTGATTGGCGCGGCCGGCGGCAATGGCCATGTCATCGAATATACCGGCAATGTCTTCCGCGAGATGTCGATTGAAGGCCGGCTGACAGTCTCCAACATGTCGATCGAAGCTGGCGCGCGTGCCGGGCTCGTGGCGCCTGATGAGAAGACCTACGCCTATATTCAAGGCCGACCGATGGCGCCGACCGGCGAGAAGTGGGACAAGGCGCTCGCCTGGTGGAAATCGCTGCCGACTGATCCGGGTGCCACCTATGACAAGGTCGTCCTGATCGACGCTGTTGACATCGCGCCCTGCCTGACCTGGGGCACCAGCCCCGAGGATGTGGTGCCGATCACCGGTGTGGTGCCCGATCCGGCGAGCTTCAGCGATCCGTCCAAGCGGGTCGCCGCTCAGAAGTCGCTTGAGTATATGGGCCTGACCCCAGGCACGCGGATGCAGGACGTCCCGGTTGAAAACATCTTCATCGGAAGTTGCACCAACAGCCGGATAGAGGACCTGCGCGCCGCCGCGGCGGTGGTGAAGGGCCGCAAGGTTGCTGCCAAGGTGAGCCAGGCGCTGATCGTGCCGGGCTCCGGCCTCGTCAAGCGCCAGGCCGAGGAAGAGGGCCTTGACCGGATATTCATTGAAGCGGGCTTCGAATGGCGTGAGCCGGGCTGCTCGATGTGCCTGGCGATGAACCCCGACAAGGTGCCTGCGGGCGAGCGCTGCGCCTCTACTTCCAACCGTAACTTTGTCGGACGTCAGGGGCCGGGCGCCCGCACCCATCTCGTCAGCCCAGCTATGGCGGCGGCTGCGGCAGTGACCGGTTATCTGGCGGACGTACGCAATCTTGAGCCATTGGGAGCAGATGTATGAAGCCGATCCAATTCGTCGAGGGCCGGGCGATCCCACTAGGCCTCAAGAATGTCGACACGGACGTGATCATCCCGGCGCAATACCTGAAGACGATCACTCGCAAGGGGCTGGGCAAAGGGGCGTTCGAGACGATCCGTGCACAGCCCGGAAACATCTTTGACGATCCCGAATATGCCGGCGCGAACATCCTAATTGCGGGCGACAATTTTGGTTGCGGATCAAGTCGCGAGCATGCGGCCTGGGCGCTGAGCGATTTGGGTATCGACGCTGTGATCGCACCGAGCTTCTCGGACATCTTTTCAGGCAATGCGTTCAAAAACGGCATACTGACGGTGGCCCTGCCACAGGAGGTAGTTGACCGGTTGCTGGAGGTCGCTCGGACGGCTCCGCTCAGCATAGACTTGGAGAATCAGACGGTGACGACACCATTTCAGGATCGCTTCACATTCGAAATCGACTCGTTTCGTAAGTATTGCCTAATGGGCGGCCTCGACGAGGTCGGGATGACTTTGGCGGAGGAGGCCGTGATTGCCGACTTCGAGACGGAAATGGCCCTTGAACGACCTTGGCTTTGAACGATCTGACACGAAAAAGGAAAACGACATGTTGATTGCCTTGCTTCCCGGAGACGGCATCGGTCCTGAAGTCACCGCCGAGGCGGTCCGCGTGCTCGACAAGGTCGTGGGCGACAGGTTGAGCTACGAAACTGGATTGGTCGGTGGCGCGGCCTACAAGAGCGCCGGGCATCCGCTGCCGCCCGAGACCCTCGACATCGCTCGGCGTGCCAATGCGATCCTGTTCGGCGCGGTCGGCGATCCTGATTGCGATCGGTTGGAGCGGCACCTCCGGCCTGAACAGGCGATCCTTGGACTTCGCAAGGAACTCAGCCTGTTCGCCAATCTGCGCCCGGCCACCTTGTTCAAGGAACTCGCCGACGCTTCGGCCCTGCGGCCCGAAGTGGCGCAGTCTATTGACATGATAATCATCCGTGAGCTGAACGGAGACGTTTATTTCGGCGAGAAGGGGCTGCGGAAGACCGCTTCGGGCCGGCGCGAAGGGTATGACATCATGTCCTATAACGAGGATGAGGTCTCCCGCATCGCTCGTCTCGGCTTTGAGACAGCGCGTGCGCGCCGGAGCAAGCTGTGCTCAGTCGACAAGGCAAACGTGCTTGAGACCTCGCAGCTCTGGCGCGATGTCGTGATCGAAGTTTCGGCCGAGTTTCCCGACGTCGAGCTCAGCCACATGTATGTCGACAACGCCGCGATGCAGCTGGTCCGCGACCCTGGACAGTTCGACGTGATCGTGACCGGCAATTTGTTCGGAGATATTCTGTCCGATCAAGCGTCGATGTGTACCGGCTCGATCGGAATGTTGCCTTCAGCCTCGCTCGATTCGAACCAGAAGGGCTTGTACGAACCGATCCACGGTTCGGCACCTGACATTTCTGGGCAGGGCAAGGCCAACCCACTTGCCACCATCCTGTCGTCGGCGATGATGCTGCGCTATTCACTCGACATGGCCGATGAAGCTGATCGTATCGAAGCGGCGGTGGCTAAAGCACTTGAGAGCGGCGCTCGCACGCCGGACCTCGGTGGAAATTTGACCACGGTCCAGATGGGCGACGCGGTGTTGGCCGCGATCTGAGCCGCACGGTTTACTCTCGTAATGTGTGGGGGCGGACAACTATAGAACCGCCTCAACCCCATACTTGCAAGGGCTCAATGGGGGGCAGTCCCTCTTTGGGATTGATTGCGTACACAGAATTTGTTACCCCTATTAAATGCTTTACCGATAAGAAGTGTTCTGCGCTTTGAGATCATATTGAGATTCGGTGAAACAACTTGGTCGAACTCTAGATTAGGCGGAACAACCAATGTCGAACAAGCTTGCAGCCATTCGCCCTTCGGTGACTACGGATGACCAAGATAGGGGGCAAATTTCCACCCAATGTGCTTGTGAAATGAACATGGAATCCGTGATAGACTCCCGCAAGTTCCGTGATGTCCTGTCAGCTTATCCTACTGGGGTCTGCGTGGTTGCCGCCCAGTCTGCCGATGGACGCAAACACGCCATGGCCGTTGGTTCGTTCTCATCGATCTCACTCGATCCGCCCCTAGTCGGCTTCTACCCAACGAAGACATCGTCGAGCTGGCGGGCGATCGAAGAAGTGGGGCGCTTTTGCGTGAGCGTTCTGGGTGATGATCAATTGGAATACTGCAAGCGATTTGCGGCAAGGTCTCATGACAAGTTTGCCGGACTGAGCCACCGTTTGAGCCCCGGGGGGCAGCCCATCCTCGATGGTGTTCTGGCCTGGATCGACTGCGTCACTGAAGTAGTTCACGAAGTCGGCGATCACATGCTCGTGGTAGGACGGGTCGAACAGCTCGAGAAAGACCGTGACGCTTCGCCGTTGCTCTTCTTCGGCGGAAACTATCACAAGATCGAGCAAGTGGATGCCGATAACGCTGGTGGAGACTCTGCTTGACTGCCTCCCCACGCGCCGAAGGGCGGCCTCCCGTCGCCGCTGCTACCTGGGGAATATTTATTTTAGCTGCGTGTCAAAAATATCTAGGAGTACCCGCTAAAAGCGTAAGACTCTGGCTTGGTGAATGCGAGTCAGGGGGCAAATAAACGATGTTGGACCGCTTCGCCCATTTGAGAAAATATAGTCGAAGGTAAAAGGGATACGCGGGGGATTGTTGACTGCTGTGAGCGCTATCTGTTGGTACACAACACAATCTTATCGCCCCGCTCTGAACGCAGTTGACTAATTAATCCCCCTATCATAAAAAAACTTTGACAGTGTCTCCTGGTTCGAGGGTTCGGAGTCGAGCCGCCGAGAGGGAATGAGAACAGGCTGCACCTTGTCGCCCTAACAATAATAATAACTAATCCAAATCGGGAGGAAACGAGAATGAGGGGTAATTTTTTATTGTGTGGGGCTTCGGTGCTCGCGCTCCTGGCTTATCCGGCGCAGGCACAGACAGCCGATCCTTCGCAGCCTTCTCAGGCGCAGGTAGACAATCTTTCGGAGCCTTCTCAGGCGACAGCTGACGAGGCTGATCAACGTTTGGGCGAAGTTATTGTTACAGCCCAGCGGCGTGAGCAGCGACTTCAGGATGTGCCGATCACGATCAGCGCGATTGGCGAAGCCACATTGAAGAATTCAGGGGTCGACGGAACATCTCAGCTTCAGTCCGTTGTTCCGAACTTGGTTGTTGTGAAGTCGGTTGGTGCGGCTGCTCCCTTCCTGCGTGGTATCGGATCCTCTTCGGCGGATATAGCCGCAGAAAGCTCCGTTGCGATCTACATCGATGGTGTCTACCAACCATCCGTTTACGCTAATGTATTCGAATTCAACGGTCTTGAGCGTATTGAAGTGCTTAAAGGTCCGCAGGGCACCCTTTTCGGCCGCAATGCAACGGGGGGGGTGGTTCAGGTCATCACCAAGGCGCCGACTTCGGCGTCAGAAGCGAACTTTGACGTCAGCTATGGCAATTATGATACCGTCAAGGCCGCGGGTTATGTTTCGGGTGGCCTGGCGAAAAACCTGGCAGCAAATCTGGCCATTCAGTATCAGAATCAGGCCGATGGCTGGGGGCGAAACACCACGCTGAGTACAGATGATTTCTATTCGCGCGATTTCAATGCACGCGGAAAGCTCTTGTTCACGCCAGGGGACGCAACCGAGGTCACGCTGTCGGGGAACTATACGGATTTTGATCACCACAACATTTCGCTCCAAAATCCGCCCGGTGCAGGCCAGGGGTTTCTAGGGCGGTACAAAACCGCAGGAAATGACGATGCGTTCGTAAAAGGCGAGGGCTATGGCGGATCGCTCACGATTACGCATGATTTCGGCGGGGTCCAGATAAGGAACATCTCGGCCTATCAGAAATTCGATGCGACTCAGGTGATCGATCAGGATGCCTCGCCGCTGCCTCTCGTCAGAGGGGATTTTGTCATCGATACGCGTATGATATCCGAAGAGTTGCATTTGTTGGCTCCGTCGGACGCGAAGTTTCAGTGGTTAGCGGGCGCTTACTACTATAATTACGATGCCGCCATCAAGCCCACGAAAATCACCGGCCTTGCTTTCGCTCCTATTCCCGGCGTGTCGATCTTCGGGAAGGACGAGACGAGATCGATCTCAGGCTTTGCACAAGGTACGTACCCGCTGACAGACAGGCTTAATCTGACTGCGGGTATTCGATACACTCGGGATGAGGTGACCTATAACGGATCCCAAAACATCGCGGATACGCCAGTGGTCATCGACCCCGAACAGACCAAGGTTCAGGAAACCAAGAAGCCAACCTGGCGGATTTCTCTGGATTACAGATTTTCCCCCGATATTCTGGGCTATGTTTCGTATAATCGCGGGGTGAAAACCGGCGGGTTCGCTCTCGGTACATCGCCCTCATTTAATCAGGGGTTCCAACCGGAACAGCTTGATGCCTACGAGACCGGTCTGAAAACGGAATTGTTCGACCGAAAGCTCCTATTTAATACGTCGGCCTTCTACTATGACTTCAAGAACATCCAGTTTCAGCGTGTAGACGCTGGTGTGGTTACGACCGTGAATGGGCCATCTGCGGAGCTCTACGGGGTGGAAGCAGAATTGACAGGTAGTATCACGCCAGAACTCACCGTGCGCGCAAATGGTGGCTACCTGCATACGCGCATTGGCGACTTTCCCGGCGCTCCCAATACAAGCCGTTTGCCCAGTGGCTTTAACGATGTTGGTGACCCAACATATAATGCAAAGGGTAATCGATTGCCCAATGCTCCAGAATTTTCGGGGAATATCGGCTTTGAGTATCGTCTCCCGGTCGATGGCGGGCATGTGAGGTTGAGCAGCAATTTGCTGTATGCTGGCAAGGTTTTCAACGAGCTGGATAACCGCCTTTTCGATAAGGAGCATGAGGTGCTGTCCGCGTCACTCGGTTGGGAAGGCGACAATGGGCTGCGCGTATCGGTCTGGGGAAATAATCTAACTGACTCTTACTATTACCCATTCCAGGCAGGGGTGGCAGGAGGAGCGGACATCGCGCAACCTGCGGCACCCCGTACCTTTGGCGTGACGGTAGGGTACGACTTCTAAACTGGTGTAATCGGCTGGCCATGGAGCATAAAAATGGCCAGTCGATCATGGTCTGAGCCACGGGGATCCGAAACCGTCGCGGTTGGCACGATTAATGAGCCGCGGAACATAGGGCAAAGGGCCCAGGGTCTCCTACCGAAGCCTACACGATTCCGGTTGAATTTTTAGGAAGGATAATGAAATGGCGACGTTCTTGCCCGATGAGTCTTTCGAGAGTTACTCCGAACGCCTCTCTCCGTTTTTCAAGATGAAGCGCGAAGATGGCATCATCGAGGTACGTGTGCATACGAACGGTGGCGAGGCTCTGTTCGGACTCGAACTGCATCGCGCTTTCGCTCAGATGTTTCGCGCGGTCGGTGCAGATCGGCAGAACGAAGTGATGATCCTCACTGGAACCGGCGATCACTGGGTCAAGTCGGTGGACCCCGAAACCAGTGTGGGCAAGGAAGTCAACGGCGAAGCCCCCCCGCCGTTCACTGAGATAATCTACGATACATTTCATATCGACGGAACCAAGATCGTCGAGGAACTCATCTGGAACGTGAATATCCCAGTCATCGGTGCGATGAACGGGCCGGGGTTCCATGCGGAGACCCCTTTGTTGGCTGATATTACGCTGTGCACGCCTGATACGACGTTTGTTGAACCACATTTTACGTTGGGTCTCGTGCCCGGCGACGGAAATTTCCTGATCTTGCAGGAACTGATGGGAATGAAGCGCGCGAACAAGGCGATGTATCTCGGGCAACCCGTCACCGCGGAGCAGGCGCTGGACTGGGGGCTCGTGACCGACATCGTTCCGAGGGCCGAGCTTCTTACGCAAGCGTGGGCAATGGCCCGGCACCTTATGGCACGGCCCCGTGAAGTGAGGGCGCTTACAACTGCAGTCGCACGGCAACGTTGGAAAAATCTTTTTACCCGGGAATTTGCGCTGCACCTGTCGCATGAGATTACCGCAGCACTCATCCGCCCCGCGTCGATTGACAGTCAGCCAGACATCGTGACCGGCAAGACGGGCTACTTCGAGATGAAATAACCCTGAGTGGTCCAGGTCTGCCGGTCATGTTGTCCGGCGGGGCTGGCCCTATGCCTCACTCGCTGGACTGCCACTTTGAGGCAAACTCTATGGGTGTCCAACGCGGGCGCTATAACAAGGCCGATACCACCGTTAAGGACGAAACTGTAAAGTCCGAAAATGCGGCGCTCGGTCTAAAGTGATAAAATCGAGATGAGGGAAAAGTAATGATCAATGGTGAGATGCCGCAGGGAGATTTTCCGCTGCTTATTCGCAACCTTATGCCCACCGCGAACCGGTCGACGATCGCGGGCGAGATCGTGGATGCAGGCGGGTTACGCTTTACCTACCCGCAATTCAAGGAGAGGGTTGCCCGACTGGCAGGAGCGCTGACCGCCAGCGGCGTGAAGCAAGGCGAGACGGTCGCCGTACTCGACTGGGATACCCATCGATACCTGGAGTGCTTTTACGCCATTCCATCGATGGGCTGCGTTCTGATGACCGTCAATGTTCGTCTGTCGCGCGATCAGGTCCGTTACACGATCGAGCATGCCGGGGCGACGACTATTATCACCCATCCCGATTTCCTGCCGCTGCTCACCGCCGGTGCGCCCGAACTGAATCTGCGGCGGATCATCGTCGTTGGAGATGCCGGCGATTTCGAACCACCGCCGGGTGTCGAGATGGCGGAATATTATGCCATCACCGAAGCCGCTGCACCTGATTTCGATTATCCCGACGTCGATGAACGATCTCGGGCCACGATGTTCTACACATCGGGCACGACAGGCAATCCAAAGGGCGTCTATTACTCGCACCGACAGCTTTTCCTGCACACAATGTCCGTACTCGCAACGTTCGGCACGGCGCCTGCGCAAGGCCGGTTTGGTGCAGACGACGTGTACATGCCGATCACGCCGCTTTTTCATGCCCACGCCTGGGGCTTTCCTTATGCCGTGACGCTGCTCGGAGCCAAGCAAGTCTATCCTGGGCGCTACAAGACCGACACATTGCTCAGGCTGATTGAGGAAGAGGGCGTCACCTTCTCGCATTGCGTTGCCTCGGTGTTGCGGATGCTACTGGATGAGGTCAAGGTTCGGCCAGTCGATCTTTCGCGTATGAAGATGCTGATCGGCGGCGGGGCGTTGCCGGAAGGGTTGGCCCGATCCGCACTCGAACACGGCATCGACATTTTCAGCGGCTACGGCATGTCAGAGGCCTGCGCGGTTCAAACCATCAACCATCTGACGGCCACCGAAGTCGCCGCCCCGCTTGACGAGCAGTTGCATTTGCGAACCCGTCCCGGTCGGCCGATCCTCTTGTGCAACGTACGGACCGCCACGCCGGATCTTAGCGCGACAGCGGTCGGCGAAGAAGGGGAGGTCGTCTTCCGTGGTCCCTGGCTCACTCCTGGTTATTGGCGCAACGAGGAGGCCTCGGAGGAGCTGTGGCGCGGCGGCTGGCTACATTCGGGCGACATCGGCAAGTTTGGTGAAGACGGAGCTCTTCGGATCACGGATCGGGTTAAGGATGTGATCAAGAGCGGTGGCGAATGGATATCGTCGCTCTTGCTTGAAAGCCTGATTTCGCAGGTTGAGGGCGTTGCCGAGAGCGCGGTGATCGCGGCGCCTGACCCCCACTGGGGCGAACGGCCGCTGGCGCTGGTTGTGCCACGTGACGGCTATGATCTTGATGTCGACGCAATACGTGCCGTACTTACCGAGGCCGCAGCCGCAGGTGTCATTCCGCGCTACGGCGTGCCGGAACAGATCAGGCTCGTCGATGAGCTCGAGAAGACCAGTGTTGGAAAGCTCGACAAGAAAGCACTCCGTGCACGCTACGTGAAACAGATTGGGTGAAATGGTTCCGTTTGGTCGGGGACGCCGGATCAAGAGTTCGGGGGGGCGTGCGCTGAGCCGAGTTGTGTTCGGGGCAGACTGAACAATTTCGTGGCAGCGTTCGGGCCTTCACGCAGGCCGAGGCCGGTTCAGAGCAAAGACGAGACAGCGTGCTTTGAAAACACCAGCGAATACCTGATCACCTGATTGCAAATGATCTATCAAGGGAACAGGGCGTGCAGGAATGAGGTTCATTCCTGCACGCCCTCATTTGTCATAAAGGTTCTAATTAGCTTCAAGCAACCGGCCGGTCAGATCGCGATGCATCTGATCAAACCGTGTATTAAATCCATGCGATCGGGCCGTAGACACGTCGCGGTAAATCCGCTGCCATCTTTGCCCGTCGAATACGGGTGATGTTCCGGCCACGCGGTATAGCAACTGCATAGCATCCCAGCACATTTCCATAACCTCGCCGCATATTACATTCGACAAGATTTCCAGATGGATGTCCGGGGTCAGAGCGCCATTCATGTTAAGGCGGGCGTCTTCAGTCCATTTTTCGGCGGCATCATAGAATGCCGCTTCTGCTGTCGCGATTTTGGCGGCAGCGGCTCCATACCAGCGTTGAAAGTCTGGATTGCCCACTTTCAGCGTAATCGGCGGTACTGGTGTTGTTTTTGTTGTCATCAAAGATGCGCATTCGTCTAGCCCACCCTTGACCATCCCGAGGATCATGGCCGCAGGCTCGAGCAGCCAAAGGCTCAGGGTGCCGCCATAGTATAGCGGATTATCGAAGTCGGGGCCTCCTTTGCCCTTGGGTGCCAATCTGTGATTCATGATCAGCGCATCTTCGCGCACATAGGCGGCTGGAATCTTGGCATCCTTGAAGCTGATGCTGTTGGATCCGCTTCCCTTCAGCCCAAACGAGCCCGCCCAATCATCGAGCATGGTCCATTCGCTTCGCGGCGCTACGAACGTTACGACGCCCAATTCGCTCCCGTCGGTATCGAATGCCACAGTGTGGCCCATGAAGTGAGAGGAATAGGGGATCCCGGAGCAATAATTGAACACGCCATTGAGTTGCCAGTCGCCATTCGGTTGCCGGCGAGCTTCTCCTTGCGGGCGGGTAGTCGTTGCACAGATGAACGGTTCGTCCAGATCAAAAATCCGGCTCTGCGCCGCATCATCATACATGCCACAGAGTGTCACCGCGTGAGCTGAACCAAGACAAAACTGCCAGGCAGTCGATGGGCATCCTGCCGCAAACGCCATAACCACTTGGTAATAAGTCTTGACGTCCAGATCGAACCCGCCAAACTTCTTTGGCATCAGTATACGGTAGAAACCGGCTTCTGTGAAAGCGACGTGTGTATCAGGCGCGTAATAGCCACGCTCTTCAGTTTCCGCCTGCCGGGCCACGAGTTCAGGGATCATGTCGCGAGCGCTTTGGACGATCTTTTGGCGCACGTCCATATCATCTGTAGTCGCCGTAGGCTGAATTGCTGCGAGCGTGTTTGACATTTGTTTTTCCGCCTTAGTCTAGAGGTTGGGCCACGGTATTTCGCCGGATCTCGGCTTGGTCTCAATTCCTAGAGTACCTCCCGCCGGTACATTATTTAACAGGGGTAACAAAACGCGCGCAAGCGGTCAATCCCCAGGTGAGGGCTGGGAGCGCAATCGGCGATCTGGGGGCGTTTATTTCTTGGGGTTTTGTGGCTTGGCCGGGGCAGACACGCCCTCTATCTCGCGATCCCGCTGGATGCCCAGCAGAAACAGAGAGATTCCCTCCTTGAACAGGCTTTCAGCGTTGAGTTCGAGCGGAGCGACCTTGCCGAAGATAATGTTCTCCGTCCGGCGCGGATCGAGGCTGGCGAGTTTGTCCTCGAGGAATTGGCGATGGTCAGCCGGTAAGAGGGCATGCGAAGCCAGATGGGCCGTGCTGATTACAAATGCATGGATGAGTTGGACGTGGAGGCCTGTGCGCTCGGCGGAAAGTCCTGCCGTGCGTACGTCGCCGACGAATCGGTCGAGCACTTCGGCGCCATAATCGCGGTCGCGGAATGCGGTGAGCTGGAAAACGCGGAACTGGTGGTTCAGAACGAGATAAGCGGAGATCCCCGGATAGTCTACGAGATGATCAAAAAATGCCTTGGCCGAATTCCGAACGTCCTGCTCCCAGTCGCCGGTTGGTTCCGGCCACTTCCGGATCAGGCTCTTGTAGAACAGGTTCATCACGCCTGAAGTCAGCCAGTCGCGGCCGCCGATATAATAATGGATCAGCGCGGGAGTGACGTCCATTGCCCGCGCGACCACGACGATCGATACATCTTGCAAGGCGACCGATTTTGAGAGCTTGAGCGCCGTTTGCAGGATGCCACGCCGGCTAATCCCGCCCTTCTCATTGGCGGGTGGACGTCCTGGCTTCCGGCCGGCGCCACTGGCTGACGACCGGCGCGGTTTGCGCTCATCGTCCCCGTTCTTCTTCTTGCCAGCCACGCCTCAATCCTATTGGGTAGAGTTTTACAAAAAAGGTGCGGCAGCGCACTGCGACCAACCCTCTCCCAAACACTGTGTAGGACGCGTAACCTCAATGTAAAGACCCCTCAGTGCAGCAGGCCGGCGCAGGTAAGCGCACCCAGAGTGCCGGAGCATGGGGGCGGCTGGCGGGGAATATCGAATAGCAAGGGATCGTGTCGCGTCCGGAGGACGCCGCCTCACGTCAGGCGTCAGACACCTTCAGTGATGAAGCAGCGATAGTCTGCCCCGAGGAACCGGTGCCGCCGCGCTTCGGTATATTCGGGCGAATTGTACCATTCCTTGGCCGCTTCCATCGTCGGGAAGGAGAGGATTACGGCGCCTTCGATTGGTGCTCCTTCCAGCGTTTCGCATTCTCCGTAGGCGGCCAGACGCTCCAGATCACGGCCGACAAAGCTTGCCCGTGCGGCAGGCGCATAGGCCTCCATGTCCGGCACGCTTCTAATGCGCTCGCGGGTGAAAACAACGTATGCAGTCATCAGCAATATCTTCCTTCTTTTTGATCTGGCATGAGGCGGCAGATCAGCGCAAAGCGCTATGCGCGCATCAGGCCGCCAAATTCTGCGCCGCTCCTTCAGCCCGTGACCGAGTCGTCACAGAAACCAGTGGAGCTACGTACCACGATCTTGACAGGGAAGACAGTATATATTTGATAGGGTAGGTAATTAATATACAGACGGTTTGGCGATGAGATCGCCCTGCGTTCATTCGGGAGGAGTGCCGCTATGATTGTTCGAGAAATTATGACCCGCAAGGAAATGGCCTGTGCTTAAGCCCGGGCAAAAGGTTCCGGTATTGGAGTTTCCGTTGCTGTCGGGCGGCACGTGGTCGCTGCGCGGGGATTCAAGTGCTCGGCTTCATTTGATCTCGTTTTACCGGGGGGCATTTTGCGGATTCTGCACGCGTTTTATGCAACAGCTCAACGCTCTGAATACGGACTTCGCGGAGCTTGACATCGAATTGGCTGGCGTCAGCGTCGATCCGGAAGACATCACCAAGGCTTGGGCTGAAGGTAACGGGATTGACAAGATCTCGACCGGTTATGGATTGACGCGAGAGCAGATCGAGGCCTGCGGCTTGTTTGCTTCGCACTTCACCCGCGACGGAAAAGAGCTGTATTTCGCGGAGCCGGCGCTCTGGTTGGTCAAGCCTGACGGAGAACTTTATCTGAACATCCAGAGTTCAGTGTCCTGTGGCCGCCCCGACCTTGAGTCTCTATTGACCGGCCTGAAGCTGCTGGCCGGCCAAGGCTTTCCGACGCGAGGAAATGCCTGACTGAAGTCCCTTCGTCGCGGAGGAGGTTCTGGTTGCGCGTCAATATCCTGAAAGGACTTCACGCATGAACATCGCTGCCTTACTGAAGAACTCCTCCCGTTCATTTTCAGATCGCCCCGCGATCTCGTCAGGGAACGATCTTTATGCGACTTACGGCGAGTTTGGCGAGCGTGTGGCACGGCTCGCGGCGGCATTTCGGGCCAAGGGGCTTGCCAAGGGAGATCGGGTCGGCATCGCTATGAGTAATGCCCCCGAATATCTCGAGATCCTGTTTGGCATCTGGCATGCCGGCCTTTGCGCCGTTCCAATGAATGCGAAGCTTCACCCGCGAGAGATTGCCTATTCGCTCACGAATTCGGGGGCGCGTTGGTTCTTCACCTCGAGTGAATTGGCGGACAAGCTATCGGCGGTCACGGATGATGTGGAATCTCTGAAGCAAGTCGTGATCGCTGGTAGCGATGGCTATCGCGCGCTATTCGATGCGCCGCCCATGAAAATGGCAGACGTCGAGGATCTTGATCCGGCATGGATCTTCTACACGAGCGGCACCACAGGCCGCCCCAAGGGTGCGACCCTGACCCATTGGTCTCTGAGAGGCATGACGCTTCGATATTTTGCCGATGTCGATGCGCTATCGGAGCATGACTGCATGCTCCAGATCGGTCCGCAATCGCATGCCTCAGGACTCCTTTCGCTGCCCAACGTCGCTAAGGCCTCGCATCTCGTCATCCCGGCAAGCTCCGCCTTCAATCCGGCGGAGATCGCTGAATTGACCCATCGCTATAGAAATATCAGTTTCTTTGCGGTTCCGACCATGATCGGCCGACTGGTTGATGATCCTGCGTTCGCGAATGCGGATCTCGACGCTATCAAGACTATTTTCTACGGCGGAGCCCCGATGTATTTCGCGGATCTGCAACGCGCGCTGGCGAAGTTCGGTCCGAAGCTGGTCGGTGGGTACGGCCAGGGTGAAGCGCCGTGTTCAATAACCGTCCTGTCAAAACAGGCGCACACCGATGTCAATAATCCGTGTTATGAAGAAAATCTCTCGTCGGTCGGCATGGCATTTACGGGTGTCGAATTTCGCATCGTGGACGACGAAGGCAACGATCTTCCGAACGGCGAAGTTGGCGAGGTCATCGTCCGTAGCGATGTCTGCATGTCAGGATATTGGGAAAACCCGGAAGCCACAGCCGAGGCGCTACGTGACGGTTGGCTCTATACTGGAGATGTCGGCTGCGTCAGCGATGCCGGATACCTCACTCTGAAGGATCGTTCCAAGGATCTGATCATTTCGGGAGGGATGAATATCTACCCGCGCGAGATCGAAGAGGTTCTTCTCCTCCATCCCGGAGTTCTTGAGGTGTCGGTAGTCGGTCGCCCGCATCCCGAATGGGGCGAAGACGTGGTCGCGTTCGTTGTGCCCCGGCCGGGGCATTCACCCGCAGGCGACGATCTCGACGCATTTTGCCTGGACAACATTGCGCGGTTCAAAAGGCCAAAGAGCTACATCTTCATCGAAGAACTCCCCAAGAGTGATTATGGAAAAATTCTGAAGAGAGAACTGCGGAAGCGCTTCGAGTAACCGGTCCGCCACAAAGCTGAAGCAGGAGCGGGCAGGACGCAATTGCCGGGCTCGTTAGCAACTCAGCTGTCCGCGTGTTCGACGTCCCTTTTCAATTTGGCTTTTGGCTCGGAAGCTGCCGAGGAACGTTCCGCATCAATGAGCTTTTTGAGTATCTGTCTGGCTCGCCCGGCGGCACGATCGGTCTTCAGGTATATGGGCTTCAGGTCGTCAAAGTCATTGTCGCCCATCCGCTCCTGGACCAGGGCGATCATCGGTTCGTCCTCGTTCCGAAACGCGTTGTCGGTAATCTGCCGCGTCAACTCTGTCAGAGCTTCGTCATCAACAAGCCGATTGCGAGCGAGCATCCAGAAATAATGAGTGGTGTGTTTGGTTTCCGGCGTTAAGAAATGAGTGGCGGGGAATAGAATGGCGCCCTCACGCGAATGGCCGCATTCCTTCACACCGACTTCGAGATACAGATTGCTTGGCGCTTCCCAGCGCATATCTGCCCACCGGTCGCAGACTTCCGATGGGCTGTTCCAGAACGGCCTCACAGCATTTGGTATGGGCTCTCCATCGAAGAGGTAGTTTGACAACACAGTTGTCGAACCATCCCATTTCATATCGAACTCCGTGGTGGGAGGATCGCCGAAATCGGGATGCAGGAACTGGCCGTGGGTTAGATCAAGCAGATTATCTACGACGAGCTGGTAATTTCCGGTCACAGAAAGATAGCCGTGAGCAAATGCAAAGTCGCTATCAGCGATAAAGGTTCCGAAATCGGGTAATTTGTCTTCATGCGCCTGTTCTGCATCACCCATCCAGATCCATGCGACCCCATACCGCTCCATCACGGGATATCGCTGAATTGATGCCACCTTTGGGATGGGGCCATGATAGTTGTGAACACAGTTCCCATCGCCGCCGAACCTCAACCCATGATACGGGCATTGGATCGCGTCGCCGACGAGCTTTCCCTTTGAGAGGGGCGCAAATCGATGAGGGCAACGGTCTGCCAATGCGTTGGGCGTTCCGTCCGTGTCACGAAAGAGGACGACCGGCTCTTCCAGAAATGTCCGGCCAAGCGGCTCTCGGCCGATCTCATCGGACCAGGCGGCCGCGTACCAGGCATTTCGCAGATAGCTTCCCTTTGCATCAGGCATTATATCGGCCCTCCCTTGGGTCTTGTTTCTTATATTTCTTGTTTCTCAAGATTACCGCGCTCAGTTCAGGCGAAAATCTATAGTATTGTACAAAATTCACTACTATCATCCGATCTATGGATCTTCTCAGTCTGACATTGTCGGAGATGCGGCTTTCGAGTTCGATGTTGGCCCGGTACGACGCAAGCGTTCCCTGGTCTGTCGATATTCCGGACAACCCGGCGATAACGACGTACTTCATGTTGACCGGTGAATGCTGGTTCTGCCCTTCCGGTGAAATAGGGGCGATCCATCTGCGCGAAGGCGACATGCTGATGCTCCCGCGCTGGAGCGAGCACAAACTTTGCTCGTCACCGGAAATAGAGGCCATTCCAATCGTTGATATCGCCGAGCGGGCGGGGACTCAGATATGGGATCCAGCTCACCCGCTTGTCGAAACCATCGTGCTGCGTGATCACGCCCATTCCGACGCCCCTCCCGACGCACAGATTTTGACGATGCTGTTCAGAGCAAACAGCGGTTATCAGGAAAATCTCGTAAATTGCCTCCCGCCGATCTTTCACCTTGTTGCGGAGGACATCGAATTCACGGCGTTGATCACCGTTATCCGCCAATTCGTTGCCAGTGAGATCGAAGCGCGGCCGAGCGGATATGCGGCCGCAGGTCATCGCATGGCGGAATTGATTTTGATCGAGTTGCTGCGGACTGTTGTGGTCAAACGTCCTCTGGGGACCTCTGGCTGGCTGAATGGCCTGGGCTCACCATCTATTGCTGCGGCGATGACGGCGTTACATCACGATCCGCAGCGGCGATGGACGCTCGAAGCGCTGGCAAGCGAGGCCGGGTTATCGCGCTCACAGTTTTCCGCCCAGTTTTCGCGCCTCGTTGGCCACTCGCCAATGGCCTATGTAGAGGGGGTGCGCATCCAATGGGCGACTGAAGCCATCATGCGCGGCATGGCTTTGAAAGAGGTATCCGACGCCCTGGGGTACGCCACGCCCTATGGATTTCACAAAGCGTTCGTGCGGCAGCTGGGTGAGGCGCCCGGCAAGTGGCGGAAGAGATACTTGCAACCAGGCTCGAGACTATAGTCCGTAGGGGAATAATTGGTTTTTTCTGCCCGAGGGGCTCGAATTCATAACTCAACAGCGCATTGGGCGAGCCTCTCGCTGGTCCCTCGGAATGCGAATCGGGCCTATGTCTGCCACATCAGTATGCGCGGTGAGCACCGACTCGATAACCTCATTGAGAATCGCCCCATGCTATCCTCAGCGGGCGACCAGAACGGCCCTCAACCCTGCAGACGAATCGTACTCCATGGCGTCGTCGATCTGGTCAAAGCGGAACTCCTCACCAATTCTCGTCGCGAGAAGCGGATCGTCGATGAGCGCTTCGATATCCCGGCTGGCGGCGGCGAGCTTTTCAGGATCCAACACCGTCGCCGTCTCGAGAAGGGAGAAGCGCTTAAGGGTAAGATTATTTTCCACGATGTGCATGGTGGAAAATGCCGTCGGCGTGGATGCGTTCATGATGCCAGCGACATAGACTGTCCCCCCTGTCGGCAATGTCGGCACAATGCGGCCTAGCAGTTCACCGCCTACGCCGTCGAACACGGCGGTCGCGTCAAGGCTAGTCGTCAGATGCCGCAATCGCTCCTCGAAGTCATCTTCTGTTGTCAACAAGACATTCTCGATGCCTTGGCTGACAAGCCTTTCACGCGAAGCTGCCGAGCGGACAAGGAAGATCGCCGGAGTGTTCTGCCGACGCGTCAAGGCAGCGGCAATCAAGCCGGTTGAGGAAGAACCCGCCGTGATGATTACGCCGCGATGCCCTTCGTTGTGAGCCTGCGCCAGGAAGGAATATATGGTCAATATGTTCGCGAAGGAGCCACAATAGTCTCGCACCCGCAGGTTCTCGGGCAAGATGAGGCAGGTTTCAAATGGAACTTGGGCCGTCTCACACCACAGACCCGTCGCCTCGACGCTCGGTCTGAGCGCTTTGCATATGGCCACCTTCCGGTTGAGATATTTTTTCGGCACGCCGGCTCCGATCGCAGCGATGGTGCCGCCTCCGTTTGAGCCATAAATGTCATGAAGTGCGGTTGCCCAAGTGCCGTTGGGAAGAGGATGGCTAAGGAAGAACTTGTCCCCATGCATGATGCTCGCAGAGTCCATGCTCACAAGTACATGGCCCGGAGCAGGTTCCGTGAGCGACGGTACCTCACGGACCTCCAGCGACCGTTCCTCCGTATAACAGATTGCTCTCATGATTTCTCCTTGAAATTGGGTCTGCACACTACTGGCAGTGCGCTCCAAGGGAGCGGTTATCAGCGCGGCTGCATGCGGGCGCCGGCATCAAGATCGAGCGTCGTCGCATTCAGATATGAGTTCTCGACAATGTGTTGCGCCAGCTTGGCGAATTCCGACGGCTGCCCCATCCGGTTCGGATACAGGATCATGCGATCGATAATGGACTGGGACACGTTGTCCGGCATGCCGGCAACCATTGACGTATTGAACAGGCCCGGTGAAATCGACACGACGCGAATGGCCAGCTGTGCCAGATCTCGCGCAACGGGAAGGGTCAGCCCGACGACACCGGCCTTGCTGGCAGCGTACGCGGCTTGACCGATCTGACCTTGGGAAGCCGCTCCCGAAGCCGTGTTGATGATAACGCCGCGCTCACCGCTCTCAGCGTCAGGCTCGTTTTTGCTCATCGCCAGCGCGGCAAACCGGATGACGTTGAAGGTGCCGGTGAGGTTGATCCCAATAACCTTGTTCCAGGTTGCAAGCGGGAAGGCTTCGCCCCGCGATACCGTTTTCGCGGCATCCGCGACCCCGGCGCAATTGACCGCGATATGAACACTACCGAAGGCAGATACGGCTGCATCGATCCCGTCCTTCACGCTGGCCTCGTCGACAACATCGACGATACGCGTCAGGCAGGCATCACCAAGGTCTGCCTTGAGGGCCTGCAGCTTGTCCTCGTTACGATCAAATCCAACGATCCGTGCACCGGCAGCCGCCAGCGTTTTACTCGTCGCGAGTCCCAGTCCGGAGGCTGCCCCGGTTACGACGGCGATTTTACCAAGAAGCTCCATGGGTTTTCCTTACGCTTGCTATTTGCCCAAGATGGTTACGCAGGCCACCGCCTCTTCAATGCCCTGCAATCCGCCGCCGTTTTCCGCGATCGCCAGGCGCGCGCCTTCGACCTGACGGGGGCCGGCCTCATTGCGCAACTGGGCGGCAAGTTCGTAGACTTGTGCAAGGCCAGTGGCGCCGACAGGATGCCCCTTCGATTCCAGCCCGCCTGACGGATTGACCGGCACGCGGCCTCCGATGGTGGTCTCGCCGCGTTCGCTCGCAGGGCCTCCCTCGCCGAGGGCGCACAGGCCCAGGTTTTCGATCTGGATGATCTCGCCCATGGCGGTGGCATCGTGCACTTCGGCAACGGAAATATCGCCGGGACTGACCCCCGCCAACTCGTAAGCACGCCTGGCGGCACGCGCGGTGCAGTGGTTCACGAAGTCTTTCGAATAGCGGTCGCTGCCAGTCTGGACCACCGATGCTAGCACCCGAATTGCACGCGATCGGTCGATGCCGTAGCGCTTCAATCCCGAAGCAGTCGCCAGCACGACCGCGGCACCACCGTCGGAAACCGGCGAACACATCGGCAGCGTCAGGGGATAAGTGATTGGTGGCGCGTTGAGCACCTCATCGATGGAGTAGGGTGTGCGGTATTGCGACAACGGGTTTTCCACAGAGTGCTGATGATTCTTGGCGGCAACCGCAGCAATTTGGCGCTGCGTGGTGCCGAACGTCGCCATGTGGAGGCGGGAGAAGGCCGCATAGACGTCCATGAAAACGCTGTAGGGCTTGTCAGACGTCGTGCCCGGCGGCGGTTCGATGCCTTCACCAAGTTCCATGAGTCGTTTGCTGATTGCGTCTTTGTCGCTCACGTCCCACGCGCTGTCGAAGGCGCCAAACATCAGTTCGCGGTCCCGAGAGAACATCTTCTCAGCGCCCACGGCGAGTGCGACGTCCCCTTCGCTTGCTTTCAGGAAGTTGACCGCAAGGTTCAGTGCAGAGCTACCGCTGGCGCAAGCATTCTCCACGTTGACGACCGGGATTTGCTCGATGCCCATGGATCGCAACGCAATCTGTCCACGGATCATGTGCTGCTGTTCCATATGGCCTTGCGACGCATTGGCAAAATAAGCTGCTTCCAACGCCGTCGCTTCGATCCCGGCATCGACGAGCGCGGCGCTTACCGCCTCCTTTGTAAGGGTCTTGATGTCTTTATCGGGCATCCGGCCGAACGGCGTCATGCCGACTCCAACGACGTAAATGTCTTCCATTCTTCCGGCTCCTATAATCAGTTCGCGAGTGCGTATACGTGTTGTGGCTGTGTTGGCTCTTTCAAGGGAAACCTGGCCCCGGGTGATTACGCCGCGGCAATTCCCCGGGCAGCCAGGGCGCCGATGCTTGCCTCATCGGCCGAGGAACGATGGCTTGCGCTTCTCTTCGAATGCGGCGAGCCCTTCTTTCTGGTCATGGCTATGAGAATGGACCTCGGAAACGACCAATTCGGACCTGAGGGCAACGTCCTTTGGTTGTTCGAGACCGTCGTCGACCAGCGTCTTCATCCGGCGCAGCACCAGAGAGCTTTTTGACCCTAGCTTGGCGACCAGACGTTCGGCGGCCACCATGAGTTCGGAATCGTCGACCACTTCATTGACCAGACCGCAGGTGACGAGGTCTTCGGCCGGTAGGAACTCGCCGGTGAACATCAGATATTTCGCGCGCGTCGGACCGATCTTTCGCGGCAGGCGCACAGAACCGCCACCGCCTGGCAACAGCCCGAAATTGGCATGCGCATCGCCCAGTTTTGCCGATCGCGCTGCGATAACCAGATCACAGCACAGCACCAATTCCAGACCGCCGGCCAGGGCCAACCCATTGACCGCCGCAATCACGGGGCGCGGACAGGCTTCAAGGCATGCCATCATGTCGAGAATGCTGTCGAGGAACTGCGCCGTGGCGGTTTCGTCATTCTGTGATGCGTCGTTCACGAATTTCAGGTCGGCGCCAGCGCAGAACGCTCGTCCAGTGCCGATCAGTACCACGGCCTTGATTGCCGGATCGGCAGCAAGCGCCAGAGCTTTGGTAATGCCAGCCACGACATTGGGTGTGATTGCATTGAGCGCCGCCGGGCGGTTGAGTGTGACCCACACCGCGCCGTCTCGCGTGTCTACCAGAACGCTCGAGTCTGACATTGTTTCCTCCCGTGCCAAAGGGACAGCACCTTTCCCGAAAAGCGCCCTTGGCAATTAGTTTTGTAGTGTCTAGCTTAGCTCAGGAATTTATAGGACTCAAAATAAATATTCCACCCTCTTCGTTATTTTCAGGAGCAATCATGTTTGGTGATCCCGTTATCGCGACGACGTTGCGTGCGGAACTCGCTTTGCCCCTTCTTGCGGGGCCGATGCTTCTTGTTTCTGGTTCGGCTCTGAGCCGGCGTTAAACGCGTTCAGAGCCAGAGGCGACAGCAGCAGCGCGCTTCTGGACGTTATAATCGTTTAGACGCGAAAATCGCGCATTCCAATTCTAAAGTATACCGCAATCGGAGGAAAACAGGATGAATGTCGGAGAAGTTATCGGCACCGATTTTGCGTCCATTCAGCAGAGTTATTCGGCCCGCGATACCATCTTGTACGCGCTGGGAGTAGGGTTCGGCAGGGAGCCGCTTGACCCTTCTCACCTGGCCTTCCTGTATGAAGAAGGGCTGCTGGCCGCGCCGACCATGGCGAATGTCCTTGGCTATCCGGGACTGTGGATGGCTGATGAGCGCTTTGGGATTGACTGGAGGCGGATGCTCCATGCTGAGCAGCGCCTCGAACTCTACGAGCCTCTTCCCGCCTCAGGCACAATCCGCGCGCAAAACACGGTTGTTGGCATAGTGGACCATGGAGCGCGAGGCGCCATGCTGCACCAGCAAAACGTTATCGCTGAGGCTGGGACAGGACGGCGCCTGGCAAGCGCCATGATGTCGATCATGTTTCGCGGAGACGGTGGGTGCGGGAATTGGGGCGATGCGCCAGCCCCACTGGAGCGCGTGCCGGCACGCGCGCCCGAACGGTCTGTTGAGATCGCGTCGTGGGAGGCCCAGCCTCTTATCTACCGGTTGTCAGGTGACCTCCATCCCCTTCATATTGATCCGGAAGTGGCAAACGTGGCGGGGTTCGAGAGACCGATCCTTCACGGCCTCGCGACCATGGGTATGGCCGGGTATGGGTTGTTACGCGAGGTCGCTGGCATGGCGCCCGAACGGCTGCGCTCCATGGCCGTGCGATTTACCGCGCCTGTGATTCCCGGAGACAAGCTGCGCTTCGAGTTCTGGGATGAAGGCGGCGGACTGATCCGTTTTCGCGTCGTTGCGCCCGAGCGCGGAGAGCTGAAAGTAATCGATCGTGGCACTGCGCTGCTTGCCTGATCCGACGGCCGGGTGTTCAGGGTCTCAAATTCCGCCGTGGTCAGAGGTTCCGGGAAATAATCAGCTTCTGAATGTGGCTTGTACCCTCATAGATCTTGCAGACCCTGACATCGCGGTAATAACGCTCAACCGGAAAGTCTGTCAGATAGCCATACCCGCCATGGATCTGCAGCGCTTCCGAGCACACCTTCTCAGCCATTTCGCTCGCGAAAAGCTTGGCGATTGACGCCTCTTTGGAGCAGGGCAGGCCGGCCTCAAGGAGGCGCGCGGCGTGAATATAGTATTGTCTGGCAACGTCGACCTGTGCAGCCATTTCGGCAAGGGTGAAGCCGACGCCTTGCAGTTCCATGATCGGTTTGCCCCCGACTTCACGTTCGCGCGCAAATTGTACAGCGGCATCAAGGGCAGCCCTGGCGACGCCAACCGACTGCGCAGCAATCGATATCCGCCCATCGGAAAGGCCGGACATGGCGATTCCGTAACCGCCATCAACCGTACCCAGGACATTCTCCTTGGGCACGCGAAGCTCTTCGAGCTGAATCTGGGCGACATGTGCAGTTCGCTGGCCCAGCTTGTCCTCGACGCGGCTGATCACATATCCCTCAGCTGGCGGCTCGACCAGGAATGTGGTGAATCCCCTCTTGCCTGCATCCGGATTGGTGCGTGCAAAGATGAGCGCAACGCCGGCCTCGCCGCCGTTGGAGATAAACTGCTTGGTTCCGTTGAGGACGAAATCGTCGCCATCGCGGCGCGCAGTGGCGCGCAGTGCTGAAGTATCCGATCCGGCCTGTGGCTCAGTCATCAGGAAGGCCCCGATTTTTTCGCCTGTTGCCATCGCTGGCAGAAGCCTCTCCTTCTGCTCCGCATTGCCATGTTTTGCGATGATATGCGCCGCGCCTAGGGAATGAACGTGGACTATTGTTCCCACGCCAGCATCGGCGGCGGAGATCTCTTCGATGGCGAGACAGTAGGAAAGAAATCCCGTTTCCGATCCACCATACGCCTCGGGAATTGCCATTCCCAAGAACCCCTGATCAGCGAGCGTCCTGAGCTCATCGGTCGGCCAGGTCGAGGTTCGGTCTCTCTCGGCAGCGGTTGGAGTAAGGATGTCGCGTGCAATTTTTCTGGCTGAATCTCGGATCATGCACTGCTGTTCAGAAAAGAACATATTGTTTTCCATCGCTGAAATGCTTGTTAATCGCCAGAACGTGTCGGCAATTGCGATTGCCTGCTGATCGATACTAAAATTGACAGGCAAGTCAATTGATATGCGGATGGTCGATCGGCGAGGCGCGTGGAGTGCATCTACCGTGCTCAATGTCGGGATCGATTCCGGCCAATCTTAGTCGTGTCCGGGCAGGGGGGCGATCTGGGGCATTTGGAGCCTGATTGGAGTTGCGTCCACGAACCACCTATTTTACACCCATGCCAAATAACAAACTATAACTATGATCGAGGGCTGAGAAATGTTGGCATGGCAAGCTGGGGAATTTGGAGAGCCGCTGGATGTCCTGGCGCTGAAGGACATGGAGGAGCCTGTTCCGGGACCGGGCGAAGTGCTGATCAAGGTGAAAGCCGTCGGGTTGGGACTACCTGATCTGATGGCGGTGCAGGGACGTTACCCGTTTGTCACCGTCCCGCCCGCAATACCGGGTCATTCTTTCGCGGGCACGATTGAGTCTAGCGGGCCCGGCAGCGCCTTTGCACCCGGCATGCGGGTTATGGCGCGTACGATGTATAAAAACCAGGCTGGCGCACTGGCAGAATATGCGCTTGCCAGGGCATTTGATACATTTCCCTCGCCGGATGCGCTCGATGACGCTCAGGCTGCTGGCTTCGTTGTGCCATTCCACACGGCTCATGTTGGTCTCGTAAGTCGGGGGAAGCTCGCCGGAGGCGAGACGCTTCTCGTCCTCGGCGGATCCGGGGCCAGCGGGTCGGCCGCGATATCTCTCGGAAAGGCCTTGGGAGCGCGGGTCATCGCAACCGCTCGCGGAGAGGCGAAGGCCGGCTTCTGTCGTACGCTGGGTGCTGATCATGTCATCGATACGACGACGTCGCATATCGGTGAAGCCCTGCGCGAATTGACAGACGGATATGGTGCTGACGTGATTTTTGACCCGGTCGGTGGGGAGCCGAGCGATCAGGCGGTCCAGGCGATCGCAACAGGAGGGCGCCTGGTCCTGATCGGAATTTCGGCGGGCTTGCAGACTTTGAATCCGCTCGACATGATCGGGAGGACCTACTCCGTGATCGGGGCCGGACTTCCCAATCGCACCGAGGCTGAGCGAGCGGAGGCTGTTGCGGATCTGGATCGGCTGGTCAGTAGCGGGAAAATCTTGGTACCTATCGAAGGTCGGTACGATTTCGAAGAAGTACCCGGGATGATCGCCCGGCTCGGCGGCGATATCATGGGCCGGCACATTATCAATATATAGTGGATCAACCTCTCCAGAGCCGGCCTCAGTCAGCCGGTTGAAGCCTGTGGCAGTTATGGATCAGCGTAGGTGAGGCGCGCGTCAGCCATGGCGGCCAACCCGGGCTTTCTAGTGGTGGGCGGCGCTGCGTGCTCTTATCGCTCCAATCGTCTTCACCCCCTGCCGGGCTCTTGATCTCATGGAAATGGCCCCGCCGCACTTGACAGGGCCGAAGTTCCAGGCGTCTGTCGGCTAGCCGTTCGGGAAGCGTTTTTTGTAGCCGGTCAAGCCCGCATTGATGTTTGTTATACGCTCCTTCATGTCCATGGCAGCGCGTGTGAATTCCAGCGGGTAGCGGGTCTCAACCAGGGTAGAGAGCAGGTCGTTGATCCGGTGCGGATCGAGGTTGGCTTCCCGGGCAGCCTCGAAGGACTTGGCGTCCGGTCCGTGGGCGCCCCAGTTGTTGGTGACCCCGAGGCTTCCGTTTAGGTCGACGCCATTGGTGACGGGCATTCCGCACACGATACTGCTGATTTCGGCAACCGTGTTGCGATGGAAACCCGGCAGATGCAGTGTGTGGTCCCCCACGATCCAGCGCGGTGGGACGATCAGGAAGTCGGCATTGCAGCCGCTCACGTCGTGTGCAGGCGAAGTGAGTGCGCAAAAGATCGAAGGATCTGGGTGATCGACGGTGGCCGTGCCCATGGAAACGAACTTGCGCATGTCGTACTTGTACGGCGTGAGGTTGCCGCGCCAGGCCACCACGTCGAAAGGAGAGTGGTCGATATGGGCCGACCAGAACTTACCGCCCAGTTTTTGGATCACATGGGTCTGAACGTCCTCATCCTCGAAGCTCGCGACCGGCGCCTCGAAGTCGATGGCATTGGCATTGCCGTTCGAGCCCATCAGGCCCATTTCGGGCAGCACCCACGGATGACCGTAGTTTTCATAAACAAGGCCGCGAGCAAATGCGCCCTTCAATTCCACGCGGAATTTCACCCCCCGGGGGATAAGAACAAACTCGCATGGTTCTGCCTCGATCAAGCCGAATTCGGTGACAATGCGAAGATCGCCCTGCTGGGGCACGATGAGGAACTCGCCGTCCGCATTGCTAAAGGCGCAGTTCTCCATCGACTTGGTGGCGCGGTAGAAATGGACCGCCAGGCCCTCATGTAGATTGGGTGAGCCGCAGCCGCACAAAGTCAGCATACCTTCCAGGAAATCAGCAGACACATCTTCCTGCGGGCGCTGGGCCCAGCGCATGCGATTGGGATAAGGGGCTATGTCGAGCGGCGGCGTGCGGAAGTCGCCGCCGTCCCAGGGTGTAAATTCCCCGCTGAAAACCGAAGGGCGGATGCGGAAGACGTAGCTGCGCCGGTTCAGGTGCCGTGGCGCATAGAATGACGCGCCAGTGATAAGCTCACTATAAAGACCAAGTGGAGCTTTCTGCGGGCTGTTCTGACCTTTCGGTAAGGCGCCAGCCACCGCCTCTGTCTCGAACTCATTGCCGAAGCCGACCTGGTAGCGCACCGCGCTGAGCGCCTTTCCGGAGGTCTTGGGCTGTTTGGTCTCTGCAACGTCGTTCATCGATTAGTCCTCACTTTGTCGGTGGCCTCGTCGGGTTGGGATTCGTTTCTTGACCGGCCATCTGTTTCGTGGGACGCTAACACTAATTTATAGGTCTAGCAATTGATTTGAGGCCATGCGAGCTGGATACGTGCTTTGGGAGGTCCGGTGCTTCGGTACATTGGGTCCTTTCAGTGCGTGCCATTTATCGGGTTCGTTACGTGCGGGCCGGGTGTTTCCAAAGCAGCCAATTTTTCGGACTATCGGTTCGAGGTGGAAGCGGGATAGCGTCGCGGCGAAGAAGGGTGGGCAATGCAACAGACGTTGCAAACTTGTGAAGATCCGGGGTCCTGGAGGGCAAGCCGTGGAGAGAGCTGCACAGCATGCGCACCCCGGCACGCCTGCAGGCGAATAGCGACGCAAAGCACAAATCTTAGAGGAGACGGCTGATGGCTGGGAAAGAACAATTCGAAATCGATCGTACGCTCATAAGTCTGGCGTACAATGACAATATGGCTGTGCGGGATGTTTATGGGTTCCGGAGTTCCGCCGGGAACGTGCAGCTTGACGGGTTCCTCTTTCGCCCCAAAGGAAAGCCGTCAAAGACGCTTATCATTTACATGCATCCGGCATCGACGGTGCACCACCTGCCGCTCCCGATGAAGCTTGTGCGTCTGGGCTTCCATGTGTTGTGCGCGGGCAGCCGCTACAACCGGAACGACTCCGCCCTGATCATGGAAAATGTTGTGCGTGATTATGGTGTCTACGTACGCCACATGAAGGAGCAGATGGGGTACGATAAGGTCGTCGTGGCCGGATGGTCTGGCGGTGGCTCGCTCACCGCCTTCTATCAGGCCATGGCCGAAAACCCGACAGTCACCCAGACGCCTGCCGGCGATCCCGTCGATCTGTCCGGCATGATCCCCGGCGATGCGATGATGTTCCATGCCGCGCACCTTTCCCGCGCGGAGATCCTGCGGGACTTCATCGATCCGTCCGTCGTTGATGAGCACAATCCGGCGATCCGGGATCACGAACTGGACCTCTACAGTCCGCGCAACCCCAACAAGCCACCCTACAGTGCCGACTACCTTGCCTATTTCCGTCAGAGTCAGCTGGCGCGCATTCGCCGCCGCACGGCGCTGGCCAGGGAAACCCTGGACCTGTTGAGGACGGGCACGACCGACGAGACCGAGCGTTGCATGGTAACGCACAGGACGCTCGCCAATCCGCTTTTCCTGGATGCCGCCATTGAGCCGAACGACCGGCGCATCAATTGGTGCTTCATGGGAGATCCGAAGACGGCGAACAGCAGCCCGGCGGGGGTGGCCCGGTTTTCAAATACGCGCGCATGGCTGTCGCAATGGTCGGTCGACGACACGAACGCTCATGCCGAAGTGCACGCGCCGAACATCTCGGTTCCGATGCTGGCAATCGAAAATTCTGCCGACGACGCGATCCCTGGCGCGCACACAACGCGGTTCTTCAATGCCTGCGGCAGCAAGGATAAGACGTACAAGCTGATGAAGGGCGCCAACCACTACTATGTCGATCAGCCGGAGGAACTGGCTCAGGCAATCGATCTGATCCATGACTGGCTCGATGAGCGGGGGTTCGTCGACTGATGGCGGATGCGCGGCGTCTGGCCGGGATTGTCAAAGGGCATTGTCAGCGGAACTGAGCTTGAGGCAGCCAATCTTGGCGTCTGACCTCAGACAATGAGACAGAATCCGTTCCGCTACTTCAAGACATCACCCGAGATCATCCAGCTTGCGGTAATGATGTATGTTCGATTTCCGCTGTCGCTGCGCAATGTCGAAGATCTGCTCCATGAGCGAGGGGGCGACATCTGCCATGAAACTGTCCGCCACGGGGTCGATTGGTTCGGGACTTACTTCGCGCACAAGATCCGCAAACGTCGCTCGGAGGGCATGAAGCAAAGTCCGCAGTGGCAATGGCACCTGGACGAGGACTTGTGAAGATCCATGGTCAGACTCATTACCTTTGGCGTGCGGTTGATCACGAAGGTGAGGTTCTCGAGGCGTTCGTCACGAAGACTCGTGACAAGGCTTCAGCATTGAGGTTTATGAAAAAAGCCATGAAGCGCTATGGTAATCCCAAGGTGGTCGTGACGGATAAATGCCCTTCATATCGGGCGGCGATGAAAGTGATCGGGAGCGAGAGGCGTCAGGAGGCCGGCCGGCACCTGAACAATCGCGCCGAAAACTCACACTTGCCATTCCGACGAAGAGAACGCGTCATGTCCCGTTTCCGGCGCATGCGAAGTCTTCAGAAGCTCGTGTCAATTCATTCGTCTGTGTACAACCACTTCAATCATCAAAGGAATATCGAGAGCAGGGCCGGGTTCAAATCGCTACGTGACACTGCGCTTCTCGAATGGCGCGAGTTGATTGCTGCCTGAAAATTGCTCGTCTGCGAAAGGTGCAGACTAGTTCGAGTTTCTCTGACACGACCGTTCAGATGCGGCTTCCACCGTTCAATTCCATCACGATGAGTATTTGTACAGATTATTGATTTCGTTGCGTAGATCGCCTGGCGTCTTTCCCGACCAGTTATTTATGGATCTATAGAAAGATGCTGGGTCGCTAAAACCAAGAAGATATGAAATCTCTTCGTTACTCACATCCGTCATCTTGATATAATGAAGCGCCAATTCCATCCTGGTTTCATTCAATATTTCCTTGAAACTCGTATCCTCGGATTTCAATCGCCTCTGCAATGTCCTTGGTGACATGTTCATTCTTTCGCACACCGTCTTAAAGGTAGCGTCACCTGCCGGAAGCAGTTCAATCAACAGATCTCTCACTCGCACTGACAGGCGAGCTTCAGATTGCTGCTGCTCCAGCCGGCGCCTCAACTCAGGCTCAAAAATCTGCCATATCTGGGAATTTTCAGAAATGAGATGCAGTTCAGCGTCCGATCGAGAAAGAGTGATCTGTGGCTCGGGCGCGGCGTCTATTGCCGTTCCGAAATAAGTTTCGGCGGCCGGAATGGACGGTGCATGCCCCGGAATCTTGGCCGCGATTGGCGTTACAGGCTTGGTGGTGCACACGCGGCAACATTCGGTCAGAAAAACCATCTCAAATATAGCGAGACTATCTGGAATGTTTCCAAGTGACATAGCGGGTTTAATAAAGATATTCAGACCCTCTGCAGCCTCAACTACCTTGTAACTGATTGGCCCCATCAAAGGCTTGAATATAGACTGTCTGTGAAGACCATCCGCGATGGTGGTGCTGCAAGAAAATGCAAGAAGCGCAGGCGTGAAGGGCCCGTGAGCAAAAATGTGAGCGAGCTTTACCGGGAACGCGGGATCCTGGGCTTCACTCACCAATGCTTCCCATAGTGCAAAGAACTCCGGCTCGGTTACCTGATCCTGAGCGTCCTGCAGGCGTTCCGACATATCTGCCGCATGTAACACACGCTTGGCGTCAATATTCTGGCTCAAGCATATCTGATTTAGTGTATTGTATATATTGTACTTTACTTGGCCGGTCATTGTTAAGCTCACTCCAATGGCGCTCTCATATCATTCGGCGCATAGCGCAATAGTATCGAGTCGTGAACGATCCAAAATGCGTCACATGACACCCAAATCGTACGAAATGCTGGTGAACGAGCTGACCCACCCATTCATCGGCTTGCGCTGCTGCGCGACCATCCGGAACACGCACAAAGAAAGGTTGGTCATTTGATGGTTATGCGCGCGCCGCAACGGAGGCATAGGTCGGGCAAGACGACCAGGCAAGCAAAACTGTTCTGCACAAGGATATGCTTGATATCCGCAAGCTATGCTGGTTCTGGAGTAGCCGCACCGGACGAGCGATCATGTGTGTTCGCCACGGCGAGCGAAGGCTAGCCGTCCAATCTTTCGGGGCAGCATCTGTAACCGATCAGTCGTGGTTAGTGGGTCCGATTGTCGGTCATCGGCCCTTGTCGCTTGGCAACCAGAGGTTTGGCGCGAAGTGCAACAATAGTGTCGTCTTCGGCTATAGCGAACCATGCCAAACAGGCTCATCTCTAAAGAAGATGGGAAATAGAGTTGTGTTTGATTTTAACATTGGGGTGATGTTTGATCTGCACACATCGTACAGCTCGGGACGCTATGGATAGCTCTGCTCCGGACACCCAGAACAAAACATCAAATAACGGCAAGAAGCATGGAGGGCACGTCTTTAGGCAGTTGCCATTTTCCCTGACCGTGTCTTCGCTTGCGGCACTCTGCGCCACAGGTTTTCCGGCACCGGCTTCAGCCCAGCTTACCTTGTCGCCAAGCATGGAGCCAAACCGGATCGAAGAAAATTTCGAGCTAAAGACAAAGCCAGAGGCAACTCCCCCTGCCGCAGAGGGGCAAGTCCGTGCTCCGGCCAAACCCGAAAATGCGGACACAGTTACATTCATTTTATCGGATTTGCGGATTGAAGGGGCAACAACCTTCAGTGCGCCCGAGTTGCTCGCCGACTGGCCGCACCAGCCAACCGAGCGCATTTCCATGGCTGATGTCTACGATCTGGTAGATTCGATCAATCAACGTTATTCACAGGCTGGCTACGCTCTCAGTTTTGCCCTCATCCCCGAGCAGAAAATCGAGAATGGACATGTCAGAGTCCGCGTGGTCGAAGGGTTTGTCGACAATGTCGTTCTGGCGGGCCCGTTGGTTGAGCAAAACGGGCTCGGCAAATCGCGGGACATGATCGAGAAGTACGCAGCAAGAATCACAGCTTCGCGTCCTTTGCGTAGTGCTGATCTTGAACGTTATTTGCTGCTCATTAACGACATTCCGGGTATTGCTGCCCGTGCCACGTTGTCGCCCGCCGAAAAGGTGGTCGGCGGATCCACTCTGACACTGGAAATCGATCGCGATGTGGCCCAGGCGCAGCTCGGCTATACAAGCTACTTGCCTTCGGAACTGGACCGCCATGCGGTGGGCGGCTCCATACAGCTCAATGGAACGCTGACGGGGGCAGATCAAGTTGGCCTCTCAGTCATGCGCAGCGTTGAGAGCGATGCCTATTTCAGCGCTGGCGGCGAGATTTCGACTGGTATCGGCAGCAACGGGCTACGCCTGAGTCTGAGTGGCAACCAGGCCTGGACACGTCCGACGACGGAGGCGTTGCGGGCCCTGGACTATGAGGGCAAAGCGACCAGTGTCCGCGCTGCGGTCAGCTATCCGGTCATTAGATCACGCGCGAAAAATTTGCTCGTGTCCGTCGCTGCGGAGATCGACAATTCCGACATTGATCTGCTCGACACCTCCTTTCAGCGCGACCGACTGCGAACGTTGCAGGCTGCTGTGAGCTACGACTTTGCAAGCGAAGACCAGTCTGTAACGCTCGTGCGCCTCGGCATCGAACGCGGGATCGACATATTCGATGCACGCGGCAACAGCCGTGCAGCCGGCAGTCCGACTTACACTGTCGTGACCCTTCAGGGGCAGCGCGACCAACCGCTGGGCGCACTCGGCAAAGGCAAACTATCGTTGTCCGGCAACGCATTCGGCCAGTTGGCGCCGGACAATGCGCTGCTCAGCGGTGCCGAATGCGGACTTGGCGGCCGACAATATGGGCGTCGTTTCGATGCCGGCGTCATCACAGGCGACCATTGTATGCTCGGTAGCGCCGAGTTGCGCTGGACCACACCTGTAGATGCCTCTTTCACCAGCCAGCCGGTAGCATTGCAGATCTACGGATTCGCGGATGGCGGAGCGGTTTGGCAAAAGGGAGCGCTACAGCCCGGTGAAAAACGTGAGCGAAGCGGTGCCTCCGGCGGTGTTGGACTGCGTACCTCGTTGGGCAACGGGTTAAACGCATCGGTGGAAATCAGCCATCAGCTCAAGACGCCTTCGATCAGCGGCGAGATGAGAGAGAACATGCGGTTGAGCGGCTCAATCGGATTCCAATTTTAATCAGACAGGCAGTCAGGAGGTTCATTCGGCCACTGACTTTGTAGCTCAATGAGCTGGAGGCAAACTGTGTCACACAAGAGACAAATGTCGAAGAATCTTGGTCGCGGCCGTAACGGCTTCTGTTCGGGCGCCAGCCTGACCGTATTGGCAGCCCTTGCGCCATTTGCCGCGCCTGCATGGGCAGGGCCTGACGGCGCCAATGTCGTAGACGGTAATGCCAATATCTCGGGCGAAGGCACTGCGACGGTTTCCATCGACCAGAGCAGCGATCGCGCCATCATAAACTGGAACGATTTCTCCATTGATCGTGGGGAAACAGTCATTTTCAACCAACCAAGCTCGAAGTCGATTACAGCGAACCGCGTGGTCGGCGAGAACCCGTCGACGATTTTAGGTTCTCTCAGGGCCGATGGGCAGATTGTTCTCATCAACCGGAACGGCATCGCCTTCGGTAAAGACTCGGTTGTCGACGTTGCCGGCCTCGTTGCCACAACAAGCGATATGGATGATGCAACCTTCATGTCCGGCGCCCCGATGCTTCGGTTTGACGGCGCTGAAAGCAGCTCGGGTAACATCGTCATTGAGGGCCAAGTTTCGGTTGGGAAGGCCGGCCTTGCCGCCTTTGTAGCCCCCCATGTGCGCAATGCCGGCGTCATCGTCGCCGATCTTGGTCGGGTTGCGTTGGGTTCGGGCAAAGGCTTCTCGGTCGATCTGTATGGTGACGGACTGATCTCCTTTGCGCCTGGAGACGAAATCGCCTCCACCGTGACCGATGTGACGGGTACCAGCGTGCAAGCGCTTGTTGAGAATGAAGGCGAAATACGCGCATATGGCGGCCAGGTCCTACTGACAGCCACAGCTGCACGTGACGTGGTCCACGGGGCCGTAAATACCTCGGGCTTGATTAGCACCAGCAGCATCACTTCCGATGGTGGAAGCATCATTTTGTCCGGCGCAGGGGCAGTTTCGGTCACGGGCAACGGCTCGCTCGACGTATCCAGCGAAAATGGCAAGGGCGGAACCGTCAAGGTGCTCGGCGGCACGAGCGCTCTGTTCGACCAGGCCAGTATCGACGCCACAGGTGCGTCCAGCGGCGGCACGGTTCTGGTCGGCGGCAATTATCTGGGCGAGGGCTCTGAAGCAAACGCAGACGTTACCCTGATGGCACCGGATGCCATCATCGATGCTTCAGCGACAGACAATGGCGACGGCGGCCACGTCATTCTGTGGTCCGACAACTACACCAATGGCTGGGGAACAATTCTCGCCCGCGGTGGCAGCAATGGCGGAGATGGCGGCTTTGTCGAAACGTCCAGCAAGGATGTGCTCAACTTCGTCGGCTCCGTCGATGCGGGGGCATCTGCAGGCGCGGGTGGCACCTGGCTGCTCGATCCGGGCAGTATAACGATCGCCGATTCCGGTGCAAGCGGCACCACTTTTCCCGCCGGCACCACGGTTGCCGACGGCACGGCGACTTACACCCCCGGCGGCACGTCGACGATCCTGACGACAAACATCGAGAGCTCACTCGCCACCAATGATGTTCTGATTCAGACCGGTTCTGGCGGCGGGTACAACATTACTGTCAACGGCGATATCGACTGGGACAGTACGCATGGGCTGACACTTAGCGCGGCGGCCGACCTGACGGTCAACAATTCCATCATCAATACTGGCAGCGGTGCAATCACACTGCTCGCAGGGCAAAGCGCTGCAGGAACAATACGTAACTATACCAGTCTGCAGAGTAATGGCGGGAATATAACGCTTTATGCCGGTCTGGATGCGACCGGAACCAGTACCGGACAAACCGGATCTGTATTTACCTATGCCCCCGCCGGCGAAAGTATTTCCAGTAATGGCGGCGACATTACGTTCGCCAACAGTACGCTTGGTCCGGCCGGTGTTCCTGCTGGAGGGTCATTCTTACGCGGACTCGACATTCGAGGCGCCGTATTTGCGGGCACCGGGGATTTAAATATTACCGGATACGGACGGCCGGGGAACCATGACGATGAAACGTCAGCACTCACACTGGAAGAGTTCACATTTACAGGGAATAATATAACGGCGTATGCCAATAGTCAGGGCATCGGCAAGAGCCGGATGGGCTTAGTGCTTGTAGGGGGCGTTAACATTCGGGCTGCCGGCGACATTTCCCTGACCGGTATCGCAACCAATGGAAGCGCATCGGAGCTCGGCCCTGATGCCGGTTACGGCATTGCCACCTATTCGAAGGTGGTCACGGATGTGACCCTCTACGCAGCCGGAAACACGACGCTCACGGGCAGCGCCAATTTTAATGACAGGAATGCGATCGACCTGAGTTTGACGAGTTCGTCCGCCAGCTCTGCCGTAAGGATCGGCTACACTGCGGATGGAGACCTCACCACAGGCAATATAACGATCAACGGCAACGCGGCTGGAGATGGCAAAATTGTCCTCCCCAGCTTTGCGCTTATTCGAAGCGATGGCGGTGACGTTACCATTGGTGACAATGGCAATGCGCTCAATGCGGTGATGATGCCATGGACGGTGATCGATACGGCTTCCACTTTCGGCAGCATCACCATAGGCGGCACCAACACGTCGGACCTGCTCACTGACGGTCCTATCGATTGGTCGGCGAGCAACGCCATAAACCTGATCGACAAGGATGGACTTGGTATTGGCACCAGCATCACCAACAGCGCAGTCGGCGGCGACCTGAATATCTTCACCGCGACAGGCGCGGACGGCACATTGAGCCTTTCGGACACTTATACGTTGACTGCCGACGGCGCTATCAATCTCTATAGCGGCTTTCTGACCGATGCCTCCACGGCCAGCGGCTTTAACGGCTCCATCTCTCTCGGCAACACGTCTGCCCTGGTTGCAGGCGGGAATATTCTAGCGCGCGCAAATGCAGCGCTTACGCTGCTTTCGGGCGCAACCCTCACCTCCAGCAATGGTGACATCCTGCTGTCGACCGAAGGCACCGGTACCTTCACCAACAGTGCGGGGGCGACCCCATTCTCAGCCGCAAATGGCCGCTGGCTGGTTTATGCCGATGACCCGGCCAATACAACGTTCGGTGGCTTGGAAAGCGGCAATAGTGCGATCTGGAACCAGGCCAATTTCGACACGCTGATTGGCAATTTGTCAGCCGACACCATTCCTGGCGACCGGTTCGCCTTTGCCGTTCTGCCTGACACCAACGGCGGCTATATCGTCGATACAGTCGATCAGCCCAACAAGATCTACGGGGAAACCGTCGCCTCAAGCACGGACTCGAGCACGTTCACGATCAGCGGCAGTTCGCTGGGCACCAACAATGGTGCGGGGAGCGCATATCTGCTGGATGACCTGGTCGGCCTGTTCGATTTTGATGTGACCACGGATTCAGTGGGCTTCGCTGCGACAGCTGATGCCAATACCTATGCTGTCACGGCTTCAGGGGCGACAACGTTCAACGGCCAGACTGTGATATATAATTCCAGCGGGAATGTTGTCGTTGATCCACGCACCGTGACACTGAGTGGCAGCCAAGTCTATGACAGCACGACCACGGTACAAGGCGAAAACCTGATTGCCGGCAATGTGGTGAACGGCGACAGCGTCACCGTCTCGGGTTCCGCCGACAATGCGATCAGCGATCCCGATATCGGCACCTACAATCTGGAGAGTACGACCGGTCTCACGCTCTCCGATGCAAACTATACCGTTGTCGACGCAACCGGCACGGTTGATATCACTCAGGCTACGCTTACCGCCGCGCTGGCCGGCACGGTCACCAAGACCTATGACACAACAGACGCGGCCACGCTCGCAGCAGGCAACTACACCCTCACCGGGGTGTTCAGTGGCGATACCGTTGCGCTCAACAATCCGACCGGCGGCAGCTATGACAACGAGAATGTCGGCACCGGCAAAAATGTCAGCGTCAGCGGCCTCTCGCTGAGCGGCACCCAGGCCGGCAACTACGTCCTCGCCGCAGACGCAATCGATGCCGATATCGGCGAGATCAATCCAGCTACGCTCACCGCCGCGCTGACCGGCACGGTCACCAAGACCTATGACACAACAGACGCGGCCACGCTTGCCGCAGGCAACTACACCCTTACCGGCGTGTTCAGTGGCGATACCGTTGCGCTCAACAATCCGACCGGCGGCAGCTATGACAACGAGAATGTCGGCACCGGCAAAAATGTCAGCGTCAGCGGCCTCTCGCTGAGCGGCGCCCAGGCCGGCAACTACGTCCTCGCCGCAGACGCTATCGATGCCGATATCGGCGAGATCAATCCAGCTACGCTCACCGCCGCGCTGACCGGCACGGTCACCAAGACCTATGACACAACAGACGCGGCCACGCTTGCCGCAGGCAACTACACCCTTACCGGCGTGTTCAGTGGCGATACCGTTGCGCTCAACAATCCGACCGGCGGCAGCTATGACAACGAGAATGTCGGCACCGGCAAAAATGTCAGCGTCAGCGGCCTCTCGCTGAGCGGCGCCCAGGCCGGCAACTACGTCCTCGCCGCAGACGCTATCGATGCCGATATCGGCGAGATCAATCCGGCTACGCTCACCGCCGCGCTGACCGGCACGGTCACCAAGACTTATGATGCAACAGACGCGGCCACGCTTGCCGCAGGCAACTACACCCTCACCGGCGTGTTCAGTGGCGATACCGTTGCGCTCAACAATCCGACCAATGGCAGCTATGACAACGAGAATGTCGGCACCGGCAAAAATGTCAGCGTCAGCGGCCTCTCGCTGAGCGGCGCCCAGGCCGGCAACTACGTCCTCGCCGCAGACGCTATCGATGCCGATATCGGCGAGATCAATCCGGCTACGCTCACCGCCGCGCTGACCGGCACGGTCACCAAGACCTATGACACAACAGACGCGGCCACGCTTGCCGCAGGCAACTACACCCTTACCGGCGTGTTCAGTGGCGATACCGTTGCGCTCAACAATCCGACCAATGGCAGCTATGACAACGAGAATGTCGGCACCGGCAAAAATGTCAGCGTCAGCGGCCTCTCGCTGAGCGGCGCCCAGGCCGGCAACTACGTCCTCGCCGCAGACGCTATCGATGCCGATATCGGCGAGATCAATCCGGCTACGCTGGTGATCGACAATGTCATCGCGGCCAATAAGGAATATGACTCAAAAGAGGACGCAACGCTGAGCGGTGGATCGGTCACCGGGTTTAGTGGTGACACTGTAAGTCTTGTCACGAGCGGAGCGACCGGAACCTTTGAGAACAAGAATGTCGGTACCGGCAAGGCCGTCACCGCTTCTGGCTATACCCTGACAGGTGCGGATGCTCCAAACTATGTCCTGACCCAACCGACCGGCCTGACCGCCGATATCACCCCCGCCACCCTCACAGTGGCAGGCAGCTTTAGCGCAGAGAACAAGGTCTACGACTCGACAACGAATACCAATATCGACACCAGTGGTCTTGTGCTTGCAGGTGTCTTTTCGGGCGATCAGGTCCAACTGAATACAGAGAATGCTACGGGCAGCTTCACTGACAAGAATGTGGGGACCAGCAAGATCGTGGAGCTCAGCACAAATGGTTCACTGTCGGGTGGCGATGCTGGCAATTATATCATCGGCTCGGGAGCACCGACAACCACGGCAAACGTCACGCCTTTCACGCTTGATCTTGAATATGTCGGTGTGGACAAGGTTTACGATGGGGGGCTCGACGCGAATGTCGTGGTGGATTCCGACAACCGGTTTGCGGGTGACAATCTTATTTTCAATATCACGGCACTTTATAGCGACAAGAATGTTGGCATCGACAAGAACGTGACGGTCGGTTCGATCACCCTCGCTGGTGATGATGCTGGCAATTATGTGCTCGGCACGGCGTCGGGCACAGCTATGTCGGACATTACACGCCTAGACACTGTAATATGGACAGGCGCAGGCGATGGTGTGAACTGGTTCGATCCGGCAAACTGGGCTGGCGGCGCGGTGCCTGACCTCGCCAACGTCGCCAATGTCAGCTTGCCAGCTAGTTTGATTGTTACGTTCGACGACAGCGCGCTTTCGGGCAGTGCTGAAGCCGGTACCGTACAGCTCGAAACACTGACAGGTACAGTCGATGCCGATACTGTGCCAAACGCAACTGATAGCGGTCTTTCCTTCCAATCGGGCGGCCTGACGATCGGCAATGCCCTGCTTCTCGATACGCTTACACAGGCGGGGGGCACCATTGACGGCGATGGAAGTCTGACCATTCAGGACAGCTTTGCCCAGACCGACGGTTCAATTGCCATGGGGGGCGATGTCGCGATCAACGAAGGTGCAGGCGATCTTGATTTCGTTTCGATCAGCGGCGCGAACATCGAACTGACTGCCCCGGCAGGCTCTATTAATGCCGGTTCGCTGACCGCGGCGAATGATCTGACCGTCGGCGCTGGTGACGATGTCGTCTTCACCGGCCCGGTTTCGGTCGGCGGCAATGCCGAAGTGACCGCCGATACCAACGGCGATGGCACCGGTGGCATCACCCAGGACGATGATGCTCCGCTCAATATCGGGGGTGACACCGTGCTCGAGGCCTCCGAGGATATCGTGCTCGATAATCCGGACAATGACTTCGTCGGCCCCGTCTCGGGTACAACCGACGGCGGGATGACGCTCGCCGATGCCAATGATCTCACGCTTGGCACTGTCGAGACCGGAACCGACCTGACCATCGGCGCTGGTGACGATGTCGTCTTCACCGGTCCGGTCTCGGTCGGCGGCAATGCCGAAGTGACCGCCGATACCAACGGCGATGGCACCGGTGGCATCACCCAGGACGATGATGCTCCGCTCAATATCGGGGGTGACACCGTGCTCGAGGCCTCCGAGGATATCGTGCTCGATAATCCGGACAATGACTTCGTCGGCCCCGTCTCGGGTACAACCGACGGCGGGATGACGCTCGCCGATGCCAATGATCTCACGCTTGGCACTGTCGAGACCGGAACCGACCTGACCATCGGCGCTGGTGACGATGTCGTCTTCACCGGTCCGGTCTCGGTCGGCGGCAATGCCGAAGTGACCGCCGATACCAACGGCGATGGCACCGGTGGCATCACCCAGGACGATGATGCTCCGCTCAATATCGGGGGTGACACCGTGCTCGAGGCCTCCGAGGATATCGTGCTCAATAATCCGGACAATGATTTCGTCGGCCCCGTCTCGGGTACAACCGACGGCGGGATGACGCTCGCCGATGCCAATGATCTCACGCTTGGCACTGTCGAGACCGGAACCGATCTGACTATCGGCGCTGGTGACGATGTCGTCTTCACCGGTCCGGTCTCGGTCGGCGGCAACGCCGAAGTGACCGCCGATACCAACGGCGATGGCACCGGTGGCATCACCCAGGACGACGATGCTCCGCTCAATATCGGGGGTGACACCGTGCTCGAGGCCTCCGAGGATATCGTGCTCGATAATCCGGACAATGACTTCGTCGGCCCCGTCTCGGGTACAACCGACGGCGGGATGACGCTCGCCGATGCCAATGATCTCACGCTTGGCACTGTCGAGACCGGAACCGATCTGACCATCGGCGCTGGTGACGATGTCGTCTTCACCGGTCCGGTCTCGGTCGGCGGCAACGCCGAAGTGACCGCCGATACCAACGGCGATGGCACCGGTGGCATCACCCAGGACGACGATGCTCCGCTCAATATCGGGGGTGACACCGTGCTCGAGGCCTCCGAGGATATCGTGCTCGATAATCCGGACAATGACTTCGTCGGCCCCGTCTCGGGTACAACCGACGGCGGGATGACGCTCGCCGATGCCAATGATCTCAATCTGGGAACGATAGATGTTGACGGGGCCCTTGGTCTTGATGCGGGCGGTGATATTATCGGCTCAGACCGTATTTCCGTCGGTGGTGATACCGACATCAATGCGGGTGGCAATGTCGACCTTACCAATCCCGACAATCAATTCGGCGGGAATGTCGATGTCAACGCAGGCGGGACTGTGAACGTTCCAGGAAACTCCACCATTGGTGAAACGGAACAAATTCGTGAGATCACTTCCTTCTCGACTCTCACAACCAAGCTCGGTGGCTTTATCACTCCGATGAACAAGGGAATTCGTCCAGATATGATCAACTTCTTCGCCCAAATTTCCGTCGATAAGGAAAAGGAAGAACTGGTCAAACTTCCGCCGGCTGACCAGTGAGCGCGGCATTGTCAGGGTAAACAGCCTTGTGGCGTAGGGCAGGGGCGTTTAGCCTTGGAAAATGACGAAATCACCTTGCCGCTACTTCAAGACATCTCCCGAAATCATCCAGCTTGCGGTCATGATGTAAGTCCGCTTTGCGCTGTCGTTGCGTAATGTCGAAGACCTGCTCCACGAGCGGGGCATTGATATTTGTCATGAAACGCTCCGGCATTGGATCGACCGGTTCGGTACTTATTTCGCGCACAAGACCCGCAAACGCCGGTCTGAGCGAATAAGGCAATCGCCGCAATAGCAGTGGCATCTGGATGAGGTGTTCGTGAAGATCCGTGGGCAGATCCACTATCTGTGGCGTGCCGTCGACCATGAAGGCGAAGTTCTTGAGCCCTTCGTCATGAAGACCCGGGATATCGCCTCTGCATTGAAGTTCATGAGAAAAGCGATGAAGCGGTATGGCGACCCGCATGCTGTTGTGACTGACAGATGCCACTCTTATCGCGGGGCGATGAAAGAGATTGGAAATACGAGACGCCAGGGATGTGGTCGGCATCTCAACAATCGCGCCGAAAGTTCCCACCTTCCTTTCCGCCGACGAGAGCTAGTCGTGTCGCGTTTGCGGCGCATGCGAAGTCTACAGAAGTTCGGTTCAATCCATTCGTCGGTATACAGCCACTTCAATCATCAAAGGAATATCGAGAGCAGGGCCAGGTTCAAATCTCTATGTGACGCCGCTTTTATCGAATGGCGCGAGTTACCCGCTGCCGGAAACCTGCTTGTCTGCGAAAAATGCAGACTGGTTCAAATTCGTCTGACAGCACCCCGACGAAGATCAGAACATTGGCAATGGTGTGTTGCCTATGCTCTGATCTGTTTGTGGGTAAGGAACCACCTATTTCATCTTGATGGCGGCCCCGCACCGTCACAACTGTTGCCTGTATGCATTCACACACTGACAACAATCGCATCCTGGAACCTTAAAACCGCTTGGTTGCGGAGATGTAGTAGTAGGCTCCGTTGAAGCCGAATTGACCAGCGTTCCGGGTGTAGGGTGTCTGTCCATTTGAGTAGGACGAGGCCTGGAATGCTGCGCCATCCGCAAGGTTGTTCCACTTGTCAGGATATGTGTTGAAGATGTTGTTCGCACCGACTGACACCGAAAGGTCGTTTTCAAATGTGTAGGTCGCGGACAAATCTATGAGGATTTTGTCGGAGAAGGTCTGAACACACCGATTGTTGGCGTCGCATTTGACGTTGTCATCGACATCGCTAAGCCCGGTGCTGAACGCCTTCACGTCACCAAAATATGTCCCCCTTGCGAGGAATGACCATTTGCCAAACGAGTAGTTGCCAGACATTACGATCTTCGTGCGCGGTTGCGCCACTTCAATGAGTTCAATGGCCGTCTGACCAACAAGCAGTCTGTCCTGCACGGCAGGCGCCGCGCCTGCGATGAGGGCAGCTGGCGTTTCTCGCTGGTCGACCACGCTTGTTTCGACATGTGTTCCAGCAAGCGTCAGAGAAAGATCGCCTTCGCCGAGAGAGCGCTTATAGGTCAAGACCGCGTCGACGCCTTGCGTCTCAGTGTCAATCTGGTTGGTAAAGAAGCGAATCTCCCGAATTCCCGGAAATGCAGCGGAAACTGCCGGGTAATTCGCGCTTACAAGGCGCTCGGTGATGGCGATGCGATCCTTGATGTCGATCTGGAAAACATCGAGCGTGCCGCTGAGCGTGCCACCAAGGACCTCTCCGAAGTCACCGGTCAGACCAAGGCTGATATTGTCCGAAACTTCGGCCTCAGGATCCGGGACACCGAGGAGTGCCAGGCGGGGGTCGGCGCTCGCGATTTGTTTCGTCTGCAGGATCTGGTTGTTTTGGACCGTAGACGTTGTGACGCTATTGCCGATCTGTGCCAGTGAGGGGGCACGAAAGCCGCGGTTGTAGGAGCCACGAACGGAGACGGAGTCGGTAAGCTTGTATCTTGCTGCCAGTTTACCAGAAAGGTTGCCGCCAAAGTCACTGTAGTTTTCATACCGCAGGGCCGTGGTGAACAGCAAAGCGTCGGTTATATCCGCTTCGACGTCGATATAGGCGCCGACATTGGTGCGATCGATGTCGGTTTCATCATCGGGCGCATATCCGGGGCGACCGTTTGATCCGGTTGCTTTCCCGCTAGCAGCTAGGGGCCCTATGGAGTAGGACGCCGGTGACCCTTGAGTAACGGAGAAATTGTCTTTTCTCCACTGTATGCCGGACGCTACGTTCAGGTTCCGCAGGCCGTAAACTGAGCCGAAGTCCTTTGCGGCTGAAAGGTCAACTGTCTGCTGATCGAATGCTGTTTGACCTACGTAAAATTCGGTCGGGCTCGCATCACCAAGAGAGGCGTTGACCGTATTGCGGGCGTATTGGTCCAGCTGGTTGTGTCCAAACACGTAGGAGAGGTCGACATCCCACCCGGCCATTTCTCCTCGAATGCCGCTGGCGAAGGAATAATCGACTGACTTACCGGGAAGGATCGGAACATATCCGTCAGGGAAAATGCCCAGCGATGCATTGGAATACGTCGCTGGAGCCCTGAAGAAGCCATAGGCCGTGATCTCCTTGCTCGAGTATCCACCAAAACCATACAGCTCAAAATCGTCTGAAATCGAGAAGGCAGAGTTCACGAACGCCTGATAGGTCTGGTTCTCGTTCGATCCATAACGTCCGACGACGAAGGGTGTTTGCGGATAGAATCCACGATTCGCTCCGGGATTTGCGGTTGAGTAGGGGAAATCACTGGTTGGTCCGACGATCGCGTAGTCGGTCGGCGTCGCAGGGTAAAGCGCACCTATATAGGGGTCAGATCGGTTCGTTCCCTCGGTCGAGAAATGCTCAAGAGTAAAGTTTAGAAATCCCTGATCCTGTCCGAGCGATATGCCGTTATTGATCGACGCTTTAACTGTGAAGCCATCGCCTTGTTCATTGATGCCCGATGTAACGCTGATGGATCCTTCATCAGAAGAGTCCTTGAGAGTCAGGTTGATAATACCGGCGATCGCATCTGATCCATATTGAGCTGCCGCGCCGTCGCGTAGAACTTCAATCCTGCCGACTGCAGCCGTTGGAATACTGTTCAGGTCGGTTACAACGGTTCCGAGGCCGGGAGCCACATTCAGGTTGAGCGCTGAGAACTGGTGGCGACGTTTTCCGTTTACCAGAACAAGGGTCTGGTCAGGCGCCAGCCCACGCAAGGAAGCAGGGTCAGCAAAGTTCGTTGCACCGTTCACGCCATACTTCTGTGAGTTAAACGAGGGGGAGGTAAACTGAAGCTGCTGAGCAAGGTCTGTCTGTCCGGTCGCCGCCAGTTCTGGTGCACTGACGACATCCACAGGCACTGGGCGATCAACATCGGTCCGTGCTTTGCCGCGTGAACCAATCACTGAAACAGTGGCGAGTGTGGCGACATCATCTTCTTGTTCGACGGGTGCATCGGCTGTTGTGTCTTCAAACGTTGTGACGTCCGATTGCGGATTTTCTTGTGCTTGAGCCCAGGGGGATACAAGTATCAGAGAGCTCGCCGTCGCGAGTAAAACGCCGTATTTCATTGTACTTTCCTCCATTTGTTATTTTTTTCCAAGCAAAGCCTGGTCTAGTTTTCTGTTGAAACCAGTTCGGTTGGTGCCTTTCCTGCCAGAGCGTCAGTAAGCATCCTGCGATCAAGTGCCTTCTCCCAACTGGAGACAACAATCGTTGCGACAGCGTTTCCCACGAAATTTGTGAGCGCCCGGCATTCGCTCATGAAGCGGTCCACGCCCAGAATAAGTGCCATGCCAGCAACTGGAACGGAGGGAACGACAGAAAGCGTAGCGGCCAGGATGACGAAGCCTGCACCGGTAACTCCAGCGGCTCCTTTCGAGCTGATCATTGCCGTAACAACGAGTAGAAGCTGGTCGGAGATAGACAGATCAACCCCGCAAGCCTGTGCAATGAAGGTTGCGGCGAGGGTCATGTAGATGTTTGTGCCATCAAGATTGAACGAGTATCCTGTCGGTATCACAAGACCAACCACGTCCCTGCGGCATCCTGCCTGCTCAAGCTTTTCCATAAGAGCCGGCAATGCGGCTTCTGAAGATGATGTGCCTAGGACAAGCCAGAGCTCATCCTTGAGATATTTGATCAGCTTTATGATACTGAATCCGTAGAAGCGCGCGATGAGTCCAAGAACGACTAGAACAAATGCAAGCGAAGTTGCGTAGAAAGTTCCAACAAGCGCCGCAAGACTGCCAATGGATTCCAGTCCATATTGTCCCACTGTGAATGCCATGGCTCCAAATGCACCAATTGGCGCGAACTGCATGACGATATGGACAATGTTGAAGATCACTTCCGAGGCACTCTCCAGAAAATTCTGGACGATTCTTGCTTTTTCGCCTGCCCCCGAAAGCCCCAAGCCCACCAGAATGGCGACGAAAAGCACTTGCAGGATGTCACCACTAGTCAGTGAGCTGAAGAAAGTATTCGGAATAATATGAGTCAGAAAGCCAACGATTGATTCATCATGAGCGACAGCGGCATATTTCTCGACTTGAGATGGGTCTAACGTTGCGGGATCAATGTTGAAGCCACTTCCGGGCTGAACGACATTGCCAACAATCAGTCCAATTATCAGAGCAAATGTCGATACGGTAAGAAAGTACCCCATAGTTTTGCCAAGAATGGAACCGAGTTGTCCGGATCCATTCATTCGGCCGATACCGGCCGCTACGGTCACAAAGATGACCGGGGAGATAATCATCTTTACTAGGTCGATGAAGGCCTCACCCAACGGTTTCAGGGAAGCTCCGAAATCAGGAAATGAAAACCCGACCAGAATTCCGGAAACAATGGCAACCAGCACTCGGACATACAGATGCTGGTACCATGACTGGCGTTTCTTTTTTGGCGGACTGGTTGTCATGCCAGGTATGGATGCAGCCAAGATTTTCCCTCCCCTTTTTATGGATCGAGCTCTTGCTGGCTCGACGTTCGAGCATGCTGGCGACAAGCCACGAGCATGTCGAACAAAAAGAGAAAAATTTTAGTGATTTGTTTTTATTGAACTATTGTAGATCTGTTCGAAGAACTGTGCGTAAAAGCACACAGATATCTTTTTGTTTGTGCATGATCCCGCCACGGGCTATGCGTTCTTAGATGGGCAATAAACTTCAGCGTAGTTTTAACTGGGGCGGCATTTTCATCGGGATGCTGGTTTTTGTCATTGCGCTTTGGGTGGGCAATTACGTGGCAAAAATGCGCGCTGTGGAAGCGGAGGCCACCCGGGGGCAGAGGTCCGCTGCGCTTCTTACGGCCAGCTTCCGGCGGGAACTCGAAAAGTTTCGCCTCGCATCTGTCGTTCTGGCGCTAGAAGGGGATGTCACGGGTGTTTTTGATTCTGACCCCTTGGATCCAAACTTACTTGAGGCGCTGAACGGCAAGCTTGAGTTGATCTCAAATCAGACCGAGGCTGCGGCAGTCTACTTGATCAGACCAGATGGGGTGACCATCGCCTCCAGCAACTCACGCGAGCCAACATCTTTCGTGGGGTCTAATTATTCATTTCGGGCCTATTTCAGAGAAGCTTTGAACCGCGGCGAATTTGAGCAGTTTGCGTTGGGATCTGTGAGCCGTCGGCCTGGATTGTATATTGGACGGCGCGTCGAAAAGAATGGTCAAATCCTGGGGGTCGTTGTTATCAAGGTTGAATTCGACGGGTTGGAAAGTGAATGGTCCGAAGCTGACAATCTTGCCTTCGCAACGAACGATAAGGGGGTGATCCTTGTTACCAGCGTCCCAGATTGGCGTTTCCAGACAATCTCGCGTTTGTCTGTAGAAGACCAATCAAGAAGTCTCCGTAATCTAGACTTTGGAGATAAGCCGCTTTCAGAAAATACTCTCTATAAAGATGAACTTGTGTCAGCGGATCGTGCGTTGATTGATGTCTCTCGTCCGTATCTTGATATCGTAAATCGTCTTGATCGCGACTGGTCAGTGCATGTGCTCATCGATACGTCCCATAGTATCAGATCGGGCGTGCTGCAGATGCAGGCAGCAATTGTCGCATTCTTTATGTTCTTGGTCGCGGCCGGAAGCCTGCTGTACTACAGGCGAAATACACTCAAATTGAGAGCCGAGCGCCAGCTGAACGAGAGGCTCAGGGTGATGAATGAACGGCTTGTACAAGCAAATAAGCTGGCCACTTTGGGACAGATCGCTGCCGGAGTGGGGCATGAAATCAATCAACCTCTTGCTGCGATAGGATCATACGCAGACAGCGCGCGGAAACTGCTCGTCAGCGGTAAAAATGAAACTGCTGATGAAAACTTGAGCCGGATCAGTGAGCTGACGGAACGGATCGGCCGAATTACAGGCGAACTGCGCGGATTCTCGCGCAAGGCGAGCGGCCTTATTGAACCAGTCAATGTGATGGTGCCGATTGAGGGTGCACTTCTTCTTATGAACGACAGGCTGGATTCAATGCGGGCAGAGGTGCGGTTCACGAATCCGGGTGAGGTACGAAACGTGATGGCCGAAAGTGTAAGGCTGGAGCAGGTCTTCGTAAACTTGTTTCAGAACTCACTTGAGGCCGGTGGTGATGGCACCATCATTGAGATTTCCTTCAAGGTGGATGGCACTCGGTTTGTCATTACGATTGCTGACAATGGCCCAGGGCTTTCGGAACATGTCCGGGAGAATTTATTCCGGCCCTTTTCGACTTCCAAACGTGATGGCCTGGGGCTCGGGCTTGTGATCTCACGTGATATTCTCGCCGAATTCGGCGGAGAACTTACTGCAGAGCCGTCTGTGAAAGGAGCTGTCTTTTCCATGAGGATGAAAATTGCATCATGACTGATTTTGATGTCGTCTTCATTGATGACGATGCCGATATCCGTGAATCGAGCCGTCAGAGCCTGCTTCTTGCAGAGATTAGGCCGTGTGTTCTTGCGAGTGCGGATAAGCTGTTGGAAGAAATAGACTCCACCTTCAGGGGAGTGGTTGTAACCGACATTCGTATGCCTGGAATTGATGGACTCGAGTTGTTTCGGCGTATTCAGGAGATTGATCCAGAATTGCCCGTTATCCTGATTTCCGGTCACAGTGATATTGAGACTGCTGTCGATGCCGTACAGCGCGGCGCTTATGATTTTCTTGCAAAGCCTTTCACGCCCAAACGCCTCATAGCGAGCATCAGACGTGCATTGAAAAGCAGAGAGCTGATCCTCGAAAATCGAGAACTTAAAGCCGCGGCATTCGCTTTTTCGGCTTCAGAGCGCCTCTTGGGCGGAACAAAATCTATAGAGAGTTTGCGAAGAACGATTGATCACGTCGCCCCGATCTCCGTTGACATCGTCATTGAGGGCGAAACAGGCACAGGGAAAAGTCTGATTGCAAACCTGCTGCATGAAGGCAGCACAAGAAAGAGCCGTTCAGCCGTTGTGATTGATTGCGGCGCTATTCCAGAACATCTCATCGATGTTGAGTTATTTGGGCAGGTCAGTGGTGCGCTTCCGGGCGTACAGCATTCCAAGCGTGGACTCATCGAGCAGGCGCATCGCAGCACACTTATTTTTGATGCAATTGATGCAATGTCGAGTGGCATGCAGAGAAAGCTGGAGCGCGTTCTGGACTCGCGCGAGGTTGTTCCACTGGGAGGGAATTCGGCGAAACACATTGATGTGCGGATCGTCTCAACCAGCCGAGCCAGTTTGGCGTCCTTGGTCGCAGATGGGGAATTCTCGGCTGCGTTGTATTACCGTCTGAACGGTCTAACACTTAAACTGCCACCTTTGCGGGAGCGGAGAGAAGACATTCCCGTTTTGTTTGGCAGCTTTCTCGCGAGTGCTTGCCGCAAATTCAATGTTCCTCAGCCCTCTCTTACACCGGAGGTCTGGCAGCGACTGGTGCGGCATGACTGGTTTGGGAATGCGCGGGAGCTGCAACATTACGCGGAGCAGTTCGCGCTGGGATTTGTGGATGAGGCAATCGGGAGCAAATTTGAAAGCCCGATCGGTGAAGGTGGCATCAAGCAAAAGCTGAGAGATTATGAAAAGGCGCTGATTGAAGAGGTACTCTTTGAGCAAAAGGGAGATGTACAGTCCGTGCTTGATAAGCTCGATCTGCCGCGAAAGACATTTTATGATAAAGTGAAACGACTGAAGATCGATATTTCAAGATTCAGAGTTGGTGGCCGATAGCAGCGGTCTCGTCTTTATCACTCAAGGGGATTGTCAGCGGAATCGACCTTGGGGCGGTCAATCCTTGAGCTTAGGCTTTAGAAATGAGCCAGAACCCATTTCGCTACTTCAAGACATCGCCCGAGATCATCTGGCTTGGTGTACTTATGTAGGTCAGATTTTCGCTCTTAGCTTCGGAATGTCGAAGACCTTCTCTGCGAGTGGAGGATCGATATTTGCTATCAGACGATGCGGCATTGGGTGGATCACTTCGGAAGGTACTTCCCGCACCAGATCCGCAAATATCGCTCTGAAGGGATGACGCAGTTGCCACAATGGCAGTGGCGCTTGGACGAGGTTTTTTCATCAAGGACTATCACTTACCTTTCCGAAGGCGGACGCGAGCCATGTGCCATTTCCTACGCATGCGAAGCTTGCTAAATTTCGGTTCAACCCATTCGTCTGTGTGCAACCACTTCAATCATCAAGGGAATATCGAGAGCAGGGCCTGATTCAAATTGCTACGAGACGCTGCTCCTCTCGAGTGGCGCGAGTTGATCGCTGTCTGAGGCTTGCTCGTTCGCGAAATGCGGAGACTCGTGCCGGTTCGTCCGGCAACCCCCTCTCAAGCCCGGTTCCGCTGACAATGCTTGTCCGGGAAGGATCAATCTCGGGCTTTCGTCAGCGTCCCCGGCTGGCAGCATGCACTCGGCGGACGTCGGTGATGCGTCGACTGTTCGTAGCCGTACCCCAGTTTGTAAAGCTCTGCTTCGCTGTTCGCGCGGCCGAGAAACTGTATCCCCGCGGGCAGGCTTTCATAGGTGAAGCCCATTGGCACGGTTAGGGCCGGCAGACCGCTCGGTGGCGCTAGGCGCTGGGAATTGTCGCCTTTATAATCTTCTTCGACTCTATCAAGGCGCGCCGGCGGATAACGCCATGACGGATAAACAAGTGCATCAAGTTGGCCGTCATCCATGGCTATCAAAAGATCTTTCCTGATCCGCTGACGAACTTCATTTGCAGAAGGGTCTCCGCATGGCGTCCCGTCCGCTCGCGTCGGATCATCCACGTCAGATTTTCCAAACCATTCCCAGGCGCCTTTTGTGTAGGGAGCATAGACGCCTGCTTCAAAGGCTTGCATGGGGTCATTGATCTTCGCGTGCATTCCGGGCTGGGTGAGGTATTCGTGCACATCCTTCCGAAAGGAACGGCAACCCCAACTTGCGTCCAAGTCTTCCTTTATATTTGGAATTGGTGCCGGGTCGACGATGATCGCTCCCGCTGACTTCATGTCTTCCAGTGCGCCGTTGAATAACGCCAACACTTGCGGATCGGTATCTTCAACCGAGGCCAATTCGCGGACGACGCCGATGCGTGCCCCCTTCAGCCCCTTGATGTCCAATGCAGTCGTGTAATCTGTACCTTCGCCAACGAGCACGGACAGCATCCGCGCATTATCTTCCACGGTACGCGTCATTGGCCCGACCACATCGGAGCCGAGGACCAGCGGCACGATGCCGTCGAGACTGATCAAGCCATGTGTTGATCGCATCCCGACCAGCGACAGGTGTGAGGATGGACCGCGAATTGAGTTTCCCGTGTCGGTTCCCAGCCCAGCGATCGCAAAGCTCGACGCCACGCCAGACGCTGTTCCGCCTGAAGATCCGGCGGGCGTATAGTCCAGATTGTAGGCGTTGGCGGTGACGCCCGCGCTGGTGCTTTCCGTCCGTTTGGCGCTGAAGGCCCATTCAGCCATGTTAGTTTTGGCGAGCACGATTGCTCCAGCGGCCTCAAGCCGATCGACGATCGAGGCATTGTTAGGTGGAATATTGTCGCTCAGCATTTCCGACCCAGCGGTCGTCGGAATCCCTGCGACGTCTATATTGTCTTTCACGAGTATCGGTGTGCAGAAGAGCGGTGGTCGGGCGTCAGAGGTGTCTGCGATCCTGGCCTGTTCGCGCGCCCGGTCGTACAGTTTGAACGTGATTGCGTTCATATGGCGGGCCTGATCGAATGTTTCGATGCGTTTGATATAGGCCTCGACCACAGCAGCGCAGCTGGTTCTTCCCGCGTTGATGGCCGCCTGCACATCAGCTATGCGGCCTTCAATGATCAGGTCATCAGGCGCCATTCCGGCCATCGCCCGCGTCCCGTTAGTCTGATCCTGTTCCTGTCCCTGCGGACTAATGCAACCTGCCACTATGCAGCACGCCAGAGCCACCGCTGTGTTTTTTTTCGCGATCATGGTTTTCTCCTGGTCCACCTCATTTGAGTGGCTGAACGTGACGCTCGCCCTTGCGTGATGCGTAACGGCATTCCCACCGTCGTGCCCCAACGTATGGCCGATAAGAGCCGCAGACAACGCTGATAATGAACACTGAACCTGGCGGCCATCCTGAAGTGCTGTCAGATGGGGGGTGCCAAAGGAACTCGGCTTGAGGCGGTCAATCCTGACGTCTAGCCTCAGGACATGAGCCAGAACCCATTTCGCTACTTCAAGACGTCGCCTGAGATTATCCAACTCGCGGTCATGATGTACGTTCGATTTCCGCTCTCGCTGCGCAACGTCGAAGACCTGCTCCACGAGCGAGGGATCGATATCTGTCGCGAAGACCAGAGACAAGGCTTCTGCATTGAAAATAATGAGAAAAACCATGAAATGCTATGGCGGTCCCAAGGTGATCGTGACGGGCAAATGCCCATCACATCAGGCAGCAATGAAGACGATCTGGAACGAGGGCCGCCAGGAAACTGGCCGACACCTCAATAACCGGGCAGAAAATTCCCACCTGCCGTATCGACGACGAGAGCGGGCCATGTCCCGTTTCCGGCGGATGCGAAGTTTGCAAAAGTTCGCTTCAATCCATTCGTCTGTGTACAATCACTTCAATCATCAAAGGAACATCGAGAGCAGGTCCAGGTTCAAATCACTCCGACGGAGACTGTTTCGAGTTTGTCTGACAGCACCCTTCAGGGAAGTCGCGTGAGCGCTCGCGCAAGGAAGTTTGCCATTATGCGGTTTCTTGTCAGTCCGGCGACATCTTCGTGGATCACCAGCCAAAACGCGCGTGTGACTGAGACATCGTTCTGGAGGAGGGGAGTCAGTCCGGGGTTACGATTGGCCATAAATGTTGGAAGAATGCCAAGTCCGGCGCCAGCCGATACCATTTCAAGTTGAGCGACAATGCTTGAACTACAAAGATGTGGAGTGAGACCTGGCAATAATTCGTCAAAATAGCGAAGTTGCGAGGAATAAATCAGATCATCGACATATCCGACGAGCTTATGATTTTGCAGGTCTGCGCGGGACTCGATGGGGGCGTTTTTCTCAAGATAGTCGCGGGCGCCATAAAGCTGCAGGGAGTAGTCGGTGAGCTTGCGTACTTTGAGGCGTCCAGCTGCAGGCCGGGCCAGCATGATGGACATGTCAGCCTGACGTTTTGGAACGCTGACAAAGCCTGACAGGGCAATGAGATCAATATCGATTTTGGGATTACTGTCCCTGAACTTTTTCAGCGCCGGGGCGACCATTGCTGATCCAAGTCCTTCCGTAACCCCAAGCCGAATGCGGCCGGCCGCGCTTTGTTCAGATTCTGTTTCGGCGCGGATGTCCAAAGACACCGATTCCATGGCTTCAGCTTGAGACGCGAGGCGTTCTCCCGCCGCGGTCAGAACGTGACCTCGGCGGGTACGCTCAAACAAAGTTACGCCGAGATTTTGCTCCAGTCTCTTGATGCGTCGGCTAATCGTCGTGGCATCGATTTGCAGATGTGCTGCGGCCCCTTCGAGTTTCGATTGCCGCGTAACATCAAGGAATATTTTTATATCGTCCCAGTTCATATCTGATCGTTTAGCCTGCGAAAACGCAGGTGTCATCTGCATTTGTCTCTGTATATCCGCATTCTTCCAGCACGTAGTCATTTCTAAAATTCGTAGGTTCAAGGGAGTCCAGCATGCGCGATGTGCATCATTTTATTGGCGGCCAGGGCGTGAGCGGTACGTCCGGCCGGTTCGGCGACATCTACAATCCGAACACCGGCGAGGTTCAGGCCCGCGTGGCGCTGGCAACCGAGGCGGAGCTGGATGCGGCGGTGGCGAATGCCGCAGCGGCTTTCCCGGCCTGGTCGATGACGAACCCGCAGCGCCGGGCGCGCGTGATGTTCGAGTTCAAGCGCCTGCTGGAAGCCAATATCGACGAGCTGGCCGAGTTGCTCTCCTCCGAGCATGGCAAAGTGGTCGCCGACTCCAAAGGCGACGTGCAGCGGGGCATCGACGTGGTCGAGTTCGCCTGCGGCATCCCGCACCTGCAGAAGGGCGAGTATACCGAGGGCGCAGGCCCCGGCATCGACGTCTATTCCATGCGCCAGCCGCTGGGCGTTGTGGCCGGCATCACGCCGTTCAACTTCCCCGCCATGATCCCGTGCTGGATGGCCGCCGTGGCGATTGCCTGCGGCAATACCTTCATCCTGAAGCCGTCCGAGAAAGACCCGTCGGTGCCGATGCGCCTGGCGGAACTGTTCCTGGAGGCCGGGGCTCCAGCTGGCGTGCTGAACGTGGTGAACGGCGACAAGGTGGCCGTCGATGCCATCCTGAAGCATCCGGACATCAAGGCCGTCAGCTTCGTCGGATCGTCCGACATCGCACAATATGTCTATGCCACCGGCACGGCGCACGGCAAACGTGTGCAGGCCATGGGCGGGGCGAAGAACCACGGCATCATCATGCCGGACGCGAATCTGGAGCAGGCGGTGAAAGACATCGTCGGCGCGGCCTATGGCTCGGCGGGCGAACGCTGCATGGCGCTTCCCGTCGCGGTGACTGTGGGCCAGAAGACGGGCGACGAGTTCGTCGAGCGCATGCTGGACGCCGCCAAGGCGCTGAAGGTCGGTGTCTCGACCGACCCGGACGCGCATTATGGCCCGGTCGTCTCCGCTGCGCACAAGGCGAAGATCGAATCCTACATCCAGATGGGTGTGGACGAGGGCGCAGACCTGAAGCTCGATGGCCGCGGCCTGACCCTGCAGGGCAGCGAGGGCGGCTATTTCATCGGGCCGAGCCTGTTCGACAATGTGAAACCGGGCATGCAGTCCTACAAGGAAGAGATCTTCGGCCCGGTGCTGCAGGTTGTGCGCGCGGAGTCTCTGGAAGAGGCCGCGGCGCTGCCCTCCAATCACCAGTATGGCAATGGCTGCGCGATCTTCACCTCGAACGGCCGCGTGGCGCGGGAATTTGCGGCGCAGGTGAATGTCGGCATGGTCGGCGTCAACGTGCCGATCCCGGTGCCGGTCTCCTATCACACGTTCGGGGGCTGGAAACGCTCGGCCTTCGGCGATACCAACCAGCACGGCCCGGAAGGCGTGCGGTTCTGGACCAAGATCAAGACGATCACCCAGCGCTGGCCCGAAGGCGACATTGGCGACCAGGCGTTCATCATTCCGACGATGGGGTGATTGCCCTGGAAACCTGGAAGGGAGGGGCCATGAACATTGTGCTGACCGGTGGTGCCGGCCCTGTCCTCCTATCCGCGCCCGTTTCGCCTTCTTCCATGCGTTTCGGGACTCACTTTGGCGTCCGCGCTGCGGGTCTCCAAGGACAAGCCATGGCGCCAAATCTGGTATGCGCTGATTGATATGCTACTGGACGAACAGCAGAGCCTGATTGTGGATACCGCGAGGGCGTTTGCCTATGAAAGGCTCCGCCCCAACGCCGAGCGATGGGATCGTGAGAAGTGTCTCGATCGTCCCTGGAGAGCCGTTGATGGAATGGTAAAACGGCGTGTTATGGAACGAATGTCCGAATGGGATAGCGAAGGTGAAAACTTCGTCGACCTGTTGACTAAGCGGCTGTGGGAATCTGCGGCACTCTGTGGCCAAATATCCCGTGCGTATGCGCCATAGTGTTGCGCTGGCGGCGGCTTGCCTGTGTAGTCGTGCGTCGAAATGGGTGTGGCAGCAAGCGCGCATGAACCGGAAGGGATTATAATGATGGAGCGGATGGATTGGGATAATATGCGTGTATTCCGCATCGTGGCGGAACTCGGCAGCATGAATGCTGCTGCGCATCGTCTCCAGGAATCCGCGCCCACCATCGGCCGCAAGATCGACCAGCTGGAAAAAGACCTGAACACGGCCCTGCTCGTACGGACGAAGCGCGGGGTTGAGTTGACCGATGCCGGACGGATCGCGCTCAGCCACATCCACGCTATGGCTGAATCGGTTGGTGAGGTTTTTGAATATGCTGGTAACCGTGACCGCGATGTCGAGGGGCGGGTCGTGCTGGCAACAGGGGATGGCCTGGGTCCTTACTGGATCGCACCGCGCGTGCCGGAGTTCCAGGCCGCCAATCCGAAGGTCCAGCTGCGGTTGAGGGTTGTGGAGTCTGTACCGAACCTTCTGGAAGGCGAGGCAGATATCGCGATCCAGTTCACCGAGCCCAAATCACCGGATATCATCGGCCGCAAGCTGGGGGTGCTGCACTATATGAGCTTCGCATCCGAGGCTTATCTGAACGAATGCGAGCAGTTGCCCAACAGTCTGTTCGAGTATTATCGCTACAAGACGATTCTTCACGAAGGCTATGTGCACCAGATTGAGCGCTGGGCGCCGCGCGTGGCCGAATTGAAGAAGATGATCGACTATTCGCTGGTGACCAACTCCGCCGCTTCCATGATTGAGGTGTGCGCGCATGGCGGGGGGATGGCTGTCCTGCCGTCATATATTGGCGAGGTGGACAAGCGGTTGAAGCCGCTGAACCTGCCGGAGATCGCTCCGATACAGTTCTGGCTGACCTATACCGAGCGGGTGCGGCGGCTGCCTCAGGGGCAGGCCGTGCTGGATTGGTTGTGGACGATTTTCGATGATCGCCGGGTCGCCTGGTTCCGGGATGCTTTTGTTCATCCCGATCAGGTGAGACATGGCGCTGAATCCCAGATCGCCCGGACCTTCTAGGCATACCCGACCGCCGGACGATCAGAATGTCTGAGGCTGAGATGGGCTCAGTCTGCTGACAGAGCCTTCAGCACGCGCGCCATGGCACCGAGCTTGTCGATGGAATTGGCCCGGTTGATCCAGGAGTGGCATTCGTTGCGGGTTCTCTCCAGCGGGTCAGGGGCGTTGCCCTTTTTGGCGTTGGCGTCTTCGAACAGGTCGGTGATTTCAACACGTAGCACGTCGGCGACGTTCGAAAGCATGCCGGCGCTCAGGCGATTGGTGCCGGTTTCATACTTTTGCAGTTGCTGATGAGAGATGCCAAGTTCGGCTCCGAGCTCGGCAAGTGTCATATTTCTATCGAGGCGAAGTTTGCGTATTTTTTCCCCCACCATCTGGTCGATTGCGGTGGGGGCGCGGGATGTAGTCTGTCGGCGAGCTGGCACGTCCAATATCCTCAGAAGTTTACAAATTACTTGAGGCCAAAATCTTCCCGCAGAGGGTGTAGAAGCAAACAGGGCGCTTATAAAATATTTGAACGACAGAACCGTTTCGGCTGTTCAGTAACGGGTATTACACTCACTCAGAATGCATGTCTACATGCCGTAATCGCTTATAATGACAAGGATTATCCTTTGAGGTGCCGGACTGCAATCGAGGGTGGATGTTCCTCTGGAAGTTGCTGGGGTATTCAGGCGATCCAGTGCAAAATCAATAGTCTTTTTTCCACCGGATAGAGACTTTGCTGTCGCCTGTGGCATTTGTCTTTGACGTCACGGAAATCTGTGGCCGGGGTTGCCATTCGACCTCGACTGAACTGCCCTCGGCGCCAGCGGATTTCAGCTCCAGATAAACGTCATCGCTCAGATATTGGCCAACGCCGATTTCAGCTCCGCCAGTTTCAGATGTTCCGATAGAGAATCGATCCACACCGAGCGCTTCCTGGAACTCGCTGGCTGGGTTAAATCCGGTCGATTTTCCGGACAGTTTGGCGATGGTGCTGGCCAGCTGAGCTGCTTCCAGCGCGGACAGGTCCATCGAGGAGCGGCCAAACAGGAGGCGGGACAGGATCTCGTCCTGCGGCAGGTCGGGGGAGCTGGACAGCTCGATGGTGGGTTTCACCGGTGAGCCGGTCACGTTCACCTGAACATCAAAATCGCTCACGGACCGTTCGGCGGCCAGATTGATCCGCGCCCGGTTCACGGGGCCGTCGAATGTGATGGTGCCTTTATCGAACACGAATGGCCGGCCGGCGAGGTCGAGATCCCCCCGGACCAGCGTAGTCGTACCATTCAGGCGTGGTGCGGCGGGGGTGCCGGTCAGGTTGAGGTCCGCGCGCCATTCGCTGTTCAGGCCGCGTCCGGTTACGTAGATGCGGCGATCGGCATTTACGGCGATATCCAGCGCCAGGGTCCGGTGCAGGTGGCTGGTGCCCGCTTCACGCGGCGGATCACCGGCCCAGCGCACATCCAGGGCATGCGGGCGGGACGAGGGCAGGTTGTCCAGCGAATAGCGGGCCTGATTGATGGTCACATTCCCTGACAGGCGCCGGGCGTCGGCGCTGTCGGTCAGCACCAGCTTGCCGGTGCCGCGGGCATTGTCGCCATCCCGATTGAACAGGAGCAGGTTCTGGAACTCGGCGTCGAGGTCCGTGTTTTCGCCGGCGATACGCCCGTTCAATGCGAACGTGCCGCCCCCCGGGGCGCCAGCCTTGCCGGTCACTTTGAGGGCGGATCCGTCATAGTCTGCATCTGCTGTGATGTCTGACAGCTGGAAGCCCATGCTACCCAGTTCATATTTGCCCTTCCGGATGCTGGCGTGGGCTTCATAGGCGGGCGTCTCCAGCGTGCCGGAGAGGCTGGCTGAGGCATTGATGGATCCGCCGATGTCTTGTCCGAATGCCAGTGCAGCGGTGCGCAGCACGGCAAGGTCTCCGGTCAGGCTGGCCTGGCCCTTCAGGGGGGCAGACCGGTCTGGCGCCACCAGTCTCCCGGCCTCGGCCTTCACGGGCACAACGGTATTCCCTTTCAGGACGAGGCGGCCGCCATAGTCGCTCCGCAGGTCGACAGAGAGGCCGCTGCGGCTCAGCGTGCCGTCGAGGGTCATCATGAAGGAGGAATCTAGCCCGGGCACGTCGCTGGCGGCCACAATGTGAATTGTGCCAGATGGGTCTGTGCCGAAGACGCGCATGTCACCATGACCTTCAAGGTTGGTGCGGTTCGTCGTCGTTTCGTAGAGGGCGAGCACCGGGCTGAAGTCGATGCCGGTTGCGTCGAAGACGAGATGCGTGTCGTCACCGCCTTCGGTAAAGCCAGCTTTGATCCGGCCGCTCAGCAGCGAAATATCGGCATCGAGCTCCGGCGCGTCACCAAGGCGCCAGTGCGCCGGTGACGCGGTCGCAACGGGTTGGCCGAGCGCCTTACCGGAGAGTTCGAACATGCCGTTTGCGGCGGGCGCGCCGAAACTGGCGGAGGCGACGACGGTCAGGTCGGTGGGGTAGTTCGGGATATCGGAGATAAAGCGCGCGCGGATATCGTAGCCTTCGGGTGCGTTGCGCAGCGTGGCGCTTGCCTTGTTGAAGACCAGTCCCTGGCCCGGGCCGAGCGACAGGTCGGTGACCGTCAGATCGGCAGTCAGGGCCATCGGGTCACCGCCCTGGCGTTCGAAGTGGATGGTGCCTTTGGCCTCCTGGGCCTCGCCGCTGCTCCAGGACAGGGCGGTGCCGTCGACATTGATGTCGCCCTTGAGATCACCGGAATCTGCAAGTGTTACAGCGCCGGTGAACGTACCCGGGCCGAGGGTGCCGGTCAGGTCTGCCAGCTGTGTGCTGCCATCGGCGCGGACCAGGTTGGCATCGGCCGAGACGGTCTCGCCATCGGCGGTGGCGCGCAGGGTCAGCGGGCCGGAAATGCGCCCTTTGGTGCCTGTCAGCTTGGCCGTGAGGGCGAGGTCGTCGATCTGGCGCCCGGCGCCTGTTGCGCTGCCGCCGGAGGTGTCGATGTCATAATCAAGGGCGCCCGGACGGCCACCAAGCCGGACCTGGGCATGACCAAGCGTGACTTCCCAGCCACCTGCGCTGACCGGGGCGGACTGTGTCAGTGACGCCCGGACATCGCTGTTGCCCGACCAGGCCCAATCGCCTGCCGCCGTGACGACCGCCCGCTGGCCCGCCAGCCGCGCGGACGAAATGTTCAGCGCGCCAGGCTTCACCTGAAGCGAGGCTTTGAGGGTCGGGGCTGTGCCGGTCAGCTGGACGAGCGGGTCTGGCAGTCCGGCGAGCTCACTGGCGGCTAGATCTATGTCGATGGCCGGCTGGGTGAGCGCGCCGGTGACCGAGAACGGGCCGGTCAGCTGGCCGCGGGTCCCGCCGGGCAGCGGATCGATTGCGGTATCAAGCGTGCCGGAAAGGTCGAGCGTCTGTTTGGCAAGGTCGATCGTGCCGGTGACCCCGACACGGCCTTTGGACAGTACGGCATCTGTCTTGTCGAATACGAGCTGCCGGGCGGCGCGGTCATAACGGCCTTCGGCGTGAAGGGGCGTCGTGTCGCCGAACAGCGGCGCAGCAGCGCTGACGCGGCCCAGCAGGCGGGTGATTTTCAGATCGCCCGTAAAGGTGATGTCCGGCTGGCCGATGGTGACTTTGACGGGCCCGTTGGCCTGTTCGAAGGGGAAGGCATTTTCGCCGCTGACCTGCAGCCCGGTCTTGCCTTGCAGCAGCCAGTCGTCCCGGTCCTTCGCAGCCGTGCCGATGAAAGAGAGTTTGCCCGGTTCGCCGAGAATGGGCTGGAGGTCTGTGACCTCGACATCCAGATTGGCAGCCTCCGTCAGGGTCCAGCTGCGCGTATCGATATTGCCGCGAACGGACAGCTTGCCGGCCCGCAGGGAGGTTTCCAGACCGAAGGGCGCCTTGCGTCTGCCGGTGGTGCTTTCAAGGCGGATGCTGGCTTTCTCGCCGACCAGCGACACGACTTGCCGGCCCAGCATGGGCAGGCGCGTGGCGTCGAGGTCTGCATCGGCGGTGAGGCGCTTGTCCTTGATTTTCAGCTGCGCGGTGGCGGCGGGCTGGTCGCCAATGATCAGGCGGGCGTCGCCGGTTGCGGCGTCGGGCGTGCCGGAGGCGGTCGCTTTCAGCGAAACGCCATTGCCATCCGCGAGGCCGATCAGATTAGCGATCACGCCTCCGGGCGCGCCATTGATATCGGCATCCAGGCTGAAGGGGCCGGCGCCGTCGCGTTTCAGATCGATCAGGAAGCGGTCCTTGCCGGTATCGCGCGGCGAGGCATCGAGGCGGGCGGCCAGCGTGCGCCCGTCCTGATCATAGCGGCCGGTGACATCGAAGTGCGCTTCCGGCCCGGCAAAGCCTTTCTGGAAGGCGAGGTCCGGAATGGTCAGGCTGCGGAGCTTGATGCGGACACGGCCGCCACCGCTGTTCGATGGGGGCTGTTTCTCAGTCTCCGGGCGTCGGATGAAGTTCAGCTCCCCTGCAGACAGGGCCTTCACGTCAACGAGGCCGGAGATGAGCGCCATCGGAGCCCAGTAGACGGAAACGTTCTGCGCAACGACCCATTCGCCATCCGCATCACGCACCGCCAGGCGGCTGAGATGCATCTTGCCCAGCGGGTCACCGGAAAGGCCTTTGGCGTCGATCGTGCCATAGGCGCCGGCCTTGCGCCCGTCGATCTGCGACAGGAGCCAGGCCCGTCCGCTATCGCTGGCGATCCAGAGGCGCGCGGAGATAAGGGCGATCATGACGGCCAGCAGCAGGGCCGCAGCCGCTGACAGCCACGGGTGCTTCCGGATCGGAGACAGGAAGGTTTTCAGAGCGGCCATCAGAAGGCCTGCCCGATGGAAATATAGACCTGCACCGGGTCGTCGCCGTCACGCGGATTGACCGGCGTGGCGAGGTCGAGCCGGATCGGGCCAAAGCCCGGATAATAGCGCACACCAAGGCCGACGGCGCTGCGAAGGTCGTCGAAGACCTGGCCGAAATCCTCGGCGGCGTCGCCCGTGTCGACAAAGGCGGCATAACCCCAGTGTTTCGATTTGCGCCAGCGCAGTTCAAGCGACGCATCGAACAGCGCTTCGCCGCCGACATAAGCGCCATCAGCGTTCCGCGGCGACAGGGACTGGTAGGCATAGCCGCGCACCGTGCCCCCACCACCTGCGAAGAACAGGCGGTCGGCCGGCACATCCGTGTCGCCGAGGAAGCCGCCCGCTTCGACGCGCGCCGCAGCGACCAGGCTGTCCGTAAGCGAATGATAGGTCCGCATATTGGAGAGATAGCGGGTGTAGACGGCGTTCACGGTGCCGGTGGAGACACTCGGCTCCAGCGTCAGGAACAGGCGGTTGCCGCGCTGCGGGTCCAGCGGGTTCCTGACCGTGTCGTAGGTGGCGCTGAGCGGCGTGAAGAAGGTGACCTGATCGATCGGGTCCGAGGGGCCGGAGCGTGTCAGGGCGTATTCGATGGTGCGGGTCAGATCGACATAGGCACCGGCCGAGATGGTGAAATTCTTGTTGAATGGCTGGGACAGGGTCGCGCCGGTTTTCAGGCCGGTCAGGTCGTAGCCGTCGGTCTCCGCCTGACGGATGCCGATTTCCGTATCCAGCGTCCGGCCATAGCGGCCGATATTGGGCAGTTCGTAACTGGCGGTGAGGTTGCGGCTGATATTGGCGACGGCGCCTTGCACGCGCACCTTGTCACCGCGGCCCGTGATGTTGCGCTTTTCCCAATAGGTGTCGATCCCGGCGCCTTCCGTCGTGGACAGCGATGCGCCGATGCCGACAGAGCGGCGTTTCGATTCCGCCAGCAACAGCTCGACCGGGTAGGTGCCGTCTGCGTCCGGCTTCTCGGAAATTTCGATGCCGATCCCGTCATACAGGTTGGACGAGCGCAGGCGCGTTCTCAGCGTCCGGATCTTCTCAGGCGTATAATACTCGCCCGGTTTCCAGGTGCGCATCACGCGGACGGCCGGAGGGCGCGTCGAGATATCGTCCGGCAGCACAAGCTCGCCGAGCTTGACGCGCGGACCGGGGACCAGCTTGTAGGTGACTTGCACCGTCGCATCCGCGCGGGAGGCCAGAACGTCGATGTCGTTGCTGATGGCGAAGGCGTAGCCCGCATCCTTCAGATGGTTGAGCAGCGAGGCGTCCATCTGTTCGATGGAACTCGTGTGCACCGGACCGCCGATCAGCAGGCCTTTCCTGGCCTTGTTGATCTCCTCGCGGGTGTCGTCGTCGATGTCGCCAATGAAATCCACAGAGACGGATGCGATCCGGAAGCGTTTGCCGGGGGTGATCTCGATCCGGGGCTTGCTGGCGGTCTGGTCGATCCGTTGCGGCACGGCGCTGGCGGCGAGATAGCCTTCGGAGGCAAGGAATTCCTCAACCGTTCCGGCGGCGCGTTCAGCCCGGAGCCGGGCCTCCAGCAGGGAGGCAGGCGGGGCCTTGTAGGTCTCCAGCACCGACTCCGCGCGCTCGGTGAGATTGCCGGGGACGCCGTCCAGCGTCGCCGGTGAATAGGCGGCCCCGGTGGCGCCGCCATTGGCGCCGTTTCCGCCCAGCAGCGTGCACGCCGAAAGGCTGCCGGCCAGCGCGAGGCTGGCGGCACAACGGGCAAAGCCCGAGCCCGTCTGACGAGGGCGGGGAGACAAGTGACGGCTGGCCATCGATTTAACCATGCGAGTTCTGGACCAAATTCCTCTGTATCTCGTGAATATGGGGGCGCATATTGCCTTAATCCTGCATGAACTGCGGTAACTTCCTGTTAGGCTGATGGCGCTGATACGAGGCCGTTGTGCGGTTCGGCCCGTAAACTATGATTGTGCGGATCTCCGAAAGGGCCCCGAATGGACTATCTGATGGTGGTAGCGGGCCTCGTTCTGCTGATTTTCGGCGGCGAGGGGCTGGTTCGCGGTTCGGTCGCGGTGGCCCGCAAGCTCAACATATCGGAACTGGTGATCGGACTGACCCTGGTGGGGTGCGGGACATCGATGCCGGAACTGGTGACCAGCCTGCGTGCGATCGACACCGGCGCGGTGGGCATCTCCATCGGGAATGTGATGGGCTCCAATGTGGCGAACATCCTTCTGGTGCTGGGCGCGGCCGCGCTGGTGCGGCCGATCCGGACCAATCCGGGCGCCCTGAAACGGGATGCCGCCGTTGTCACCCTGGCAACCGCCGCGCTGTGCTGGCTGATCTGGATGGACGCGTTCACGCGGCTCAGCGGCTTCCTGCTGTTGACGGCGCTCGTTCTCTACATCGCCCTGTCGCTGGTCGTGGATCAGAGAGGCGGCTCAGCGGAAGCTGAGATGCATGTCGGGGAAGGTGAGATTGTTGAAGCGCCCTATGGCATCGTAAAGGGGCTGCTGATTGCGCTCGCCGGGCTGGCAGGCATCGTGTTCGGCGCCCGCTTCATGGTCGATGGCGCGGTCGGCATTGCGCGCGATATTGGTGTCAGCGAGGCCGTGATCGGCATGTCGATCGTCGCGATCGGCACCAGCCTGCCGGAACTTGCCACCTCGCTGGCCGCAGCCCGCTCCGGCAAGGCGGATGTGGCGATGGGCAACATCATCGGCTCCAACATCTTCAACATTCTGGGGATTCTTGGTGTGACGGCGCTGGTGCACCCTTTCAGCGTGATGCAGAGCCGCACCGGCGACATTGCCGGCGAGGCCATGCAGGCGGGCGGGCAAAGCATTGTCAGTTCCACCGATATCGGCGCGGTGATCCTGTCGCTGTTCCTGCTCTTCCTGTTCGGCATAACCGGAAAGCGGATCGCGCGCTGGGAAGGGGGGCTTCTGCTGGCGGGCTATGCGCTTTACATGGGACTTCTGTTCAACATCATCCCGGTGCCGGCCCTGTTTTCAAATGTCTGACAATCCGATCTACCAGAACCTCGGCCAGCTCGGCCAACACACCGCGCAACCGCAAAGCCCGGAAGAGGCGCAGCTGGAGCGTGTGCCCAACCCGCATGCCGGCACGCTGTACCTGACGCGCTTTGTGGCGCCGGAATTCACCTCGCTCTGCCCGGTGACCGGCCAGCCGGATTTCGCGCACCTCGTGATCGATTATGCACCGGGCGAGTGGCTGGTGGAGTCCAAGAGCCTGAAGCTCTACCTCACCAGTTTCCGCAATCATGGCGCCTTCCACGAAGACTGCACCGTCTCCATCGGCAAACGCATCTTCGAGTTTACCGAGGCCAAATGGCTGCGCATCAGCGGCTACTGGTACCCGCGCGGCGGTATTCCGATTGATGTGTTCTGGCAGTCCGGCGAGGTGCCGAAGGGGCTGTATGTGCCGGACACCGGCGTCGCCTCCTATCGCGGGCGCGGCTGACGGCTAGCCTTCCCAGCGCGTGATCTTTTCCGCCATGTCGGCGCGCGGCCGTTCGGGCGGGGCCGCGGTCGCGGTGCCCAGATAGATGAATCCGGCGATGCGTTCGCCGTCCTTCAAGCCCAGCAGCTTGCCGGCATCTGCGTCGAAGGCGGGCCATTCCGACAGCCAGTTCCCGGCCCAGCCGCTGGCATTGGCGGCCAGCAGCAAATTGTAGCAGACGGCGCCGGCGGAAAGCTCCTGTTCCCAGACGGGCGTTTTGCCATCGTCTACGGGGGAGGAAATCACGCAGACCACGACAGGCGCACGCAGCAGCAATGTGCGGGCAGACTCGACGTCCGCTTCTGAATCGCCCCGTCCGGCGCGGATGTCTGCGAGGCCGTCGCCAAAGCGGGCGCGGGCATCCCCTTCGAACACGACAAAGCGCCAGGGGGCGAGCTTGCGATGGTCTGGCACGCGGGCGGCGATCTGCAGCAATTCATCCAGATCATCGGGCGAGGGGCCGGGTGGGCCCATGAGCTTCTTGTTGGCTGACCGGCGCAGGGCAAGCAGCGTGCGTGCCTCTTCGCTGGGTCTGACAGGAAGCATCGGTTCACCGAGCGGCGGGGCGGGAGGAAACCTTTTCGTCATACGCAGTCCCTACATTGAACTGTTCGGTGCGAAAAGCGGGCTTTCAGAGTCTGTGGCTTGCCGGATGAGTGTTGAAAGTCTATTTGGTGAACAGTGTTCACTTTTTGAACGATGATCGTGGCCGCGGTATGGATTCAGACTATCCTCTTGAGCAGACCCCGGCGACGCGGCGGCACAACAAGGTACGCGAGGCGATCCTTGTGGCAGCCGAGCGCATGTTTGCGAAAGAGGGTGAGAGCGGCCTGTCGATCCGGCGGCTGGCCGAGGAGATCGATTACTCCCCCTCGGCGATCTACAAGTATTTCGGCTCGAAAGAGGAATTGCTGGAGGAACTGAAGGACAGTTTCTTCGAGCGCCTTCTGGAGCAGGTGGACCGTGTGTCGGCCACCAAACCGGATTTTCACCAGCGTGCGCGTGCCTGCGTCACCACTTATGTCGCCACGGCGACCGCCCGGCCGCACCATTACGCCGCGGCGTTTTCCTCGATCCCGACGCGGGAGGAGCTGGTGGTCCGCCAGCAACTCAGCTGGGAGGAGTTCCTCGCCACCCCGAAGGGGCAGGCGTTCAAGATTCTGGTCGATCTGGTGGAAGAGGGCCAGGCGCTCGGCGTGTTTGACCCGGCGCTCGAACCGGTCAAAACGGCCAAGTCCATCTGGGCCTCGTCCCACGGGCTGGCGCTGCTGATGATCCACATGCCGATCCTGCCGGACGTCCAGCCCTGCCCAACCCAGACCGATGGCGACTTTGTTGCCTATCATGCCGATATCGTCATGCGCGGCCTCGCCGTGCCTGCTGAACCTCCGCACAAGAACGGAACACGCTGATGACCCATTCGCACCCCTATGAGGGCAATGAGATCCGGGAGAAGAAGCCGACCGTGCTGAAAGGCCTGGTCTTCCTTCTGCTGCTCGTCGCGTTCGGCGCAGGCCTGTTCTATGCCGCCACGCGCCTGCGCAGTGCAGAAGGGCCGAAAGTGGCCCATGATGCCCCGGCGCCGCTGACCGTTGCTGTGGTCAAGGCCGCGCCGACGGAGGCATTCGATCTGAAGGAAAACTATACCGGCCTGGCCGAAGCGCGCCGCACCAGCATGCTGGGCTTTGCGTCCAGCGGGCGCATCGCCGAAATCCGCGCCGATGTTGGTGACAAGGTGAAGACCGGCGACGTGCTGGCAAAGCTCGACACGCGCAGCCTGCAGGCGCAGCTCGCCTCGGCGAAGGCGCAGGTGCAGGAAGCCCGCGCAACGCATGACCTGGCCCTCAGCACGGTGCAGCGCCAGAGGCAGCTGAAACTGCAGGGCCATGTCTCGCAGCAACGCGTCGACGAGGCCGAAGCGCAGGCCAACACGGCCCTGGCCCGTGTCGAGGCCGCCAAGGCGCAGGCCGACACGCTCCGGGTCCAGATTGACCTTGCCGCCATCACGGCGCCGTTCGATGGCGTTGTGACCCAGCGCCTGACCGATGAGGGCGCGATTGCCGCTGCCGGCCAGCCGATCCTGGAACTGGTGGAGAAGAGCCATCTGGAAGCCCGGCTCGGCCTGCCGGCTGCCAGCGCGGCCTTGCTGGAACCGGGCAAGGAATACACGCTGGTCGCCGATACGGGGGACGTGACGGCACGCCTGCGCAATATCACCGGCGTCATCGATGCCAACCAGCGCACGGTCGGTGCGATCTTCGACATCGAGAATCCGGATGCCGTCGCCGCCGGGGCCGTCGTGCGGCTGGCGCTTGACCGCAGTGTCGGCGAAGCGGGTTTCTGGGTTCCGGTGAAGGCATTGTCGGCGGCCTCCCGCGGCTTGTGGACCGTGTATGTTGCCGATCCGACCGATAGCGGCTGGACCGCTGTGCCGCGTCCGGTCGAAATGGTGTACAGTGACGGCGACCGGGCCTATGTGCGCGGCCCGATCCAGCCGGGAGAGCGGATCATCGTCGACGGGCTGCAGCGTATCACGCCCGGCATGCCGGTGACGCCCCGCGAGTCCCAGCGGGCCGACCTGTCGGACGGCTGACGGACCATGATCCGGGCACTCAGTCTCTTTTACCGCCTGCCGCGCCTGACGGTGCTGTCCATGCTGATCATGCTGATCGGCGGGGTCGGGGCGATGTTCACGCTGGGCCGCCAGGAGGACCCGACGCTGGTCGAGCGTTTCGGCACGGTCGTCGCCTTCATGCCGGGCGCGGACGCCGAGCGGATGGAAGCGCTGGTCACCGAACCGCTGGAATCGGCGCTGATGGAATTGCCGGAGCTGGATGAGATCCACTCCTCGTCCCGCGCAGGTGTCTCCCAGATCACGCTGGATGTGCGCGATGACCTGAACGCCACCGAAGTGGACAATGCCTGGACGCTGGTCCGCCAGAAGGTGAACCAGGCGCAGGCACAGTTCCCGGAGGGCGTCTCTGTGCCTGAAGTGACACAGCAATATGTCGGCGCCGCGACCATGGTGGTCGGCATCCAGTGGGACAGCGAGGAAGACCCGCCGCTCGCGGTGATGCGGCGCCTGGCGCTGGACCTGCAGGACCGGTTCGAGCGGCTTCCGGGCACGGAGCTGACGGAGACGTTCGGCCTGCCTTCGGAAGAAGTACGCGTGGTTATGGACCCGGACGCGCTGGCGGCGACGGGGCTGTCTTTCCGGCAGGCGGCCGCGGCGCTCGCGGCAGGGGATTCCAAGGCTCCGGCCGGCCGGTTGCGCGCCGAGGGCGGCAATGTCGGCTTCCAGATCGGCGGGGAGTTCGACTCCATTTCCCGCGTGCGGTCTGTGCCCATCGTACAAAGGGCAGATGGCACGGCGGTGCGTCTTGGCGACATCGCGGATGTGCGCAAGGGGCTGGCCGACCCGCCGGTGAACATGGCGTTCGAGAACGGGCACCGGGCGATCCTGATCGGGGTCTATATCTCGCCCGGCCAGCGCGTCGACAAATGGGCCGATACGGCGCATGCCGTGGTGGACGATTTCGCGCGTAATACGCCGCCAGGCCTGGCGATCCGCACCATATTCGACCAGAGCACCTATACGAATGCGCGCCTCAATGGCCTCGCGCAGAACCTGTTGTTCTCGGCGGCAATCGTCTTCTGCGTCCTGTTCCTGACCATGGGCTGGCGGTCTGCCTTCGTGGTCGGCATGGCCCTGCCGCTGACCGTGGCGCTGGTGCTGATCCTGTTCAAGGTGTTCGGCCACCCGCTGCATCAGATGTCGGTGACCGGCCTCGTCATTTCGCTCGGCCTGCTGATCGACAATGCCATCGTGGTTGTGGACGATTTTGACCAGTGGCGGGTGCGCGGGCTGAACCGGCTGGATGCGATCGAGCGCAGCCTGAAGCACCTTTTCGCACCGCTCGCCGCCTCCACGCTGACCACCGCGCTGGCCTTTGCACCGATTGCCATGATGCCCGGTCCGGCGGGGGAGTTTATCGGCATGATCGGCCTGTCGGTTGTTTTCGCGGTCTGTTCATCCTTCCTGATTTCGGTGACGGTGATCCCGGCCATGGCGGGCTGGTTCGACCGGACACGCGGCTGGGAACGGGGCGAGGCGACCCGCCCGCGCCGCTGGTGGCGGGACGGCATCGCCATCAATTACATATCTGACGGATACCGGGCGACGGTCGAAGCCGTGCTGCGCTTTCCGCTGCTGGGCGTCGTGCTGGGCATCGCGCCGGCTATTCTCGGCTTCTGGCTGGCAGGGACGCTGCCCAATCAGTTCTTCCCGCAGACCGAGCGCGACCAGTTCCAGCTGACGCTGCAGCTGCCGCCCGAGGCGAACCTGTCCGATACCCGGGCCGCCACGCAGCGGGCAACCGAACTGATCCGCTCGCTGGAAGGCGTGAAGGATGTCACCTGGGTTCTGGGGGAGCCGGCGCCCCGCGTCTATTACAACGCGATCAACAATACGCGCGGCGTCGAGGGGCTGGCTTCCGGCTGGGTCCAGCTGGACAATAATCTCCGTACACGCCAGATCGTCGCGGACGTGCAGCGGCTGGTCCGGAACGAGTTTCCGTCCGCCCGCTTCCTGGCGCTGCCTTATGAGCAGGGCCCGCCCGCCGATGCGCCGGTCGAATTCCGTATCCTCGGCGATGACTTCGAAACGCTGAACCGGCTGGGCGACGAGACGCGGGCCGTGCTCGCCCAGACGCCGGGTGTGACTTACACGGTGGCCTCGCTGCAGCTTGGTGCGCCGACCATGAAACTCAACGCTGACGAGACGGCCGCTGCCCTGACGGGAGAGCGCCTGACCGATCTTGCCGCTGATCTCAATGCTGAACTGGAAGGCGTGCGCGCAGGCTCTGTCCTTGAAGGCACGGAGGAGCTGCCGGTCATGGTGATCGCGCCGGACAGCCGCCGGCAGGAATTGTCGAACCTGCGCTCGGCCACGGTTGGCTCCGGCTCGGGCGGTACGCCGCTGTCGGCGCTGGGGCAGCTGTCGCTCGATCCGGAGACGGCGGTGATCACCCGCTGGGATGGGCAGCGGATGAACCAGATCCTCGCTTATCTCGAACCTTATACGCTCGCCGCGCCCGTGCTGGCCGACTATCAGGCGCGGCTGGAGGCGACGGGCTTCTCCGTTCCGGCAGGCTACAGCGTCGTGATTGGCGGAGAGGCGGAGAACTCCGCCGAGGCGGCGACCGGCCTCGCCAGCGTGGGCATTCCGCTGATCCTCGTGATGGCCGGGGCGATCATGCTGGTGTTCAACTCCTTCCGCATGATGGTGCTGATCCTGTCGACGGGGTTCCTGTCCATCGGGCTCGCCTTCTTCGGCGTGTGGTTGTTCAACCTGCCCATGGGCTTCAACGCGATTGTCGGCGGCCTGGGCCTGCTCGGCATTTCCATCAACGCGTCGATCGTGGTGCTGAGTCTGCTGAAGGCGGACCCGTGGGCGATGGCCGACGATGTGATCCGCCAGCGCGAGATTGTCGTGGATGCCACGCGCCATATCGTGGCGACGACGCTGACGACGATGGGCGGTTTCATCCCGATCCTCCTGTCGGGGGATAATTTCTGGCTGCCGCTGGCGGCGGGAATCTCCGGCGGTGTGGCGGGATCTGCCCTGCTGTCGCTGTATTTCACCCCGGCCGTGTTCCGGATCATGACTTACAAGCCCGTTCGCCGGCTGTTCGGTTATCGCCCCGCCGTGCCCGAGACCTCCGGTGAGTAAACCGGATTGTGAGCGGGGCAGGGCTTGATGCCTGCGGCAAGCTGCCCCATGTGAGGCCCACACCCTGAGCAAGAGGGACCCGGAATGCCAGATACAAATCCCGACATCGGCGCCCCGCCGCCCGCCTGGAAGCGTTTGCGCTTCGAAGCTGCTGCAGCGGCAGCAGATGAGCCCTCGCTTGCCGGCTATATCAATGCCGCCATTCTGGCCCATGATACGCTGTGCGATGCGCTGGCTTATCACCTGGCCGAAAAGATCGGGGATTCCACCATCGGCACCCAGCAGGTGCGGGACATCCTGTGCGATGCCTGCGAGTCCCATGACGAACTCGTCGACAAGGCCGAGGCCGACATGATGGCCGTTCTGGAGCGTGACCCGGCCTGCCGCGGCCTGCTGCAGCCCTTCCTGTTCTTCAAAGGCTTCCAGGCCCTGCAGACGCACCGCATCGCCAATGTGCTGTGGCGCGAGGGACGCGAGACGCTGGCCTTCCATTTCCAGTCCCGCGCCTCAGAACTTTTCGGTGTCGACATTCACCCTGCCGCCCGCATCGGGCGCGGTGTGATGCTGGACCATGCCACCGACATCACCATCGGTGAGACAACCGTGGTCGGCGATGGCTGCTCCATCCTGCAGGGCGTGACCCTCGGCGGCACCGGTAAGGAAGTCGGCGACCGTCACCCCAAGATCGGGCGCGGCGTGCTCGTTTCTGTCGGGGCGAAAGTGCTGGGCAACATTCACATTGGCGACGAAGTGAAAGTCGCCGCCGGGTCTGTTGTGCTGAAAGACGTGCCGGCGCACTGCACCGTGGCGGGCGTTCCGGCGAAGATCGTGTCCGGCCCATCCTGCTGCCAGCCGGCCATGACGATGGACCAGTCGCTGCCCGAAGCTGCGGACGACTGAGGCTTCCATTTGGCGGCCGCAGTCTTCCGTTCCCGGAAGACAAGCCCGGCAATCCCGTGAGTCCCGGCTGAAATCCCGGTGATTCCGGCATTTTGTCCGCTCGGGCGCCTGATCCGGCTTTTCCGGTTTTACGGCAGACCGGTTCCCTCCCGGCGGGACTGGCCCCGGCTGGAATTCGTGTCCCGCACGAACCCGGGACCCCTGCGTGCGCTTTTCTTCATGCCTGAGGGGCCTGCAGCGATGCGCAATGTTGTTGCTCCGAAACGTTTCGACTAAACTTGGCCTGCGAGTGCATTCGCATTCCATGAGAATTTTCCGCGTCAGAAGGAGGCGGCAGGGGTGAGCTTTGAGACCGTCGACGGGGAAGAAGGCGTGCACGCCGTGCATGTGCGCCAGCTTGTCCGCAGGACCGGGCACCTGCCTTTCATTCCCTTCGGCCTGGTCCCGCTGGTCGGGCTGGGCGCCTTGTTCCTGATCGCGCTTGTGCCGTTTGCTCTGGGCGTGCAGGGCGCCACCAAGCGCGCGGTGACAGAGGCGCTCGCTGCCAATGGCGTGGACTGGGCACGGACTTCCGTCAGCGGACAATCGGTCCAGATTTCGGGGGAGCCGCCGTCCGGCGCAGAGGCACACAGGGCGCGGCTGATCGCGAAGCAGGCCGCCTCTGCCACGCCTTTTGGCCTGGCCAGACCGGCAACGCGCGTGACCGTGCCGCAGGGACCGTACAAGGCCCCGCCGGAGCGGCAGGACACGAAAGAGGCCGCTGCCGTCGCCCCGCTCAAGGATGTCACCGATGAGGCCGCCGCCTCGCCTGCCTGGCATTTTGTTCTGTCTCATGGCGTGCTCACCCTCAATGGCGCAATGCCCGATCAGAAAACGAAGGACAGGGTCATCCGCGATGCCATGAGCAAGGTGTCGCCTCCGCGTATCACGGGCATCGAGGACCAGTTGGAGGTCACGGGCGGCGAAGCGCCGGAGGGATATATCGATGTGGCGACGCGCGGCATCAACACCGTCACCCGGTGCGATTCGGGCCGGGCCGGGTTTGAACAGGGCCGCTTCAGCCTGCGCTGCGAATTGCCGGATTCCGATGCGGACGAGGTTCGCCGCGAGGCGCTTGCGTCCATGCCGTTCGGCACCGTCGATACGGTCGATATCCTGCCGCACGACGCGGTCATCACCTGTGAGGCGGAACTCACCGATTTACTGAAGGATGCGCGTATTGAGTTTGACTCCTCAAGCTCCGTCATCGACGCCTCCAGCAATGCGCTGCTGGATGAGGTCGTGGCGGCTGTGCGCCGATGCCCCGGCACGCTGCGCATTGAAGGCCACACAGATTCCACAGGCCCGGAAGACGAGAACGAAACGCTGAGCCGTAACCGCGCGCTGGCCGTGCGCAACGCGCTGGTGGCCCGCAATGTCGACCCGCAACGCCTGATCGCTGAAGGCTATGGCGCGACCCGTCCGCTCGCCGGAAATACCACGCCGGAGGGGCGCGCGCGCAACCGCCGGATCGATATCCGCGTCGTGCGGGCATCCGAATGACGTTTAACCCAACAGGGGGCTCGCGCCCCCGCCACGAGTAGAATCCATGCTGTTCCTGCTGCTCCAGATTTTCCTGCTGATGGTCCTCGCCGCCGCGTGCGGGGCGGGCCTTGCCTGGTGGTGGTTCCGCCGGAACTATGAAGATGTCACCACCTATCACGAGCGCCTCGTGGCCACTGTAGATGCCGCGAAGGACCAGCCTGCGCCGGTGACGCAGGAAGAGCTGAAGGCGAACCTGGCCAGCCTCGCCCCGCCGGACCTGTCGCCCGTGCACGAGCGCCTTGCCAGGATCGAAAGCGCCCTGTCGCTGACCGGCAGCGCTGGCCTTGGTGCGATCAATGACCGGTTCTCCGAAATGCGCGGCCTGATCACGGATGTGCGCGAGACCGGCATGAACGGGCTGGAAGGCCGCCTCGAAGACCGGCTGGGACGTCTGGAAACGCTGATGCAACAGCCGGACGACGCTCTGGAGGGCATGCTCGGCCGCCTGTCGGATATCGAAAGCTCTTTGCTGTCCGTCTCGAACGAGGTGAGCGGCCTCAACAATACGGATCTAGACCCGGTCGAGATCCGTCTCTCGCAGCTGGAAGAGCTGGTCCGTGGCCAGACCATGCCGGAAGTCGACCTCGGCCCGGTGCATTCCGGCCTCGCCCGGCTGGAGCTAGCCATTGAGAACATGGAGTTCCCGACCGCTGACCTGGAGCCGGTGCGCACGCACATGGCGGCCATGGAAGCGCGGCTTGCCGAGTTTGCTGACCGGATCGACACGGGCCGTAAGGCCGACATCGAAGAGCTGATGATCCGCATGTCGACGCTGTCGTCCTCGCTGGCTGGCCTGCGGGTGCCGGATCTCGACTCGGTCAAGGAGCGCCTGTCGAAGATCGAGGAGGCCGTCGCCAATATCGATCTGCCGGAGACGGACTTCACCCCGCTGGTCAACGAGTTCCGCAATATCGAAGGCATGCTGCGCGCGCCGTCTGATGACATGCGCGTGATGCATACCAAGCTGGCAGACATTGAGGGCGGCAGCGCGTCGCTGCATTCCAAACTGTCCGGGGTGGAGCACATTGTGTCGATGCTGGCCCGGTCCGGCGTGGATCTGACGCCGGTGCAGACGCGCCTGTCGAATGTCGAATCGGCGCTGGCGTCCCTGCGGGTCGAGCTGCAGTCGCTGCCCGATTTCGGACCGATGGAGCGCCGCCTCGCCGCCCTGCAGGATTCCATGCTGGCCATGCGCGAGCCGGATCTGTCGCCCGTGATTTCGTCCATGCGCAAGCTGGATGCCCGGCTCGACATGGGGGCGATGGACAGCCGGCTTGCCTCCATCGAGTACACGCTGGCGGCCCTGAACCATATTCTGCGCGCACGGGATTTCAGCCATCTGCGCGGGGAGGGCGAATATATCTACCGCCAGCCGGCCACCCCGGCCCCGCCGATGGAAACACCGTCATTCGCTCCGATCGACCAGGTGTTCCCGAAGGCGCCGCCGGCGCCGCGTCCTGTTGAGCCGGACCCTGCGCCGGAGCCCGAGGCAAAGTCCGAAACACCGGCCCATCCGCTGGAAATCGCCCTGCGTCCCGGCGACAAGGCCAATCTGCTGATCGAGCCGGCCTTTGGCGGCGAGGACGATCTGGAAGTGATCAACGGCGTCGGGCCGATGCTGGGCGAGCTGCTCAACGAGATCGGGGTCTATTATTTCTGGCAGATCGCCGAATGGGGCCCGGCAGAGGTCGAATGGGTCGATAACAAGCTGGAACATTTCAAGGGCCGGATCGAGCGGGACGAATGGGTCACGCAGGCCAAAGAACTGGCCAAACTGCCGACATCTGCAAAGCATCCCGCAGGCTGATCTGCGCTTCCCTGATCGTCTTTATCTCCCCCTTTTGCCCTTCGACGAATTGCGGTTAGGGTAGCGTCCAGTGCTGGGGATGAAGATGTCGATCTCATGGGAAGGGGACGCGTACCATGCTTCGCCTGTTGCTGCTTGGAATTGCAGGTTTTTTTGCGGTACTCACGGGGCAGGCCGATACGGCCCCGCCACCGCGCTATGCATTGGTGATCGGAAATTCCGACTACCAGCAAAGGGGATGGCAGCTTTCCAATCCCGCGAATGATGCCCGCCTGATGGCGGACTCTCTCGCCGAAGTGGGCTTTCAGGTCGATCTTGTCCTGAACGCCAGCGAGGACCGGATGGAGGAGGCGTTCGCTGCCCATGGCGCGCGGCTCAAGGCGGGCGGCCAGAAAGCTGTCGGCCTGATCTATTATGCCGGGCACGGCGTACAGTCTCAGGGGCTGAACTATCTGGTGCCGGTGGATGCCAATGCGCGTTCCGAACAGGACATCTGGCGCCAGGCGCCGCGCCTCGGCGATGCGCTGCGCTATGTTGAGGATGCGGGCAATGCGGTGAATTTCGTGATCCTCGATGCCTGCCGGGACAATCCGCTGCCGAGCGCAACGCGCAGCGCAGCCGGCGGGCTGGCGGAGGTAAAGCCCGCGCGCGGCCTGCTGATCTCCTATTCCACGGCGCCTGGCTATGTCGCCTATGACGGGGAGGGCGGAAATTCCGCGTTCGCCGTCGCGCTGGCGCAAACGCTGATCCGGCAAAACCTGATCGCGGAACAGGTGTTCAAGCGCGTCGCAGACAGCGTGAATGCGGCGACCGGCGGGCTGCAGACCCCGTTCTACAATTCCGGCCTGACCGGGGCCGACTTCTGCTTCGCCGGCTGTAGCGGCGCGCCGGCCCCTGCGCCCACGGTGATTTCCGATTCCATTCTGTCGACGCGCCTGCCAGCCGGAACGCGCTCGACCGCTTCGACCGGTGAGGTGCCCGTGGCCGGTCCGGCGGCGTCACCCGAAGCCGGCACCGTGTCCGGCCTCCTGCGCCAGGGCGCTTTTGCGGCGGCGTCGAGTGGCGGCCCGGTCAATGCGCGCAGGTTCAACGACTGCGCCGACTGTCCGCAAATGGTGGCCATTCCGGCGGGCAGCTTCCTCATGGGCTCACCGGAGAGCGAGCTGGAACGCAAGGACACGGAGGGCCCGCAATGGGAACCGCAGGTCGCCGCCTTCGCGGTATCTGAAAAGGAAATCAGTTGGGCCGATCTCGATGCCTGTGTCGCCGCAGGCGGCTGCACCGGAAACGAGGCGAAGGCCGAAACCCGCTCCGACCGCTGGAAGCGCGGCGTCATGCCGGCCATCAACATCACCTGGTGGGAGGCGATGGATTATGTCCGCTGGCTGAACGATCAGGTGGAGGGGACCCCCTATCGCCTGCTGAACGAGGCCGAGTGGGAATATGCCGCCCGCGCGGGCACGGCGACGGCGTTCAATACCGGCGACTATCTCACCGACAAGGACGCGAACTTCAATGCCGGCGGGCGCCAGTATAATGGCGGGCCAAAAGGCAAGTTCCCGCGCCAGCCTCTGCCGGCCGGCTCCTATCCGCCGAACGCGTTTGGCCTGTACGATATGCACGGCAATGTGGCCGAATGGGTCGCGGACTGCTGGAGCCATGATTACATGGGTCGTACCGGCAAGGCGGAGGCCGAACCGGGCGCGGAGAAATGCTCACGCGCGGTGCGCGGCGGCAGCTGGGAAAAGATCCCGTCCTATGTGCGCTCTGCCGTGCGCGACGCGTTCCCGCCCGGCGGGCGGGACGATGCGATCGGCTTCCGTGTGGCGAGAGATGCTGATCCGTCATGATCAAGTCCATCAGCCCCCTGATCAGCCATCAATGCGACCGGCTGAACCGGCCCCTCCTTATCGGCGCCGCAGGGGGGCGCCGTGCCCGAATACCGCAAGGTGAACGGCACTTCTCCCGGCCAGAACAATGGCCGGGCCACTGAAATTGACCCGCTGGCGGCGCATTACCTTGTGGAATCGGGCGGGATTTGATGCAGCCTTGCTGTTGAACCGCAAGCGAAACCAACTAGGTTGCGCCTCGCTAAGAAAAGGACACTTGTGATGAACCGCGAAGAAACGCTCCGCCTTGAAGCCTATCTCAAAGAGAAGCTGAACCCCGGCCTGCGCCTGCTGCCGCGCGACAAGACGGACGATTCTGTCGAAGTCTATCTCGGCGCCGAGTTCATTGCCGTCATCTACAAGGATGTCGATGAGGGCGAGACCTCCTACCAGTTCCAGATGACCGTTCTGGAAGAAGACATCAACGGCTAAACCTGTGGGACCGTACCTTCGCCGGAACGGTCCCTTTTCAGGCATCGCGCGCTATGCCTCGAATGGCAGGGCGCGTATGTCCGGCGCGACCCATTCGCGCCGGGCTTTCACGCTGAACAGCGTTTCCCGCCGCCAGTAATCGAGTACCCAGTCCGGTTTTCCGCAGGGGCCGGCCAGAAGATCTGATAACACAGCGTGCAGCGGCGTGCCCTCGGGCGCGGCGCTGAGCGTGTGTTCGGCGGCTTTCAGCGAGGCGATGGTGATCGTCTCGTGATAGCCTTCTGTCTCTGTGTTCCGGCCGCCGACAGATTCATTGTAGGCGCGGATCATGCCGGGCATGTCGCGATACGCGGCGGCGGCATCCTCCGCGATCAGGCCGAGCGCGGCGGCCCAGTGAGCGGCGTGGGTCCATTTCTCTTTCGGCAACGTCCGGCCGCGGAAGCCTTCCAGCAGCACGGCGATATCGTCATCGGTTTCAAAACTCATCTTTCAGTTCCTTAAATGATGGCGGGGCCCAAACAAAAGCCCCGCCGGGTGGCGGGGCTTGTTGGGGCGATTGCTGTGATGACGCGCAGTCAGTCAGGCAGTCGCCAGGCACAAGCACGCGCCGGCTGGATGAGCCGGGTCTGTTGCTGCAGGGTGATCGCGTGTTTGTGCATACAGGCCGGTTAGCGGGTCAGGCCAGAAATGGCAAGTCCGTACTTGTCCGTAGGCGGAGGCAGCCTAAAAAAGCGAGCCCTGCTGGCCTTTTGGTTTCGGCTTGGCCGGTTTTGAGGCAGGTGGCGGCGGCGTGCCGCTTGCTCCGCCCGGCACGGCGGTCACGTCCCCGTCGGCAAAGCTGATCTTCAGGCTGGCGGCGCTGGCGGCCGATCCCGCGGAGCGGACGAGCTTTCCGGCATCGTCGCGTACCAGCGCATAGCCGCGTTTCAGCGTCGCCTGATAGGACAGCGTTTCCAGTAGCTTGCCCTGAGACGCCAGCGCGGTTTCGCGCTGCTGCATCAGACGGGTCAGCGCGGGCCGGGCCCGCACGGCGACATCGCGCAGGCGTTGTTTCGAGGTGCGGATTTCACTGCGCAGGCTGGCCGGGCTGATGGTCAGGCGCGAGAGGCGGACGCGCGCTTTCTGCGTCAGGGCGAGGGCCGCGCGCGGCAGGGTGGCGGCGGCATAGTCCAGCCGCTGGCGCTTGGTCTGCAGCAGGGTTTCCGGGCGCGGCAGGCGGGCAGCGGTCAGCTTGTCCTTGGCCTGCGCGGTGCGGCGGGCGAGGGCGCGCTTCAGGCGCTCGCTGGCCTCGCCGGTTTGCAGCAGCAATTCCTGGCGCACGGGCACGGCGATCTCGGCGGCGCCGGTCGGCGTCGGGGCGCGGGCGTCGGAGACATAGTCGATCAGCGTCGTATCGGTCTCGTGGCCAACGGCGGAGATCAGCGGGATCTCGCTCTCGAAGGCGGCGCGGACGACGCTCTCTTCATTGAAAGGCCAGAGGTCCTCGATGGAGCCGCCGCCGCGGGCGACGATCAGCACGTCCGGGCGGTCGGCGCCGGTCATGGCGTTGAAGCCCTTGATACCCGCGGTGATCTGCCCGGCGGCCTGATCCCCCTGCACCAGCGCGGGCCAGACGATGACGCGCACGGGGAAACGGTCGCGGATGCGGTGCAGGATATCGCGGATCACGGCGCCGGTGGGGCTGGTGACCACGCCGATGGTGCGCGGTAGGAAGGGCAGCGTCTTCTTGTGCTCAGCCGCGAAAAGGCCTTCGGCGGCGAGCTTCTTCTTCCGTTCCTCCAGCAGGGCCATCAGCGCCCCGGCGCCGGCCGGCCGCATGGACGAGGCGATCATCTGATAGTTCGAGCGGCCCGCATAGATCGACAGTTTGCCCGTCGCGATCACTTCCAGGCCTTCTTCCGGGCGGAAGGGCAGCCGGTCGACCTGGCCTTTCCACATCACCGTGTTGAGCACGGCCTTGTCGTCCTTGATGTCGGCATACATGTGGCCGGAGCGGGCGATGGTAACCCGGCCCAGTTCCCCGCGCACGACGACATGGTCGTAATTCGTCTCGATCGTCCGCTTCAGGCTGGCGGCGAGATCGGAAACGCTGATAGCGGCATCATTGGGGGCGCCATTGGAGGGGGGAGCATCTGACATGGGCCTTTTCTGGACGCGGTTGCGAGGCGGGGCAAGGGGGCAGGCGCTTGCCAGCGCGTTCGCCTCCCGTCACTGGCGTGAGGGAGCGGGACAGGCCGGATTTTCCGGGGGTGTCAGGACGTGTCGAAAGACTGAGCGGCGAGCGCGACCTCGTGCAGATGCTGCATATTGCCGGCCTGTTCTGGCGACAGGGCCGGATGGGTGAAGGCTTCAGGCTGGGGCGCCAGCAGCGGCTTCAGCGGCGCATGAAGTCGCGCGCGCATGGCCTGCAGATAGAGGTCGCCATTTTCGAACACATGGATCCGCGCCGCGAGGCGTTTCAGCAGAGGCGCTGCGGAGACGAGGCCATCCCTGGTCCGGTCGGGGGGCGGCAGACCGGCAGGCGGGGCCTTGAACGCAAAATCCGGATCGGTGGTGGGCAGAGGCCGGATGACGGGCGCCGGCGGGCATTCATCGATGCGGAACAGGAGTTTCGTCCCGTCCGGCAGCGGTGCCATCGGCCCGCATTCGGCGCACATCACCACCAGCATGCGGCGCACCAGCGCCTCGAAGATGCTGATCGCCGTGCGCACGACTGAGGCTTCCGCGCGCGGCAGGCGAAGCGGCCCGGCGTGTTCGGGCGTGCCTTCAGCAGGACCATAACGGGCCAGCAGGCCGGCCATCGCGTTCTGCACGGTGTCCCACCAATGGCGGATCAGAGTCTGGGTACGGTGCGGAACAGGAAAGCTCATGCCGCAAAGAATGAGGCTGCCGCCGTCCCCGTTGGATAGGCATCGCGGACGCTTCAGAAAGCAAAGGGAAAAGCGGGTGGAGAGGCGTGCACCTGTCCACCAGCCGCCTCGGCGTCAGGCCCCCGCGGCCAGTTGTACGGCGAGTGAGGCGCCGGTGCGGCTGGCAACGCGGCTGAGCGAGAAGGTACCGGTGATCCGCGCATCTTCCGAGAAAGACCAGCGCCCGGTGAACAGCATGAAGCTGGCATCGACGGCGCCGCAATAGATCAGGTCCGGCTGGATGATGCCGGTGTCTGGCACATAGCGTTTTGAAAGAAGAACGTGCTGGCCGCACCGGTCACCCCGGATGGTCGCATCATATTCATGTTCATAACCCAGCAGCGGGCCGAACGTCACCGGTTCCAGTGTCGTGCCGCACAGCTTGCCGTCGATTTCCGTGAGCATGGCCGTGAAGCTGACGCACTCGCCATTTGCGTTGTAGCGGTACTCACCGCTCCACAGTCCGCTCATGTTTTTTAGTCCGCTCATACCTCTTGATCTCAGACCCGGAGCCGCGCATCAAGCGCCGCATGAATATTCTCCTTATCGGATCGGGCGGCCGCGAGCATGCGCTGGCCTGGAAAATGGCCCAGTCACCGCTGGTCGACGTGGTTCATTCGACGCCGGGTAATCCCGGCATGGACGAAGTCGGCCCGTGCTTCGATGTCGGCGCGGCGGATATCGAGACCCTTGAAAAGCTTACGCTTCAGGTGGAACCGGATCTGGTTGTGATCGGGCCGGAGGCGCCGCTGGCCGAGGGGCTGGCAGATGTCCTGAGGGCGCGCGGGTTCGACGTATTCGGGCCAGGCCGCGAGGCCGCGCAACTTGAAGCCTCAAAAACTTTTTCCAAAGGCCGGATGACCGCCTATGGCGTGCCGACAGCCGCTTATGGCGAATTCACAGAAGCCGGGCTCGCAAAAGCCTTTTTGCGCAAAATGCAGGCACCTTATGTGCTGAAGGCCGACGGGCTGGCGGGCGGCAAGGGCGTCGTGATCGCTGAAACGCTGGAGGATGCGGACGCGGGCGTGGACGAAATGCTGGGCGGGCAGTTCGGCGATGCGTCCACCACGCTGGTGATCGAGGAGTTCATGCATGGCGAGGAAGCCAGCGTCTTCGTGATCACCGATGGCGAGGGCGCGATCTATCTGCCCGCTGCGCAGGACCATAAGCGCGTCGGCGATGGCGATACCGGCCCCAACACGGGCGGCATGGGCGCCTATGCCCCGGCGCCGGTCATGACCGACGAGATGATGGCCCGCGTGAAGGCCGAGATTGCCGAACCCATGCTGCGCGGCATGGCGAAGGACGGCATGCCCTATCAGGGCGTGCTCTATATCGGCGTCATGGTGACAGAAGACGGCCCGAAAGTGGTGGAGTTCAATGCCCGCTTCGGCGACCCGGAATGCCAGGTATTGATGAAGGGCCTGAAGGGCGACATCGTCCCGGCGCTGCTCGCCTCGGCGACCGGTGGCCTGAAGGGCAATGAAGAGGCGTTCGAGGCGCTGCTGGAGCTCGACCAGTTCGAGCCGTCCGCCACTGTTGTTATGGCGATGACGGGCTATCCCGGCTCGGTCGAGAAGGGCAGCGTGATCAAACATGTCGGCAAGGCAAATGATCTGCCGGGCGTGCACGTCTTCCATGCCGGAACCGACCGCAACGATCTGGGCATGCTGACCTCGAATGGCGGGCGCGTGCTGAACGTCACGGCCAGCGGCCTGACCCTGCGCGATGCGATTGAGCGGGCCTATGCCGGCGTCGATGTGATTGACTGGCCGGAAGGCTTCTGCCGCCGCGACATCGGCTGGCGCGCGCTGGAACGGGGGTAAGTCCGGAGCGGCGCAGGCCCCTTACGGGAATTGCGCTTTGCCCGCCTCCGGGGCGATTTGGAGAAATACGGCAGGCAAAGCGCGGAACGCGGCGTTGCGTCCTGTCCATTAAACGGGCGAGCAGCAGGATTCCGTCGCAGAAATCTGGCCTGAATCGAGATTTTTTCAGACCACCCTTCTTTCTCTGGGAGAAGCGGGTCGGTGAGAGACGCCGGAAGGGCGTGGGAACTGAGACGTCTAGCTTTCGGCTTCCAGCGCTTCGGCGGATTCAAGCCATTCCATTTCGGCGGACTCGGCGGTGGCGGCGTGGTCGGCGCGGGTCTTCAGCAGCTTTTCGAGTTCGTCAGCCGGCGGGGTGCCTGCGGCCAGTTTTGCGTCGATCTTTGCGATGGCGGCGTTGGCTTTTTCCATCCGCTCTTCCGCCGCGCGCGCTTTTTTCTTCAGGGCGGAGAGGCGTTTCTTGTCTTCCGGCGAGGCGGCAGGTTTTGGCGCGGCCTGTTTCGGCTTTGCCTCTTTCGCTTTCGCGGCTTTCCCTTCGGCGCGGTCCGCTTTCATGACGAGGGCGCGGTAGTCTTCAAGGTCCCCGTCATACATCGTGGCGCGGCCATCCTTGACCAGCCACAGCCGGTCCGCCGTTGCTTCGGCGAGATAGACGTCGTGGGTGATCAGCAGGACGGCGCCGGGAAAGTCGTTCAGCGCGTAGATCAGCGCTTCGCGGCTGTCGATGTCGAGGTGGGACGTCGGTTCGTCGAGGATCAGGATGTGCGGCGCGCTGTGGGACATGAGGCCCAGCAGGAGGCGCACTTTCTCACCGCCCGACAGTTTCTCGACCTTGGTTTCCACTTTCTCCGCGGAGAAGCCCATGGCGGCCGCAGCGGCGCGGACTTTCGCGGGCGGCGTGTCCGGCGGCAGCAGGCGGCGGACATGGTCCAGCACGCTGTCGCCCTCGGACAGTTCGTCCAGCTGGTCCTGCGAGAAATAGCCGATGCGCACGGCTTTCGGCGTGACGCGGTTGCCCGCCATCAGCGGCAGGCGTTCGGCGATGGATTTCACCAGCGTCGTCTTGCCCTGGCCGTTTGCACCGACAATGGCGATGCGGTCGTCCGGGTCGAGGCGCAAATTCACCTTCGACAGGATGCGCGCGTCCTCGCCATAACCGAGGTCAGCATCTTTCAGCTCCAGCATGGGTGGGGCCAGCTTGTCGGCGGGGGGCGGGAAGTGGAACGGCGTCGTCCGGTCGGCGACCGGAATGGAGATGTCCTGCATCTTCTCCAGCATCTTGATGCGGGACTGCGCCTGCCGGGCCTTGGAGGCCTTGGCGCGGAACCGGTCGACAAAGCTCTGCAGGTGAGCGCGTTCCTTGGCCTGTTTTGCCTGCTGGGATTCCAGCTGGGCGAGCTTGGCCGCGCGCAGTTTCAGCCAGTCGTCATATCCACCGGGTGTGATCGAGAGCTTCTTGTGCTCCAGCGCCATTGTGTGCGTCACACAACGGTTCAGCATTTCGCGGTCGTGGCTGACAATCAGAACCGTGTACGGATATTTCCGTATATAGGTTTCCAGCCAGGCGGCACCTTCAAGGTCCAGATAGTTGGTCGGCTCGTCCAGCAGCAGGAAATCCGGCTGCGAGAACAGCACGCCGGCGATGGCCGCGCGCATGCGCCAGCCGCCGGAAAATTCCTTTGTGGCGCGGGCAAGGTCTTCGTCTGAAAAGCCGAGCCCGTGCAGCACTTCCGCCGCGCGCGCCTCTGCCGACCAGGCATCGATGTCGACCAGGCGTTCATGGATCTCGCCGATCCGGTTCGGATCGGTCGCGGTCTCCGCTTCCTGCATCAGGGCGTGGCGCTCTTTGTCGGCAGCGAGGACGACGTCGAGGACGGTCTCGTCCGTCGGCGCGACTTCCTGCGCGACCCAGCCGAGCCGGGCGCCGGTGTTCAGCCGGATCGCGGCGTCATTGGTCGGGTGTTCCACATCCTCGCGGATCAGGCGCAGCAGGGTGGACTTGCCGGTGCCGTTGCGGCCGACAAGGCCGACTTTCCAGCCGGCCGAGATCTGCGCCGAGGCAGATTCGAACAGGGGCCGGGCTTCGACCTGAAAATCGAGGTTGGTGATGGTCAGCATGGGCGGGGGTGTAACCGGGCCTGTGATGAATGCAAGGGCAGGTAGCGGTAGACCCGGAAAAGGGGCCCGCCATGCCGTTGGTCCGGGGGGCTGGACCTGGCATGGCGGGCGGTTTCGCTGTCCCCAAAGTGCGGTGGGAGAATGGGGAAATGGTATCCACAGCGAAGAAGACCAAAGTGCGGACTTCAGTGACAGGACGTCCCGGTCCGGCGCTTTATCCAGAAAAGTTCAGTGGCGCCTGAATAAAGGTGCCTGCGGGGACCGGATCGGGGACGGTCCGGCCCCGCAGGCTGTTCGATTCCGGCTGTTTCAAGGGGGCCAGAGCGAACGGGACTTTCCCTGTAAGACGTCAGACCGGGACGGATTATCCAGATTTTTGAGAAGTAAGAGAAAACCCGCCATGTCGTCCATCGCGCGGGGGGGTGAGGCTGGGACGACATGGCGGGCGGTTCACCGTTCAGTTTCCAGGGGGGGAAGAAACGTCTTGAACGGGAGCTCTCTCTCGTCCTGTTCATATGGGTAAAGGCCGGGCGGTTTCCATACGGCTCACGCGTTCGTGAGAGGTGAAATTCCGGTAAGGAATCTCAGGCTGAAAAGCACCTCGGAAAGGAAGGGGCCCGCCATGCGGTCTGTTGGGGCTCAGGGGGGGCAGACAGCATGGCGGGCGGTTCGCCGTGTCATTTTCAGGGGAGGAAACAACAGCGAACGGGACCGGTTGCGGCGAACCGCATACAGGTCAAACGTGTCGCCGGGCATGTCCCGTCGCAGAAATCTGAATTGTGTCGGAAGTTTAATCTGAGGCGCGCAACGGGCTGCTGGCCTATTTTATCGTCTCTAGCTCGTTCCAGTATTCGATCGGCGGCACCTCGCGGATCATCTCTTCGACCATGGCCGAGAATCCGGCATTGAAATAACCGGAGGTCAGACCCCACAGCGCGCGGGCCCGTTCGGTGCCGAGCACGAAATAGATCACGCCGCGATAGGTTTCCCACGACTCCTTGTCCATGGCGCCAGACTTGTATTGCAGCCACTCATATTCGCGGGCGCGCATCTGGCCGATCATCCAGAAGATCACTTTTGTCTTCTCTTCGAAACTCGGCGTTTCGACCTGCGACAGGATGCGGCCGAGTTCCGGGAACTCGACGAATTTGTAGACGCCGGTCTGGTCGTTCGCGAGCTGTGTCTGCCGCGCGTCAGACCGCAGAAGATCAGTGCCTTGCCGCACTTGCAGGGCGAGGAAGACCAGGGTCGCGGCGACGACGAGTACGCCGGCGATCTGGGCGATATAGGCAATCTGCTCGAGAGTCATTGTGGCTCCAGTTCCGTGATCAGGTCAGTTGCCCGGCTTTCAGGGAATGGCGGGAAAGCGTCGGTCATGCGGCGGAGGATCATTGTGTTGTCTCCAGATCAGACACCAGTGATGCTGCCTGTCGATCAAGATACTCAAGCAGTGACCGGAGCCCCGAAAGATTGTTCAGACGCGCGTTGAGTCGGGATCGGAACGCCGCCGACTCCCGGAGGTTTGCCGCTGAGCGCATCACAAGCGCAAAGTCTTCTGGCGGCTGACAGTCCTTGTAGAATGTCGCGGGGGTTGTGCCTGGCGAGCTGGGATTGAGACTGGCCGCTGACAGACAGTTGGCCATAAGCATACCGACGCGGCCTTCGATTAATTGGTGCACCAGATCGCCATAGTCGGACCTGAATGTCAGCGATATTTCAATTTCGTTCGCGGAGTCTTCATAATAGTCGCGCAGCCGGCGTTGCATCGATCCGCCGGCGATGAGGTCCAGATCGCCAGCATTCTGAAGCTCTTTGTATATCTGCGCCGACGGCGCGAACGGCCATTCGCCGCCGGCAATCCAGCTGTCGCGGACAAAGCGCCACGTCTCATCGACCGTTTCGGGTGGATCGGACTGCAGAGCGTCATCAACGCGCAGAGCGGCTTCCAGGACTTCCTCGTACCACTGCCGACGAATGGCAAAGGCATCACGATCAGCACGCAAATCGGCAATTAGCCTCTCACGCGAGGTCTCCGCCTGAATCCTGTCCTGTCGCGCCTCGTTCCAGTTGTTGACCTGCAGACCGATGAAAACGCCGAACACCACGATCAGCGTCTCTATCAGGACGGTGAACCAGTCCTGCTTGCGGATGGAGGTTGCGAGGCGCTGGAGGATCATCGGGAATCCTCTGGCGTGTATGGAATGAGCCGCATATTGATTGTCCCCCCAAGCTCTATGGCTTGGGGTTACCCTAAGCGGTTTTGAGGGGCTGACAACAAAATGTCAGCGGGGCTGTCACTTCCCGACGTAGATCAGCGTGCGGCGGGGCACGTCTTTCAGGAAGGTCGCGAGGTCTTTTTTCGAGAAGACGATACAGCCGTTCGAACGGCCGAGTTTGCCCCACTTCTTGAGGAAGGCCGGTTCGGCATAGTCAGCGGCGTGGATGACGATGGCCCGGGCGCGGGCGTTCGCATTGGTCGGGTCCAGTCCGTCGAGGCGGAGCGACTTGCCATGCTTGCCGACATATTGCTCGGCGAGGAGGTAGGCGCCTTCCGGGCTGGCGGAGGAGCCGGGGACATCGGAGAATGTGTCGAGAAAGCCGTCATGATCAGGATCGGAGCCTGCGCCATGCGCAGCGCGGAAGGTGTCTTCCACCAGGCCGGTTTCCAGATTGACGATATAGGCGCGCGGCTCGCTGGAGCGGCGGGCATAGTCCACAATCACAAGGTGAGACGGATCAGCCGCGTCGCTGTGGGCTTTCAGGGACGCCAGGGCCTCGCCCAGCAGGTCCGGCCGGATCAGGCCCTGCGGATCGACGGGAATCGCGGCGGCAGGCAGGGCGGTAAGGCAAAGCGCGGCGAGGGCAGGCAGGAGATGCTTCAAGGCGCTTTTCCTCTTGTCGCTGGTGCAACAAGTGACGCGGGCTTTGCCGCAAGGGAAGTTGCCTTGCTTTGGTGCAGCATGCGGCCAGCTTCCCGCCACAGCATAAAGGTGACAAGCCCCGCCAGGCATACACTGGCGATGCAGATGAGGGTGATGGCGGTGATCAGGGTTTTGATCTGCAGCATGGCGCATGTCTTTCCTTCAGACGGGCACACGCGGACGTCGCGGAAGGCCTTGGCGCAGCGTGGCCCGTGAGTATGGTATCCTTTGAAAAATTGCGGAAATGAGGGCAGGAAAATGGCCGACGCGCCGACAGCAAAAGATCTGTTCACCGGCACCAAAGAGGTCGCCGAGTCACACCGGTTCGATGAGGCCGCGCTGGCCGCCTGGATGGAGGAAAATGTCGAGGGCTATGAAGGCCCTCTGGAAGTGCGCCAGTTCAAGGGCGGTCAGTCCAATCCGACCTACCAGCTGGTGACCCCGAACAAGAAATATGTGATGCGCCGCAAGCCGCCGGGCAAACTGTTGCCCAGCGCGCATGCGGTCGACCGGGAATACCGTGTGATCTCGGCGCTCTATCCGCTCGGCTTTCCGGTCGCCCGGCCCTACGGCCTGTGCACCGATGAGAGCGTGGTCGGCACGATGTTCTATGTCATGGACATGGTGGAAGGCCGCATCCTGTGGGACGGCACCCTGCCAGATTATGAGCCTGCCGAACGGCGTGCCATCTATGAGGCCAAGGTGAAGACCTTTGCCGACCTGCACAATGTCGACTGGCGCGCCGCCGGCCTCGAAGGCTTCGGCAAGGAGGGCGACTATGTCGCCCGCCAGATTCACCGCTGGACGAAACAGTACAAAGCCTCAGAGACCCAGCACATTCCGGAGATGGAGCAGCTGATCGAATGGCTGCCGAAGAACATCCCGGCGGGCGACAAGACCACGATCGTGCATGGCGACTACCGGCTCGACAATATGGTGCTGCACCCGACCGAGCCGAAAGTGATTGCCGTGCTCGACTGGGAGCTTTGCACGCTAGGCGATCCGCTGGCGGACTTTTCCTATCATCTGATGAACTGGGTGATGCCGCCCGGCGACAGCACGCGCGGATCCATCATGGCGATTGACGACCTCAAGGCCTGGGGCATCCCGACCATGGAGGAATATGTCGACCTCTACTGCAAGCATACCGGCCGCGATGGCCTGCCGGAGCTCGACTATTACTTCGCCTATAACGGCTTCCGTCTTGCGGGCATCCTGCAGGGCATTATCGGTCGTGTCCGCGACGGCACCGCCAACAGCGCCAATGCTGAAAGCAACGCCGCGCGCGTGGTGCCGCTGGCGAAGTTTGCTGCCGACTATGCGCGCCGTGCCGGGATGCCGGGGTGACGCCTGATCCATCCGGTGACGGGGAAAACCCGGCGCCACAGACACATCGCCTCGGGCGGCGGGACCTGATCCTGCTGACCCTGGCGGGGGCTGTGGTGACGGCGAACGCCTATTACATTCATCCGATCATTGCGCTTGTGGCCAAGGATTTTGGCGTCACGCCGTCCGAGATCGGGCTGGTGCCGGCGCTGAACCAGATTGCGCTGGCGCTGGGCATCCTGCTGTTGCTGCCGCTCGGCGACCGGGTTTCGAACCGCAAGCTGGCGACGATCTTTGCGACCGGGCAGCTGGCCGGGCTGGTCGTGATGGCTTTGGCGACAAAGTTCTGGATATTTGTTGCCGGGTCCACCTTCCTGGGGTTCTCGACCATCACGCCTTACCTCCTGCCGGCCTATGCATCCAAACGGGTGGCGCCGGAACGGTTGGGGCAGGTGACGGCGACCCTGACGACGGGCGTGATCGGCGGCATCCTGCTGGCGCGTGTCGGGGCAGGCTGGGTCGGCGAGCATCTTGGCTGGCGAACGGTCTATTTCATCGCCGCGTCGGTCATGGCGGCGGTCACGCTCATGTTGCCGCGGATCATGGACGAGCGCGAAAGAGTAGAGACGGACGCGCCAAAGCACACCTATGCCGGTCTGGTCCTGTCGGTATTCCCGATCATCCGGAAGCACCCGGAAGTGCTTTTATCGGGCACAATTCAGGGGCTGGGCTTCGGGATATTCCTGTCCGTCTGGCTGGGCCTTGGCCTGTACCTGACCAGCCCGGCCATGGGCTATGGTGCCGATACGGTGGGCTATCTTGCGGCGGTGTCGCTGCTGAACCTGCTGACCACGCCGTTCCTGGGGGCTATTGCCGACCGGGTGGGACCGCGCAAGGCGCGGGTGTTCGTTTCCATGATCCAGTTCTGCGCGGTCTGCCTGCTGGGCCTGCTTGGCCACAGCCTGTGGCTGCTGCTGATCCCGATCATGATGATGAACGTCGTCGGGCCGTTGATCGACATCACCGGGCGGATGACCTTCCTCAGCCTGCCGGCAGACGTGCGCACCCGCCTGATGACGGTCTACATCGTGCTGATGTTCATCGGCGGCGGGCTGGCCAGCTGGGGCGCGACCTTTGCCTATGAACATGCCGGCTGGCACGGCACGACCACACTGACGCTCTGCCTGTCTGCCCTGTTGATGACGCTGTCTTTCCTTGGCTGGTGGTTCGGACCGGAGCGCCGCGGAAGGGTGACGCGCGGCCATGAAAATGGCAAACTTCAAGAAAAGGAAACACTATGACCGAGACGATCAAGGGGCCGCTGCGCGCGCCCGTGCAAATGCTGCAGGAACAATCTTATGACGGGCACAAGAGCCTGCATGATGACAGCGAAGCCGAACGCCTCGGCATCAAGGCGGGCCCCATCGAAGGCCCGACGCATTTTTCGCAATTCGTGCCCTACCTGGCTGACATCTGGGGCAATGACTGGTTCGAGCGCGGCTGCTTCTCCAGCCACTTCCTGAACATGGTGTTCGAGGGCGAGAAGGTACGCGTCGAGGTCGACCGGCCTGCGCCCGGCGAGACCCGCACGATGTGCCGCGCATTCAAGGAAGATGGCACGCCTGTTCTGGAGGCAAGTGCCTCCATCGGCCCGGATCATGGTGAAACGCTGCTGGAAGGCCGGATGAAGAAGCTACGCCCTGCGGCGGGACTGGTCATCCTGGAAGACATGAAAGTTGGCATGACCGGGATTGCGGACGAAACCGTGACCATGGGTATGGACCAGAATATGGGCAGCCTTTATCCCTTCTCGCTGGCGGATAAGCTGAAAGTCATCACCGAGCCGATGGACGTTTACGCCGACGCGTCCGCTGGCCCGTGGGGCAAGCCGATTGTGCCGCTGGAGATGGTCAGTGTGCTGGGCAATTATTCCAGCCGTACGGCAAAGTTCCCGGTGAAGCAGCCGGCGATCGGCCTGTTTGCAGACCTTGAAGTGCGCATGGTGAAAGGGCCGCTGCTGGTGGGAGAGACCTATATCCTGCGCCGCGAAGTGGTCGCCCTGTCGGAAAGCCGCCGCGTGGAGAATTACTGGATCCGGACGAAATTCTACGACCAGACTGGCAATACGCAGGTTGCGGAAATGCTTCTCAATCACGGCGTGCTGAAGGCCAGCTACCCGGCTTACCCCGCTGACAAGCTGCCGGCCTGAGGAGAGCAGGATGGCACTGTCCCCCCAATTGCAGCCCATAGCAGACCGTGTCGATCGTGACGGCTGGGCGATGGTGTCTGTCCAGAAGGATCCGGCGGATCCGGAGTCCCGGCTGCTGTTCACCGTAACGGTCGGGATGCAGGAGAAATACGGGCTGCCGGAACTCGTCCTGTTCGGTCTGAACAAGACGATGGCGGATGGCATGATCCACAATGTCGCCGCCCGGCTGGTGAAAGAGAAGGCCTGGACGGGCCAGCCTCTGCGTATGGATGGCGTGCTTGAGGGCGAAGAGGTCGAGCTTCGCCCGGTGCATGACGAACATCTGGGAGATGTCGGTGCCATCAACATCATGATCCGCCGCGAAACCGGGAGTCCACCGCTTGCGGGGATGATCCAGGTTTTCTGGGCGGGCGATGATGGCCGGTTTCCCTGGGATCCGGAGAGCACGGACGCATTCCGCGACCAGCCGCGGCTCGACATGTCCTGGGAAAAAGACAAGGGATGAGCGGGTTCGAGACCATTCTCTACGCCACGCAGGACGGTTATGCGCGCATCATGCTGAACCGCCCGGAAAAGCTGAACGCCTGAATGAAAGCGACGACAATGCAGACAAAGTTGATGAAACTGGTAACCGGTGCAGCGGTTGCAATGACCATGGCCGGAGCGGCTGCCGCGCAGGACGCGGTCATCCATGCAGGCTATTTGCTCGCCAAGCCGGGCGATGGATATCTCCGCAAGCAGACGGTTGTTGTTGAGGATGGCCGGATCGTGTCGGTTGAGGCTGGCTACAAGCCGGGCCCCAAGGGCGTGCCCGTGATCGATCTGCGCAATGCCTATGTGTTGCCGGGGCTGATCGACAGCCACGTCCATATCACCGGCGAATCCGGCCCGGGCGAACGCATCAAAACGTTTGAAGAGACAACGGTTGATCAGGCGTTTGACGGCGCAGGCTATGCGCACAAGACGTTGCTGGCCGGCTTCACCACCGTGCAGGATGTTGGCGGGTCGAACGATGCTGTGTTCGGTTTGCGCGACGCAATTGCCAAGGGGCTGGTGCCCGGTCCGCGCATGCGGGCGGCGGGGCAGGCCGTATCGGTCACCGGCGGTCATGGTGATATCAACGGGTACGCCCCGGACGTCATGGCGCTGTTTACCGGTAAGAACATCTGCAATGGTGCAGATGACTGCCGCCGGGCGGTGCGCCAGCAGGTGAAAGAAGGCGCCGATGTCATCAAGATCACCGCAACGGGCGGTGTGCTGTCCAACACGAAGGCCGGTCTTGAACAGCAATTCACCGATGAGGAGCTGGAAGCCATCGTTGAGACCGCTCATTCCATGGGCCGCCAGGTAACGGCGCATGCCCATGGTAAGGTCGGCATCGAATCCGCTTTGCGGGCCGGTATCGATTCCATCGAGCACGGCACCTATACCGACGATGAGACCATCGCCCTGTTCAGGGAACACAATGCCACTCTGGTGCCGACCGTTCTGGCCGGTTCCACGGTCACGGGCTGGGTGGACGAGCCATGGCTGCCGGCAGCAAGCCGTGCGAAGGCGGCCATTGTCGGCCCATTGATGCAGGACATGCTGCGCCGCGCCCATGAGGGCGGTGTGACGGTCGCCTTCGGCACCGATACCGGTGTGTCGAAGCATGGCGACAATGCGCAGGAATTTGCCCTCATGGTTGGCGCAGGTTTCTCGCCGGAAGAAGCGATCCGGTCTGCCACGGTCGTCGCGTCCGAACATGTCGAGATGGATGCCGACATCGGCACGATCGAGCCGGGCAAATATGCCGACATCATCGCTGTGACGGCTGACCCGCTGAAGGACATTACCGAGCTGGAAGACGTCGATTTCGTGATGAAGGGCGGCGTCGTCTACAAGGACGAGAACTGACCGCGTGTTCCGGCGGCGCCTCGCCCGGCCCGCGAAGGGTTTTGACAAGGCGGGGCGAACGCCGGATGCTGTGCAGCGATCGTGGGCGAACCGGCCCGGATCATGCATGGACTGTGGGAAGCACGGTTTCTGAAGGCATAAGGATAGACAAGATGGCTCTGGCAACGCGTATGGTTACTGGCGCTGCGGCAGCCCTCGCACTGGCCGCCTGTTCGGGGCAGGACAGTGCTCCGGGCGTTCAGAAAACGGCCGCTACAGCCGAAGCGGACTGTGTTCCGATTTCTGACGGCACTTATCAGGTGCGGGATGGCAAGATCCTCGTCACGCGGGCGGATGCCTCGTCTCCTTCTGAACCCGCCCCGGTTCTGGATGTGGCCGGCGAACCGGTCGGCTGGGCGGCGAAACTGGAACGGACGTTCGCAAACACCTCCTATCCCTGGCTTGGCCTGCAGGTGCGCGACGGTGTTGCCGCTGTTGTCGGAATGGCGCCGGGACTGGCTGCCCGGGATGCCAGCTTCCTGACGGCAAAAGGTGCCATCGAGAACGATCCGGAAGGGTCTCAGAAGGTCAACCTGATTGTAGACGCAATGGCTGTCGCAGGGCGTGAGGACACGCTGGGCGCGGGGCTGACACGCCTCATGAACAGTGACCTGACGCTGAACGATTGCCAGGACGCGTTCAATCAGACCCTGCGTGTCGACGACATCGATTTCCCCGTGAACATGGCTGAGCTGAACGCCGCGGAGCTGCCGGTGGCCGACACGGTGACAGGCATCGCCCGGCTGTGTTCCGCCTATAATATCGAGATTGCCGAGCATACGGACTCCCGCGGGTCCGACAGCTACAACCTCCAGCTCTCGCGCCAGCGGGCAAACGCCATCCGCGACTATATGATCGAACGTGGCGTGGATGAGGGTGTGCTGACAGCGAAAGGCTATGGCGAATCCCGGCCGGTCGACAGCGGCAATTCCCCGGAGGCCCGTGATCGGAATGAGCGGACAGAGTTTATCGTTTCCGCACGCTGAGCGGTGTTGCGGCGGCGGGTTTTCTCATTCCCTTCATTGACTGTTCATACAAAGCGGGCCATGTGGCCAGTGTCGAAGCGCTGTAACGGGCGCATGGAGCAGGCAGCGTGAAACGTGCAGCGGGTCTTCCCGCCGCGACCGGCCAGTTCCTTCAGGCATTCAATCAATGCCGTTGCCCCTGATCGCGCGGGGCTTCCACAAAATTTAACCCTTCAGGGCTGGCAGCGCGCAGGCATGCCGCGCGCCCGCTCGAATGAAAGACTATACATGACCAAGTTTTCAGACCTCGGCCTGAACCCGCTGTTGATGCGGGCCATTGCGGAAGAAGGCTACGAAACGCCGACTCCGATTCAGGCACAGGCCATTCCGCTGTTGCTGGAAGACAAGGACCTTCTGGGCATCGCGCAGACCGGGACAGGCAAGACGGCCGCCTTTGCGCTGCCCACACTCGACTTCATGCTGGAATATCCGCAGAAACGCCGGGCACGGAGCGCACGCGTTCTGGTGCTCGCGCCGACCCGCGAACTCGCCAGCCAGATCGCCGAAAGCTTCCGCACTTATTCCCGCCATATGGACTGCAACGTGCAGACCGTGTTCGGTGGTGTGAACATCAACACCCAGCGCCGTGCGTTGCAGGGCGGTGCGGATGTGCTGGTGGCAACGCCGGGCCGTCTGCTTGACCTCGTCGGCCAGAAGGCTGTGAGCCTCAAGGAAGTCGAAGTCCTCATCCTCGACGAAGCCGATCAGATGCTGGACATGGGCTTCATCCATGACCTGAAAAAGATCGTGGCGCAGGTGCCGAAAGATCGCCAGACGCTGCTGTTCTCTGCAACCATGCCGAAGCTTATCTCTGACCTTGCCCAGCAATTCCTGGACAAGCCGGAGCGGGTGTCTGTGACACCGCAATCGACTACGGCAGAGCGTGTGGACCAGGGCGTCTACCACGTGTCCAACAATGACAAGCTGGATCTCCTGTTTGACGTTCTGAACAATCCGGAGATTGATCGCGCTCTCGTCTTTACACGGACGAAGCATGGCGCCGACAAGGTGGTTCGCAAGCTGCTCGCCAAGGGGCTGGATGCGAAAGCCATTCATGGCAACAAGTCCCAGCCGCAACGCCAGAAAGCCCTGGACGCTTTCAAGAACGGCAATTGCAAAGTACTGGTGGCGACAGACATCGCCGCGCGCGGCATCGACATTGACGGCATCAGTCATGTCGTGAACTTCGAAGTCCCGAATGTGTCTGAGCAATATGTGCACCGCATCGGCCGGACGGCCCGGGCTGGCCGCACAGGGCTCGCCATGTCCTTTGTCGCGGAAGATGAACGCTATTATCTGCGCGATATCGAGAAGACGATCGGCATGCAGATCGATGTGCTCAAGGCACCGGCAGATTCCAAGGTCGACCTGTTGCCGACCCCGGATCCGAACGAACGTCTCTTCAAGCCGAAAGGTCCGGCACGTGGCACCGGTGGCCGCACTGGCCAGCGTCGCCCGCAGGGCGGTTCGCGTCCGCAAGGCAAGCCAAAGGCGCATGCCGCAGGCAATGGTGGCAAGCAGGGGGGCCGTAGCCGCGGCGGGAAGAAGCGCAAGCTGGAAGGCGCGCGCGGCTAGAGACTGGCGCGCAACTTCGCCCACTGATTTGCAAGATTATCCCGAAAGGCTGGCGCGGCAATCGCGATCAGCCTTTCGGCGCGTTGCTCGATATCCGCACTTGCCAGGTCGGCCACGCCATACTCCGTCACGACACAGCCCGCTTCGGCGCGGCTGAGCGTAACGGCGGGGGAGGCCAGCTGAACCACGATGCGGGAAACGCTGCCGCCACGGGCCGTTGCGGGCAGGGCGATGATGCTGCGTCCGCCCGCTGACAGCTGGGCCCCGCGTACAAAATTGCCGAGCCCTCCGGTCGAGGCGACCTGACGTCCCTTCACCCATTCCGAATTCAGCTGTCCAAACAGGTCGACCTCCACGCCGCCATTGATTGCGGCGAAGCGCGGGATCGCGGCCAGCACCGGCACCGAATGGGTGATGCTGACAGGCTGGAAACTGAATCTCGGATCGGCCCCCACAGCGTCATAAAGCGGCGGCGTGCCAATGGCCGTGCCGGTCAGGATAGATCCCGGTTCCGGCCCGATGGCTCCTGCGGTCATAGCGCCAAGTGCGGCGTCGGTGATCATGCCTGTATGAATGCGGATGTTGCGATGGTGCGCCGCGGCAGCCATGGCGATCTGCTGCACACTTCCGATACCCGACTGCACCGTGAATCCATCCCCCAGCAAGGTGGCGGTATGGGCGGCGATGGCCGTGGCCTCCTCGGACAGAGGCGGGTCGGGCAGCGTGATCAGTGGCGCGGCGTCTTCAATAACGTCCGAGAAAGCCGAAAGGGGCAGGCGCGGTGCATCGGCTGGAATGGGCAAGTCCGGCCGGATGACCGCAATCAGGCGGACATTCTTACGGCCCGTCACGGCAGGCGACATGTCTGTTCCCAGGCTGAGGGAGACATTGCTGCCTTTATCAGGTGCTGACACGGGGATGAACGCGGCATCCAGCGGAACGCTCTTCAGCCATTCGAAGGCTGTGGAATAATGCATCGGGTGCAGGCGATAGCGCCCGGCTTCGAAACTCTTACGGTATTCGGAATAGAGAAATGTTCCCTCGGCAGACGCGCCGGAATGAAACTCTGTCCACGCCGTCCGGTTGATGCCCGGCAGCCAGTGGCCAATGAAGGTGGCACCATCGGCAAGGTCCGGCGTCTCACGAAGGGCGCTGGCCAGACAAGCCGGCTCAGCGGGGCCGCCGGGGATATAAATGCGGGGCGTGCCGTCCGCTTTGCCCTTTATGTCGGAAAGCAGATCCTGGAGGCGCGTCACGCCTGCCTCACGGCGTGAGGATCAGGCCGGACGCCGGGCTTACATCTGCATCGAGAGTCTTCAGCCAGGCGCTCGAAATGGCTTCGCGTCCTTTGGCCTGCTTCGGTTTCACGAATTTGCGCGAGGCCTTGTAGAAACTGAGAAGCGACTGGCCGAGCTTTGCGTTGAGCGTGCTGGCGCCCAACTGTTTGGTGCGCTCGGCCGCATAGGTCGGGACGAAGAAGAATTCCGGTTGGGGATCCGGCAGCTGGATCGGGGCGCGGTTGCCTTCCCAGTCGGTGACGCCGATGACCAGGCTGCGGACAAGGCGGTCCTTCAGGGCATTGTGCACATCTGCCGTCAGCGTGGGGCGGCCAAGGAAGTCAACAAAAGCTGTCAGGCCGCGCGCGTGCAGGCGGTCCACATCAGCGTAGGTGCGCACCCGGCCATAAAGCTTGGTAGATTCCACGAATGACTTGTTGCCTTTCGACGTCAGCGCGACAGTGTCGACATTGCCGCGTTGTTTCAGGCAATGCGCCAGCGCCAGCGCCGTCTTGGACGAGGCCGAGGAAATCACGACCGTTTCGGGAATGTCGTCTCCCGTTTCCATCAGGGAATCGTCGATCATCCATCCGGTGGTGAACAGCGGGCGGAACAGCATCTGCTGCGCTTCGGACTCTGCGTCATAGGACGGGTCCGCTGCGGTGAAGATATAGGTGTTATAGATCGCGGCCATCGGCTGGCGGTGCGCGGCGCCATCGATAAAGCTTGCCTTGCCCACTTTCGCGGGCTGCACATCGAAGCGATCCGAGATCGGAAGGTATCCGTAGACGCGCTGGCCCGCTGTCACGCCTTCTGCCTTGGACTCTTCGACAGTTGCAAAGCCCCAGACCGGGACGCGCCCGAAGGACGGGTCCGATGCCGGGAAAAAGTCCCAGTATTTCATGGCATCGCCGAACGTGGCGTAGGTGACATTGTTGGCCGTCAGGGCGAAGGCTTCGACTTTCAGCCGGGCGCAGCCATCGGCCAGCGGTGCCGGCGGCTGTTCGGCCCAATGAACTTCGCGCAGATCGTCGCGGCGGATGAGAAAATCGCTCATTTTTTCGCTTTCGGTGACTTTCCTGTAAAGGCCCCGATTCGTGCCTGCATGTCAGGTCCCACGCCTTCATTATTGAGGACTTCCCATTGCAGCCCACTGTCCATGTCGCGGGCGTCCGTGGCTTCCAGAAGGCGTTTGTTGGCGGCGTGCGAAAAGGCAGAATTGGTCGTGATCTGTTGTGCCAGTTTCAGGATGGCGGAATCGAATTCGGCATCCGGCACGACCATTTCAGCGAGGCCGATACGGAGGGCTTCCTCGGCGCCGATCATTTCGGCTGTGAACATCAGGCGCTTCGCTGTTGCGATCCCCACCCGGCGGGGCAGGCGTTGGCTCATGCCCCAGATCGGGGTCAGCGCCCATTTGGCGTGCGTGTCGCCGAAGCGGGCGCTATCGGCCGCCAGGATGAAGTCAGCGGCGAGAGCGACTTCCAGCGCGCCGGTATAGCAATGGCCGTGCACCGCCGCGATCACCGGCTTGGGCAGCCGCTCCATCAGGCGCAGGGTTTCCGAGTGCCAGCCGGGTGATGGCACCGCTTCGCCCTCGGCGATATCTGCCAGATCATGCCCGGCGGAGAAGCATTTTCCAGCGCCGCGCAGGATTACGCAGCTTATCGTGTCGTCCTTGTAGAGAGCGGACACATGCGCGCGCAGTTCGCGGAACATGCCGACGGTCAGCGCATTCAGCTTGTCCGGGCGGTTGAGGGTGAGAATGGCGCAGCCATCCTGGTCCTCGCGGGTAACAAGAGTATCGCTCATGTGCCGAGATCCACCATCAGGCTTGAAATGGCGTGGACGAAATTATTTGGTGCAATTGTTTGCTCGCCGGTACATCTCACATTCGGGAAACGTGACAGGATCTGCCGGTAGGCTGCTTCCAGCTGCATGTTGGCCACGCGCTGGCCAAGGCAGACATGAGGCCCGTGTCCGAAGGCAAGATGCTCTTTCGCGTTCTCGCGGGTGATATCGAAACGGTTCGGATCCGGGAATTTTTCCGGGTCGCGGTTTGCGGCGGCATAGTACATCACCACTTTCTCCCCTTCGGCAATCGGCTGGCCGCCAAGCTCTGTGTCGGTGGTTGCCGTGCGGCGCATATAAGTGACCGGCGAGACCATGCGAATGGCCTCATGGACGAAGTTCGGGAACAGGTCTCCGTTGGCCTGGAGTTTCTCTTTCTGGTCCGGAAATTCCGTCAGCAGACGCATCGTACCGGAGAGGGAGTTCCGCGTCGTGTCATTGCCGGCGAACACGATCAGCAGCCATGAGCCGTCGAGGAATTCGGGGCTCAACGGTTTGCCGTCAATTTCGACATTGGCGATGGCAGACAGCAGGTCTTCCTTCGGTTCCTTGCGGCGCTCGGCCAGCAGGTGCCGGCCGAATTCGAACATGTTCTGGATTTCCTGCATGAACGCCATCATCTGTTCCGGCGTCACATTGCCGAGGCCTTCCTGCTGGGCCTGGTACTGAGACGTTTCGAGGAAATGCATCCAGTGAACCAGCTTTGGCCGGTCCGCGGGCGGGACCCCCAGGATCTCGCACAGTGTGAACAGGGGCAGCTCAGCGGAGAACATCTCCACCATGTCCACGACCGGGCCCTGTTTCTCCATCGCGTCCAGCAGTTCGGTCACATAGGCATCGACGCGCTTTTTCAGCTCCGCCACGAAACCGGGACGGAAGAAATGCATGTGCTCCATGCGCAGCGGCGTGTGATAGGGGCGGTCGAGATTGATCAGGCTGTTCAGGCTGGACGAGTGCAGCAGCGGGTGGCGCGGCTGGTCCGGCAGGCCATAAGTCATCAGGATGCCGCCGCGCTGCGACGAGAATGTCGCCGGGTCCAGCTCGACCTGCTTGACCAGTTCATAGGGCGTGACAGCCCAGAAGCCGGCGCCTGCTTCCTCCGGGTGCCACATCACGGGGGCTTTCTCCCGCATCCGGGCGAAGGCGTCGTGCGTGTATCCGCCATGCCGGGAGAACACTTCCGGATCGGTGAGATTGACCGGCGGGTCGAGGTCGTAAACAGGCCTGTTCGCCGGTGCGTGCGGCGGGGATTCCTGCTGATAGGTCTCGGTTACATTCTGAAACGTCATGTCGGGACTCACAAAACCTGTTCGATGGGGCGGATCACGATGTCGTTGAGCACCATGTTGCGCGGGCTGGTGATGGCGAAGTGTACGGCTTCGGCGATGTCTTCCCCTTCGAGGCCCGTATAATTGAACCGGTCGCCAATGCCGGCCAGAACGTCAGGATCCTTGATCGAATGGCCGAGCTCTGTATTCACCTTGCCGGGATAGATCGTTGTGACACGGACGACCCCGGCTGTTTCCTTTCTCAGGCCTTCAGAGATGGCCTTCACCGCATGCTTGGTGCCGCTGTAGACGGCGGAGGTCGGATTGGTCGTCAGGCCGGCGACGGAGGACACGTTAATGACGTGCCCTTCCTTGCGCTCCAGCATGTGTGAGAGCACGGCGTCGATGCCGTAGAGCACGCCCTTGATGTTGACGTCGATCATGCGGTCCCACTCGTCGACGCGCCGGTTTGCCAGCGGTGAGAGGGGCATGATACCGGCATTGTTGACGATGACATCGACCTTGCCGAAATGCTTTATCGCAGCCTGGCCCAGCGACAGCATGTCGTTGTGACTGGTGACATCTGTCACGCGCCAGGAGGCGTTCGGTCCGATCTCTTTCGCGAGTTCCTTGAGCCGGTCTTCCCGGCGGGCGGCCAGCATGACCTGTGCACCTGCTTCGGCCAGGCGTCTGGCCGTTGCGGCGCCGATGCCGCTCGACGCGCCTGTAATGATAACGGATTTGCCTTTTGCAGACATGCATTGCCTCCCTTTTGGCGATCGCCACGGGCGGCATGCCTATGGCCGTCTCAGCGTGGCTTGTTGCGTTTCCTGCTGCCGGACAGCTTACCGGAAGGCGCCTTGGTGCCAAGGTGTGACTTGGGGGAAGGAGGCTTGGGCTGGGTTGTCCATTCCTCGTCTCGCTTGGCACGTTTTCCGTCCCGGGACCGGGCAGCGGGTTTCCCCGGGGCTTTCGGGCCCGATTTGGCGGCAGGTTTCGGCCCTTTGCGCGGATCCGGCCTACCTCGGCCGGAGCCGGTGCGGGCACTGCCAGCAGCCGCGCCTCTGGGGGCAGGGGTGCCCGTGGCGGAATGAAGGTGTCCGATGGCCTGCCGGACAAGATCTGGCGGCACTTCGTCGACCATGCCGGGTTTCAGGTCTGCAAGTTCGAACGGGCCGTAGGATACGCGGATCAGGCGGTTCACGATCAGGTTCACCGCTTCGAGGGCGCGGCGCACCTCGCGCTTCTTGCCTTCCGACAAGGTCACGGTCAGCCAGGTATTGGCGCCCATTTCGCGGTCCAGAACCGCGGTGATGGGCTGGTATTTTACGCCCTCGACCGTGATGCCGCTCGCGAGTTCCTCGATCTTCTGAGGTGTCACAGTGCCCTTGGCGCGCACCCGGTAGGTCCGTTCCAGGCCGCTGGAAGGCAGCTCCAGCGTGCGGGCCAGCTCGCCGTCATTGGTCAGCAGCAGCAAGCCCTCGGTCGTCAGGTCCAGGCGCCCCACGGTCACGACACGGGGCAGGGAGCGCGGCAGTTCGTCAAAGATGGTGCGCCGGCCTTCGGGATCGGAATTGGTCGCGATCAGACCGGAGGGCTTGTGATAGCGCCAGAGGCGGGTCTCATCCGGGGCGGCGATGGTGCGCCGGCCAACCCGGATCAATTCCCTGCCGGTCACCTTGAAGGCCGGAGAGGTCAGTTTCTTGCCATCGACGCTGACCTTGCCCTCTTCGATCATGCGCTCGACCTCCCGGCGGGAGGCGACGCCGGCACGGGCGAGGTATTTCGCGATGCGTTCGCCCTCACTCCAGTCCGGCTCTGCGGCGGGGCCGCGCGGTGGAGGGGATTTGCGTTTCGGGCCTTGCTTGCCCATGGGCTTGTCTGCGGACTTGCCTTTGGCGCCTGCAGGTTTGCGGCGCGGGCGGCCCGTCTCTCGACGCTCCGTCATGATGGCTTCCTTTCAATGTCAGACGCCCGAATCGGTCATCTGGACGCGTGATGCAAGGTGTTTTGGCCGTGCGCCGACGTGAGGGGCACGAGTCGCGCGGCCCGGCGGGTCAGGTGAAAGCCTGGATGATCTTGTAGACCTGAAGGAAGTTGCAGCCGATCGCCAGGCCGATGACGATTTCCAGCGGGATCCAGACGGGGATAAGGCCGGGGGTGCGGTTCCGGTCCTGGTCCGCCAGAAGAGAAACAAGCCGCCCGATGCCCGCCCCGATCCAGCCAAGTGCCAGCGGCAGGGCAGCGAACCCGGCATAGATGGCTGGCAGGTTCAGCGCGATCAGCAGGGCAGACAAGTGCGCCATCAGGAACAGGCCGCCATAGGTGGCGCGGAATTCCGAATAGCCGCCGGGCCGGGCCGGATCCGGATCTTCGACAAGACGCACGACGCCGGACGCCCAGCGCGGCGAGATCAGCGCGCCGAGCCCCATCGCGGCGCCGGAGGCAAGCGCGATGCAGGAAATGATCTGGCCGTAATGCATAAGGATCCGTCCTTTCTGGAGACGGGAACATTAGGATGGTTTGCGTCCATGTCTAACCGTGTCTTCAGCCCCTTTGGAGGCGGGACAAAAAAGCGCCGGCCCAGGTGGACCGGCGCAGGAGAGAGGGGATGGTGAAATTCCGTGTCTACGCCTCGCGCGCTTCGGCTTTCAGGTCGCCAAACGCATTGATGCTGGGCCGACCGAGGAAGTAGCCTTGGCCGCGGCGGACGCCGAGCAGCTTCAGCGTACGAAGCTCGGCCTCGGTTTCGATCCCTTCGGCCACGATCTGTGCGCTGGTTTCGCGGGTGTAGTGCAGCAGGGCGGAGATCAGCGCGCGGCGGGCAAGGTCGGCATCGACATTGCGGGTCAGGCTGATGTCCACTTTCACGAAATCCGGGCTCAGCTGGATGATGTGGCGCAGCGAGGAGTGCCCGGCCCCGGCATCGTCCACCGCGATGCGCAGACCGCGTTTGCGCAGCGGCGCCAGGCATTTCGTGAACAGGTCATAGTCTTCGATAATCGCGTGCTCGGTAATCTCAAGCACGATGCGGGACAGCGCAAGTCCGGAGAAGGCAGGCGCAAAAGCTGAATTGATCACGGTCTGCGGCGAAGCATTCACCGAGACATATTGATCAGCCGGCAGCACGTTCAGGGCCCGCACAGCATGACGGATAGCAGCAAGTTCCAGTTCGGCCGCAAGACCGACCTCTGCGGCTTCGGCAAACCAGATGTCGGGCGTGCGGTAAGGTTCGGCAGAAAAACGCGACAGTGCCTCGAAGCCTTTGGGCCGCATGTCGCCAAGGTCGACAATCGGCTGGTAAGCGATTTCGAACGCTCTCTCTTCCAGCACCGACTCGATGCGGATGCGCTTTTCCCGCATGATGCGTTCGGTGCGGTGATTGGCGTGGATCTGCTGCGTCGCGAGGTTTGCGAACAGGCGCATCGTTTCCAGGTCGCGGGAGTTCAGGCTGGTGGTTGGTTTCGGGCTCAGGCAGGCGAACATGCCGTAGATCGTGCCGTCTTCCAGATGGATCGGAATGGCGATGTGAGAGCCGATCGGCAGCGTGCGGGTGATCGGCAGGGATGCGGCCAGCTGGTTTTCCGACGTGTCCGGGATCATCTGCGGCAGGCGGCCGGCGACGATCAGGCCGCAATATCCTTCGTCCATGCTGCGGCTGGCGCCGGCGCGGATCAGGTGTTCGTATCCGGGCGCATCGACGTTGCGGTACACAACCCGGCCATTCACGAATTGAGACAGGTAAGCCACCGGCATATCGAGGTGCTCGCGGATCGCCCTCAGAGAGGATTCGATGATCTGCGGCGAGGTCTCCGATGGACCTTTCAACATGGATGGATCGAGTTGGAATGCGTTCATCAGTGCCCTCCCGGCGAGCGCCTGGTAATAAAGTAAATCCCCCTGCCGTCCTGGCAGCTCCCGGGAAACATAATCAGCCACTTTTAATCAAGCTGTGCCGGAAATGGGGGAATTCAGCCGGGTGAGTTGCCGACTTGGAAACCATGAGGCGCTAAGACAAACTCAGAGCGGATTTGGGGGCTTCAGGTGACGCCAGCGTCTTTCCAGGCCTCTTTCGGCCAGCGGCGGTGTTGCCAGAACCACTGGCCGGGATGAGCGCGGACCTGCGCCTCAAGGAAGGTGTTGATGCGTGTCACCGAGCGAAGGATGTCGGCATCGGTGTCGCCAGTATCCTCCGGCACATAGGGCTCGTGGAATTCGATGTGGAACCGGGCCGGGCCGGTGCGGACGGTTGAGACCAGGACGATCGGCACCTGGTATTTCAGGGCAAGGCGGGTGGGTCCCGGCGCGGTCATCGCCTCACGGCCGAAGAAGGGGACAGCGATACCTTCATTGAATTTCTGGTCGTTCATCAGCGCGATGGGAGAGCCCTTCGCCAACGCCCGCATCAATTCGCGTGTGCCGATGCCTTTCGGGGCATTGATCGCCGTGCCGTAATCCTGGCGCAGCTTTGAAATGCGGCGGTCGATATGCGGATTGTTGAGCGCCCGGTAAGTCATCACCGCCTGCGGGATGCGTTTGGTGATCGCCGCCGGCATGATTTCCCAATTGGCGAAATGCCCGGAGACGAACACCGCGCCCTTGCCGCTGTCGCGGATGCGGTCGAGAATATCGAGGCCTGTGATCTCCACCCGGCCAGAGGTGTACGGATCGATCTTCGGGAGGTGAGGCAGCTCGCCCGCCGTCCGCCCGGCTGATTCCCAGGCAGCGAGGGCCGTTTCTTCTACCTTCTCCTCGGACCAGTCAGGAAACGCCATCTTGAGATTGCGCCGCATCGTCTTGTGCTGGGACAGCCGGGGCCCGATCCTGCGCAGCAGCCACGCGCCGAAATTCGAAGCGCGGTCAGGCCCCATCGCCTTGACCGGTGCCCAATAGATCCAGTCCCATGCAAAGGTTTCCAGCCGCCACTGGATCCGCTGCCAGAAGCTGGCGCGATTATCGATGTCCTTGGGGCGGACATATCCTGTCTTCTGCTGCGGATCGCTCATACTACTTCCGGACCGAGAATAGGGGCGAGGAGCGCGTCGAGCGCTGCCTCATCCTCAAAGCGGGCTGTGACGGGGAACACAAGAATGCGCCCGCGTGCCTCCGCAGGCAAGCGCACATGGTCTTTTGAGGTCGTAATCAGGCGTGCGCCGCGGCTTTCGGCGAGATCCTGGAGGAATTTCAGATCGTTCTTTGTGTAGGCATGATGGTCGCCATAGGGGATGGAGTCCTGCAGGTCGGCGCCTGCTTCAGTCAGGCTGTCGAAGAATTTCACAGGCCGGCCGATCCCGGCAAAGGCCACCAATGGCCCCTCCGGCACATCCCCGGCAGGGACCAGCCCGGCCCGGACCACCGGCAGGCGGGATTTCTGCACCGCCGACAATTCCTTGCCTTCGCCCATCAGGATCACGCCATTTGCGCGCGCCAGCCCATCGGCGACGGGTTCCCGCAGCGGTCCCTTCGGCAGGACATGTCCATTCCCGAACGGCGCGGCGGCGTCGATCACGATGAGGGAAAGGTCCTTGGCGACAGACGGGTTCTGGTGGCCGTCATCCATCACGATCAGCTGCACGCCGTCGGTGGCCATCGCGCGCGCGGCGTCGGCGCGGTCTTTCCCGATCCAGGCTTCTCCCGTTGCAGCCAGCATCAGCGGTTCATCGCCCACGTCGGCGGATGTGTGGCTGGCAGGGTCGACTTTCAGCGGACCCTGCAGTTTGCCGCCATAGCCCCGGGACAGGCTTGCAGCACGCAGACCTGCCTCAGTGGCCCGGCGCCGGATCGCTTCGACCACCGGGGTCTTGCCAACGCCGCCGACCGTGAGATTGCCCACGCAGACAATCCGTGCCGGGATGGCTTCCGGTTCTGCGCGGGCCAGCTTGCGGCGGATGCCGATCGTGTAAAGCGCCGACAGCGGGGTCAGCAACAGACGGGTAATTGGCGCGGCGCCCCGGGATTTCGGATCAAGGCCGGCCGACCAGAAATGCGGCGCCTTCATTCCAGCAGCCCCTTTTCCGGGAGGAGCGAACGGATCGCCTCCAGCGTTGCCTGCATGGGGGCGTCGGCCTCGTATTCCAGCAGGTCGAGCGAGGAACTGGAAGGTGGCGCCATGGTGACCAGCGCCCGGCCAATGGCTTTCGGTGTCTTGAGCATGCGGATCAGGCCGCGCTCGGACAGGTCTTCCATCATGTCGGCAAAATTGAAGACGTCCGGGCCGGAGACGACAGGCTTTCCAAGGCGGATCGGTTCCAGCGGGTTGTGTCCACCGACATTCGGCGTGTGCCCGCCGCCGAGATAGACCGCATCGGCAAGGCGGAACCAGATCCCCATCTCGCCCATCGTATCGGCGAGGAGGACGCGGGTGTGCAGGTTCGGGGCTTCACCGCGCGACCGCCGGGCGAACGGGATGTTGCGGGCGCGCAGCAGGTCCTCGATTACCGACCCGCGCTCCGGATGGCGTGGTGCGATGATGAGGGCGGCATCCGGCGCCGCTTTCATCGCATCGAGGAACAGGACCTCTTCGCCATCGTGCGTGGAGGCGGCGAGGTAGCATTTGCGCAGGCCCTTGAAGCCCTCATGCATCCGGCGCAACTCGACGTCATTCGCGGAGGGCGGCGGCAGGGCGGATTTCAGATTGCCCGTGCAGACCACGGGTTTTCCCATCAGATTCGCAAGCCGGCGGGCCGTATCCTCATCTGCGGCGAGCACGGTGTCGAACCGGCCGACCAGCGCGCGGAAGGTCTGATGGAAGCGCTGCCAGCCCTGCGCCGATTTTTCCGTCATGCGGGCATTGACCAGCGCGCGTTTCGCGCCCGCCTTTTCCGCCTCCAGGATCAGGTTCGGCCAGATCTCGCCTTCGCCGAAAATACAGAGGCTGGGTTTCCAGTGGCGGATGAACCGGCGGGCCGCGGCGGGCGTGTCGACCGGGGCCATTGTGTAGACGGCATTGTCCGGCAACATCGGTCCCATCAGCCGGGCGGAGGTCTGTGTCTGGCTGGTGAACAACAGCATCAGGTCCGGCCGCTCGTCCAGCAGGCGGTTGCCGAGTTCCAGCAGCAGACGGCTTTCACCGACGCTGGCGCCGTGCAGCCAGACCAGCACGCCATTGTTGCGCAATACGGGCAGGCGCCGGGCCATCCGCTCGTCGCGGCGCGAGAAGTCTTCCTTGCCCTGTTTGACCCGCGCGCTCAGCACGAAGCCGAGAAAAGGCGATAGCGCGCTGGTCAGGACGCGATACACGTGCAGCGCAAAAGTCATCTGGAAGCGGGATCCGTTTCTGTTTCCGGTAAGCGGCCGCACAGCATATCAGCCCGGCGGGTCGCTTCATCAAGTCGTGCCTGCAATTCTGAACGCAAGGCCTCGGGCTCTGCGGAGCGTGGGGCGTCAATTGGCGCTGCCAGTACGATCGCACCCCGGGTGAACGGAAACGGGATGATGAACCGGTCCCACGTCTTCAGCCGCCAGCAGGGCGTGATTGACAGGGCATAGGGCACAATCGGCGCGCCGGCCCGCTGGGCGATCATGACGGCGCCGGGGCTGACCTGTTCGGCCGGGCCACGGGGGCCATCCGGTGTGATGCAGACCGCACTGCCGCTTTTCAGCAGGCGGGCGGCTTCGGCGATGGCGCGGGCGCCGCCCTTGTCCTTGCGCTTTTTCTTGTTCGCTGCCGAGCCGCGGATGGCGTGCAGGTGGAGGTGGTCGATCGCCCGGGCCACGGCTTCGCCGTCCGGCGATAGCGAGATCAGCATCGCCGCTCTGTTCACGCGATCATTCCAGCTGCGGATGAAGCGGATCCAGCCCGTTGGCAGGATCATGATCCGGGAGTGCCAGGACGCGACGACAACGCCGTCATTGTCCCGCCAGGCCTGTCGGGCGGCAGGATCCACCTCGACCGTCCAGCGGACTGTGTGGGCCACCAGGGCCATCCATGCCCAGATCAGGCGTCCCAGGAGGGCGGCAACGATGGGGGAGCGGAACAGGGATTTCATCGCGCGGCTTATAGCGTGCTTTGCTGAGGGGACCACGCATTGTCTCAGGTGGTCTCTCGGGAAAACGAAATGAGGGAACGGAAATGGTGGGCGATACAAGGTTCGAACTTGTGACCCCTGCCGTGTGAAGGCAGTGCTCTACCACTGAGCTAATCGCCCGTTCCGGAAAAAATCGGGGTTAATCTGCCTGAGTCGCAAGGTCAAGCGCGGAAAGCTGAAGCATGTGCATCGGCATTCTGTCCCCCAATCGGACTACATTGTCCCGAGAGTTTTGTGACAGGCGCGTCATAGCTGCTATGCAAAGATATGCTGCAATGCATGGTTTTGAGGCCGAAAATCCGAACGGCAATTACGGCGAGAATGAGGCTGTCACCTATCTACGGGACAGGCGTGGTGTAAGGGATTTACGCTTTGGTACAGGAACAGCGTAAACATTGGCTGCCAGATTACGTAATATGAACGGACGTTCAGAATGAACATTTGTTCATCGAGTAACATTACGTTGGTTTCATTTGAAATAGGTCTTGAGATTGCGCGCCAACATTGTCATTTTGCAGTCACACGAGACGAGCCAACAACGGTTCGCAGAAATACAGATCCTAAGAAGGACAGGCAGGGGCTTTTAAAGCCCTGAATAACAAAAACGCCTGGAGAGAGAGAAAATGAAAGACTGGTGTGACGAAGAAGGCGCAAAGCGCCTGCGTGAAAAGATTGCTGCCTATTGGGCCGAGCGTGGCTATGAAGTGGATGTCGACCTTGTCGATGCTGGCTTCGTACCTGCCATGCGCAGCGCCCGGACCGACGTGCGCAGCAACATGATCAACGGTATGCCCCGCCGCCGGATCAATCCGGATGCGTCGGCTGCACGTCCGAGCTATCGCCCGCGCGCTGAAGCCACGGCCTGATTGATCAGGCGCGAAAGCGCCTCAGGTAATTGAGAATAGTGCGAAACGACCGCGTCCGCGCCAATCGCTTCCACTGACTCGGTTTCATAGCCAAATGGCACAAATACGAAGGGCAGTCCGGCATTCCGGGCTGCCCTTTCGTCTGTGCGGCTGTCTCCCACCATGATAGCCCGGACCGGATCCCCGCCGGCGGCGTGTATCGCGCGCACGATATGGTCCCCGTCGGGCTTCTTCGACGGAACGCTGTCGGCACCGATGATGGCGGCAAAGCGGGGCGCCAGCCCCAGCGCGTCCAGAAGTTTGTCGGAGAGATCCTGCTTCTTGTTGGTGCAGACCGACAGGATGGCGCCGTCGGCTGCGAGGCCATCCAGGATTTCCGGCACCTTGTCGAAGGGGCGGGACCCGATCGCGATGTGTTCTGAATAGTACACAAGGAAGCGCGCGAAGAGGCCCTCCAGTTCGGCGTCCGACGGCGTCAGACCCTGATGCGCCATGCCTGTCCGGATCATGGCCTTGGCGCCATGGCCGATCATTCCGGCAACAGTCTGCAGGTCCACAGTCTCAAGCCCGGCATGGTCCAGGACATGGTTTAGGGCGTTCAGAAGGTCCGGCGCGGTATCTACCAGCGTCCCGTCCAGATCGAACACCACGGTCCAGCCGTCTAGCCATCCTGTCATCGCTGCTCCAATTCCCGCTCGCCCCTCGCCTTGAATCGGCCTTTGATCTAGGCGAATGGGCAGAAGAAAGCGAGAGGGCCCTGTCATGAGCCAGACTGCCAGATCCCGCGCCGCGGTAATTCTCGCCGCCGGCAAGGGCACGCGGATGAAATCGAGCCTGCCCAAGGTGATGCACCCGGTCGGTGGACGCCCCATGGTGGATTGGTCGGTCGACCTGGCCCGCAGGGCGGGCTGTACCGAAATCGTGGTCGTCTGCCAGCCTTCTCAGGGGCTGCTGATCGAACATGTTGCACGCCTGCCCGGAGACATTCAGGTCGCCTTTCAGGATCCGCCCGAGGGCACCGGCCATGCCGTGCGTTGTGCAGCCGATGCGCTTACCGGATTTCAAGGGGATCTTGTCGTGCTTTACGGGGACTCCCCGCTGGTTCCGGCAGACGCCATTGAGGAACTCTTTGCGTCGCTGGAGGAGGGCGCCACGGTCGGCGTGCTGGGGTTCGATACGCATGATCCGGGTCTCTATGGCCGCCTGATCACATCAGGCCATGGTGAGCTGGAAGCGATTGTCGAGGCGCGGGAAGCGACGCCGGAGCAGCTGCTGGTCACGCTCTGCAATTCCGGGGTCATGGCAGCTGGCGCGGAAGACATGTTCCGGCTGCTCGAAAAGGTGACGAACGACAATGCCAAGGGCGAATATTACCTGACCGACCTGGTCGGGCTGGCCCGGGGCGAAGGTAAGCGCTGTCAGGCGGTCCGCTGCGATGAAGGAGACCTGATCGGCTGTGATTCCAAGGCAGACCTTGCCGAGGCCGAAGCGATTTTTCAGGCGCGCCGGCGCCGGGAAGCCCTGGACAGCGGGGTGACGCTGATCGCGCCGGATACGGTGTTCTTCGCCTACGATACCGTGATTGAGCCGGACGTGGTGATCGAGCCGAACGTCGTTTTCGGACCCGGTGTGACCATCCGGTCCGGCGCGCAGATTCGTGCGTTCAGCCATCTCGAAGGCGCACAGGTCGGCCAGTTCGCGTCCGTCGGGCCATTTGCGCGGCTTCGCCCCGGCGCAGTGCTGGATCAGTCGGCATTTGTCGGAAATTTCGTTGAAGTGAAGAACGTGCATATGGCCGAAGGCGCCAAGGCGAGCCATTTGTCTTATCTGGGCGATGGCGAGATCGGCGCCGGCGCAAATATCGGAGCGGGCACAATCTTCTGCAATTATGATGGCTTCTTCAAATACCGCACGACCATCGGAGAGGGCGCGTTCATCGGGTCCAATTCCGCACTGGTGGCACCAGTGACCATCGGCGAGGGCGCGATTGTCGGAAGCGGCAGCGTCGTCACGAAAGATGTGACGGCCGGTGCGCTGGCCGTCGCGCGGGGAAGACAGATTGAACGCGAAGGCTGGGCGACGGTGTTCCGCGAGAAAATGACGGCAAAGAAGGCCGACACGAAAAAGGGCTGATCATGGCGAATGAGCTGGAAAAGCAGAACGCGGCAGCCGTGGCGATGGAGTTCGTCGAAGATGGCATGACCATCGGCCTTGGCACCGGCTCAACCGCGAAATACTTCGTCGAGATGCTGGCCGAAGAAATTGCTGACGGTCTGATCGTGCGGTGCATTGAGACCAGTGAGCGGACCCGCCGGCAAGCGGAAAGCCTGGGCATTCCCCTGATCCCGTCCGAACAGGTCGAGCGGATCCACCTGACCGTCGATGGCGCCGACGAGGTGGATGAGCATGGCTTCCTCATCAAAGGCGGCGGCGCCGCCCTGTTGCGGGAAAAGATTATCGCCAATGCTTCCGATCACATGGTTGTGATTGCCGACCCGTCAAAACAGGTCGATCGCCTCGGCAAGTTCCCCCTGCCGGTGGAGGTGGCGCCCTTCGGCTACACCATCACCGCGAAGAAAGTTTATGACGCGCTCTGCTCCAGCGGAATCGACCGCCCCCGCGTGGAATTGCGTGCCCAGCCGGGCGGCAGGCTGGTTTCGACCGATGGCGGAAACTACATCCTGGATTGCCATTGCCAGAAAATTCCCGATGCCGAATCCCTGGCTGTGCGCCTCTCCGGCGTGCCGGGGGTCGTCGAACACGGATTGTTTATCGGTATCGCCCGGACGGTCATTATCGGCAATGAGTCCGGGGCCACAGTGTTTGAATTCTGAGCCTGCGCGCCCATATCCGACCGCAGACACGCACACGACTTCCAAGGAAATGACTTATGGCTGAGCACGCTTATGACTTCGACCTGTTCGTGATCGGAGGCGGCTCTGGCGGAGTGCGCGCGGCCCGCATTGCCGCGATCACCGGCGCCCGCGTCGGCCTGGCGGAGGAATACCGCATGGGCGGCACCTGCGTGATCCGCGGCTGCGTGCCCAAGAAGTTCATGGTCTATGCCAGCCAGTACGGCAAGGATATCGCGAAGGCCGCAGGGTATGGCTGGCGCGTGGGGGATGTCTCGTACGATCACGGAACATTCGCTTCCGCCATGCATGCTGAAGTGGACCGCCTGTCGGGCATCTATTTCCGTAATCTCAAGAATGCCGGCGTGGACATTTTCGAAGAGCGCGCCGAATTCGTCGATGAACACACGCTGCGCCTGAAGAAGAGCGGCAAGACGATCACCGCGGAAAAGATCCTGATCGCCGTGGGCGGTACGCCGTGGCGGCCCTCGCCCGAAGACCTGCCGGGGGTGGAGCACACGATCACCTCCAATGAGGTGTTCCAGCTGGAAGACCTGCCGAAACATGTCGTCATTGCCGGCGGCGGTTATATCGCGGTGGAGTTCGCGCATATCTTTGCCGGCCTCGGCGTGCCGACCTGCCTTGTCTATCGCGGCGAGGAAGTGCTGCGCGGGTTTGATGCGGATGTCCGCACGGCGGTGCATGAGGGCCTGAAGGAGGCCGGTGTGCGGGTCGTCACCGGCGCCGTGTTCGACGCCATCGAGAAACGCGACGGCGAAGACCTGCCGCTGCACATCACGCTTTCCAACGGCAACCATATTGATGCCGATGTCGTGCTGATGGCGGTCGGACGCCGCCCGAACACGGAAGGACTTGGCTGTGATGCCGCCGGAGTTGAGCTGGACGGCAATGGCGCCGTCAAAGTGGATGAGTGGTCAAAAACCAATGTCGGCAGTGTCTGGGCCGTCGGCGACGTGACGGACCGCGTTGCGCTGACGCCGGTGGCTATTCGCGAAGGCCACGCCTTCGCCGATACCGAGTTCGGCGGCAATCCCTGGCATTTCGATCATTCGGATATCGCGACGGCGGTCTTCTCCCAGCCGGAAGTCGGCACGGTCGGCCTCAGCGAGGCCGATGCCCGCAAGGCCTATGGTGCCGACATCGATATCTACAAGACGAAATTCAAGCCGATGAAGAATGCCCTGAATGGCGACACCAGCCGTGTACTGATGAAGTTGGTCGTGCGGGCGTCAGATCAAAAGATGCTCGGTGTCCACATGGTTGGCGACGATTCCGCCGAAGTTATTCAGGTGATTGGCATCGCCATCAAGATGGGTGTGACCAAGCCGGACTTTGACCGAACCTGCGCCGTCCACCCGTCCGTTGCGGAAGAATTGGTGACCATGCGCACGAAGTGGGTACCGGAGGTGGCGAGCAACGCCTAGTGCGTCTCGTCGCAAAGCTCTTTCAGTTCCAGCGCGATCGTCTTCAGGCTTTCGCGGATCTGTTTGAGCCCGCCGCCACGCCCGGAATGAATGACCAGCTGCTTCCAGGTCGGATGGCCTTCCTGCGGCGGCTTCACCGCCAGGTGCTTTGATCGCGGCAGGGCAGACTTCAGCAAGGCCTTCGACAGCGGGAAGCCGGCGGCATCGTCGAATATGCCGTTGCGGGCATCGGCTTCGAAGGTCGACTGCTCTGACCGGCTGACGGCGTTGAACAGAACCGACAGGGCCGGGCGCTTGCCGACGGGGATCTGCGTCCGCAGCACCTGGTTCAGCAGTTTCACGCCGCGCAGGGAATAGATGTCGGTGTGCATCGGCGCCAGCACGCGGTCGGCCGCTTCCAGCGCGCAGCGCGTCAGGAAGGTCGCGTTCGGATTGGTATCGAACACGATCAGGTCGTATTCGCTGCGATAGAAGTCCACCTGCCGCAGGAAGTGGCGCTTGATCTGCTCAAGGGCGGCATTGTCGGTGGCGAACGCGTATTTCGAAATCTCGAACTGGCCCGAGATGATGTCGAACCGGCCCGGCGGGCTGTTGCCCTCCGCCATGATGTCGTGGACGAGATAGTTGCGGGCCACCGGTGCGAACGGTTCTGTCGACAGGTCCAGCCAGTGCTCGGCCGGGCTCTCTGCATTGCGGGTGTGCAGGCGGGAGCGCTCGAACAGCGAGATGACCGACTTGTCCGCCGCCGCGCTCTCATCGGCCACGTCCATCTCATAGAAGGTCTGGGTCAGATTGTATTGCGGGTCGAGGTCGATCAGCAGGATGCGGCCGCCAGCCATGGCGTGCCAGGCGCCGAAGACCTGCGCCGAGACGGTGGTCTTGCCGACACCGCCCTTCAGATTCATCACGGCGATGACGGGGCACTTCTTCTTGTAGGCGTCCAAGGTCTGCTGGACGAGCTGCTCCAGACCGTCCGGCGTGGTGCTGGACAGGCGCAGGTGCGGCTGGACTTCCTGTTTGAAGAAGCCGTTCATCCGCGCTTTGTCGATCTGGTAGGGGATCAGCGGCAGGCCGCGGGCCTTGGCACGCTCGATATCCTGGCGCACGGCCTTTGATCGTACGGACGTGGCCGAGACCAGCACAATCATCGCGAAGGCATCGTCGATGTCGCGATTGTTACGTTCGCGGTCGTTTTGGTCGTCCGGCGCGAATTTGACAGGGATCGACTCCGCCCGCATCGCTTCGTGAAGCTTCAGCAGGTCGTCGAGGTCCAGCGTAGAGTGGGCGATGTAGACGTGAGACATGATCTCCCGGCGGTCCCTTCAGGCTTGCCTCAGGCGTTCTGTAACTAAGATGAGGCGGGGTGATTCCGCCACACTTGTGCTGTGAAATTATGGTGAAACTTGAGCGATCGCCTGCCATGTGATTAATGCGGCCATCAATGGAGCGTAAGATGAGCAACTGGACCCCTTCCGACTGGCGCGAACTGCCGGCGAAGCACATCCCGGAAGATTACCCGGATACTGCAGCACTTGCTGCAGCAGAGGACCGTCTGCGCTCATTTCCGCCGCTGGTTTTTGCCGGAGAAGCCCGACGCCTGAAAACCCGCCTTGGCGAGGTTGCGGCCGGGAACGCCTTCCTGCTGCAGGGCGGTGACTGTGCCGAGAGCTTCAAGGAATTCCATCCGGACAACATCCGCGACACGTTCCGCGTGATTCTGCAGATGGCTGTCGTGCTGACCTTCGCCGCCGCCAAGCCGGTGGTGAAAGTGGGCCGTATTGCCGGCCAGTTCGGCAAGCCGCGCTCCGCCCCGATCGAGACGATTGATGGCGTCACGCTGCCGTCCTACCGGGGCGACAACATCAACGGCATGGACTTCACGCCGGAAGCCCGCATCCCCGACCCGGATCGCCTGATTCAGGCCTACTCCCAGTCGGCTGCAACGCTGAACCTGCTGCGCGCATTCAGCCAGGGTGGCTATGCCAGCCTCGCCAATGTGCACCGATGGATGCTTGGCTTCGTGGATCGCAGCTCTCAGGGCGAACGCTATGAGAAGCTGGCAGACCAGATCTCGGCCTCGTTGCGCTTCATGGAAGCGGTTGGCCTGAACGCTGAAACCGTGCCGCAGATGGCGCAGGTGGAGTTCTACACCAGCCACGAAGCCCTGCTGCTCGGCTATGAGGAAGCACTGACCCGCGTCGATTCCACGTCTGGCGACTGGTACGACACGTCGGCCCACATGCTGTGGATCGGCCACCGGACCCGTCAACTGGATCATGCCCACGTCGATTTCTGCAAGGGGATCAAGAACCCGATCGGCATCAAGTGCGGTCCCGGCATGGAGCCGGACGAGCTTGTCCGCCTGATCGAGACGATCAACCCGTCAGACGAGGCGGGCCGGATCACGCTGATCTCGCGCTTTGGTTCCGATGGTGTGGCTCAGGGGCTGCCGCCGCTGGCGCGTGCTGTGAAAGCAAGTGGCCGCACTGTGGTGTGGTCCTGCGATCCGATGCACGGCAACACGCTGAAGACCGACTCCGGCTTCAAGACGCGACCGGTGGACCGAATCCTCTCCGAGGTGAGCCAGTTCATCGACGTCATGAATGCCGAAGGCTGCTATCCGGGCGGGGTCCATTTCGAGATGACCGGCCAGAACGTCACCGAATGTATCGGCGGCGCACAGGCGATCTCCGAGGACGACCTCTCCAGCCGCTACCACACGCACTGCGACCCGCGACTGAACGGCGAGCAGGCACTGGAGCTGGCCTTCCTGGTGGCAGAGAAGCTTCAGGCGCTCAGCAACGGCAAGGACGCGGCCCGCAAGGCCGGCTGACGCATGTCTTCTGACCGACCTTAACCGGCCGGATGCGACAGCCAGACCCGTCTCCTACAGGACACGGAAAATTCACAAGGCCGGATTCAGTCCGGCCTTGCTTCGCGCAACATAATTAAACATGACACACAGCCCGGCGCATGGCGCCGGGCAGAGGGTATTCCAATGCGGAGCATGAACTGGCCGGCCTGGGTCCGGCTTGGGGACATTGTTGATTTGTTACGGCTGTCGGTGCCGATCGCCATCTCGCGGATGGCGATGATGCTGATGAGCATGACCGATGCTGTGGTGCTGGGCCAGTTTGCGCCCGGTGAGCTGCCATTCGTTCTGAACTCGTGGCTGCCCATGAGTATCACGCTGGGCTTCAGCATGGGCATCCTGATCGGGGTGCAGGTGCTGACGTCGGAAATGCTGGGCATTGGCAGACACGCCCAGTCCGGCCGGATTTTCCGGCGGGGGCTGGTCGCGGCGCTGGCGCTGGGCATGGCGCTTCTGGCGCTCGTGGCTCTGAGTGCCGGGCCCTTGTTCCACTGGCTGTTCGTCGAGATCGCGCCCAGCTCGGACGCCGCAAACCTGGCCGATCCTGAACATGTCGCAGCATCGACGGCGTCGGTGACGCGCATTCTCGCGCTGGCCTTGCCGGGCTTCACCATTTCGACCGTGTGCGGTCTCTATCTGGAGGCGCTGCGCCGGCCGACGCTGGTCGCCATCATCAGCTATGGTGGTGTTCTGCTGAACATCGTTCTGGACCTGGCCTATGTCGGCGGCTTCTGGGGCCTGCCTCAGATGGGCGCGGAAGGTGTGGCCATCGCGACGACCGGTTCGCGCTATGCGATTGCCGTGGCCTTGTTCGTCGCGGTTGTCGTGCTGACGCCGGCTTTCCGGGCATCGCCGAAGGCGGAGCCGGGCGAAGCGCGGCGCCAGTTTGAGGTCGGAATCGGTTCGGCCATCTCCAATGTGGCCGAATGGGGCGGGTTCAACCTGACCTTCACGATCGCGACCTGGATCAGCCTTTCGGCAAACACGGTGTACGGATACACGATCCAGCTCGTCGGCTTCTGCTTCATGTTCTACATGGGCATCGCGTCGGCGACGAGCGTTCGCGTGGCGGAGGCCTTTGGCCGGGGCAACAAGGCTGAGGTGGTCAATGCCGGCCGGCTGGGTGTTGCAGCAACCATCCTGACAGGGGCCACGCTGGGGCTGCTTCTGGTGGTTTTCCGCGAGCCGCTGTCACACCTTCTGGTCAACAAGGAGGCCATGATTGACGGTGTCGTCATCGCACCGGCGATTGCGTCGCTGCTGTTCCTCGCCGCCGTGATGACCCTGTTCGACGGCATGCAGGCCACAGCGTCCTTCGCGCTGCGGGCACAGGAGATCGTCTGGTCGCCCAGCCTGATTCACGTCGGCTCTTTCTTTCTGGTGATGCTGCCGGCCTGCTACTGGCTGGGCATTGAGCAGGGGCGTGGTGCGAAAGGCATGATGGAAGGCGCTTTGATGGGCGTGTTCGTGGCGGGGACGTTGCAGGCGCTGATGCTGGAACTGAAAGCGGCGTGCCCCCTGAAGGGACACGCCGCCTTGAAACTCTAATAAATCCGGAAACGGATGGACCGGTCTTAGAGATCCTTCATAGCGGAGGCTGGCTTGAAGGAAGCCGATGTCTTCTCCGGGATCTTGATCGGTTCACCGGTTGCCGGGTTGCGGCCGGTGCGGGCATTGCGGGTTTTCGGCGCGAATGTGCCGAAGCCTGCGATGGCGACCTGCTTACGCGATTTCACCGCGTCGGCGATCGTGTCGAATACAGCATCAACGGCCTTGCCGGCGTCGCTTTGCGACAGACCGGAAGCAGCGGCCACTGCCTTCGTAAGTTCACCCTTGTTCATACGGGTTCTCCTCTGAGTTAAACGGCGATGCCCCGCCGTTGTTTCGACTAGTCCACGATTCGGAAACCCTGAACACGCCGGATTCCCAATAAACACGGGCTATGTGCCCGGAATCCAGCCCTCTTCGGCTTTAATTTTGGTATTTTCGGCCGGATCGAGCCCTTTGGCTGTGGAAAAAGCAGCTGAAAGCGCCCCTTTTTTGTCGAGGGCAGCGAAATCATGGGCGATTCCCCGAACCTGGGCCGCATCCACCGTTTCGCCGGAATCGGGGGTTGCCTTGGTCAATGAAGGGTAAATCTCGGTCATCACGACCTTTATGTCAGTGAGCGCTTCCTCGGTCAGGGGCTCTGCCGGGTCGAATTCAAACGGCCAGATCCGGGCCTCCGGCCATGCCTCACGCAGGGCGTGGACATGCGGAATGCCGGTCAGGGACTGGCTGCCCACGCTGCCGGTATAGGCCAGCTGCCAGACAGATTTCGGCTGCCCCAGCTTATTGGTCCGAAGATAGGTTTCGGCGATGCGGTATTCCGGCAGGGTGGCATCGGTAAATTCGGGCTTGGTGCTGCCCAGTGTCGAGACGACGTCGCGCGCCGGCGCGCCCCAGAAGGGGAATGGCCCCTTCGAGATCGCATAGTTCATGCCGGCGGCGATGGCGTAACGCGCATTGGAATTGTCGGGCTTGTCCTTCAGCTTCGCGGCGAGATGCTCGTGCATTGCCTGCCACGGTGCTTTGCCGTCCAGCTTCAGGCCCAGGGCCTCTGCTGTGCCAGCCGGATAGCCGAGCGAGAAGTCAAATCCCAGAAGGACACGGTCGCCGCGCTTTGTCAGCTTACCGACCATGTCCTCCAGGAAATTGCGGGCTTTCAGGCGCGTTTCGATGTTCACGGCGCGGTACTGCAGCTTCAGGCGTGCATCCTTGGCCAGGATCCCAATCCAGATTGAATTGGGCCCGGTCACAGGCTTGGACGCCGCGCTCCAGTCCACCATGATATACGCGTCGAAAAGGGCCGCCATGACTATCCCAGTTTAACAAGCATCTTGCCGGTATTGGCTCCGCTGAAGAGACCGATAAAGGCGTCTGGTGCCTTGTCGATTCCCTCCATAACGGTTTCCTGGAACTTCATTTGCCCCGCCGCAATCCATTTGGCCATATCTGCAATGAAGGCGGGCTGCATGTCGGCATGCGTTGAGACGATGAACCCCTGGATCTTCAGCTGTTTGCCGACGACCTGGATGATGTTGGGCGGGCCAACCGGCGTGCCGGTCTCATTGTATTGCGCGATCATCCCGCATTCGGCAAAGCGTGCCATCGGGCGGGCGACTTCGATCGCAGCGGTCAGGTGATCGCCGCCGACATTGTCGAAATAGACGTCGATGCCTTTCGGGGCGGCTTCGCGAAGGGCCGCGACGAGGCCCTCAAGGCCTTTGGCTTCCTTGTAGTCGATCACGTGATCGGCGCCGAGCGACTTCACGAACGCGCATTTATCCGGCCCGCCTGCTGACCCGATCACGGTGCAGTTCTTGATCTTGGCAATCTGAACCACGGTCGACCCGACAGCACCTGCTGCACCGGAGACGAAAACCGTGTCGCCTTCCTTCAGTTCCGCCACGCGCAGGATACCGGCATAGGCCGTCAGGCCCGGCATGCCCGCAACGCCGAGAAAGGCGCTGTCCGGCAGGCCGCTGTCGCCTGGCAGCTTCATCGCCATGGCGGTGGCCGGATCGCCGACCCATGCGGTGCGCCAGCCATTCATCGACTGGACGAGATCGCCGACCTGATAGTCTGGGTTGTTCGATGCAGTCACGCGCCCGACGGCGCCCCCGGTCATCGTTTCGCCAATGCCGAAGGGAGGAACATAGCTTTCACGGTCATACATCCGCCCGCGCATGTACGGATCGACCGACATCCACGCGTTCTGGACCTGGATTTCGCCGGGGCCGGGGGCGGGCACCTCAACGGTTTTCTTCTCGAAATCTGCTGCCTTGGGCAGACCGACCGGGCGCTGGGCGAGGGCCCATTCCGTTGATGTAAGTGTCGTCATTCCTGTTTCCTCCTGCGGAATTACTTTTTGTTGTCTTCGGCCCTAGTTGGGCGCGGAGACCGGCGCTGTGAAGGGGGGATCAGGAAGAAACCCACCGCAGCAGGGCTGTGCCATGGTCTTGATACGATGGCAGTTGGGTGCCATTCCGGTCAGGACAAAGGGGTCAGAACATGACGAAGCTGAAAGTGGGCGTTGCCGGCGCCGGGGTGTTCGGAAACTACCACGCGCAAAAGGCAGCTGCATCGGTGAAGACCGATCTGATCGGCATCTATGATATCGATCTGCCCCGCGCGGCGGGCATTGCCGCAAAGTTCGGTGCGAAGGGGTTCGACGACTACAAGGCTTTCCTGGATGCCTGTGACGCGGTCGTCATCGCCGTGCCGGCCACCTGGCACGAGCCGCTGGCGCGCCAGGCCATCGAGGCGCAAAAGCATGTCCTGTGCGAGAAGCCGCTGGCCCTGACCGGCGTGGCTGCACGCTTCCTCGCAGACGAAGCCGCCGCGCATGGCCGCATCCTGCAGGTTGGCCATCAGGAGCGTTTCGTTGCCAGGGCGATGGGCGTGCTGGCGATTGAAGAGACACCACTGCTTCTGGAGTCCGTGCGTGCCGGCCCGCCAGCGCCGGACAACCGCGCGGGCGATGTGTCGGTCATCTGGGATCTGATGATCCACGATCTGGACCTGGCTGCAATGATGCTGGGCAATGAGTTTACCGGCGTGAGCGCCACCGGTCGCCGGGTTCATTCCGAGCATATCGACGAAGCCACGGCGGAATTCTCTTATGCCAGCGGCGGGGTCGCCCGGCTGACGGCCAGCCGCGCGGCGTCCGAACGCCAGCGGACCATGCATGTGGTCTACCCGTCAGGTGAGATCTCGATCGACTTCCTTACTCGCAAGGTGAAGAACTCCACCCCCTATGAGATCAAGGTCGACATCGCGGCGGAGCTGCCGGACCCGCTGGGCGCGGCGGACGAAGGGTTTTATACCGCTTGTCTGGGCCTGGCGCGCAGCCCGGTTCCGGCACACGGCACTGTCGGGGCCGTGGTGATGGCGGAAGCTGCCGAAGCCGACATTCTGGCAAAGATCGACGCCTGATCAGGCGTCGCCGCGCCGCGCAGCCTGTTTCGGATCATGCTTGGGTGCAGGCGCGAGGCGCATCACCTCGGTCTGGAACCGCTCATCATCGCCATCCAGCAGGAAGGGCAGGGCGCTACCGATTGCGTCGGCCAGTGGCCCGAACCATTGCAGGTCTGCCTTGGTGAAGTCTGACAGGACATGCGGCATGACCATGGCCTTGTCGCCCGGATGGCCGATCCCGATGCGCACGCGGCGGAAGTTTTCTCCCAGATGCGCCATCATCGACCGCACGCCATTATTGCCGGAATGCCCGCCGCCGCGTTTCACGCGCAGCCGGCCCGGGGCGAGGTCAATCTCGTCATAGAAGACGGTCACGTCATCAGCCGGGCGTTTGTAGAACTGCAGCACTTTCGACAGGGCGCGGCCGGTCTCATTGTAATAGGTCTGCGGTTTCACCAGCAGCACTTTCTGGCCGCCGACACTGCCTTCCGCAATCAGGCTTTCGAACTTCGAGCGCCAGGGCCCGAACTTGTACCGCGCGTGCAGGTCGTCCAGCACGATGAAGCCCGCATTGTGCCGGTTCTTTGCGTAGCGGTCTGTGGGGTTTCCCTGTCCGGAAAGGATCAACATGAGGGATGCGCCTCCTGCCGGGGCTTGGGGTAGAAAGTGAACGGCCCGCCTGGCAACATAGGACAGGCGGGCCGCACATTAAAGGATGGAAGGGAAGAAGACCTAGTCTTCCTTCTCTTCGCCGCCTTCGGCGTCAGCAGTGGTTTCTGCGTCATCCGCTGCATCTTCGTCCGTGTCGCCTTCGGCCTTGGCCGTGCGGCCGGCGATCGTGGCGATGGTGAAGTCGCGGTCGGTGATGGTCGGCTCCGCATCAGCTGGCAGCTTGATGTTGGAGATCTTCACATTGTCGCCGATTTCCAGCTCGGAAACGTCGGCTTCGAGCGATTCCGGAATGTGGCCGGCCGGGACGAGCAGTTCGACCGTATGGCGCACCACGTTGAGCGTACCGCCCTTTTTGAGGCCCGGGGAGACCTCTTCACCGACAAAGTGAACCTGCACTTCGACCTTGATCTGCTGCTTGGCGTCGACGCGGAACAGGTCCACGTGCATCGGCTGGTCGGAGACCGGGTGCAACTGGATGGCCTGCGGGATCACCAGCTGTTTCTTGCCTTCGTGGACCAGCGTTGCGGTGGAAGACAGGAAGTGGCCGGTTTCGATGGCCTTCTGAACTTCGTTCCGCTTCAGGCTGATCGCTACCGGATCAATGCCGCCGCCATAGAGGACGCCGGGCACAAGGCCTTGCTTGCGGGCCGCACGGGCGCCGCCGGAACCGGTGCGCTCACGCAGTTCGACATTGAAGCTAATCTGTTGTTTTGACATTATTTTTCCTTTCGCCCTCGACTCCGCCCCGCCGTTCCGGTGAGGTGAGAAGCTGACACGTGCGGCCTCGCGCCGTCGTTTCTGAAGGCGCGCAGGTAGCCCATAAGCCCTGTATTGGCAAGGGTTTCGGACACTTCGGTGCTGGCGCCGGACGTCTGCGCTTTGCCGCTTCATCCTTCGACTTCGCTCAGGCTGCCAAGGACCAGAAATCGCACCGCGATTTCCCGAGGCAGGCCCAAGCGCCAGCGCCGGGCTTTTGCTCTCTGCCAGTCATCCTTCGACGTCGCTCAGGATGAGTCAGTTAAAGGCCGCCCCTTCGTAGCGCTCATGCTGAGCGAAGTCGAAGCACGGGCGCGGGCAATCGTGTAAAAGGCCTGAGAGAAAAAATCGGTGCGCTCTGTCATGGCGCAGAGACTGCCGTGGGCGGCTATCCCGGAGGATAGAGAGGCCGGATTTCCGTGTGCTGTGTAACAAGTTCAGGCATGCGGGTGGTGGGTATCGCTCCGAACAACCCACCCTACTTTGCTGCAGACACCGGAACCCTCTAGCCCGTAACCGTCCAACAGACCGGGGGAAGTCCAAGTCCATACCTCAACATCACTACCTAAGTTTTACGGCCCTTCCATCAAATGAGCTTCCGCGTCTTGCTCATCAACAATCACGATGACCGGCCCGTCGATTAGCGTCCCCTGCGGACTAAAAAGATCGTAAATTACATTCCACTCACCCGGATGACGCAGGCTCCGTTTGGCTTCTATGAAGACCATTCTGTGCCCTTTCTTGTCCTGATCTTCTAAGAACCGATCAGCCGCAGCGCGAGCTTCTGCTTCGGTCATCGAATCCCTCCAACGGTGTAGATGTAATCGACAGCATGCATTCTTTGTTCAGGTGTAAGCAAGCGTAGGGTGGATTGAGGCAAAGCCGATCCCCACCGGCTTTACGCGCAACTGCCGTCCCGTCTTCTTGCCCACTCATTAGACCCGATTTCCTCCTTCGACCAAGGTCGGGGATGGTGGCGGACATAAATCGCGTAAACTGGTGAAAAGAATACGGGAGGAAAAGATGCTGAAAGCGCATGTGATGATGGCCTTTGGCCTGTTGATGGCCGCGATCTATGCGGTGCGTCTGGCATCGGGCTTCAGCCTGTCGGACGGGTTTGGCCTCGGCGAGGTTTACCTGATCGGTGGTCTGGGGCTGGCCGGGGCGCTGCTCTGGGGCGGCTGGAAAGAACGCCGCTACGCCCGGCGTCTCCGGCAGGAAAGCTAAGACCAAAGTGGGGCTGTCTGAGGCAGCCCTTTTGCGTCAGCGTACAAATCGCGGCTGCCGCACCCAGACAAGAATAACGGCCACAGAAGCCGGACACGGCATTGGCCAGCAAGGCCCGGCAAGGGGCTCCGTAAAGGTCAAAGGGAGGAAACGGAAACAATGACTCATAACATCAAAGAGATTGATGCGAAGGGATACTGGCGCGACGTCGTCAGGCTGACCCTCAGCCTTCTCGTCATCTGGTTCGTGGTCTCGTACGGCGCAGGCATCCTGTTCCGCAGCGTGCTCGACCAGGTCTCGATCGGCGGGGCGCCGCTTGGATTCTGGTTCGCGCAGAACGGATCCATCTACGTCTTCGTCGGACTGATCTTCTACTACTGCCGGGCGATGAACCGCCTGGAGAAGAAATACGGCGTGGAGGCCTGAGACGATGGGCGAGCAATTCTGGACCTATTTCTGGGTCGTCCTGACTTTCGGGACCTATATCGGCATCGCCATCTGGGCGCGGGCCGGATCGACCGACGACTTCTACGTCGCCGGACATGACGTGCACCCCATGGTCAACGGCATGGCCACGGCGGCCGACTGGATGTCGGCGGCCTCCTTCCTGTCGATGGCGGGCCTGATTGCCTTCATGGGCTATGGCGGCTCTGTCTATCTGATGGGCTGGACCGGCGGCTATGTTCTGCTGGCCCTGCTGCTGGCGCCATTCCTGCGGGAGTTCGGCAAGTTTACCGTGCCGGACTTTGTGGGCGACCGGTATTACTCGACCACGGCCCGCCTGATCGCGGTCGTTTGTGCCCTGTTTGTCTCGTTCACCTATATCGCTGGACAGATGAAGGGCGTGGGCGTGGCCTTTTCGGGCTTCCTCGGCGTTGAGTTCAACACCGGCATCATGGTCGGCATGGCCATCGTGTTCGTCTACGCGGTGCTGGGCGGCATGAAAGGCGTGACCTACACGCAGGTTGCGCAATACTGTGTACTGATATTCGCCTACACCGTCCCGGCGATCTTCATGTCGTTGATCGTCACCGGCAATCCGATCCCGCAGCTGGGCTTCATCTCCAATGTGAAGGGCGAAGACATCTCCATGCTGGAGAAGCTGAACACCGTTGTGACGGATCTCGGCTTCATGGAGTACACGCAGACGGACAAGTCCATGATCGACATGTTCGCCATCACCGGCGCGCTGATGTTCGGCACGGCGGGGCTGCCGCATGTGATCATTCGCTTCTTCACCGTGTCGAGCGCTGGTGCGGCCCGCGTGTCGGCCGGCTGGGCGCTGGTGTTCATCGCGCTGCTCTACACGACCGCCCCGGCTGTCGCGTCGCTCGCCCGTCTCAACTTCATCGATACGGTGAATGAGGCGACCTATATTGCCAGCGATGCGGATTACGATGCCGAAGCGGCCACGATCATTGCCGATGGCGGCAAGCCGATCCCGGCATGGTTCAAGGACTGGGAAAAGATCGGCCTGCTGGAAGTCACCGACAAGAATGGCGACGGCGTGGTGCAATACCGGGCAGGGGACGACAATGAAGTCACCAAGCTTGACCGCGACATCATCGTGACGGCCAACCCCTCCATTGCGGGCCTTCCGGCCTGGGTGATCGGGCTTGTCATCGCGGGCGGCCTTGCGGCGGCCCTGTCGACGGCGGCCGGCCTCCTGATGGTGATCTCGTCGGCTGTCAGCCATGACCTTTGCCGGCGGACCTTCTTCAAGGGCATGACCGACAAGCAGGAATTGCTGACGGCACGGGGGGCGGCCGCAGGCGCAGTGATCCTCGCCGGGATCATGGGGATGAATACGTCCGCGCTCGGCTTTGTGGCGCAGGTGGTGGCCTTCGCCTTTGGCCTGGCCGCAGCGTCGCTGTTCCCGGTCATCGTGCTCGGCATCTTCTGGAAGCGGATGAACCGTGAAGGGGCCATCGCGTCCATGCTGACCGGTCTCATCACCACCTTCTGGTACATCTACCACTTCAAGTTCGTGGATACGGATCCGTCGCACTGGTGGCTGGGTGTCTCACCGGAAGGGATCGGCTTCATCTTCATGTTCCTGTCCCTGGCTGTCGGTGTCGGTGTGGCGCTGGTCACTGCCCCGCCGCCGCAGGACATCCAGGATCTGGTGGAAGATATCCGCGTGCCCGGAACCCGGACACCGCACGGCATCGCCGATGCGGAGATGCAGCCCGAATAGACGGCCGCAATCCACACCTCTCTCAATCTGGGCGGTCCGCCAGCACGGACCGCCCATTTTGGTTTTCCGGCCCCAGACCTTGGGCGAACTTGCCAGACAGGCATCCGGCGGGTGAAGATCGCGCCTTGAGGAGATTTCGTCCATGCCAGTCTGGCTGATCGTTGGGGCAACAGGGCTGTATGTGTTCGGCCTGTTCGCCATTGCCTGGCAGGGCGACCGGCGCGCGCGGGACCCGTCGGCGAAGCGCAGCCCCTACACCTATGCCCTGGCGCTGGCGGTCTATTGTACGTCGTGGACCTTTTTTGGTGCGGTCGGCACGTCTGCCACCAGCGGGTGGGACTATCTCGCCATCTATCTTGGTCCGGCGCTGGTCTTCCTGTTCCTGCCAGGCCTGATCCGCCGCATCGGCGATGTCGCCCAGCGGGAGAGCATCTCCTCGCTGTCGGACTTCCTGTCGGCCCGCTACGGCAAGAGCCGCGGGGTCGGGGCTCTGGCCGCGCTGGCGGCGGTGGCAGGCAGCCTGCCTTATATCGCCCTGCAGCTGAAATCCGTCGGCATGAGCTTTCAGGCGCTGGCCTATGGGGCGGAGACTGCCGGTGGCCGCCCGGCCAGCCAGACGGTCCTGTTCACGGCGCTGGCCATGGGCGTGTTCGCCATCCTGTTCGGCGCCCGCCAGTCGGATGCCACGCGGCGCAATGCCGGCCTGATGCAGGTTCTGGCGCTGGAGGCGATCATCAAGCTGGTCGCCCTGGTCGGCGTGGCGGTGCTATCCCTGTCGCTGATTACCGCGCCGGATATCGACATCCCGGCGCAGGCGATGGCGCCGTTTGCCAATAGCGGCGTGTCCCAGCGCCTCATTGTGACGACGATCCTGTCCATGTGCGCGATTATCTGCCTGCCGCGCCAGTTCCACGTCGCCGTGATCGAGCGGCGGGACCGGCGCGAAGTGCAGACCGCGCGCATTGTCTTCGTCGCTTACCTCGCGCTGACCAGCGCTGTGGTGATCCCGATTACGATCGCGGGCCTGTCGGCGCTTGGGACAGATGTGTCGCCTGACCTGTTCGTGCTGGACCTGCCACTGGCACGCGGGAACGGACTGCTCGCTCTGTTCGTTTTCCTGGGCGGCTTCTCTGCGGCAACCGGCATGGTGATCGTCTCCAGCGTCGCCTTGTCCACCATGGTGACCAATGACCTGATCGTGCCGGCTGTGATGCAGACCGGGCGGTTCTCCAGTCTCGGCGGTAATTCCGGGGCCCGCCTCACCATGATCCGCCGCGGTGTGATCATCGTCATCGTTCTCGGGGCCTATGGCTATTACCGGCTGGCCGGGACGGGCGAAGCGCTGGCGCAGATCGGCCTGCTCTCCTTTGCGGCGGCGGCCCAGTTTGCGCCGGGCCTGATCGGCGGCGTCTACTGGCGGAGCGGACGGCGCGCGGGGGTCGTCTGGGGGCTGGCGCTCGGTATGGGCCTGTGGGCCTACACGCTGTTCCTGCCCGCCATCCTGCAGCACGGCCGGATGGCGGCAGCGGTCCCCGGCTGGCTGGACCCGTACGCCCTGTTCGGCGCGCCGTTCGACGACAGCCTGATCCATGGGGTCGTGTGGAGCCTCGGCGCCAATATCGCGGCCTATGTGATCCTGTCGCTCCGGTCGCGGGAACGCCTGCGCGACCGGGTTCAGTCGTCGGTCTTCGTCGGCGATCCGGAACACCTCGGCCATACAGAGACAGGAACATCAGACCCTGTGGGCTCGGTGACGCCGAACGGTCTGAAGGCACTGGCCTCCCGTTTCCTGAACCCCGAAGCGGTCGAACACGCCTTCGCCGATTTCGCGCGCGTTTCGGGCGTTCACGCATCGGGGGACGGCGCGGCGGACTGGCAGCTTGTCCAGCGAACGGAGCGCCTGCTGGCCTCCGCGCTCGGCGCCTCATCGGCGCGGGTTGTGCTGGCGTCTGCCATCGGCGGCAATCAGGTGGCGCTGCGGGACGTCCTGTCCATGTTGGACCACAAGACGCAGGCCGAACGGTTCGACCGGCACATGCTGCAATCGATGCTGGAGAATATCTCGCAGGGCATTTCGGTGGTGGATGCCGATCAGCGCCTCGTCGCATGGAACACGGCCTATCTGGACCTGTTCCGCTATCCCAATGATCTGGTCGCGGTGGGCACACCGGTGGCGAAGCTGATTGAGTACAATCTGAAATCCGGCTGGATCGACGGTGACCCGGCCGAGCAGGCCCGCCGCCGGGTGGCGCATATGCGGGCCGGGCACCAGCACACCTATGAACGGCGTAATCCGGACGGACGCTATCTGCGCATCGTCGGCAACCCGACGCCGGGCGGCGGCTATGTGACGACGTTTACCGACATCACCGAAGACAAGCTGCGCGAACGCGCCCTGATCGAGGCGAACGAGACGCTGGAAACGCGGGTGCGCGAACGTACGCACGATCTTGAGGAAATGGCGCAGGACCTCGATCTCGCCCGCCGCGACGCCGAAGGGGCGAACGCCTCCAAGACGCGCTTCCTGGCGGCGGCAAGTCATGACCTGCTGCAGCCGCTGAATGCTGCGCGTCTGTTCCTCGGCTCGATCCGGGCGGACGAGCAGGGGCAGGGGCTGGTCTCGCGCGCCGACAAGGCCATTCAGTCGGCGGATGAACTGATCCGCGGCCTGCTGGATATTTCCCGGCTGGACCATGGCAGCATCGCGCCGAAACCGGTGCAGCTGCCGGTCGGTCCCTTGCTGGAGGATCTGGTGGAGGAGGCCATGCCGATGGCCGAACAGGCCGGGATCGGCATGCGGATCGCGCCCTCCAGCCTCATGGTGGAAGCAGACCCCGACTTCCTGAAAAGCATCCTGCGCAATTTCATTTCCAATGCCCGGCGCTACACGCGCGAAGGGGCTGTGCTGGCCGGGGCGCGGCGGCGGGGGGACATGGTGCAGATCGAAGTGTGGGATACCGGCCCCGGCATTGCGGCAGATGCCCTGCCGCTGGTGTTTGAGGAATTCCGGCGCTTCGAGGACACCGACAATACGGGCATTCGCGGCGCCGGGCTCGGCCTGCCGGTGTCCAAACGCCTTGCTGATCTGATGGACGCCCCGATCCTTATCCGATCCGTACCGGGAAAGGGTAGTGTGTTTTCCGTATCGGTGCCGCTGGCGGCATCTTCCGGCAAGCGCAAACGGGCGGTTGCCAGAAGTGCACCGCGCCGCAATGTCAGCCTGGACGGGCTGAGGGTGCTGGTGGTCGATGACGAAGCGGCCATCGTCGACGGCATGACAGCGCTGCTCAGCGGCTGGGGCTGCAAAGTGCGCGGCGCCCGGACCGTCGCAGAGGCGCAGGCCTGGCTGGAGGCAGAGTCCTTCGATGCGATGATCGCAGACCTCAACCTGCAGGATGCCGTCGACGGGTTTGACCTGATCGCCATGTGCCGGCCGAAACTGCCCGCGCCGGGCAATGTTCTGTTGCTGACAGCGGCGGCCAATGAGGCAGTGCGTACACAGGCCGGAATCGACGGCGTCGCCATGCTTCGCAAACCCGCCGCGCCGGATGATATCCGCCGCTTTCTCGAAGACCTGCCGCAAGGCGCTTCCGCCTGATACCGGGCCTCAGAGGGAAATCGCTTCCTTGTAGATGAGCAGCGCCTGCGTGCGGTTGTTGGCGCCCAGCTTGCGGAAGATCGCCGTCATGTGCGCCTTCACCGTGGCGACGGAAATATCCATCTCATAGGCGATCTGCTTGTTCAGCAGGCCGTCATTGAGGCCGGACAGCACCTTGCGCTGGGCCGGCGTCAGGTCTGCCACACGGGCGAGCAGCGCCTCCCGTCCCGCATCGGCGGCGGTATCGCTGGGCGGGAACCACTGGCCGCCGTCCAGCGCCGTGGCGAGCGCCGCGGAGAGATCATCCATCGACATGCTCTTGGGCAGGTACCCGGCCGCGCCGAGCGCCTTGGCGGTGCTGAAAGCCTGCTGGGAGTCCGTCGCCGAGACGACCACGACCGGACAGCCGGGCCGGGCGGCCTGCAACCGTGTCAGCCCATCGAATTCCTGCGTGTCGCCGAGGGTCAGGTCCAGCAGGATCAGATCGAAGGATTGCGCGTCCACTTTGGAAAGCGCTTCTGCCAGGCTGCTGGCGTGATGTGCGGTTGCGCCATCCGGAAACGCCGTGCCCAGCGCTGCTTCGAGCGCGTCACGAAAGAGTGGATGATCGTCCACAATCAGGACGGTCGGAACCAGTCCCATGGTGCTTGCCTCCCCGGCGCTGCGAATTTCCTGATCCGCAGTCTGCGACTTGTCGGGAGAACCATACCCCGGCGGAAAGGGATGTCGAGCATCATTAGACTTTTGTCGTAGCACCAATGGCCAATAGCGGCCTATCCCTGCCGGACGGATACTCTCTGCAAATAATAAGGCACGGGAGGAAACGGATGCCAAGGTCAATTAGAGGTTTATTGCTGTCGGCATCTGCTGCAGTCATGGCGCTGGCGGCAAATGCAGACCAGACCGTTGAAGAGCGCATCGCGGCGCTGGAGGCGATGGTCGCCGACCTGAAGGCTGAACTGGCCGCCGAAAAGGCAGACACAGACGCCGACATCGTCCGGATCGAAGCAACGGCCGCAGAGGCGGCCCCCGCAGCCGCGGCGCCGAAGACAGATGGTTTCCTTGTCGGAGATACGACGCTCAAATTTGGCGGGATTGTTGACCTCGACGTGCACGCGACCTCCCTCAGCGATGGCAGTATCGCGTCGGGCTCGATCGCGCGGGATTTCTACATCCCGGGGGCCACGCCGATCGGCGGGGACGGGACCGATTTCACAGACTTCACCGCCGAATCCTCCCGCTTCTTCCTGTCGGCCTCGAAGCCGGTGGGAGAGGATACCGTCCAGGGCTATATCGAACTGGATTTCCTCGGCTCCGGCCAGGGCAATGAACTGGTCTCGAACTCTTATTCACCCCGCCTGCGCCGGGCGTTCGTGAAGTATGGAAACTGGCTGGCGGGCCAGGAATGGTCGACGTTTCAGAACACATCCGCCATTCCGGAAAGCGCAAGCTTCCTGACCCTGTCGGACGGCATGGTGTTCATCCGCCAGCCTCAGATCCGCTATACGAAGGGCAACTGGATGTTCGCCCTGGAGAACCCGAACACGACGACGCTGAACGCCGGCTCGCGGGACGAGAACCTTATTCCGGACGTTGTGGCGCGCTACAATTTCAGCGGCGGCTACGGCAATGTTTCGGTGGCTGGTATTGCCCGTCAGCTGCGCGCGGATTTCGGCACCTCGGAGGAGGAAACCTTCGGCTATGGCGTCAGCGTGTCAGGCCGGCTGAAGGCCGGCGAGAAGGATGACATCCGCTTCAATCTCGTCGGCGGCGAAGGCATCGGACGATATGTCGGCCTGGCCGCCAGCCGCTCCACCGCGCTCGATCCGAACGGCAAGCTGGAAGCGATCCCCAGCTATGGCGGCCTGATCGCCTGGCGTCATCCGTTCGGCGAAACCGCGCGGTTCAATGTCGGCTATTCCGGCCTGTTCGTCGACAATCCTGACTACCTCCCGGCGAATGCCACGACGAAGTCCGTGCAATCCGCCTATGGGGCCCTTTTGTGGGATGTCGCCCCGAAAGTGACGGTCGGCGTCGAGCTGCTTCACGGTATTCGTGAAGTGGAATCGGGGGCCGATGGGGCGATCAGCCGCTTCACCTTCTCCACCAAATATGCATTCTGAACGACAGGAAGAAAATTCATGCCCTACGAGGAAACGACCATGAGCGACCAGCCAAAAATCTACCCCGTTCCCGAGGAATTCGCGGCGAAAGCCAACCTGTCGCCGGAGAAGTACAAGGAAATGTACGCGGCCTCGATCGCAGATCCGGAAGCGTTCTGGGGAGAGCAGGGCAAACGGCTCGACTGGATCAAGCCCTACACGACGGTGAAGGATGTCTCATGGGACGCCGACGACCTGCACATTCGCTGGTATGCCGATGGTGAGCTGAACGTCACCGCCAACTGCATTGACCGCCACCTGGCCACGCGCGGCGACAAGACGGCCTTCATCTGGATCGGCGACGATCCGGACGAGAGCCACAAGGTCAGCTACAAGGAGCTGCACGCCGCCGTCTGCCGCTTTGCCAACGTCCTGAAGAAGCTCGGCGTCAAGAAAGGGGACCGCGTCACCATCTACATGCCGATGATCCTCGAAGCGGCCTATGCCATGCTGGCCTGTGCCCGGATCGGCGCGGTGCACTCGGTCGTGTTTGGCGGCTTCAGCCCGGAAGCGCTGGCCGGCCGGATCACCGACTGCGATTCCGGCGTCCTGATCACCGCCGATGAGGGCGTGCGCGGCGGCCGCAAGGTGCCGCTCAAGGTGAATGCCGACAAGGCGGCGGACCTCTCCAACGGCACGCTGAAAAAGATGCTGGTGGTCAAGCGCACCGGTGCCGACATCAACATGGTCGAAGGCCGGGACCACTGGCTGCACGAAGCCGCCGAGGATGTCTCTTCCGACTGCCCGCCGGAACCGATGAATGCCGAAGACCCGCTCTTCATCCTTTACACGTCGGGCTCCACCGGCAAGCCGAAAGGCGTGATGCACACGACAGGCGGCTATCTCGTCTGGGCCTCGATGACACATGAATACGTGTTCGACCTGAAGGAAGACGATGTTTACTGGTGCTCGGCGGATGTGGGTTGGGTCACCGGACACTCCTACATCGTGTACGGACCTTTGGCGAACGGCACCACGACCGTGATGTTCGAAGGTATCCCGACCTATCCGGACGCCAGCCGCTTCTGGCAGGAATGCGACAAGCACGGCGTCAGCATCTTCTACACCGCGCCGACCGCGATCCGCTCGCTGATGCGCGAAGGCGAAGGCCCCGTGAACGCGACGTCCCGCAAATCCATTCGCCTGCTGGGCACGGTGGGCGAGCCGATCAACCCGGAAGCCTGGGAGTGGTATTTCCACACCGTCGGCGAAGCGCGCTGCCCGATCGTCGACACCTGGTGGCAGACCGAGACCGGCGCCACCATGATGGTGCCGCTGCCCGGCACGACAGACCTGAAGCCCGGTGCGGCCAGCCACCCCTTCTTTGGCATCAAGCCGGTTCTGGTGGACGCTGACGGCACGCCGCTGCCCGGCGCGACGGAGGGCAACCTTCTGATCACCGACAGCTGGCCCGGCCAGATGCGCACGGTCTATGGCGACCATCAGCGTTTCATCGACACCTATTTCACGGCCTATCCGGGCAACTACTTCACCGGGGATGGCTGCCGCCGCGACGAAGACGGCTTCTACTGGATCACCGGCCGCGTGGACGATGTGATCAACGTGTCCGGCCACCGTATGGGTACGGCAGAAGTGGAAAGCGCGCTGGTCAGCCATGACGCCGTGGCCGAGGCCGCCGTGGTCGGCTATCCGCACGACATCAAGGGGCAGGGCATCTATGCCTATGTCACGCTGGTACAGGGCATGGAGCCCGATGAGGCGCTGCGCAAGGATCTCGTCCAGCATGTGCGTGCCGAAATCGGCCCCATCGCATCGCCGGACCTGATCCAGTTCTCGCCGGGCCTGCCGAAGACCCGCTCCGGCAAGATCATGCGCCGCATCCTACGCAAGATCGCCGAGAACGAATTCTCGAACCTCGGCGACACCTCCACGCTGGCGGAACCGGAAGTTGTCGATGATCTGATCGAGAACCGGCAGAACAAGGGCTAGGAGGGATAAGAAATCGATCCAGTGGATCGATTTCCCCGACGAGGCCCGGAGCGCAAGCGCCGGGCTTCTGCTCTCTGCTGCTTCATCCTTCGATGCCCTGCGCTTGCGCTTGGGCCTTCTCGGGGAAATCGCAGTGCGATTTCTGGTTCCTCGAAGCGCTCAGGATGAGTTCGTTCTTTGTGAGCGCTCATGCTGAGCGAAGTCGAAGCACGGGCGCGGGCTCTGCGCCTCAGATCGCCGGTAAATCCACGCAGAACCGTGCCCCGCCGCCGTCGCGGTTTTCGGCCCAGACCTTGCCGCGGTGGGTGGCGATGATCTGTTTCACGATGGACAGGCCAAGGCCCGAATTGTTGCCGAAGGCGGTGCCTTTCGGGCGATCCGTGTAGAAACGGCTGAAGATCGTTTCCAGCTTGTCCGGCGGGATGCCGGGGCCGGAGTCTTCCACCTTGATGCGGGCGATGGTCTGCGGGCCGTCATTGGTCTGGTCCAGCGTCACTTCCACCACGCCGCCCGGCGGCGAGAAGGAGCGGGCATTGTCGATCAGGTTGCGGATCACCTGTCCGAGCGGCCCGTCACGGCCCTGCACCAGCAGGCGCCCGCCCATCGTGGCATCATGGAAGGAGACGGTCACCGCGCCCTCATCAAGGGCCAGCGATTCATAAGTGCTGACCACATCGCGCACGAAGCGGGCAATGTCGATCTGCTCGTTCGGCACGCGGGTCATTTCCGCTTCCAGGCGGGAGGCGTTGGAGATGTCGGTAATCAGGCGGTCGAGGCGCTTCACGTCCTGTGCAATCACGCCGCGAAGCTTCTCCGTCAGTTCCGGGTTCTCCTTCACACTCTCCAGCGTTTCGATGGCGGAGCGGATGGACGTCAGCGGGTTTTTCAGTTCGTGCGCCACGTCGGCGGCAAATTGTTCATTGGCCTGGATGCGCTCGATCAGCGCCTCGGTCATGCCCTGCATGGAGATGGCCAGGTCGCCGATCTCGTCCTTGCGGGAGGAGAGGGCCGGCACATTGATCCGTTCCGAGGCGCCGGCGCGGATACGGTCTGCGGCCACCGCCAGGCGGCGCAGCGGCCGGGCGATCCCCAATGTCAGCAGGATGGACGTGATGAACGCCACCAGCACCGCGACGCCGATAAAGGGCAGCAGCGCCGCCCGCTCGGCGCGGATGATTTCGTCAATGTCGGAGGATTCCAGCGTCAGCACGCCGACCACGGCGGAAACGCGCTGGATGGGCATGGAAACGGAGATAATGCGCTGGCCACGGTCGCTGAAGCGCTGGCTGGCCGCTTCACCGCCCTCGACGGCTGTGTCGAATTCTTCTTCGAAAGTCTGTGTGCGAACGGCATCGGACGAGCGCCGCGGCATGATCGGGCCGAACACGTGGCCGGCCCATTCGGACAGGTCCCGGCCCCAGCGGGCCATCCGGCCCGGTTCGCGCAGCGGCGGCAGGGCGTCGACGTCCACCCGTTCGGAAAGATAAAAGCTGTCGCCCACCATTTCGCCGTCGGGCAGGTAAATGCGCGCGCGCACCCGTTCGGGCAGGTTGAGGCGGACGATGGTTTGCCGGGCGGCATCAATGTCGAGCGCCGGCTGGGGCGTCGTGGCATCATCGCCCAAGAGGCTGGTGAAGATCTGCGCCTGGGCGACAAGGTCCTGCTTTTTTGAGACGACGAACCCGGCGCGCATCTCGTTCAGGAACATCGCCCCGACGATGAGGATGGCAAGGCCGGCAAGGTTGGACGCGAAAATCAGCCGCGCGATACGGCTGCCGAACACCACCGAGCCGTTCAGGCCGGCGCGCGGTGTCTTACGTGTCTTTTCCTTACCGGCCATGCGGTGTCTTCCGGTTTGACCTGATCAGGCGTCTGCGGCGACGCGCATCGAGACGATCTGGTCCGGATTGCGCGGCGGTTCGCCTTTGGCCAGCTGGTCGATCACGTCCATGCCTTCGGTCACCTTGCCCCAGACGGTGTACTGCCCGTTCAGGAAGGCGGCGTCGTCAAAGCAGATGAAGAACTGGCTGTTGGCCGAGTGCGGCGCCTGGGTGCGGGCCATGGAACAGGTGCCGCGCACGTGCGGTTCCTGGTTGAACTCGGCTTTCAGGTCCGGCTTGTCGGAGCCGCCGGTGCCGGTGCCTTTCGGGCAGCCGACCTGGGCCATGAAGCCCGGAATCACGCGGTGGAAGACGATGCCGTCATAGAAACCCTCGCGGGCAAGTTCCTTGATCCGCTCGACATGGCCGGGGGCCAGGTCCGGGCGCAGCTCAATCGTGACGCTGCCTTTGGAGGTTTCGAGGAGGATCGTGTTTTCAGGGTCGGCCATGGGAGTTCCTGTTTCTTGTGCTAATCTACAGACTGGCTATTGAATGAAGCCCATTGCGGCAAGCCCGCGCGGCAGGAATGTACCGGCCGGGCAGGGAGCCGCGCGACGTCTGAGGACCTCATGATCGCACCCATATTGTCGTTTGTTATCGCCGGAATTCTGGCAATTACAGGCCTGTTGCATGCCCTTTGGGGCATGGGCGTGACCTTTCCGGCCGCCAATGCGCAGCAATTGGCCCGCATGGTCGTGGGCCGGCGTGGAATTACGAAAATGCCCTCCGCGATGGCCTGCCTGTTCGTCGCGGCCAGCCTGTTTGCCTTTGCATTCCTGGCGCTGGTGCTCGGAGGACATGTGCACCTGCCGGTGTCCAAATGGCTGATTGCCGCCGCCGGGGGCGCGGCTGCGCTGATATTCATGGGCCGGGGCATTCTGGGCGTCCTGCCGACATTCGAGCAGGCGCTGCCGGAACAGCCCTTCCTGTCGCTGAACCGGCGGTTCTATTCGCCGCTGATCTTCCTGATCGGGGTCGGCTTCGCCCTGCTGACCCTGGCGCTGCCCTATTGGAGCTGGCGCCTGGGCCTGCTGGGCTAGGGCCTATTCGGTGTAGCGGTAGCCGACACCGTAGAGCGTTTCGATCGCGTCGAACTCTTCCGACACTTCGCGGAACTTCTTGCGAAGCCGCTTGATGTGGCTGTCGATGGTGCGGTCGTCGACATAGATCTGGTCGTCATAGGCGGCGTCCATCAGCTGGTCGCGGCTTTTGACGTAACCCGGGCGCTGGGCCAGGGCCTGCAGGATCAGGAATTCCGTCACCGTCAGGCGCACCGGATGGCCGTCCCAGTTACAGGCGTGGCGATTCGGGTCCAGGGTCAGCTTGCCGCGCACGATTGGCTTGTGGTCGCCTTCCTCGGGGCCGGCCTGGCCACCGCGGGCCCGGCGCAGCACGGCCTTCACCCGCTCTGCCAGCAGGCGGTTGGAGCACGGCTTGCGCACGAAATCGTCGGCGCCGATGTTGAAGCCGATCACCTCGTCGATCTCCTCGTCCTTCGACGTCAGGAAGATGACGGGCAGTTCGCTGGTCTGGCGCAGGCGGCGCAGCAGTTCCATGCCGTCCATCTTCGGCATTTTCACGTCGAGGATGGCGATGTCCGGTGGGGTCTCGGTCAGCGCGGGCAGGGCGGCCTCACCATCATGATAGGTGCGGACATTATAGCCTTCGGCTTCGAAGAACATCTTGAGAGAGGCGACGATGTTCTCGTCATCGTCCACAAGCGCGAGAGTTGTCATAGTCCGGTCCTTGTCCGCCAGTTTCGGCCCTGTATGGGGCCGGTCAGCTGTGGAGTGAAACATGGTTCGCGTCATGGAAATAGCCTCCCTTAAGTACACTTGCAATGAAACGCAGTGAACGGGGCGAGCGCTTGCTCACATTAAGGCGCTTTGGAGGTCAATTGCGGCGGAATTGCCCTGAATGTTTCCAGCAGTGGGGCGGGGGCTCCGGCATGATCCGGTATAGTCCGGTATGATCATGCATAGTCACGCATGATCATGGCGTAGACAGATTTCGTCCTGTGGCAGTCATCCCCACACACGCCCCGTGTCATCCCGGAATTTGCGCGGCAAATATCCGGGGCCCTTTCTCTCTGCCGCTTCATCCTTCGACTTCGCTCAGGATGAGCTCCTCTCTTGCTGCACCTCCGAAGCGCTCATGCTGAGCGAAGTCGAAGCACGGGCGCGGGCTGTACCAAGGTCCCGGATAAGCGCTGTGCGCTTTCCGGGATGACACGTGGCGGGGGCTTATCCACCACCAGAACCACCCCATCCTGTCGCCATCACTGACCCGACAACAAATCCATCCGACACCTCCGCCCCCGGACGTATATTCTCGTCCATGTCACTCTTTCACCCTCCGCCGGGCTTCCCGCCGCAGCTTGCCTTCCTCTGGCCCCTGATCTGGGTCCAGGTGCTGATGCTGCGCGCGCAAATACGCGCCGCCTATGGGCGCGGGGTGAAATACCATTGGAGCGTGACGGACAATCTCCGCGTCTACCTTGTCAGCATCGACTGGGTACCGGGGCAGAAGGCCGACCGCGACTGGCTGAAGCCACGCGCGCATTCCAGTGATCGACTCGCCGCCGCGTGCGATGGGCGGCTCTTCATGCCCACTTACACCGCACTGTGTGCCGAGCCTCATGATGTCGCGATTGCGCCTGCCGTCCACCGGATCGCGCAAACCTGCATCCTGAACCTGCCCCTACCGGAAACCTGACGCGAGCGTTCACCCTGAAAACTCAGCTCACCCACCAAGCGCCTTCACGGGCGCCGCCGGTGCTGGCGTGCGTGTTGCTAAGGATCCAGCCGCACCGCGCCCTGCGAGGCATTCCCCACATGGGCCGCGTAGACCTTCAGGGCACGGCTGACCTTGCGGGGGCGGTCTTCGACCGGTTTCCACGCCTTGTCGCCTTTGGCTTCCATCGCAGCGCGGCGGGCGGCGATCTCTTCGTCCGTCAGCTTGGCGTGGATGGTGCGGTTCGGGATGTCGATCTCGATGAGGTCGCCTTCCTCGATCAGGCCGATCAGGCCGCCTTCAGCGGCTTCCGGGCTGACATGGCCGATGGAGAGGCCGGAGGTGCCGCCGGAGAAACGCCCGTCGGTGATCAGGGCGCAGGCTTTGCCCAGTTTCATCGATTTCAGATAGGAGGTCGGATACAGCATTTCCTGCATGCCAGGGCCGCCGCGCGGGCCTTCATAGCGGATGATGACGACGTCGCCCTCTTTCACTTCTTTGTTCAGGATGCGCTTGCAGGCGTCTTCCTGGCTCTCGCAGACAATCGCCGGGCCGGAGAATTTCAGGATACTGTCATCGACGCCGGCAGTTTTCACCACACAGCCTTGCTCGGCAATGTTGCCGAACAGAACCGCGAGGCCGCCATCCTGCGAGAAGGCGTGATCGGCTGAGCGGATGACGCCTTTTTCCCGGTCGGTGTCGAGCTCTTTGTATCGGCGGGACTGGCTGAACGCCTCGGTCGTGCGCACGCCGCCCGGCGCGGCCAGGAACAATTCCTGTGCTGCCGGATCATTGGTGACGGTGATGTCCCATTTGGTGATCGCATCGGCCATGGAGTCTGAATGGATGGTGCGCACGGACGTGTCGAGCTTTCCGGCGCGGTCAAGCTCGCCCAGGATGCCGAAGATACCGCCGGCGCGGTGAACGTCTTCCATATGGACGTTGGCAACCGCCGGGGCGACCTTGCAGAGGCAGGGCGTCGAGCGGCTGAGCCGGTCGATATCGTCCAGCGTGAAGTCCACCTCGCCTTCGCGGGCAATGGCCAGCAGGTGGAGGATCGTGTTGGTGGAGCCGCCCATGGCGATGTCCAGCGTCATGGCGTTCTCGAACGCCGCCTTGGTCGCTATGCCGCGCGCGGAGACGGATTTGTCGCCGTCCTCGTAATAGGCCTTGGCCAGTTCCACGATGCGCTGACCGGCGCGGCGGAACAGGCCTTCGCGGTCGGCATGGGTGGCAAGCGTCGAGCCATTGCCCGGCAGGCCGAGGCCCATGGCTTCGGCAAGGCAGTTCATCGAGTTGGCCGTGAACATGCCGGAGCAGGAGCCGCAGGTCGGGCAGGCGGCCTCTTCATAGGCCAGCACTTCGGCGTCGGTCCGTTCCGGGTTTGCCGCTTCGATCATGGCATCGATCAGGTCGACCGCTTTCAGCTCGCCGTCGATATTGACCTTGCCGGCCTCCATCGGGCCGCCGGAGATGAAGACGACCGGGATGTCCAGGCGCAGCGCCGCCATCATCATGCCGGGGGTGATCTTGTCGCAATTGGAGATGCAGACCATCGCATCGGCGCAGTGGGCATTGACCATGTACTCGACACTGTCGGCGATCACTTCGCGGCTCGGCAGGGAATACAGCATGCCGTCATGGCCCATCGCGATGCCGTCATCGACGGCGATCGTGTTGAATTCCTTGGCGACGCCGCCCGCCGCGACGATCTCGCCGGCGACCAGCTGGCCGAGATCTTTCAGGTGCACGTGGCCGGGCACGAACTGGGTGAAGGAGTTCACCACCGCGATGATCGGCTTGCCGAAATCGCTGTCTTTCATGCCTGTTGCGCGCCACAGGCCGCGGGCACCCGCCATGTTGCGGCCGTGGGTCGACGTGCGGGAACGGTAGAGTATTGCCACTTTGTGCCTCTTTATCAGTGCTCGGGCGGGGGTTTACCCGCCGGACCGGCGATTATCAATCATGATGGCGGGGCAACGGCCAGCCCCCATCTGTCGCCGCGGTTACTGCGCAGCGGCCTTCGCCGTCTGCTGGACCGGGCCAACCAGACGCATTCCGGCAATCACCGGGGCGAGCCGGGCAAGGGCAGCCTCATAGGCTTCCTGGCCGACTGCGGGAATGTAGCGGGACTGGATCTCGTCCAGATAGCGCTCATCGCCATCGGCGCAGATGCAGGCCACGCGTGCCGGCGAATCCTGCCGGGCCAGCCAGTCGAGCGCGCCGAGGATAACGCCGGTGCTGGACAGGCCAACCTTGGAGAGCTGGTGCTCGTGCAGCAGCGTGAAGGCGGCAAGCGTGTCGGCCTCATCCATGCGGATCATGCCCGGATCAGGCTTCATCCCGGCAAAAGAGGAGCGCCGCTGGCTGCCGAAGGCGGGGATTTTCAGCTTGTCGGTACAGCCCGACGGGCTGTCCAGGAAGGCGCAGGAGCTTTCCGGCTCGACCAGGCAGAGCTGGGTCTGGCGGGGGTGGGCCTTCAGATAATCGGCAAAGCCGCGCGACGTGCCGCCGGAAGACGAGGTCATGAACACCGCATCGAACGGGCCATCGGCAAACAGTTCCGGCGCCGTCCAGTTCTGGTGGGAGGCCGGGTTCAGCGGATTGGAATACTGGTCGAGGAAAACCGAGCCTTCCTCTTTGGCGATCTCACCGGCGAGGCGCATACGGGCCGCATTGGAGGTTTCGCCCGGCTTTGGCTCTGCAATCACGAGACGGGCGCCAGCGCCTTTGATCTGCGCCGCATTATGCGCGCTGATCGAGGCCGACGACACGATGGTCGCGCCGATGCCCAGCCGCTGGCAGATACAGGCGAGTGCATTGCCATAATTGCCGGAGGACGCATCGACCACGGCCTTCACCGGTCCGATCTTCTCGATTGTTTGCGACAGGATATACCACGCGACCCTGTCCTTGACCGAGCCGAACGCGTTGCAGCGCTCTTCCTTAACCAGCAATTCGTGCGTGTGACCGCCGATCGGGATCTGGTAGGCGGTCAGGGGCGTGTGCCCGATCTTGAAGGGACAGCTGGCGACGGCGGTGGAAAAGGGCATGAGCCTGCCTCGGTCTGCGTTTCGCAATTTAGCATAGCTAGCAGGCCGAATCGCTCACGCAAATGTGACAACTGCGTCTGGCAACATTGCAAATCCGTATGCCTTGTCCGGTGGCAGAGGCGAACTCCTGATGGACAGCCTAGTGGGCATCGGCCCAGTTTGTGGCAGCGCGCGCGTCAACTTCCAGCGGAACGGAGAGGTCCATCTTCGGCCCGGCGGCTGATTGCATGGTCTCTTTCGCCACCTGGATCAGCTTGTCGGCTTCCTTTTCCGGGCATTCGAAAATGAGTTCGTCATGCACCTGAAGCAGCATCCGGGCTTTCAGTTTCGCCTTCACCAGCGCTTCCGGCATTCGGATCATGGCGCGCTTGATGATGTCGGCGGCTGAGCCCTGAATGGGCGCATTGATGGCCTGACGCTCGGCAAAGGCTTTCTGCGGCCCCTTCGACTTGATCCCGGCGAGGTGGACTTTCCGGCCAAAGGCGGTCTCCACAAAGCCATTCTCCTTCGCGAATTCCTTGGTCTCGTCCATATAGGCGCGGATCCCGGGAAAGCGTTTGAAGTAGGTCTTGATATAGTCGGCGGCTTCTGACTGCGGGATGCCCAGCTGGCGGGCGAGGCCGAAGCCGGAAATACCGTAGATGATGCCGAAATTGATCGCCTTGGCCTGACGGCGGACCATCGGATCCATGCCTTCGATGGGCACGCCGAACATCTCGCTGGCGGTCATCGCGTGAATGTCGAGGCCTTCCCTGAAGGCTGATTTCAGCGCGTCGATGTCCGCCATGTGCGCCAGCACGCGCAGCTCGATCTGGCTGTAGTCGGCGCTTACCAGAACATTGCCCTCGTCAGCGATAAAGGCTTCGCGGATCTTGCGGCCTTCCTCTGTCCGCACCGGAATGTTCTGCAGGTTCGGATCCGAGGACGAGAGGCGCCCGGTCTGGGCGACGGCCATGGAGAAACTGGTGTGAACGCGGCCGGTTTCCTTGTTGATCGCGGCCTGCAGCGCTTCGGTGTAGGTCGAGCGCAGCTTCGACAATGTCCGCCAGTCGACGATGGTGCGGGGCAAATCGTGGCCTGCCGCGGCGAGCCCCTCCAGCACGTCCGCATCGGTGACCCATGCGCCTGTCTTCGTCTTCTTGCCGCCTTCGATCCCCATTTTGTCGAACAGGATCTCGCCCAGCTGTTTCGGGCTGCCGATATTGAATTCTTCGCCGGCCTGTTTGTGCGCTTCTGCCTCCAGCGCGGCCATGCGCTGGGAGAAGTCGGATGACAGGCGCGAGAGCTTGTCCCGGTCCACCTTGATGCCTTCGCGCTCCATCGCGGCAAGCACGGGCACCAGCGGGCGCTCTTCGGTTTCGTAGACGGTAGTGACTTTCTCCGTGTGCAGAAGCGGCTTGAACGTCTGCCACAAACGCAGCGTGACGTCGGCATCTTCGGCAGCGTATTCCGTCGCCTTGTCCAGCGCGACCCGGTCAAAGGTCACCTGGGACTTTCCGGAACCGGCGACCTCCTTGAAGGAGAGCGGCGTGTGGCCAAGATATTTCTCCGACAACAGGTCCATGCCGTGCCCGTGTTTCCCGGCGTTCAGCACATAGGACAGCAGCATTGTGTCATCGACCGGCGCGACATGGATGTCGTGCTGGGCGAAGATGTTCAGGTCATATTTGATGTTCTGGCCGATCTTCAGAACGGCGTCGTTTTCCAGAAGCGGCTTCAGCGCCCTGATCGCATCCTTCATCCGAATCTGCCGGGGTGGATCGGCGCCGAACATGTCGCCATCACCCGCATCGTTCGGGTCGACATGGGCGAGTGGAATATAGCAGGCGTCGTTGGGCGCGAGCGCCAGGGACACGCCGACAAGATTCGCCGTGACCGAGTCGAGACTGTCCGTCTCTGTATCGACAGCGACAAAGCCCTGTTTCACGGCGCGGTCGATCCACTCTTCGAGTTCCTTGAAATCGCGCACGCAGGCATATTTCGTCCGGTCGACCGGGTCTTCCGCAGGCGGAGCAGCCTCCAGCGCGCCTTCCTTCTCCATCATCTCGCGTACGCGGCGGGTGATGGTCTTGAATTCCATTTCTTCCAGGAAGCTGAGCAGGGTGTCCGGTTCGGGGTCCTGCACGGCCAGGTCTTCGAGTGTGGTCTCCAGCGGCACGTCGTCCTTCAGGCTCACGAGGTCGCGGGAGAGACGGATCTGGTCGGCAAAGTTGATCAGCGTCTCGCGGCGCTTGGGCTGTTTGATCTCCTCCGCCCGGGCCAGCAGCGTGTCGAGATCGCCATATTCGCCGAGTAGGGTCGCCGCCGTCTTCACGCCGATGCCGGGGGCGCCCGGCACATTGTCCACGCTGTCGCCGGCCAGCGACTGGACATCGACCACTTTCTCAGGGCCGACGCCGAATTTCTCGAAGACTTCGTCGCGGCCCATCGTTTTGTTCTTCATCGTGTCGAGCATGACGATCTTGTCGGTGACAAGCTGCATCAGATCCTTGTCCGAAGAGACGATGGTGACGCGTGCGCCCTTGGCTTCGGCCTGGCGGGCATAGGTGGCGATCAGGTCGTCGGCCTCGAAGCCCTGCAGTTCGATTGCGTGCACTGCGAAGGCCTCTGCCGCCCGGCGTACGAGCGGGAATTGCGGGCGCAGCTCTTCCGGCGGCTCGTCCCGGTTGGCCTTGTACTGGTCGTACAGCTCGTTGCGGAACGTGTGGGAGGAGGCGTCGAAGATGCAGGCAAAATGGGTCGGCCGGTCATGGCCCTTCAGGTCTTCCAGCAGCTTGAACAGCATGTTGCAGAAGCCGCTCACGGCGCCGATCGGCAGGCCGTCGGACGCGCGCGTCAGCGGCGGCAATGCGTGGAACGCCCGGAAGATGTAGGCGCTGGCATCGACCAGATAGAGGTGGCTGTCCTTGGTGATCGGGGCGGTGGCCATGGGCGGGAATCCTTTTCTCGCGCATGGTTTAGCCGCCAGAGCGGGGCGCGTCACCCGCCCGTACACGGCGAAAGGATTCTGCTTGTGGAATGCGTTACCCCGGGTAAACTTCGTGGACATAAAGGCCGGGGAGGGCAGATAATGAGCGAACCAGCGATCAAAACGCCATGGCATTTGTGGGTCGTCGGCGGCCTCAGCCTGCTGTGGAACGCGTTTGGCTGTTACGACTTCACCATGACGGCCACCGACAATGCCGCCTATCTGGAGTCCTATCCGCAGGAGATGCGGGCCTATTGGCAGAACATGCCGGGCTGGATCTGGATGGTCTGGGCCATTGGCGTATTCGGCAGCTTTCTGGGCAGCGTTGCTTTGTTGCTGCGCCGGACATTCGCCTATCCGCTGTTCGCTGCATCCTTTCTGGCTGCGCTGGTCAGCATGGGCCGGAGCCTGACTGACAAGGATGCGCCGACCATGGAGGGTCAGATGATGGTGTCCCTCGTCATTCTCGCGATCATCGCACTGCTGGCCCTCTATGCCCGGTGGTTGTCGCACCGGGATGTCTTGCGCTGACGCCGCAAGGCCCTAGCCTCTCCTGAAAAGGGAGAGACAGATGAGCGAGATGAACCAGACCTGGGTGCTGCGCCAACGGCCGGTAGGCGATATCAAGGAAGGCGATCTCGAACTCGTCGAGACACCGCTGGAGCCTTTGCAAGAGGGCGAGGTGCGGGCGAAGACCGTGTATCTCTCCCTCGATCCGACAAACCGCATCTGGATGAGCGATGTCGACGCCTATCTGCCGCCGGTTGGCATTGGCGATGCGATGCGGGGCGGCGGCCTCGCCGTGGTCGTCGAAAGCAGGCATGACGGCTTCCAGCAGGGCGATGTGGTCAACACCGGTCTCGGCACCTGGACCATGTATCCGACGCTGCAGGGCGAAGGCCTGGCCAAGTTGCCGGTCCTGCCCGGCGTGCCGCTGACGGCTTATATGGGGCCGCTGGGCGCTACCGGCATGACGGCCTATTTCGGCCTTATGGACATTGGCAAGCCAAAGACCGGCGAGACGGTGGTTGTCTCCGCTGCGGCGGGGGCTGTCGGTTCCATGGTGGGGCAGATCGCGAAGATCCAGGGCTGCCGGGCCGTCGGCATCGCAGGCAGTGACGACAAGTGCAAATGGCTGACAGAAACGGCCGGGTTCGACGCTGCCATCAACTACAAGACCGAGGATGTCGGCGCGGCGCTGGACAAGCATTGCCCGAATGGCATTGACGTCAATTTCGAGAATGTTGGTGGGCAGATCATGGATGAAGTGATCGCGCGTCTGAACGATTTCTCGCGCATGCCGCTCTGCGGCCTGATCAGCACGTATAACGCGACCGATCCTGTGCCGGGCCCGTACAATTTCTCGAACCTGCTGATGCGGCGAACCCTGGTGAAAGGCTTCATCGTCATCGACTATTTCCCGCGTTTCCCGGAAGGCATCCAGCAGATGGCCCAATGGCTGATGGCAGGGAAGCTTAAGTTCGAGACGGATGTGGTGAAGGGGTTCGAGAACGCCCCGTCCAGCCTGTCGCGGCTCTTCGAAGGCAAGAATCTCGGGAAACTCGTCGTCGAGTGCAGCCCGCCGCCAGCCTGATTGCGTTGCCGTTCATCCCTCATTCAATTACAATGCGTTGTTATTGCGAGTGAATTGTCTGGAGGGGTAATGCGATGCGCGCAAGGCGGCTGAACCTGGCCGGTGCGGCCCTCGCCGGGACGGGGCTGATTGTCCTGGCGGGGTGCACCAGCGAAGACATGGCGATGTTTGCCGATGCGATGGCGGAGGCCTCCGATGAAATGGCCGTCACGCTGACATCCGTGCCGGTCTTTGGCTGCGACTACAATATCGATGGGTATCTGGTTTGCGACGACACGGGCGACGGCTTTGCGGATCGCTATGCCGACTCTTACGATGCCGTCCCGGTTGCCTATTTGCCGGTGACGCCGCCCGTGCGGGTAAACGGATATGGTGAAGCCTTCCAGTATGATGGCGAGTGTGATTGCTGGCTGCGTGAGCCGTCATTGGATGAAGCGCCGCCGCCCCGCGGCCACGATCATCACAGGGACGATTAGAGAACCATCGGGGCAATCCAGAAGCCGACGATTGTAATGATCACAACACCCATCAGGTTGATGCGGAAGCCTTGCCGGATCATCTTGCTGATCGGCACTTTTCCTGTCGCATAGATCACGGCATTCGGCGCGGTTGCCACTGGCAGCATGAAGGCGCAGCTGGCGGCAACGGCGGCCGGAGCGAACAGGGACTGCGGCGCTGCGCCGACCGCAACGGCCAGCGAGCCGATGATCGGCGACAGGGTCGTCATGGTCGCGACGTTCGAGGTCACTTCGGTGAGGAAGATGACGAGCGTGACCATGATGGCCACGATTACCAGCGGCGGGAAGACTCTCAGCATCTCCATTTGGATGCCGATCCAGTCCGACAGGCCCGTCGCATGCATGGCCTTGCCGAGCGAAATGCCGCCGCCGAACAGGATGATCACGCCCCATGGCAGTTTGACCGCTTCATCCCAGGTCATCAGGGCGCGGCGATCCTCGGTACCTGCGGGCACGAGGAAGACGAGGACGGCGCCGAACAGGGCGATCATCATGTCCGTCTGTCCGCCATAGGCTTCCAGCAGGGGGTAGCCCATGGAGGTCAGCAGCTTGGTCACGGGCAGGCGCAACACCCACATCGACGCGATGATGCCAAACACGATAGCGATGCGCTGCTCAGGCGTCTTGATCGGGCCGAGCTCAAGCAGGTCATGGTGCACGGAGGCTGCCATCGACTCCCCATGCTTGTACTTTGGCAGGCCACGGGTGACGGCCCACCAGGCGGCTGGAATGAGGAGTGTGGCGGTCGGGATGCCAAACGTCATCCACTGGCCGAAGCCGATGCCTTCGCCTGTCTCTTCCTGCAGCCATTTCAGGGCGATCAGGTTGGTGGGCGTTCCGATCGGCGTTGCCACGCCGCCAATGGACGCGGAATAGCAGACACCGAGCAGGATGGCGGTGGTGAACTTGCCTTCCTTGTCCTGCAGGGCCGCGGCCGCGGATATGGCGATGGGCACCATCATCAGCGACGTCGCCGTATTCGAGATCCACATCGACAGCACGGCGGTGGCCAGCATGAAGCCGAAGATCAGGGCTTTGGGCGAGGTCCCCACGCGGTCGACGATGTTGAGGGCGATGCGCTTGTGCAGGTGCCAGCGCTCAACCCCCAGCGCGATAACGAACCCGCCAAGCAGCAGGAGGACGATCGGATCCATGTAGCTGCCGCTGATGGCGCGGGGCGAAAGGGCAGCCACACCCACGGCATCGGCGTGTTCGCCATGGCCAATGATCGCCGCACCAAGTGGCAAAACAATCAGCGGCAGCAGGGAGGTCGCCGGGATCGGGATGGCTTCGGTTGCCCACCAGGTTGCCATCAGCACGAGCAGGCAGCCTGTGAGCCAGGCCGGCCAGGGCAGGCCTTCGGGCGGGCCTGCGAGAAGCATCAGTGCCGGAAGAAGAATCCCGAGGATGAGGCCAATCGTCCGGTGCGAGAGGGTCATGCAGGGCCTTTCAGGGCGGTGAAGGCGGAGTCGAGCTCTACCTTAAGGTCTGAGACGGCCTCCAGGCCGACATGGATACGAAGCAGCGGACCTGCGCGGGATGCGGTCCAGCTGTCCTTGGAACGAGTCAGCTGGTGGTCACATGGAATGAGCAGGCTTTCATAGCCGCCCCATGAAAAACCCATGCCAAACAAGTGCAAAGCGCCCAGAAAACGATCCATTCCGCCTTCTGGAATGGCATTGAGAACGATACCGAACAGGCCGCTGGAGCCGGAAAAATCCCGTTTCCACAAAGCGTGGTCCGGGCTGGAGGGCAGGGCAGGGTGCAGCACTTCGGACACTTCCGGCCGGGCTTCCAGCCAGTTTGCGAGTTCCAGCGCCGCCGCTTCGTGTGCTCGCAGGCGGGTGTGCAGGGTGCGCATGCCGCGCAGGCAGAGATACGCATCATCCGGCGCAAGGCTGATCCCGAAATCCTCAGACGTCATGCCGATCCGATTGTAGAGCCGCTCGTCGGACGTGATGACAGCGCCGCCGAAGCCATCGGCGTGGCCGACGATATATTTCGTCATCGCCTGGACGACGATGTCGGCGCCGAGGGCCAGCGGCTTCAGGAAGTAACCGGCGCCCCACGTATTGTCAGCAATGGTTGTGACGCCGTGCTCGCGCGCCACGGCCGTGATCGCCGGAATGTCGGAAACCTCGAAGGTGAGGGAGCCGGGCGACTCCATAAAGATCGCCTGCGTCTCCCGCCGGATCAGGTCAGCGATCCCGGCGCCAATGCGAGGATCGTAACGGGTGGCCGAGACGCCCATATATTTCAGGCGCCGTTCGCAAAAACGTGCTGTCGGGCCGTAGGCGCTGTCCGGGATCAGGACATGCCCGCCGGATTCGACACAGGAAGCGATGGCCAGAACACAGGCCTGTAGCCCATTGGAGGCAAGGCGCACATGGGTGCCGCCCTCAAGTTCGCAAAGTGCCGTTTCGAGTTCCCGGTGCACCGACAGGCCCATGCGGCCATAGCCGGGCTTGGAATCGTAGAGCGCTTTCTCGGTTTTGAAGAGGACCGTGGAGGCGCGCTCCAATGGTGGGTTCACCGTCACAGTGCCGAGCCGCGCGCCGCGCGTGTGAATAATCCGCGTTTCGGGCCGTTTCATGCCGCGCCTGTCGCAACAGGACGGGAGGCGTCAGACGCCCATTCGGTCCATGACCCATCATAGACCGCGACGTCCCAGTTGCCGAGCCGCGCAAAGCCAAGCGCGAGGATGGCTGCCGTAACGCCGGAGCCACAGGTCGTGATGACGGGGGCATCTTTTTCGGGCAGCAGGGCTTTCAGCTCGCTGGCAGATTTCAGAGAGCCGTCGGCATTGATCAGATCGGCGGATGGCGCGTTGAAGCTGCCGGGGATATGGCCGGAGGGGAGGTCTTCCCGCGGCTCCGGCGCTTCGCCCGTGAAGCGGCCGGCTGCGCGGGCGTCCACGATGGTGTGCGAGCCGCTTTCAGACGCGGCGGCCACCTGAGCTGCGTCCTTCAACAGGTCACTGCGGACACGGGCGGTGAAGTGGCGTTCCACGGCGACCGGCGGCATGTCTTCAAGTGCGCCGCCTTCGGCCTTCCAGGCGTCGAGGCCGCCATCCAGCACTTTCACGTCATTGTGGCCCATGACGCGCAGCATCCACCAGACGCGGGCGGCGGCGCAGTATTTGTTGCTGTCATAGACGATCACCCGGTTTCCGTCGCCGATGCCCAGCTTGCGCACCCGGGAGGAGAACAGGATCGGATCAGGCATCATGTGGGGCAGATCTGTCCCGCCGGCCTTGATGGCGTCGATATCGAAATGGACCGCGCCGGGAATGTGCGCCTCTGCCCAATCATCCCGGCCGGTCTTCCCGGCCTTGAGGAATGGGGCGTAATAGGTTGCGTCAACAACCCGGATATCGGGTGCGTTGAGATTCTGCTTCAGCCAGCCTGCGGTGACGAGGGGGTCGCCCGTTTCCATTCCTTACCCTTTGATCCATGGCGGAACCGGCAAATCTTTCGATTGCAGGAATTCCGGATTGTATAGTTTCGACTGATAGCGATTGCCGTAGTCGCAGAGTATCGTAACAATCGTGTGGCCGGGGCCAAGATCCTTCGCCATTTTTACTGCACCGGCGACATTGATGCCTGAAGACCCGCCAAGGCAAAGCCCTTCATGCTGGACCAGGTCGAACAACACGTTGAGGGCTTCGGTATCGGTGCAGCGATAGGCCCGGTCCACGACAATGTTTTCCAGGTTCGCCGTGATCCGGCCCTGACCGATGCCTTCGGTGATCGACGTGCCTTCGGATTTCAGAACGCCATGGGCGAAATACTCATACATCGCCGCGCCGCCCGGGTCGGCCAGGCCGATCTGGACCGACTCGCGCTTTTCCTTCAGCGCCATCGAGATGCCACCCAGCGTTCCGCCAGAGCCGACAGCGCAGATGAAGGCATCGAGCTTGCCGTCGGTCTGGGTCCAGATCTCCTGGCCGGTCGTGTCATAGTGGGCCTTGCGGTTCGAGACATTGTCGAACTGGTTGGCCCAGATCGCTCCGTTGGGTTCGCTCTTTGCGAGGTCTTCGGCCAGCCTTCGTGAATAATGCTGGTAATTGTTCGGATTGGCGTAAGGCACCGCGTCCACTTCGATCAGCTCGGCGCCGAGCAGGCGGATGGCGTCTTTCTTCTCCTGGCTTTGCGTGCGGGGCATGACGATGACCACGCGATAACCGAGTGCCGCCCCGACAAGGGCGAGGCCGATACCGGTATTGCCAGCCGTCCCTTCCACGATGGTTCCGCCCGGCTTCAACTCTCCCGCGGCTTCCGCGTCGCGCACGATTCCGAGGGCCGGACGGTCTTTCACGGACTGGCCGGGATTCAGGAACTCACATTTTCCAAGGATCTCACAGCCGGTCTCGTCAGAGACCTTGTTGAGGCGCAGGAGTGGCGTGTTGCCGATGAGATCGATAACGGATCGGTAGGTTTGCATGCGGGCGGTTTCCAGGTCGGTTTCCGGGTTGAGACGGGAAGCTAGGGCGCCCCGCGCTGCAGGACAACCGTCGCAGACCGGGCTTCCCCTAAACTGATCCATCATCTGTCCTGTTGCGTAAACAGGCCATGCGAAACCTTATTCATGGATTCTCTGCGCTGATACTTGCCTTCGGACTGGCCGTTGCCGGGCCTGCAGCAGCAGACAATTTGCCCGCTGATAGCGGCCTCGTCTGGACGCCAAAGGATGGCGATGTGATCCGCTTCGATGTCCGCCGCCAGGGCAAACCCTTCGGCACCCACGAAGTACGGTTCGATGTTTTGCCCGACGGAACGATTGAAGCTCACACACATGTGAAGCTGCGCGCTGGCTTCGGCCCCATACCGCTCTACCGGTATGATCTGGATGCCACCGGGCGCTGGCAGGAGGGCCGGTTGGTCAGCCTTGAGGGCAAGGTTTTCAAGAATGGCAAGAAGGGATCGGTCACCGCTGAGGCGGACGGATCTGTCATCGATGTCAATGGAACCGGATTTGAAGGCACTGTGCCGGCGACCACCATTCCGGCGAGTCATTGGAACGTTGCTGAGACGCAGGCCGATGAGCTTCTTTCCTCTGAAAATGGTCAGGTGATTGATGTTTCAGTCCGCCCGGAAGGGCGCGAGACGCTGACGATCGCTGGAGAGCAGGTCGAAGCGAATAAATTTCTGCTCGATTCCGATATCGACGTGACCCTCTGGTATGACGATGCCGGGCGATGGCTGAAACTGTCGTTTTCTGCGCGCGGCCAGGAAATCGACTATGTCCTTGAAGCGCCTTACTGGCACGACCAGGGATAGCGGAACCGGTGCCTTACAGACCAGATAGATGAAATTTCATCGATCTGGCTTTCTCCCCGTTCACTCGAAATTTGTACAAGTGATTCACCCGACGTTCTTCCGGTGGGAAGGGAGAATGCGGCGGTGTCCGGTCAGCCGGGCTATGTGATGGGGATCATACATTGAGCAGATTCATGAAGAGCGTCGCTGTTCCTGAAAAGCATGCAGCCAGTCTGCATGCCAGGCAGCTGGACATGGTCCGCCGGATCACCTTCGTGATGATCCTGGCAAACCTTTCGAATGCCGGCATTGTGGTGATCTGTTTCCACGGGACGGCGTCCAGCGACCTTCTCTACATCTGGGGCGCAGCCATTCTCGTCTCGAGCATTGTGTCCGTCGGCACGCAATTCTTCAATCCGCGTGACATGGATCCGATGGACGAGCGGTCGAAGAGCGGGCTCGACAATTTTAACCGGGGCGCCTTGCTGAACGGGATGCTCTGGGGCGCCGCGCCCTTTATCGTGATGCACGCCGCCGCGCCGCAAGGGCAGATGATCCTGGGCGTCATCATGGCCGGCATGATGTTCGCCGGCACATTCCTGATGGCGCGGACGCCCGCTGCGGCGATTTCCTTTCTGCTGCCGGTCGGGGCTGGCGTGGTCGTGGCCATGCAGTTCCAGAACGACCAGACCTACCAGATCATTGCAGCACTGACGCTGGTCTATGTGGGTCTGCTCGTCCTGGCGGTCAGCTGGTCGTACAAACAATTCGTCGAACAGCATCTCAGCGAGTGTGCCGTGAAGGAGCAGTCTCAGCTGATCGGTCTTCTGTTGCGTGATTTCGAGGAGAGCACGTCGGACTGGCTCTGGCAGACCAATGCTGAGGGGCGCTTGCAGGACATTCCGATGGTTTTTGAATGCATGCAGGAAGCCGACACTGTCATGCGCAAGGGCGAACCGTTGCTGGACCTCTTCGTGGCGGATGAAGCCCATCACGTGCTCAAGACGAGCCTGATGCGCCGTCAGGGGTTTCGCGACCTGGCCCTTCAGGTGAAGACAAAGGAAGGCGGACAGGAATGCTGGTGGTCCGTCACCGGCAAGCCGATTTTCGAATCCAGCCGGTTCCGCGGCTTTCGCGGTGTGGCGACCGATATCACCCAATCAAAAGAGATCGAGGACCGCATTGCCTATATGGCGCATTATGACGGTCTCACCGGCCTGCCAAACCGGATCACCATGCAGGAGCATATGGAAAAGGCGGTCCGCCTGCCGGTCCACCCGAAGACCAACCGGGCGCTTGTCTGGCTGGACCTCGACAATTTCAAATGGGTCAACGACACGCTTGGCCACCCGGCCGGTGACGAGCTGCTGCGCCAGGTGTCAGGCCGCCTGACAGGCATTTGCGAAGACGAGGACGTTGTCTCCCGCATCAGCGGTGACGAGTTTGCCCTGATCATCGAACGCCCTGACCGGGAAAGGCTGGAAGGATTTCTGGACGATCTGATCGAGCGTCTGTCCGAGCCTTACGATATCTGGGGCTCAACGGCGAACTGCTCTGCATCGATCGGCGTCCGCCTGTTCGATTCCTTCACACCGGATGCGCAGGTTCTGCTGAAACATGCCGACCTCGCACTGTATCAGGCCAAGAAGCTGGGCAAGGGCAATTGGTGCATGTTCTCCGATGAACTCGACGAGCGCGCCCGCGCGCGCCAGCAGATCGAGACAGACCTGCACCGGGCGCTCGACAATGATGAACTGCGTGTCTTCTTCCAGCCAGTGGTCGATGCGGCAACGATGGAGGTGACCGGCTTCGAGACCCTGCTTCGCTGGGACCATCCGAAGCGCGGCCTGGTCTATCCGGGTGAGTTTATCGAACATGCTGAAGATATCGGCCTGATCACGCGGATCGGTGACTGGGTCATCCGCGCGGCCATGTCCGAAGCGCGCCGCCTGCCGGACCATATCGGCATTTCGGTCAACATCTCACCGCTTCAGATCCACTCCCAGAGCCTGATGCCGACCATCATGCAGGCCATCGCCGCGAACAACATCGCGCCCAACCGGCTGGAACTGGAGATCACGGAAAGCGTGCTGATGTCGGATTCCGAGTTTACGCTCCAGCGCCTGCACCAGATCAAGTCGATTGGTATACGGATCGCATTGGACGATTTTGGCACCGGTTTTTCATCGCTGAGCTATCTGCGCAGTTTCCCGTTTGACAAGATCAAGATCGACAAGAGTTTCGTGTCCGATCTCGAAAGCCGCGCCGACAACCGCGCCATTGCGGTCGCGACGCTGGAGCTTGCCCGATCGCTCGGGATGACCTGCACGGCGGAAGGAGTCGAGACGGGGTTCCAGTCGGATTTCCTGCGTGAGAACGGCTGCGACAATCTCCAGGGCTTCTTTATCAGCCGGGCCCAGCCGCTCGATAAGCTGAGCCACCTGATCGAGCTGAAAGACTTCCCGGATGCAGGCGCAGAGCCTGCGCCCCGGTCGAGGCTCCGGGTCGTGGAACCGGACGAAGCACCGGCCCGCGCCGCCAGGGTTTCCTGACACCGGGGGCCGGATGCCGGCCGGACTATTCGTTCGGCTTGTCTTCGGTTTTTTTCTTCCCGAACAGAAGGTTGCCCAGCGCTTCCTTGGCGGCTTGTTCCGCAAGGTCTTCCGGTGTTTCCTGTTTTGCGGGCGCTTTGGTTTCCGTTTCAGTGGAGGGTGTCTCCGTCTTGCCGGAACCGGTCGATGTACCGAGAATATCCGCCAGCGGATTGGCGCCGCTGCTGCCGGATTTTCCGGTCAGACCTTCCAGCAGCTGGCCGGCCAGGTCCTGTTTCAGCTGTTTGGTCACGCCCGACAGGTCCGGCGTTACTTTAGGCTTGTACCAGCTGCCGGACAGCCGGATCGGTACAGGAACGCCGTTCAGCTGAACAACGCTGCCGGAACCTTGTCCCTTCTTGTCGATACTGGTGGCAAGGCGCAGGTCCAGCGTCTGGCCGCCGAGATTGATATCGCCGGTGCCATCGACACCCAGAATGGGGCTGATGAGCTTCATCAGATCCACAGTTGCGATGCCGTTCCTGACCGACAGGACCGTGTCGAAGCTGGAGAAGTCTGTCTTCGCTTCCGGTGACAGGGCGGATGCAAAGTCGAGGTTCTGCAACTTGCCCGACGTAACGGCTTGCAGGAGCGAGTCCTTGCTGCGCACCAGCTGGGCAATGTTCAGGCCCTTGATGGCACCATCGTTCAGCTTGGTGCTGATCTCACCATTGAGGTCTTTCATGATCTGGTCGATCGATGTGCCGGTGGACGTCGCCGAGACAGCGAACGAGCCGGTGCCGGTCAGCCGGTCGAAGCCCGCCAGCGTGCCCAGCAAGGACGAAATGCCGATGCTGTTGCCTGTCATGTCGAGCGACAAGGCAGGCTTGGGCACAGAGGCGTCGAGGCTCATCTTGCCGCCCCAATTGCCGCCAAAAGCGTTGAAGGTGGGAAGGTCTGCGTTCAGCTTGCCGTTCCGCAGGGTGGCAATCACCGTTGCATCCTTCAGCACGACATTCCCGAGCGTCAGCGTCGTCGTCTTGATCTTCAGGTCCGCATCGACGGCTTTGAGGCCGGCAAGGTCCAGCGGCTCCTTGCTCCAGCCTTCCATGGGCTGTTGCGGCTTCTTCTCCTGGTCTTCGGCGGCCAGGAAAGGTGACAGGTCCAGTTCGCCCATGTCGAGGTCACCTGACACGTGCGGCTTGGTGCCAGACAGGTCGAGCCCTGCCGTGCCGGTCGCGCGGATATTGTCGAGCGCGAACTTCAGATCGGAGATGGAGAGCTTCTTGAACGAACCGGAAATATCGCCGGCGGTCGAGAAGGTCTTCATCGTGTCGCCTTCGGGCATCTCCACGTCGGCAGCTTTCAGCAGGGCGCGCAGTTCATTGCTAGAGGCATCGATTGTGCCCTTGATGCTGCCGTCACCTGCCAGCGACGCCTGTCCTTTATAGGAGGCATTCAGCAGGGCGCCGCTGTGCTTGATGTCGAGGCCGGTCAGGGACAGGGCATCCGCTGGGCCGCTTACCTTGCCCGTGATGTTGACCTTTTCCAGCGCGTCTTCTGCCGGAACCTCGATCCCCATCTGTTTCAACAGCTCGCCGGTGTTCGATGCGGAGGCCTGAAGCTGGCCGTCCACGACAGGACTGTCCTTGAGCGCGACGGATCCGGTGAAGCCAAGGTCCACCAGGTCGCTTTTCAGGTCGAGATTATCGAACTTGATTGTCAGCGCGTCGAACGGGCCGGAGACGCTGCCCTTCATGTTGCCGGCGCCAAGCGGGGCGATGTTCACGGGCAGTTCAATGGACGCGAATTTCGCCACCTCGGCGAGATTCGGCGCATCGAGGCTGAACGTCCCGTCGAGGGCCGGAGCATCGCCGAGCGTGACGGAGCCGTCAAACGTGCCGGTCGCAAGTTTGGAATCAAATTTTGCATCCACCGTCGCTGGGGAGCCGTTTTGCAGCTGCTCCAGCGTGTCGAGCGTCAGGTCGATGTCGAATGCCTGATCCTGGAAAATGCCGTCTGCTTTGGCCTTCAGCGGCTTGTCGAAGCCCTGCATGGACGCATCGAGGTTCAGGTCTTTCAGCGCATATTCGGTGCCCGCGGCGCGATCTGTATAGGTCAGCGAGGCGTTCTTCAGGCTTGCCTTGCCGATGCTCGCACTGACGCCGCCGCCTTCGCTGGCAGGGGCAGGCTGTTCTGCATCGCTGCTTGTGCCGAAGTCCCAGTTTGTCCGCCCGTCGGCCAGCTTCTCCAGCTGGACATTCGCATCGACGAAAGAGAGTTCCTGCACCTCCACCCGGCGGGAAAGAAGCGGGAGCCATTTGACCGAACCGCGCAACTCGCCTGCTTCGATCATGTTGGGGGTCGAGAAGCCGTCCGGATTCGCCACGGTGACGCCGCCGACCCTTGCGGAGATGCGGGGGAACACCGAGACGCTGACATCACCGGTCAGCTGCACATCCCGGTTCAGGGCATTGGTCGCGGCCTTTTCGATTTCCGCCTTGTAAACGGACTTCGGCACGAAAAACGGAACAGTGAGGGCTGCGACGAGGAGGAGGCCGAAAACACCGGCCAAAATCAGGATTGTGCGCTTCATTTTTACTGCCTTGAGGTCTGTCTCGACATACTACATGGGCATTATGTCGGAGGAATGGCTGTTGAAAAAACGAAATAGCTGATTCCGCATGAAGTTCCCCGCTTGACCCCATCTTCGCCCGCGCATAAAGAGGCGGCTCGCCGCAACGCGGCCCGGAAAATGCGCGGGTGTAGCTCAGCTGGTTAGAGTGCCGGCCTGTCACGCCGGAGGTCGCGGGTTCGAGCCCCGTCACTCGCGCCATTTTCTCGAAATGGACTTCCGATAACCTAAAGAATAGAAACGGAAGTCTTCGGTCCGCTGCTCGTGCGGCTGCGTTATGGTTCAGCTGGCGCGTGGGGCAATGACGGCAGAACAGAGCTTTCTGATCGGGTCTGCCCAAATCGCTCTGGTGTTGACTGGGTTGGTATCTGTGTTGGTCAATCTTCCGGATTGATCGCAGCGCAACGTCGCATGTGAACACGCATCACGCGACGTCGATTCTGTTTGTCAGTCTGATGGCGCTTTTCGGCGCATGGATCCCGAGTGTGTTCTATCCTTCCCAGGCCGAGGCGGGGCAGGATTTTCTGTGTCAGTCGACACCGATCCAGCTGGGTTTTGACGGGCTGGAAGCATGTTCGGCTTCGGGCTGAGAGGGGCGGGCCGGCTGAGGCCCCGCCAACATGGTTGCCTCGCGCCATTTGCCGAACCGGTAATAGCCGATTGCCAGCACCATGGAGACCGCTGAACTGATTGGGTAGGACCACCAGATCGCTTCCTGTCCCAGGGTCGGCTCGAGGAAGGCCGTGATGCCGACGCGGACACCGACCAGAGACAGTGTGACGATAATCAAAGGCGGGATAACGGCGCCGGTTGCGCGAACCGTACCAAATATCACCATCATGACGCCAAACATCACGAACCCCCAACTGACCACCGCATTGATGTGCTGTGCGATGTCGATGGTTGCGGTTTGATTGCCGAGGAACAGGCTGAGCGCGGCGCGGTCTGCAAAATAAACCAGACCGACCAGCGCGCCCGTCATCGCAACATTGGCAATAATTCCTGACCGGGTAATCGCGTCGACTCTCTTCCAGTTCCCGGCTCCGATGTTCTGGGCCGCCATGGCGGAGGTTGCTGCGCCGAGGGCCATGGCTGGCATCTGGATATAGTTCCAGAGCTGGGCCGAAACGCCGTAGGCTGCGGATGTCGTGATGCCATACCTGTTGACGAAGCTGATCATCAAAATGGCCGATCCCGACACGACCAGCATCTGCAATCCCATTGGCAGGCCCTTTACCAGAATACTGGCCGAAAGCGCCTTTGCCGGTCTCACATATTTCCACTCGGCGCCGCGCAGGCGGATCGAAAGGTTCTTCCAATAGATGTAGGTGAGCATCAGGCCGAGGCCGGTGTACTGCGCTATCAGCGTGGCCGTCGCTGAGCCCGCAATGCCAAGGCGCGGTGCTGGGCCAAGCCCGAGGATGAGCACCGGATTGAGCCCGACATCCAGCAGCGCCGCGATGCCCATGAAAATCATCGGTGTGACCGAGTCGCCGGATCCCCGCAGGGCCATCATCAGGAAGTTGAGAAAGAACATGCCCGGGATCGCCAGGAAAATCACGCGGAGATAGGAAGTCGCCAGGCTGGCAGCCGCAGCGGGCGTGTCCATCAGGCTGAGCATCTCAGGGGTGAAGATATAACCCAAAATCGCCACGAGGATGGAGACCAGTGCGAACCAGAACGCTGTCACACCGACTGCCCGGCGCGCGTCGTCGACATTCCCTCTGCCGATCGATTGGCCGACAAGTATGGTCGCGGACATGCCAAAGCCAAATACGGTCCCCAGCAGAAGGAACATGACCAGGTTCGAGTTGGAGGTCGCCGTCAGTCCGGCCTCACCCAGAAAGCGGCCGATCCATATCGCATTGATCGACCCGTTCAGCGATTGCAGGACCGATGAGATGAGGGTTGGCACGGCGAACAGAACCAGCGCTGGCAGAATAGGGCCGTGTGTCAGGTCTGCGCCGTGGTGACGGCGAGCATGAGATTCGGACTCAGGCATAAGAGTGGATGGCTTTCCTGATCAATCGAGGCGGCATGGCCTCTTCGCTAAAACCTGCCGGCAAAGCAATAGCGGAGCCTTCTGAAATCAGCAGGGCTTGCAATTGCAAATGGACTGCCCCTGCGGCATTGTCCAGCCTTGATACGGGGCTCAATCAGGTCAGGGCGGAATGCAGCGACTATCTTCCAGGTTTCTTGCGCTGGGCGCGGCAGGCGTCATCGGCGCCGCCATTATTGCCATCGCACTCAATCATCCATCTTCAGCAAAAATTACGACTGCTCCACAACCGCCTGCGGTCTCGACGACCAGTGTGGCGGTCAGGGAGATTGTTGAAGTCCTGCCGGTTTCGGGCGAGCTGGTTGCGCGCGATCCGGTCGAGGTGGTGCCGGACACGCAGGGCCTGCGTGTCGCGAGCATCAAGGCAGAGACAGGAGACAAGGTCAGCAAGGGGCAGGTGCTTGCCACGCTGACACGTAGTACACTGGGGGAGCAGGTCCTTCAGGCAAACGCCGCCCTTGACCAGAGGCGCGCCGCCGCCGCCGAAGCCCGTGCCCAACTCGCGAAAGCTCAAACGGCATTTGACGAGGCAGAGAAAGAACTCGCACGCAACAAGGCGCTTTTGGCGCGCGGCGCTGTCTCCCAGTTGGTGGTAGATCAGCAGCAGGCCAATCATGATTCAGCCGCCGACGCCCTTGAGGCTGCGCGGGAGGCGACGGTATCGGCGGATGCGGCCGTCAAGGAAGCGTCGGCCCAGTATCAGCAATCGGCAACCGTCCTTGATCAGACTTCTTTGCGGGCACCGGAAGCGGGCACCATCTATCAGCGGGGGGCTGTCGTAGGTCAGCCAGCCGCAATGAGTGGGACGCCACTGTTCAGCATTAGCCGGGACGGCATGATAGAACTCGATGCCGTTTCGCCAGCCTATCAGCTACAGCGCATGCGAGCTGGCCAGCCGGCATCGATTGTCCTGCCCGATGGGGCTGGGATTTCGGGCAAGGTCCGCCTTGTCGGCAGTGAAATCGACACATCAACAGGCCTTGGCCATGTGCGGCTTGCCTTTCCTGTGGACCCGCGCCTGATTGTCGGGGCCTATGTTCAGGGCAGTGTGGAAGTCTCACGCCAGTCTCTTCCATCGGTGCCGTTTCGTGCTGTGGCGTACACCAAAACCGGAGCCACCGTGAAAGCGGTCGTCGATGGGAAGGTCGTCTCAAAATCTGTGACCACCGGTCCGTCGGATGGCAATTATATAGGCATCCTTAAGGGGCTCTCGAAAGGTGATGTCGTGATCGCCAAGGCGGGCGGCTTTGTCGCCGATGGTGATCCTGTCACGCCGGTATCGATCGATCCGTCGAAGCAGGATGCCTCGAAATGAATTTCAACATTTCCGGCTGGGCGATCCGTAACCCCATCCCGCCGATACTTCTTTTTGCCTTTATGGTGCTGATGGGCTTGATCAGCTTCGGCAAGCTTCCCATCACACAATTGCCGAATGTGGATATGCCGGTCGTGAGCATAACCATCACTGAACCCGGCGCCGCACCGAGCGAACTTGAGACGCAAGTGACAAAGCCTGTCGAGGACGCCGTGGCGGGGGTCTCGGGTCTCAAGCACATTACCTCAACTGTCAGTGAGTCCGTTTCATCTACAGTTCTCGAATTTGAATTCGGGACCGATGTCTACCGCGCCGTCAACGATGTGAAGGACAAGGTGGACCAGGTCCGTCCAAACCTGCCGGGATCCATTCAGGCGCCAGTCGTTTCGCGCGTTGATGTGATCGGATCCCCCATCCTTACCTATACGCTCAGCGCGCCGGACATGACGGTTGAAGAATTGTCCTATTTCATCGACACGACGGTCGCCCAGCGCCTGCAAGGCCTGCCGGGGGTCGGTGCGGTTTCGCGTGTCGGCGGGGTCGACCGTGAAATTCGTGTCGACCTGGACCCTGTCCGTCTGGCGGGGCTGGGGCTGACTGCAGAGGCCATAAGCCAGCAGCTTGCACAGACAAATACGGACGCGACAGGTGGCATCGCTGATCTTGGTGCAGAGCGGGAGACGATCCGGACGCTGGGCGATGCCAAATCCGTTGCAGACCTTGCCGCAAGATCCATCAGCCTGCCGGGCGGACGGTTGATGCGCCTCGACCAGCTTGCACAGGTGTCGGATGGGCATGCCGAGCTTAAATCCTTTGCACGGCTTGGCGGACGCGCTGTTGTCGCCGTAGCAATCAAGCGCGCGAGTGGCGCCAGCGATGTCGACGTGGCCAAACAGGTCGCCAATGCCATCCAGACGCTGCAGTCCGACTATCCAGGCCTCAAAGTGGATCTTGTTGATACGTCCGTGACGCACACGGAGGGCAATTACCGCGATAGCATGTCCTCGCTTTACGAAGGCGCGATCCTGGCTGTTCTGGTGGTTTTTCTTTTCCTGAGAGACTGGCGCGCCACAATCATTGCCGGAATCGCCTTGCCTTTGTCGATCATTCCTGCCTTCGCGATCATATATATCATGGGCTTTTCGCTGAACTCGATTTCCCTTCTTGCGGTGACGCTGGTGACGGGCATCCTGGTCGATGACGCGATTGTCGAGATTGAAAATATCGTCCGCCATATTCGCCAGGGCCGGTCGGCATGGGACGCCGCGATGGAAGCAACTCAGGAGATTGGTCTGGCGGTTATCGCGATCAGTCTCACCATCATTGCTGTCTTCGTGCCGGTGAGTTTCATGGGCGGTATTTCAGGGCAGTTTTTCAAGCAATTTGGACTGACAGTCGCTTCGGCCGTATTTGCATCATTGCTTGTGGCAAGATTGATCACGCCCATCCTGGCGGCCTACTTCCTGCGCTCCCGTCCTGCTGAACCCGAACCTGAAGGCTGGCTCCTTTCCACCTATGGGCACTTGGTGCGCATGACCCTGCGCCACAGGCTACTGACCATACTGGCAGCGTTTCTGATGTTCGGCGCGGCTCTGTTTGCTATTGGCAAACTGCCCACAGGGTTCGTCCCGACTGAGGATGAGGCGCGGAGTGTCGTCAATCTTGAGCTTCCGCCAGGTACCGAGCTCGCCGAAACACAGCGTGTTGCGGACAAGGTTGCGACCGTGATTGCGCAGCAGCCCGAGATCGTTTCAGTCTTCATCAGCGGCGGCGTGCAGCAGGCCGGTGATATCCGCAAGGCGGTCCTCACGGCGAACATGACGCCTAAATCCAAACGTTCCCGTTCGCAGACCGAGATCGAGCAAGCGTTCATGCATGATCTCGCCAGTGTCCCGGATGCGCGGATCACTCTGACATCAGGGTTTGGAGGACGCGCCGTGTCCTATAATCTTACCGGCGATGATGATGTCGCCCTGCAGAAAGCGGCCAATGCGATTATTGCCGGGATGAAGGGCTTGCCCGTGATCACCAATCCGACGTCGTCTGCGGCCCTTGTATCGCCCGAACTGCGTGTTACGCCACTTCCGGTCGCGGCCGATCTGGGGGTTACGGCCAAGGCCATCGCGAATACAATCAGGGTTGCGACGCAGGGAGATGTCGAAGCCGCTTTGCCGAAGTTCAATGCAGGTGACCGTCTCGTTCAGATCCTGGTCGCCCTGCCCATCAGTGCGCGGTCTGATCTTGCCACCCTGTCCAATTTGCAGGTCCAGACAGCCAGCGGAAAGGCTGTCCCGCTCAGTGCGGTTGCGAGCTTTTCTTATGGCAATGGTCCGGTGGCCATCACCCGGTATGACAGGCGCCGGCAGATTGCCATCGAAGCCGACCTGGCCGGGAAGGCCGCGCTAGGCCAGGCGACGGCCGGCATTATGTCGCTTGATGCTGTCAAAAATCTGCCGTCCGGCCTCCAACTTGTTCCGGGAGGAGATGCAGAAGACATGAAGGAGGTTTTCTCCGGTTTTGCGTTTGCCATGACCATCGGCCTGCTTCTTGTCTATGCCGTTCTGGTGCTCCTGTTTTCGAGCTTCCTGCAACCGTTCACCATCCTCCTGTCTCTGCCGCTGGCAATCATTGGGGTCGTCGCTGCGCTCTTCCTGACAGATGATGCGGTCAGCATGCCGGTCGTGATCGGGATTCTCATGCTGATGGGCATTGTCACCAAGAATGCGATCATGCTGGTCGACTTCGTCATTCTCGCGCGCGGGCAGGGCCTGGCCCGCCACGAAGCCATTGTCGATGCAGGGCGTAAGCGGGCGCGTCCGATCATCATGACGACGATTGCGATGGTTGCGGGCATGTTGCCGAGCGCCTTTGCCCTCGGCACGGGCGGCGAGTTCCGCTCTCCCATGGCAGTTGCGGTGATTGGCGGACTGATCGTATCGACTCTCTTGTCGCTGATCATTGTGCCGAGCGTCTACTCGGTGATGGATGATCTCGCCGTCAAGGCACGGGGCGTCCTCGGAAATCTGACGGCTCAGGCCAAAACTCCGCCCCCTGGTCCAACAGATGAGGCTCTGTCATGACGTCTATTACACGGTGTGCGGTATATTCGGCTATCGTGATCTGGTCTCTTTCGGCCTGTGCGAGCCGGCCCTTGCCGGATCCGATGCCGATCGAAACGCCGGCGGCTTATTCAACATCGATCACGGCGGTGCCGACGGACAGTGCTGTCCAGCAATCCGACTGGTGGCTCGCCCTTGAAGATGAAGACCTGGATAAAATCATGGCCATCGCCATGAAACGCGGTCTGTCTCTTCAGGCAGCCGAAGCGCAGATCGCTCAGGCACGTGCAGGTCTCGGTCAGGCGACAGCAGATCTTTTGCCGTCGGCTGTTCTGAGCAGTTCAGCCCTGCGCGTTGGGTCAAAGAGCGCTTCTGCCCCCACTTATTCGGCGAGCTTTGATTCAAGCTGGGAGATCCCGCTTTTCGGGGGCGGCCTCCTGGCGCGGAAATCAAAACAGGCGGGTCTGCGGGCAGCGGAAGCGAACTATTTCGCGACACGCGTTTCGTTGGCGGCGCAGATCGCCCAAACCTACGATTCCGTGCGGTCTTTGCAGGACAGGGTCGCCATTCAGCAGCGGCAGATCAAGGCACAACAAAAGATCCGCGATATCGTCGGTGCCAGGCTTGAATACGGAGCAGCCAGCAAGCTCGACATGGCACGGGCCAACAGCCAGCTTGCGGCGGTTGAGGCACCGTTGCCGGGGCTTCAGACCCAATTGGCGAACACAAAAAACCAGCTTGCGGTGCTTGCGGGGTTGCCGCCGGGGGACGTCAATGCCGAGCTTACTGAGCAAAAGCCCATCGTGCTGTTTGCAGACCTTCCTGCGGCAGGCACCCCGGAGGATCTCTTGTCCCGCCGTCCTGACATCATTGCGGCGCAAAACCAGCTTGAGGCAAGCGAAGCGAACACGGCCACCGCCCGAGCGCAGTATTTTCCTCAGATCACGCTCAATGCGAGTCTGACAGATCCCGGGCCGGGAGCGCAGGGCCAGGTACGGAGCCTTTCAGACCTGCTGGAGGGCCGGTTCGTCGGATTCTCGATCGGCCCGTCACTCAGCTGGAAGATCCTTGATTTCGGCCAACTGAATGCGGCGATCGATCAGGCAAAAGGGGCCGAGCGTGCGGCGCTTGTCTCGTACAAGCAAACCCTCCTGCAGGCACTGCTTGATGTCGAAAACGCGCTGGTCGGCGTCAACAATGGCAAAGTAGCCCTCGACCTGGCCAAAGAGGCCCTGACGGCGGCGCAGTCGGCCGCAGAGATCAGTCGGGGCGAGTATCTTGATGGCGCGATCGATCTCTCAGACCTGCTCACCGTGGAGGCCGGGCTGGCAAGCAGCGAGTCCGCTTTTGCCGAGGCTCAGCTGACCTATGCCACAGCTCAGATTGCCTATGTGAAGGCGATTGGCGGCGGCTGGTAAGGGCCAGCGCTTTTTACCGGTAGTAATCACAGAGCGTGTTGATCAGCGCGCGGCCGACGCCGCCGCTGCAGCGGTAATAGATCGTCTGCGCATCCCGCCGGGATTCCACCAGGTTCGCTGCCCGAAGCTTGGCGAGGTGCTGGGAGACCGCCGAATGCGACTGCTCGGTCAGATTGGCGAGTTCGCCCACCGGCAGTTCGCCGCCCTCGCTGAGGGCGCAGAGGATCTTCAGCCGGGTTTCACTCGACATGGCCTTCATGACTTCGGACGCTTCGTGAATGCTGTCCGAAACCACCGCATAGGTGTCGTTGGCGGCTTTCTTTCTTGCGGTCATCAGCTGTGTACCTCCTGTCCGGTTTCTGCGGTACCAGCAGATTCCGTGCCTCTTTGCTCTGGCAGCCAGTCCGGTCCGCGCAGGGCAACGTAGATTGCGGGTATCACCAATACGGTCAGCGCGGTCGAAGAGGCCAGTCCGAACAGCAGTGAGATGGCCAGACCCTGGAAAATCGGGTCAGTCAGGATCACAGCTGCCCCGATCATGGCCGCCAGCGCGGTCAGCAGGATCGGCTTGAAGCGGATCGCCCCTGCGTGCAGCAGCACGTCTTTCAGCGGTGTCTTGCCGTCTTCGAGATGGCGGATGAAGTCCACCAGCAGGATCGAGTTGCGCACGATAATCCCGGCAAGCGCGATGAAGCCGATCATGGAGGTGGCCGTGAAGGGCGCCCCGAACAGCCAGTGGCCGATCATGATGCCGATCAGCGTCAGCGGCACCGGCGTCAGAATGATCAGGGGCACCCGGAACGTGCCGAACTGACCAACGACAAGGATATAGATCGCCAGCAGGGCCACAGCAAAGGCGGCACCCATGTCGCGGAAGGTGACATAGGTGATCTCCCATTCGCCATCCCAGAGCAGGGTTGGCTGAGTGGCATCCGCCGGTTGGCCGTACATGCGTATGGCCGGGGCGGTGAGACCAGCGGCAGCCCAGTCAAAACGCTTCACCTTGTCTTGGATTTCGAACATGCCATAAATCGGGGCCTCGAACCGGCCGGCCAGTTCGCCCATCACCATATCGGCGAAATAGCCGTCGCGGCGGAAGATGACCGGCGACCCTGAGTCCTCTGAAACTTCGACCAGTGCGCCCAGTTCCACAGGCGGAGCATTCGGCCCGGCCAGGCGTGCCGGCACCGGAATAGTGGCGACCTCCTGAGACCAGTTACGCTCTGACTTCGGCAGGCGGATGCGGATGTCGAGCGGGTCTCGTCCTTCGCTGCGCGGGCTGACGCCCACGGTCTGGCCCGTGAAGGTGAGAGCAATCGTATCGAGGATGTCCTGTTGCTGGACGCCGTAATCGGCTGCGCGCGGCTCATCCACGGAGACGGTCAGGCGCGGGGCCGGATCGCCGATGGAATTGTCGACGTCGACGATGAAGTCTGTGTCTCTGAAGAACTGCTCGACAATGGCGGCGGTCTCGCGGCGGGCTTCCGGCGTGGGGCCGTAGATCTCGGCCAGCAGTGTGGAGAGCACTGGCGGCCCGGGCGGAACCTCAACCACTTTGACGCTGGTGCCTTCCGGCATGGGCAGGGCCAGCAGGCGCTCACGGATGTCGAGCGCAATCGGGTGGCTGGCCCGCTTGCGGTGTGACTTCTCGGAGAGGTTCACCTGCAAGTCGCCCAATTCCGGCGAATTGCGCAGGAAGTAGTGGCGCACGAGGCCATTGAAGTTGAAGGGCGCGGCTGTGCCGGCATAGGCCTGAATGGTCTCCACCTCGTCCACGTCGCGGATCGCATCGGCGAGCGCGAACAGCGCGCGTTCCGTATCCTCGACCGAGGCGCCTTCCGGCAGGTCGACGACAACCTGGATTTCAGACTTGTTGTCGAACGGCAGCAGCTTCACCGGCACGACCTTGAAATAGAACAGGCTGAGTGAGGCGAGGGTGGCGATGCCGACGGCGATCAGGAAGATCCACGAATTCCTGCGCGAGGAGATGATCGGGCTGGCGACCTTTGTGTAGAAGGCGGCGAGACGGGTCGCTTCGGCGCCTTCAGGATGGTCTTCCTCACCGCTGGCCCCATGGCCGTGCAGCGGGGCCTTGCCGGCAATCTTCATCATCAGCCATGGCGCAACGCCGACGGCGACGAAGAAGGAGAACAGCATGGCGGCCGACGCATTCGCGGGGATTGGCGCCATATAGGGCCCCATCAGTCCGGACACGAACATCATCGGCAACAGCGCCGCGATCACGGTCAGGGTGGCGATGATGGTGGGGTTGCCGACTTCCGAAACAGCATCGATCGCAGCTTTCACGCGGGAGCGGCCGTCCTTCATGGCCCAGTGACGGGCAATGTTCTCAATGATGACAATCGCATCGTCCACCAGGATGCCGATGGAGAAGATCAGCGCAAACAGCGACACGCGGTTGATCGTGTATCCCATCATGAAAGACGCGAAGAGTGTCAGCAGGATCGTTGTCGGGATCACGATCAGCGTCACCAGCGCTTCACGCCAGCCGATGGCAAAGGCGATCAGGATCACGATGGAGATCGTTGCAAGGCCGAGGTGGAACAGGAGTTCATTGGCCTTGTGGTTCGCCGTCTCGCCATAGTCGCGGGTGACGTCGACGCGCACGCCGTCCGGGATCAGGCCGCCTTTCAGCAGGTCCACCCGGTGCAGGATGGCTTTGGCCACGTTCACGGCATTGGCGCCGGGACGCTTGGCGAGCGAGAGGGTAACGGCCGGGCGCGCGGCAAAGCCGTTGCCGTCCTTGCGGCGGTCCAGCGTCCAGACGCGGGAGTCGCTTTCCTCGCCTGCCACGCGGATCGTGGCGACGTCGGAGAGATAAACCGTGCGGCCATCGGCGCCGGGGATTTCGAGGCGTTCCAGTTCACCGACGGCGTCGATCCGGTCGCCTGCCTGAACCAGCAACGTGTTGCCATCCTGACGAGCCGATCCGACCGGCATGGCGGCGGCGGCCTGCCCGACGGACTGCACCAGTGTCTGCAACGGCACGCCATAGGCCGCCATGGCCTGGATATCCGGCTCAACCCGCAGCTCCAGCGGGCGTCCGCCAATGATTGTGGTCAGGCCGACATCGTCGATCTTGATGAGTTCGGATTGCAGCTCTTCGGCGAGCATGCGCAGGGTGGTGTCGGTCCAGACGTCCCCGGTCCATTCTTCCGGCGACAGGGTCAGTGTGACGATCGAAACGTCATTGATCCCCCGGCCCACGACCAGAGGCATGGGCACGTCCGGCGGGATCCGGTCCATGTTTGCACGGATCTTTTCGTGCACGCGCAGGATGGCGTCATCGGCATCGGTGCCAACATTGAAACGAGCGGTGACCATCGCGCCATCGTCCCGGCTCTGCGAGTAGACATGCTCGACGTCCGGAATGGCCTTGATGATGTTTTCCAGGGGTTCGGTGACCTGCTCCACCACATCCGGTGCTTTCAGCCCCGGTGCCTGCACGATCATGTCGACCATGGGCACGGAGATCTGCGGCTCTTCCTCACGCGGGATGGAGAGCAGCGCAACAAGGCCGACAGCGAGCGCCGTCAGCAGAAAGAGCGGGGTCAACGGCGAACGGATGGTTGCGCGCGTGATGGAACCCGAGACGTCCGGTTTCATGCGGGTTACTCCGGCTTTTCGATTTTGTCCCCGGGCTTCAGGCCGGTGAGCACTTCATATTTGCCTTCGGTGTCAGCCAGCGGCGCGGCGAGCGCGATGGGCGCATCGACAAACCGGTCACCCACCTGCACACGGACGAAGTCCACGCCATAGCGGGTGGAGACATAGTCCTTCGGCACGAGGATCGCGCGGCGCTCCCCGACCGGGGCGAGTACGTCGACACGTTCTCCGACCAGCGCATCGAGCCCGCCGGGCACCGTGGCGTCGGCAATCAGTTCGCCGTTGCGCAGTTCGGGATAGATTTTGACAATCGTGGCTGTGCGCACGTCGCCGCCGCGGGTCGGCAGGCGCAGGGCGAAGGTTTCGCCTTCTTTGATCTGCGCTGCATGGCGTTCCGGAAGGGACAGGCGCACGACGCCGTTCACCGTTGCAAACGAAGCGATGATTTCGCCCGGCGAGACGACCGATCCTTCCACGACGTTCACGCTGGTCACCTTGGCATCCGCCGGGGACAGAATACGGCCTTCGGCCTGGCGGGCGTCAAGCGCGTTGCGTTCAGACTGTGCGGAAGAGAGGTTGCGTTGCAGCACATCCAGATTGGTGCGCTGTTCGTCGAGGCGGGCTTTCGGGAAAAAGCCTTGTTCGAAAAGCGCTTCGTTGCGGGTGAGGTCTTCCTTTGCCTGACGGATCTGGGCCTGAAGGCCCTGGATACGGGAAGCCAGCGCGGAAATGCTGGGCGCGATGGTGGCATCCGTCACGACGGCGACGAGATCGCCTGCATCGACGACATCGCCCTCATCGATCGACAGGCGGGAGACGACCCCCTGAAGCCGTGAGCGGGCCGTGGCGGAGTCCGCCGCTTCGATCCGGGCCACCGCCGGGCGGTAATCCATCACCACCGATTCCTCGACGGTCATGACCTCGGCAGTCGCCGATAGGGAAAAGGCCGCGAAGGCCGCGCTGAGGAGCAGTGTTCTAGTAACGGCCATGGTCTTCTACCTTGCCAGTTGCCGGATTGATCTGGACGCAGGGGAGCCCATCGGCCTTCCACTTCATCATCCCACCAGCCATGTGCGCAGCATCGACACCGGTTGCGGCCATGAAAGCATCAAGGGCGGCGCGCGAACGTTTGCCGGATCCGCACTGGAACACGATCTTGCGTCCCGTATCGGTGGGGAGGGCTTTTGGCTCAAAGGTCGAGAGCGGGTGGAGCAGGGCGCCATGGATGCGTTCGAACGCAAATTCGTTTGGTTCACGCACATCCACGAGCAGGATCTCACTGGCTTTGAGGCCATCGCAAACGGTTGCAGGGGAAAGGTCGCGGGGATCAGCCATAAGGGACTCCTCTTTAGTGCGCGCAGGCGCACGCGGTGTACTTTGGAAACCGGGATACATGTGACCGGCCAGATTAAACATGCGACATAATGCGCATTTTATAAAACACGAATATAAGGGATAACGCATACAAAGAATTAATCCCACAGGGAGTAGAGCCATGGCAAAGATCGTAGTGTTGGGTGCAGGTTTGGGCGGCGTCATCGCCGCTTATGAGATTCGCAAGAATGTGCGGCGGCAGGATGAAGTGATCGCCGTCAACGAAACGGACTTCTACCAGTTCGTGCCCTCGAACCCCTGGGTTCTGGTCGGCTGGCGAGACCGTGAAGACATTATCGTCGACCTTGAAAAGCCAATGAAAAAGCGCCGCGTAGAGCTGGTTGTCGGCGCGGCGGAAAAGGTCGAGCCGGACAATAAGCGCCTGCGCATGACGGACGGCTCTTATGTCGACTACGACTATCTTGTCATCGCGACCGGCCCGGAACTGGCGTTCGACGAGATCGAAGGTCTTGGTCCGGACGGCGGGTTCACGCAATCTGTCTGCCACATCGATCATGCCGAAGCCGGTTACAAGGCTTTTGACGAATTCTGCAAAGACCCCGGGCCCGTCATTGTGGGCGCGGTTCAGGGCGCCTCCTGTTATGGGCCGGCCTACGAAACTGCGATGATCATCGAGACGGAACTGCGCAAGCGGAAGATCCGCGACCAGGTGCCGATGACCTTTGTGACCTCCGAACCCTATATCGGCCATCTGGGGCTCGATGGGGTGGGTGACACCAAGGGCCTGCTCGAAAGCGAAATGCGCGAGCGGCACATCAAGTGGATCTGCAACGCAAAGGTCCAGAGGGTCGAAGCCGACAAGATGATTGTCGAGGAAGTCAACGAGGACGGCTCCACCAAGGAGATCCACGAGCTTCCGATGAAGTATTCGATGATGCTGCCGCCGTTCCGTGGGGTGCCTGCCGTGCGGGACATCGAAGGCCTTGTGAATCCGCGCGGCTTTGTCATCACCGACAAGCATCAGCGCAATCCGAAATATCCGGAAATCCTGGGCCTGGGCGTCTGCATCGCCATTCCGCCGGTTGGCAAGACGCCTGTGCCGGTGGGCGTGCCGAAGACGGGCTTCATGATCGAATCCATGGTCACCGCGATTGCAGAGAATCTCGGCCAGATCCTGCACGGCAAGGAACCGACCCACGAAGCGAGTTGGAACGCCATCTGTATTGCTGACTTCGGCGACGGCGGCGTGGCTTTTGTCGCCCAGCCGCAGATCCCGCCGCGCAATGTGAACTGGTCCGTCTCCGGCGGCTGGGTGCACACCGCAAAGGTCGGGTTCGAGAAATACTTCCTCGGCAAGATCAAGGCTGGCCGCTCCGAAACCTTCTACGAGAACGCAGCCCTCAACCTGCTGAAAACGTACAAGCTGAAATAGGCCGGAAAGGACCCCGTCATGGTCGACACCACCGTCAAAGGCACCATCGCCATCTGCACCAGCTGCGGCGCGCCCAACCGCGTCGTCGCCGGGAAGCCCTTGTCCGCAGGCAAGTGCGGCAAGTGCGGAGAGCCGCTGGCAACGCAGACGCCGGTGGAGATTGACGGGGCGATGCTGGAAAGGCTGCTGGCCCGGGACACCGGCGCCTTCGTGCTGGATGTCTGGGCGCCATGGTGCGGCCCATGCCGGATGATGGCCCCCGCCTATGAAGCCGCCGCCACGCGCTTTGCTGACCATGTCCGTTTCTTCAAACTGAATTCCGACCAGAATCAGGAAACCGCCGGCAAGCTCGGTATCCGGGGCATCCCGACCCTGTTTGCCTGGCAGGATGGTGACCTGATCGCCAATCAGCCCGGTGCCCAGAGCGGCGAGGCCCTGTCCCGGTGGATCCAGTCAACCTTCAGGCTGAGCGCCTGAACCCAACCCATTCAGGCTGAGTGCCTGATGCAACTCTGAGGATGTTCAAGATGAATGTCGATCGTGCTGTCTTTGCTTTTGCTGGCGTTGTCGTGTCGCTGAGCCTCGCGCTTGGCTATTTCGTGTCGCCTTACTGGTTCCTGCTGACGGCCTTTGCCGGGCTGAACATGTTCCAGGCCGCGTTTACGGGCTTTTGTCCGGCGGCGGTGGTCTTCAAGGCCATCGGTCTGAAGCCGGGTAACGCGTTCAAATGAGCATGACATTTGTCCGCCGGCTCTCCGTCAGCCTTCTGGCACTGGCCGCACCGGTCGCGCTGGCCCAGCCGATCTCGCTGCGCGATGCTGTGCAGCAGGCCCTCACGCACGACCCGTCGCTTGAGCGGGCCGAAGCCGGTCTTGAGCGCAGCAAGGCCGGGGTTGATACCGCCCGTGCAGGCCGGGGCCTGCAGGCAGGCCTTCAGGCGCAGGTGGGCGCGGTCGAGACAGACTTCACCCAGGACCGGCTTACCCAGGTGCCGCGCTCCGCTGGCCTGCAGGCCGAGTGGACGGTCTTCCAGTCAGGCGCCCTCGGCGCCGCCGTGGATGCGGCAAAAGCCCAGCGCGATGCTGCGGGCTACCAATTGCTCGGCGCCCGCGAAACGCTCGTCCTCGACACGTTCGAAGCCTATGCGAATGCCTGGCTGGCAGAGCGGACAGTGGAAGTGGCCGAAGCACGGGTTGCGACCTTCCGTATACGCCTGGATGAAACACAGGCCCGGTTCGATCAGGGGCAGGTAACCCGCACCGACATCGCCCTGACGGAAGCGCGTCTCGCCTCCGCACAGGCCCAGCGTGAAGCGGCCCGCGCGGCGCTCTCCGGGGCCTGGGCGCGGCTCTCCCGCCTGACCGGTGTTGACCATGCCGTGACACAGGAACCACCAGAGCTTGGTGAGGTGATCGCCGGAGACATGCAGGCGGCCCTGTCGCGTGTGATGGCCAAGAACCCGGACCTTGCAGCGGCCCGCGCTGCGGAAATTTCTGCCGGGCACAGGGTGACAGAGGCGAAAGGCCGGTTCGGCCCGAAAGTCTCGCTGAAGGCCCGCGCCACGACCGGGGAAGACATCTACTTCTTCTTCGAAGACCGGATCAGCGATGTCGGCGCCTTTGTGCAGGTTGATGTGCCGCTGCTGACGGGCGGCCTGCGCAATGCCTCCAAACGTGAGGCCATTGCCGGGCGGAGCGCCGCCATGGCGGATGTGCGTACCGCCGAACTTCAGCTGCACGAAGCCGTGATCGGTCTCTGGGGCGATATTGAAGCCCGGCGCCTGTCGCTGGCCGCTGCCGAACATGCCGAGACGGCGGCTGCGCTGGCAGCAGAAGGAGCCCAGAAGGAGCAGGCGGCCGGTATCCGGACGCTCGTCGATGCTCTGGATGCGGAGAATGAATACCGGGACGCCCAGATCGCCCGTTACCGCGCCGCAACCCAGCTTCAGATCGCTCAGGCCCGGCTGTTGTCCCTGTCCTCGGATCTGGAGCAACACCTGACTCTGCTGCCCTGATCGCCCAGCCCCCGCTGGCTGTCCGGTCGCCAAACCCGCCTGCGCGTGCCTTGCTTTTCTCCTGCCGGGGAAGGGCAGAGGTGCCCGTTGCCGCCAGCTGCGGGACAGTATTCGGAACCTTCCAGCGTCCGCCCAAACACAGGGCATTCCAGGCGCGTGCGTGGAGCGCACCCGGACACGTCAATCAAGATAACACTATACAACTAGAATAATCGATATTAGCCTTCCTATCGACTGAGCGAAGACTCAGCGGACGAATGTCTTTGGGAGGAATGAGGAAATGAAAAGGATCAACCTGCTGGTGGCCGCCAGCATGATCGCACTTGGCTGGAGCGCGCCGGCGATGGCGCAGGACGAGACAGGCGAAGCAGATCAGGATCAGGTCCGGGAGCTTGACGAAATCACGGTCACCGCGGTCAAGCGGGAGCAGGACCTCAGCGATGTGCCGGTCTCCGTGACAGCATACACGGCAGATGTCCGCCAGGAGCTCGCGATCGAGGACCTGTCCGATTTCGCCCGGTTCACGCCAAGCCTTTCCTTCTCCGCAGGGGACGACCGCGTCTTCGTCCGGGGGGTAGGGCGCCAGACCAACACCAATGGGTCAGACCCCGGCGTCGCGACCTATTCAGACGGAATCTATGACTCTTCCACCTCCGCCGTCGCCAAGAGCGACTTTTTCATTGAGCGGGTGGAAGTGCTGCGCGGCCCACAAGGCACGCTGTATGGGCGCAACTCCATCGGCGGTGCGATCAACGTTATCTCCAAGCGCCCGGAAGATACGCTGTCGCGGGATATCCGTTTCACCGTCGGCAATTTCGGGACGACCTCTGTCGAGGCGGCCGTGTCAGGCCCCCTCAGCGACCGCGTACGGGCGAAGCTGGGCGGGTCATACGAGAACCAGGAGGACGGCTATTTCGACAATGTGGCCGGCGGGCCGAGCGAAGCCGGCGCCAATGAAACCACCTATCTGGAGTTCCAGCTCGACGCCGATGTGACGGACTCGCTGTCTGTCTGGTTCAAGGCGGATACCACCAACAGCACGCTGCGCAACCGGACCACGAACCTGAGCACACCGTACGACCTGTTCCCGTTCCCGACCGGTTATCTCACCCCGGGGGCGGCCTTCGGCTACCTCGTGCCGGGCTATACGCAGGAAGGCAATGCGGCTTCGAACCCCGGTGTTGAAGATATCCGCAAGTTCAGCGTGAACACGCCGACGCGTTCGAAACTCGATGATGCCTACGGCTTTGCCACCGTCGCAACGTGGAGCCTGCCAACGATCGACATCAAATATCTCGGCGGATACCGCACCTATTACTATGACTCGTTCCGGGACGATGACGGGACCAGCATCACCTCCTACGATTACCCGCTCGATGCGGCGAACCCATTGGCTGGTGAACTGCTGACTGGCGGGCCGAACTGCCAGTGGCTGCTCGAAAATCTCGGCCCGGTCTGCGGTGCGGCGACGATCTATCCCTCCCGCACCTTTGGCTATATCGAGGACCGCTCCTTCTGGAGCCATGAGCTGACGGCCCAGTCGACCAATGACGACGGGCTTTGGTGGATCGTGGGGGCATATGCCTATGAGGAGGATTTCCATCAGGAATCCCACTTCGGGAATGCAGACCAGCCGCAGATCCTGGCGCCGCTTGCGGCAGCGCCCAATCCTGACGGTGACTATGTTACCGCCCTGTCCGATCTGAATACGGAATCCTATGCCGTGTTCGGACAAATGGATTACGACCTGACCGACACCGTCACGCTGACGGGCGGCCTCCGCTATTCCATGGATGAAAAGTCCGGTTCCGAGGCGGTCCGGGTGATCGGCTACGGCATTGTGCCCGGTCTCACGCTTGGCGGGTCGGGCGCGCTGGCCCCTGCGGTCGACCTGACGGCGGCTTCGATATCCTTCGCGCCGGCGCCGGGTGTGGAGAGCAGCGTCACGATCGACCCTGCGACAGGCCTGGCCAGCCGGAAACTCGGCAATTCCTGGAACGCCTTGTCCGGCGTGGCGGGCATCCAGTGGCAGCCGGATGATCAGACCAACTATTTCTTCCGCTATAGCCGGGGCTACAAGTCCGGCGGCTTCAATGCGGGGGGGATCAGCGAGTTTCCGCAAACCGATGAGGAGTTGCTGGATGCATTCGAGCTGGGCGTGAAAAAGGGCTTCGGCAACATGTTGCAGCTGAATGCAACGGCCTATTTCTATTCCTATGACGGCCTGCAGGTTCCGCTGGACGTTGTGGAGAACGGCATCACGCGGACCCGGTTCTTCAACATCGCAGATTCTGAGGCGCAGGGATTGGAGCTGGAAGCGCACTTTACCCCGGCAGACAATGTCCGGATCCTTATGAGCTACGCCTACAATGACTCCGAGGTGAAGGACGCCTGTTGCTTCATCGATGTGGCGGACCCGCTCGCCCTGCAGCCCGGTGCTGAGCCGGTCGGATCGCCCGACTCAAATGGCAATCAGCCGCAAAGCCTGAAGGGCGAGATGTTGCCGCGGACCGTCCCGAACAAGATTGGCGTAAACGCCAGTTATGATGTGCCGCTCGGGGCCCGTGGAGACCTGACCCTGTCAGCCAATTATTCCTGGCAGGATGAAACCTATCACGGCATCTTCAACCGCGAATACACCGAGACGCCCTCGTCCAGCCAGATTGACCTGGTCGGCGTCTGGACCAGCCCGTCAGAGGCGTTCCGTGTTGTGGGCTATGTGAAGAACCTGTTCGACGAACAGGGGTTCGATGGCGCCACCGGTACGGTGAGGGTGCTGCCCTCCGGTATTTCGAAAACCTACTATCTCACCGCGCCGAGAACCTTCGGCGTCCAGCTCCAGATGCATTTCTAGGGGGCATCATGGGGCAGGCAGACGCTGTCGGGAAGGCGCGGGTCCCGTGGGCCACGAAACTGGTCTACGGGGTCGGCACCATTGCGTTCGGAATCAAGGATAACGGCTTCAACGCGCTGCTGATGATCTATTACAATCAGGTGGTGGGGCTGCCGGCGGCCTGGGTGGGCATGGCGATCATGATCGCCATGGCCGCCGACGCCGTGCTGGATCCGGTGGTCGGTCAATGGTCCGACACCCTGCGCAGCAAATGGGGACGCCGCCATCCCTTCATGTATGCGTCGGTTCTGCCGGTTGGGATTTTCTATTTCATGCTCTGGCAGCCGCCAGCCGGAGCATCCGATCCGGTCTTGTTCGCTTACCTCCTGCTGGTGGCAAGCGCGACGCGGATCATGATCGGTGTCTATGAAATTCCGTCCACAGCGCTTCTGGCGGAGTTTACCCAGGATTATGACGAGCGGACGGAACTTGTCTCTTTCCGTTTCTTCTTCGGTGTGGTCGGCGGCATTCTGATGGGCGTCTTTGTGTTCGCGGTCATCTTCGCCAATGATCCTGCCGCCCCCGGCGGGCTGCTCGATGCCTCGGGCTATGTCCGGTATGCCTGGATATCTGCCCCGCTGATGGCGACGGCCATTTTCATATCAAGCATTGGCACGCATCGCCGCATTGCAGGCTTGACGCTTCCACCGCCGCCGCCGCGGCAAAGCCTGCTGAAAACGGTGAAGGAGATGGCCGGAACCCTGTTTCACCGGGTCAATGCGCCGATCCTGATTGGCAGCATTTTCGGGTCCATGTCCGGGGGGCTGAACGCGGCGCTGCTGATCTATATGCAAACCTATTTCTGGCAATTGTCGTCAGACCAGATTGCCCTGCTGACATCCAGCGGCCTGCTCGGCGTGGTTCTGGCGTTCGTGATTGTCCTGCCGCTGTCGAAACGGTTCGGCAAAAAGTGGACGACGCTGGCGCTCTACGCCCTGACGCTTGTTGCGATTGTCACGCCGATCGGCCTGCGGCTGGTGGGGCTGTTCCCGCCGAATGGCGACCCGGCGCTCCTCGTTCTTTTGTTCGGCTTCTTCACCATCGTGGCGATGGCGGTGGTCGCCGCGGCAATCCTGACCGTGTCGATGGTGGCGGACGTGACCGAACAGATCCTGCTTTCGACAGGGCGCCAGTCGGAAGGACTGATCTTCTCGGCCACGTCGTTCGTAAACAAGACCGTGTCCGGCATGGGCATTCTGTTTTCGGGCCTGGTGCTGACATTGGTGGGCTTTCCGCAGGACGCCAAACCGGGACAGGTCGATGCGGGAACAATCGACCATCTCGCCATCGTGTTCGCGCTGGTGACGCTGGGGTTCACGTCCGTCGCGCTAGTCTGCATGAGTTTCTATCCGGTTTCCCGGGAAAGCCATCAGAATGCGGTTGAGGCCCTCGCGCGCAAGCAGGCCGCCGGGTCAGGCGAGCAGAGGGGCGCAGCATGAGCGGGAAGGGCAAATCGTTCGCCGGGGGACAGAATAGCCAGGTGGGCGCACATGCGGGCCTTTGCCCTGCTGTGTCGTGCCCCGTCATCCATGTTATCAGAATGCCCGGGGCCGGGCGGGGTAAAGTGAGGTAGTATGACGAAACGACCCACGACAAAAAAGTCAGGATCTGCCGTGGGCGCAGTATCTCAGCCGGACGCCGAAATCAGGTATCCGCGGCGGACGGAGCGTCGTCTCAGGACACGGGCGAAACTGCTGGAGGTGGCTGCCGGTCTCTTCAGCGCCGAAGGCTATGGCCCCACAACCATGCAGGCGATTGCCGATGGCGCGGACGTACATGTCACGACCCTGTTCACCCACTTCAAGTCAAAGAGTGAACTGGCGCGCAGCCTTGCCGCCGGAGAGCTGGACGATATGCGGGCGCGGGCATTCCAGGCCCGTGAGACGCAATCGGTGTTCGCGTTCGTGACGTCAGAAACGCTGGCGCTGGCGGAGATGCTGGAAGCCAGCCGCAGGCCCGCCCACACGCTGTGGTATGCGCTCGCCACCGATGACGAGCTGGCCTTCGCATGGTCCGAATATGACCGGGAACGGAAGTCTGCGATTGCAGACTATGTGGCGGCGGAGTTTGGTCTGGACCGTCAGAAGGAGTTGCGCCCGGATATCGTGGCGGATCTACTGTTGGCGAGTGCCTTCCTGCCCCTGCAGAGATGGGTGGAACATCCGCGCCCGGGGAAGCTGGCCGCTGAGGTCAGAGCGGCGATGCGCATGGGGGAGGCGGCGGCCCGGACCCTGTTGGAGACGTAAGCCTGTTTCTGCACGGAACGGCGCTACGGCGTGAAGACGGGCCAGCCTCCTTATTGCATGGGTGAAGCACCTGTGGCATAAGATTTTATATATGAAACAAGGGCTGGCGGTGGGCTGGCCGGTAAAGATGGGCATAGAATGGCAGAAGCCCCCTATAAGGCACCCGCGCTCGAAAAGGGGCTGGACATTCTCGAATGCCTGGCCAGCATGCGGACGCCCCAATCGATATCCGACATTGCCCGGAGTCTTGGCCGGTCGCGGAGCGAGATTTACCGCATGGTCGTCGTGCTCGAAATGCGCGGCTATGTGGAGCGTACGGACGATCCGGAAAAGCTGCAATTGTCAAACCGCCTGTTCGAGGTCGGGATGCGGTCACCGCCCAAGGCCGACCTGCACCAGGCGGCCCTGCCGGTGATGTCGGAACTGGCGGCGGAGATGATGCAATCCATTCAGCTCGCCGTGGTCAGCTTTGATCAGATCGTCGTGATCGCCCGCACGGAAAGCCCGGATGATGTCGGGTTCAGTGTCCGGCTTGGACACCGCCGGTCGATCATGAAGTCCGCGTCGGGCGTGGTGCTGTTCTCGTTCGCCACGCCATTCCAGCGTGAGAAAATGGTCGCGGACCTGACGGCAGGCGGCGTCCCAGCAGAAGAGATCAAGGCGCTCCGGGCGAATGCGCCATCGGTGCTTGAGACCGGGCATGTCTCCATGCCCTCGCGCATGGTGGACGGCGTGACAGATATCGGCGCCCCGATTTTTGACTCGGCCAGCAGCGGGGCCGTCGCCAGCCTCACAGTGCCGTTCGTTGTGACCCGCCGCGCCAGGGTGTCGCTCGCGGAGGCGCCCGGAATGGTGGCCGCCGCCGCCGCGCGGATATCCGCGGCGCTCGGTCATGTGCAGGCAGGCACGGCCTAGTCCCGTTTCAGTCAGGTGAAGACATCTGCTGGTCCATCATAGTCCGGCATGATCCGTTATGGTCTGGCGCTAATCATGGTGAAACACCTCTTCCAGCGGGCTCCACCACTCGCCGGGACCCGCTGATTCGAGTGGCATCTGGCAGGGATCGGTCAGCGCCCACCATTTCCGGGTTTCCGGATCTTCGCCCATCCGGGCCATGTCCGCCTCATAATCATCGCCATGATATTCATAGACGCCGACCAGCAGATTTTCCGGCTGGCGCAGGAAGATCGTGTAGTTGCGGATATTGCAGGCGGAGATCTGTTTCAGGATCCCCGGCCAGGCGTTTGCGTGCAAGTCTTTGTATTCCGGTATCTTTTCAGGTTTCAACCGGATCATGAATGCCATGCGTTGCATTGGGGCTTCCTCGTTTGGTTTCGTTCCCGGATGGCCGGATCATTGCGTGCCGGCCAGTGTATCTTGTCCGGCTTGTGCGCGCCGTTCGCCCTTCGTGTTTCAGTCGCTTGCCGCGCGGTCAATAAGGTTCATATACGAACAAGCTGCTTGCATATAAAACGCAACTGGTTTACCAATTCAACCAGAGCGTCCGGACAGAGATCGCGTACAGGGAGGAGCAAGGCCATGGACAGCAGTCAGTGCTGCCGTACCCGCAACAGAATGCGCGGGGGGTGGCGGGATGTCTGAGAAGGCGCTTTATCAGCCCACGGCAGAGAGCCTGTCCTCGCATGAGGTTCCCGATTGGTTTCTGGACGCCAAGTTCGGCATCTTCATTCATTGGGGGCCGTACTCGATCCCGGCCTTTGCGCCGCACAAGCTGGCCATCGACAAGATCGACCCTGCCGATGAAAAACAGGGCTTCGCCAATACCCCCTACGCAGCCTGGTACCAGAACACGATGCTGTTTGAGGACGGTGCGACGGCGCGGTATCATGCGGAAACGTATGGGGCGGACTATGCCTATGAGCGGTTCGGGGAGGCGTTCAACGCGTCGCTGTCCGGCTGGGATCCGGTGGCGTGGGCGCAGCTGTTCCGCCGGTCCGGGGCGGGCTATGTGGTTCTGGTGACCAAGCATCATGACGGGTTTGCCCTGTGGCCGAGCGAGGTGGAGAACCCGAACCGTGCCAGCTGGCATACGGAGCGGGATGTGGTTGGCGAGCTTGCCGCGGCGGTGCGGGCCGAGGGCCTGAAGTTCGGCGTCTACTATTCCGGGGGTGTGGACTGGACGTTCAAGCACCAGCGGATCGAGAGCTTCATGGACTTCATGACCTCCATCCCGGGTGAGGTGGAAGGGTATACGGATTATGCCACCGCCCAGTATGAAGAACTGATCACGCGTTATCGTCCGGATTATCTCTGGAACGACATCGCCTATCCGTCGGCGCAGGCCTCCTATGATGTGCTGGCCAAATACTACAACACGGTGCCGGAGGGTCTGACGAATGACCGCTGGATCGCGCCGGACGGGCAGTTACCGGCAGATGCGTTCGACAAGCCGGAAGGGCTGACAGGCCTGCTGCCGCCGAAGCCGGCTGTGTGGGATGTGCGCACGCCAGAATACGGCATGTTTGACCGGATCCTGCCCTTTGTGTGGGAGACGACGCGGGGCATGGGGCATTCCTTTGCGTATAATCGCAATGAGACAGATGCCGACTATCTGACGCGGGACGATCTTGTGGCAATGCTGGCGCGGGCGGCATGCTTCAACGGGAATGTGCTGTTGAATGTCGGCCCGCGGGGGGACGCGGTGATCCCGCCGGGGCAGGCCGAGCGGCTTGAGGCGGCGGGGGCGTGGCTTGAGGCGGCCGGTCCGTCGATCCTGGGGACGCGGCCGGTCGAGCTGCCGGAGCGTGAAGCGGGCGGCGTGCCGGTCGGGGCGACGCGCCGGGACGGAGCGCTTTACCTGCACGTGTTCGGCGTGCCGGAGGCGCAGACGCTGGAGATCTCCCTGCCGGAGGAGCTCGGGCCTGTCGCCTCGGTGACGCAATATGGCGGCGAGGTCTCGGCCTGGTCTGTCGATGCCGGACGGCTCTCCCTCACCGTTCCCGCATGGGCCGACACCGCCGTTCAGTCCTTCAGACTGGAGGGCGGATTGTGATCACCGGAATCGAAGCGCGGGACATTCGCTTCCCAACGTCGCGCCACAGCCATGGCTCGGATGCGATGAATCCCGACCCGGATTATTCCTGCGCCTATGCGACCCTCCAGATGAGCGGCGGAGATCCGGACGGGAATGGCCTGACCTTCACCATCGGCCGCGGGAACGATCTGTGCGTGTCGGCAATCGAGGGACTGGGCCGGCACCTGCTCGGCCGCGATCTGGACGAATTTGAAGAAGATCTGGGGCTGGCGTCCCGGCTTCTTCTCAATGACAGCCAGTACCGCTGGCTCGGTCCGGAGAAGGGGGTCGTGCATCTTGCAGCCGCCGCGCTTATCAATGCGGTGTGGGATGCGCTGGCCAAACGCGCGGGCAAGCCTCTGTGGAGATATGTCAGCGACATGCCGCCGGAGCGCATCGTCTCGGCGATCGATTTCCGGCACATATCCGACTATCTTCCAAAAGCCGAAGCGCTGGACCGGCTGACGCAACAGGCTGGCGGCAGGGCGGACCGAACGGCGGCACTGATCCGCGACGGATATCCCGCCTATACGACGTCGGCGGGCTGGATCGGGTACACGGATGAAGAAATCGTACGGCGGTTGCGCGCCGCCCATGCCGAAGGCTGGCGGCACTTCAAGATCAAGGTCGGTGGAGACCTGCAGGGGGATCTGCGCCGGTGCAAACTGTTCCGGGACACGCTTGGCCCCGACGTTCGTCTGAGTGTCGATGCCAATCAGGTCTGGGATGTTGACGATGCCGTGCAGGCGATCCGGGCCATGGCGCCTTACGATATTTACTGGGTGGAGGAGCCAACCAGCCCGGATGACATTCTCGGCCACAAGGCCATCGCAGAACAGGTTTCGCCCGTGCTGCTGGCAACCGGGGAGCACGCCCACAACCGCGTGATGTTCAAACAGTTCCTCCAGGCTGGCGCGATCGGGTTCTGCCAGATCGACGCCTGCCGCCTGGCGGGGGTCAATGAAGTTCTGGCGGTGATGATGATGGCGGACAAGGCCGGGGTGCCCGTCTGCCCGCATGCCGGCGGTGTCGGTCTTTGCGAATACGTCCAGCACCTGTCCATGATCGATTTTGTCTGCATCTCCGGCACCATGTCAGGCCGGGTCATTGAGCATGCGGCGCACCTGCACCAGCATTTTGTGAATCCGATCGAAACCCGCAACGGGCGGTATCTTGCGCCGTCGGCGCCGGGATATTCGGTTGATCTGTTTCCGCAAAGCATTGCCGATCATGAATTCCCGCATGGCAAAGTGTGGGCAGAAGAGATGGCCGGCTGATGCGCGACGAGTCCTCCCCCGGTGCAAACCCGAAGCAGGCTTACGAGCCAAGCGCCGAGAGCCTTTCCTCCCATGAGGTCCCGGACTGGTTCCTTGATGCAAAGTTCGGTGTCTTCATACATTGGGGGCCATACTCGATCCCGGCCTTTGCCCCGCACAAAGTCTCGATGGGGGAAATGGGGGAAGCTGAGCAGGCCGCCTCATTTGCAGAAACGCCGTATGCCGAATGGTACCAGAACACGATGCTATTCGAGGAGGGTGCGACGGCGCGGTATCATGCGGAAACGTATGGGGCTGACTATGCCTATGAGCGGTTCGGCGAGGCGTTCAACGCGTCGCTGTCCGGCTGGGACCCGGTGGCCTGGGCGCAGCTGTTCCGCCGGTCCGGGGCGGGCTATGTGGTTCTGGTGACCAAGCATCATGACGGGTTTGCCCTGTGGCCGAGCGAGGTGGAGAACCCGAACCGTGCCAGCTGGCATACGGAGCGGGATGTGGTTGGCGAGCTTGCCGCAGCAGTGCGGGCCGAGGGCCTGAAGTTCGGCGTCTACTATTCCGGGGGCGTGGACTGGACATTCAAACACCAGCGGATCGAGAGTTTCATGGACTTCATGACCTCCATCCCGGGTGAGGCCGAAGGGTATACGGATTATGCCACCGCCCAGTATGAAGAACTGATCACGCGTTATCGTCCGGATTATCTCTGGAACGACATCGCCTATCCGTCGGCGCAGGCCTCCTATGATGTGCTGGCCAAATACTACAACACGGTGCCGGAGGGTCTGACGAATGACCGCTGGATCGCGCCGGACGGGCAGTTACCGGCAGATGCGTTCGACAAGCCGGAAGGGCTGACAGGCCTGCTGCCGCCGAAGCCGGCTGTGTGGGATGTGCGCACGCCAGAATACGGCATGTTTGACCGGATCCTGCCCTTTGTGTGGGAGACGACGCGGGGCATGGGGCATTCCTTTGCGTATAATCGCAATGAGACAGATGCCGACTATCTGACGCGGGACGATCTTGTGGCAATGCTGGCGCGGGCGGCATGCTTCAACGGGAATGTGCTGTTGAATGTCGGCCCGCGGGGGGACGCGGTGATCCCGCCGGGGCAGGCGGAACGGCTTGAGGCGGCGGGGGCGTGGCTTGAGGCGGCCGGTCCGTCGATCCTGGGGACGCGGCCGGTCGAGCTGCCGGAGCGTGAGGCGGGCGGCGTGCCGGTCGGGGCGACGCGCCGGGACGGAGCGCTTTACCTGCACGTGTTCGGCGTGCCGGAGGCGCAGACGCTGGAGATCTCCCTGCCGGAGGAGCTCGGGCCTGTCGCCTCGGTGACGCAATATGGCGGCGAGGTCTCGGCCTGGTCTGTCGATGCCGGACGGCTCTCCCTCACCGTTCCCGCATGGGCCGACACCGCCGTTCAGTCCTTCAGACTGGAGGGCGGATTGTGACGGACTCCGCCCAACTCGTGCTGCCGGATTACGGGCTTGGCGCAGCTGGGCTCGGAAATCTGTACACGGCGATCCCGGATGAGACCGCGCGCGAGGCGCTGGATGCCGCGAGCCGGGCCGGATTCAACTATATCGACACCGCGCCGTTCTATGGGCATGGCCTGAGTGAACAGCGTGTGGGGGCATTCCTGTCTGCGTCAGGTGAACGCCCTGTTCTGTCGACCAAGGTCGGCCGGCGGCTGGTTCCGGCAGATGGCCGACCGATCCCGGACAATGGCTTTGCTTCGCCAGCTCCATTCATCCCGGAATTCGATTATTCGGAAGCCGGCATCCGGATGTCGTTTGAAGGCAGTCAGGGCAGGCTCGGTATTGAGAATGTGGACATTCTCCTGCTGCACGATATCGGGCGGATGACGCATGCCGATGCGCACGACGCCATTCTGGAGCAGGCATTCGAAGAAGCGCTCCCCACGATGGATGCCATGAAGTCCGAGGGGTTGACCAGATGGATCGGCCTTGGCGTGAACGAAATCGAGGTCTGCGAAGAGGTGCTCGCACGCGTCAGGCTGGATGTCCTGCTGCTGGCGGGACGGTACACCTTGCTGGAGCACGAAGCCTCAACACCGTTCCTCAATGCTTGTGAACGGATGGGGGTGAAAATCATTCTTGGCGGTGCCTTCAATTCCGGCCTCCTGGTCGCGTCGGGCGAGGAGCCGCTGCACTACGACTATGCCGAAGCGCCGGACTGGGCGGTCGACAAGGTCCGGAAACTCCGGGACGTCTGTGCTGGGTATGAGGTTGAGCTGCCGGCGCTGGCCCTGCAATTCTGTCATGCACATCCTGCGGTTGCGGCAGTGGTCCCGGGGGCGAGAACCGCAGCGCAGGTCGAGCAGGTGCGCGACTGGACCCGGGCGAACATCGATCCCAGGGTCTGGACGGAATTGAAGGACCGGGCGCTGATCGCGGCCGATGCGGTGGTGCCGTCATGACGCCGGTGATCGACGCGCATATGCACATCTGGACCCTGGCGCGCGGGGATTATGACTGGCTGACGCCGGACCTTGATGGGTTGTGGAGAGACTTTGAAATTGACGACGCCTGGCCGGAAGCGCGCGACGCGGGGGTCTCGCAGGTGATCCTCGTTCAGGCGGCGGCGACTGCGGCGGAGACCGGGTTCATGCTCTCAGTCGCGGCGAGAGATGACCGCGTTGTCGGTGTTGTGGGGTGGACGGATTTCGAGGCGCCCGGCGCGGTGCAGGAAATCCAGCGGCTCGCCGATACGCCCATGATCGTGGGCCTGAGACCGATGATCGCCGACATTCCCGACCCGGACTGGATCCTGAACGACGCATTTACGCCGGTCCTGAAGGCCATGTCGGAGAGGGGCCTCGTGTTCGACGGGCACGCGCGGGCAGACCTTGTGCCGGTCATGAGTGAGCTGGCCTCCCGGCACCCCGGGCTGCAGATTGTCCTCAACCATGCAGGCAAACCCCGGATTGCGGACCATGACCTCGAGATGTGGTTCGACGATATCGCCCGGCTTGCCCGGCGCCCGAATGTCGCCTGCAAAGTCTCCGGCCTGCTGACGGAGGCGGGCGAGCGCAAAGATGACGCGTCCATCGGTGAGATCGTCGAGCACCTCGGCACATGTTTCGGGCCAGAGCGGCTGATCTGGGGCAGTGACTGGCCGGTGCTGACGCTTGCCGGAACATATGCAGAGTGGAGCGCCCAGAGCGCCCGCCTGATCGACCGGTTCTTTCCTGAGCACGCCGCCATGATCCGGGGTGGCAATGCCAGGAGAATTTATCTCAGGGGAGGGAGTAACTGACGTGGGCAGACTTGCGGGAAAAACGGCGCTGATAACAGCTGCGGGCGCGGGGATAGGCCGGGCCGCCGCCGAGGCATTTGCCCGGGAAGGGGCGACCGTCATCGCGACCGACATTGATGTCCAGCCGCTATCGGACCTGGCCTGGGAGACCGGGATCACCCATGAAACGCTGGATGTGACAGACCGGAACGCCATCGACGAGGTGTGCAGCCGCCACAGAGACGTGGACGTTCTGTTCAATGTCGCCGGATGGGTCCATCACGGAAATATCGAGGCGTGCGACCGGGACGATTGGGACCGGTCGGTCCTGATAAATCTGACATCAATGTATGAGATGTCCCGCGCGGTCCTGCCGAACATGCTGGCGAAGGGTGGCGGCGTGATCCTCAATATGAGCTCTGTCGCCTCAAGCGTGTCCGGCGTGGCCAACAGGTTCGCCTATGGGGCAACGAAAGCGGGCGTGATCGGCCTGACCAAGGCGATTGCCGAGGATTATGTCAGCCGGAATATCCGCTGCAATGCTATCTGTCCGGGGACGGTGGATACGCCCTCCCTGCAGGGACGCATGAAGGCGCTCGGAAACTATGAAGAGGCGCGCCGCATGTTCGTGGAACGCCAGCCGATGGGGCGGCTGGGGAAGGCAGGCGAGATCGCGAACCTCGCCGTCTACCTTGCATCAGATGAATCATCCTTCACCACAGGTGCCGTCCATGTGATCGACGGCGGCTGGACAAATTAGGAGCAGGTCATGAAACTCTTGAGGGTCGGGCCGGCCGGGCGGGAAAAGCCCTGCATTCTGGGTTCGGACGGCGTCATACGGGATGCGAGTGCCTTGGTACATGACTGGGACGGCGACTCGATTGCCGATGAGGTGCTGAAACAGGTTGCCCGCCTTGATCTGTCCGGCCTTCCGGAAGTCGACCCCGCCAGCCGGACGGGGCCTTGCATCTCCGGTGTCGGAAAGTTCGTCTGTATAGGTCTTAACTATGCTGACCATGCCGCCGAGACCGGCGCGGAGGTTCCGTCGGAACCGGTCGTGTTCTTCAAGGCCACCAGCGCGATCTGCGGCCCGGATGACAATCTGGAGATTCCCAGAGGGTCAACAAAGACCGATTGGGAAGTGGAGCTGGGCGTCGTGATCGGCAAGGAGACGAAATACGTCTCCGAAGCTGATGCCATGGATCATGTGGCGGGCTATTGCGTCGTTCACGATGTGTCGGAGCGCGCCTTTCAGCTGGAAGGCACGGGACAATGGGTCAAAGGAAAAAGTGCCGACACGTTCGGCCCCATTGGCCCGTGGCTGGTCACCAAGGATGAGGTCGCAGACCCGCAGGACCTGTCCATGTGGCTGGATGTGAACGGCGCCGCCATGCAGCGCGGATCCACTAAAACCATGGTGTTCGGCGTGGCACACCTCGTCAGCTATCTGTCTCAATATATGAGCCTGCAGGCCGGGGACATCATATCGACCGGGACGCCGCCCGGCGTGGGCCTCTCAAAAGACCCGCCGCAATATCTGCGGCACGGCGACATTGTGACCTTGGGCATCGAGGGACTGGGCGAGCAGAGACAAACCTGCATCGACGGGTAACGGCCTGAGCGCGCTCGCCCGCAGTATTGGAAAGGACGAACGAATGATTTCTGAGGAAAAACTCAAAGCCCGGTTTCTCCGCCGTGTGGAAAAGCCGGTAAGCCGTGAAGAGCTGAAACGCCTGGCCCGGTCCTGCAGGTCCGCGGGCAACCGCGCGGCTGCGGAAGAGCGCATGGATATTGCGGCGGCGCTGGCGCATGCGGCGTTTCTTGCGCCGGACCGGACCGCAGAAACCTATGATGCCGTCTCTGAAGGCTGGACCGGAAATGCCGTGAAGGCGGCTCCGGTTGAACCTTTCGACCGGGCACCGGAACCGGTTCCGCCGGGGTTGTGGGACGAATACTGGGGGATCGTGGAAGACGGGCTGGCGGGTAAGCTTGACGCTCTGGCGATCACCCAGCGGACCGCCGCCCTGGGAAAGTATTTTTCCGATGAGGCGACTGCCCGCATCGCAGAAATGGCCCATTTGTTTGAGGGCGTGTCTCAGGCCGCCGAACGGGACATGCCGGACCTGATTTTGCTCTCAACCCTTGCCGCGTGTCCGCAAGGCTCGTTGGGGCGGGAATTTCACGACCTGATTGTCGACAACAAGTTTGATCTGGAAGTTCTGGACCGGACAGAGATATCCGTTCACGCATTGCCGCAGCCGCTGGCCTATCTCAACACCCGCATGTTGCAGGCCCATGATCTGTGGCACATCACGGCGGGATATGAGACGACGGCCCTGCACGAAATCGCGATTTCGGCATTTCAGATGGCCCAGTTCGGGCACAATTATTCCGCCCAGTTCCTGTCGATCACCGCCGTGATTTCGGCGTTGTCGCCGCCGCGTGGATATCCCATTCTCATGGATACGGTGACGTCTGCGTGGATACACGGACGCGAGACCCCGTCCATGATCCTCATTCCCTGGGAAGAGGTCTGGGACCAGCCGGTCGAGACGATCCGGAAAACCTACGGAATACGGCCTTACGACCCGAAATACCCGGCCGACCTGATTGAGCAGAGCCGTACGCTGACGGGCGGTCTGGGCATGTTTGCGGCGGCGTTGCACCGTGCCTTCATGGCCGTCACGGGGATTCTCCATCCGCGGCGGGCCTGACCTGGCCTGCGCAGCTGGCCTGAAGAGGTGAGGGGCCAGATCTGCCCGGCCGGAATGGGGATAAGGTTGGTTTAATCCTACGCCCTGTCCGGCGTCTTTGCCCATGGCCAAAGGCCGGGTCGGCTGGCTTATCCACCCGATAAGTCCCGATGCCAGTCTCCCCGGCATGACATATTCCACCGGATTCCTCACACAGGCTTACAACACCATCGCTCTCGCGGTGGCCCAGACCGGCGTGAAGGCCGGTCTGTTCAGATATCCGGAACGGATCTCGAAGACAGTCAAGCGCCGCGTCTCGGCGGAGCTGAAACGGCTCGCCGTTCTGCTCCGTCGTCTGATATTCCTTCTGGCCCTGCAGGTGGAACTGGCGCCGGTGAAACCGCGTACGGGCAGCAATTATTTCGAAAAGACTGAGGGCGAACCGGACGCGCGCAAGGCCTTCTTTTCCGTCTTGCCGATGCCTGCGGGCGAAACCCCGGATTTCCTGCACGGTCCGATTACTGTTCCCACACGTAGGCCTGTGTCCGCCGCACCGCTGATCGCCCGCTGGGAGGCGATGCTGGAAACGCTGAAATTCTGTAAGCGCCGGGCGAAGTGTCTGGCGCGCACGATCCAGCGCTGGAAAGCTGCAGGCGAAGCCCGGCCCTATATCGTGCCGATCCCCCGGACGCACACTATGCCCGCCGCGCTCGGCATTGTTTCCGGCGGTCTCACCGTTCAGCTGATCGAAGCCCTGCGCGACTGGCCCGCTGCGGACACGAGCTGAACTCGCCCACAATCGGGTCTTTTGCCGGAGCGCCGAGGGCGTTTCCGGGCGGACGTGCTGGCGGCAGGGTTTATCCGGCCTGCCTGAACACGCTGAACGCTTCATCGGCAATGACGCGTTCCTCATTGGTCGGAATAACAAAGGCTTTTACCCGGCTGCCGGCGGTTGAGATGCAGGTGGCATTCTGCTGGTTCTCTGCATCTGACACCTCCAGCCCCATCCAGCCGAGATGGGCGGAGACCGAGGCGCGGATCATCGCATCATGCTCGCCAATGCCTGCCGTGAAGACAACCGCGTCCAGCCCACCAATACTCATCGACAGGCGGCCGATTTCCCCGGCGATGCGCAGGGTGAACAGGTCCAGCGCCTCTTTCGCCCGCGGATCATCGCTGCGCTGGAGCTCGCGGCAATCGGCGCTGATCCCGCCGGAAACGCCCTTCAGGCCGGACTGATGATACAGCATGTCCTCCACCTCGCTGACCGGCCGGTGTTCCTGCTGCAAAAGGTGCAGGATCACGCCGGGGTCCAGCGTGCCGCAGCGGGTTGCCATCGGTATGCCGTCGATTGTGGAGAACCCCATGCTGGTGTCCTGGCTCTCGCCATTCAGCATGGCGCAAAGGCTCGCGCCGCTGCCAAGATGCGCCGCGATCACGCGCCCGGCAGCGGCCTCCGGGAATTGGCGGCGCAGCTCGGCGGCGATGAATTTGTAGGACAGGCCATGGAAGCCATACCGCTTGATGCCCCGGTCATGCAGCTCACGCGGCAGGGCAAAGCGGCGGATCAGTTCCGGATTTGTCCGGTGAAAGACGGTATCAAAGGAGGCAATCTGAGTAAGCTCCGGCCGGATCTGCCGCATCGCCCGGATCAGGCGAAGCGCCTGCGGCTGGTGAAGCGGGGCCAGAATGGAGAGCGCATCAATGCGGGCAAGCGAGTCATCGTCGATCAGGACCGGGCCGTCAAATTCATCCCCGCCATGCACGACGCGGTGGCCAACGCAGGTCAGTTCACTGAGGTCATAATGCCGGGAGATCCAGTCCAGCGTCTCCGTCATCACATCGACCAGATGGTCAGCGCCATCGGCTTCCAGCTCGACATCGAACACCGCCTTGCCTTCGACCAGATGGAAGGTGAGGGGGCGGTGGCGGAAATCGATCAGTGCATGAGCGATGCGCTTGAGGCCGCCGCCATCCATACTGAACAAGCCGATCTTCACAGAGGAAGACCCGGCATTGAACGTCATCAGCAACGGGCCGGACATCTCAGCTACCCGGCTTGGTGTAAGTCATGCCCACGCTGAGGCGCGCGAGCGCTGCCGAAGCCATCCGCGCGGTCAGCGGATCTGCCCGGCTGGTCAGCACAATCGGCACGCGCGCGCCGAGGATCAGGCCGGCGGCGATCGCATCGGCAAAATATATCAGCTGCTTGGCCAGCATGTTGCCGGCTTCAAGGTCCGGCACGAGAAGAATGTCCGCCTGCCCGGCGACCGGCGAGACGATGCCCTTGGTTTTCGCCGCGGCCATGCTGATCGCATTGTCATATGCCAGCGGGCCATCGACGCGAGCCCCGGCGATCTGGCCCCGCGCCGCCATAACGGTGAGGGCGGCGGCATCCAGTGTGGCCGGCATGTCGGCGTTCACGGTCTCAACTGCGGCGAGGACGGCGACCAGCGGCTCTTCCACGCCCAGCTGGTGCATCAGGTCCACGGCGTTCTGGCAGATGTCGCGCTTTTGATCGAGGGAGGGAAGAATGTTGACGGCCGCGTCGGTCACGATCAGTGGCTTGTCATACAGCGGAATATCCATGGCGTAGACATGGCTGATGCGGCGCTCGGTTCGCAGGCCGGAATCGTGGGCGACGACCGCGCCGAGGAGTTCATCTGTGTGGAGACTTCCCTTCACCAGGACGGCGACATCTCCATTGACGGCCATCTCCACGGCTTTTGCGGCGGCGGCGTGGCTGTGCTCGGTCTCGATGATATCGAATCCGTCGAGGGAGACCCCGGCTTCTTCGGCTGCTGCTTCGATCTTGGCGCGCGGGCCGATCAGGACAGGCTCCAGCAGGTCTTCGTCTCGGACCTCGACGGCGCCCTGAATGGCGATGGCGGAGCAGGGATGAACGATGGCCGCCCGGACAGTCGGGGAGTCTTTGGCGCGTGCGATGAAGGCATCATAGCGGTCATGCCGGCGCAGGCGGATGCCCGGCATATGCCTGCGTTTGACGCGGACGCTGTCTTTGGGGGCGATGACAGTCGCTTCGCCCTTCAGGACGGTTTCGCCGTCCTGATTGGTGCAGATGGTTTCAAGCCGGACGAGGCGCTTCTTCTCCTGTTTCTCCAGCACTTTGACACTGGCCGTGACGGTATCACCGGGGAAGACGGGCCGGGTGAAGGCAAGGGTCTGGCCGAGATAGATGCAGCCGGGGCCTGGCAGGGCTGTGCCCAGCACCGCGGACACCAGCGACGCCGTCCACATGCCATGGGCGACCGGCTTGCCGAAGATGTCGTTCGCGGCAAACTCCGCATCGAGGTGAGCCGGGTTCACATCGCCGGATGCGAGCGCGAAAAGCTCGATGTCGTTGTCGGTAACTGTGCGTTCGAGCGATGCCGTATCGCCGACCTCGATCTGGTCGTAGGTCCGGTTCTCAAGAAAGGTCTCAATCATGGATGGCGGCTCCTATCGCTCAAATACATAGGTTCCGGGCGCTTCATCAAGTACGGGATACCCCTTGCGCGCCGCCCCCATTCCGGGTGGTCGGATCATGTCGGGCGAGGAATGCTTGGTCAGCCATGCAGACCAGCTCTCCCACCACGAGCCGGATGTCTCTTTTGCCGCTTCCAGCCATTGGTCTGGGCTCAGAATCTGGTCCCGGTGCCGGTGGTGGGCCGTGCGATAGTGGCGGCCACTGTGTCCGGGTTCGCTGACAATGCCGGCATTGTGTCCGCCATTGGCCAGGGTGAATGTGATATCCGTGTCTGCCAGTTGATGGATCTTGTAGACGGACCGCCACGGCGCAACATGATCTCGCTCGGTTCCAACGGCGAAGATCGGGGTGCGAAGCCCCTGCAGCGTAACCGGACCATCCTCCACCCTAAACCGTCCATTGGCGAGGTCATTGTTGATGTAGAGCCTCTCCAGATATTCCGCATGCATCCGATAGGGCATGCGGGTCGTATCGGCGTTCCAAGCCATGAGGTCGAACATCGGCGCCCGCTCGCCCATCATGTATTCCCGAATGAGGCGGGACCAGAGCAGGTCATTGGACCGCAACAACTGGAAGGCCCCCGCCATTTCATCGGCCGAGAGAAAGCCACGGTTCCACATGATACTTTCAAGGAAGTGCATCTGGCTGTGGTCGATGAACAGGGCAAGTTCGCCGGGCTCGCTGAAATCGGTCTGGGCCGCCAGCAGAGAGACGGACGCCAGCCGGTCATCGCCGTCACGCGCCATGGCGGATGCGGCGATAGACAGCAAGGTTCCGCCGAGACAATAGCCGGTCGCGTGAACTTTCCGGTTTGGACAAATTGCGCCGATCGCGTCCAGCGCATCCATCACGCCCATGCGGCGGTAGTCATTCAGCGACAGGTCGTGATCTTCGGCAGACGGATTTCGCCACGAGATCGCGAAGACCGTGAAGCCCTGCTCCGTGAGGTATTTTATCATCGAATTCCCGGGAGAGAGATCGAGGATATAGTATTTCATGATCCAGGCCGGCACGATCAGAATCGGTTCGGGGTGAACCTCTTTTGTCGCGGGAGAGTACTGGATCAGTTCGATCAGGTGGTTGCGGTACACCACTTTGCCGGGCGTGACCGCGACGTCTTCGCCGGGAATGAAGTCTTCGGTGCCGACCGGCGGTTCGCGCTGAATCTGCCGGCGCATGTCTTCGCGCCAGTTGTTGAAGCCGTCGACGAAGTTCCGCCCGCCGGTTTCGCGGGTCCGTTCCAGTACTTCGGGATTCGTGAAGGGATTGTTCGACGGGGAATACACGTCCAGCAACTGGCGCGCGACGAAGGAAACGACGTCCTCATGATGCGGGCTGACGCCAGGCACATCATGGGTCAGATTGTGCCACCATTGCTGGGTCAGAAGGAAGGATTGCGACCAGAGGCCGAAGGGCTGCTTGCGCCAGGCGGGATTGTGGAAGCGGGTGTCGCCAGGCAAGGGCTCGATACAACCATCGCATTCCTCCTGTCCCATCGAGGCCAGCATATAAGCCGACAGCCGGCTGCTCTTGCGGAAAGCCTTCTGCACCATTTCCAGCTGTTTGCCCGGGGCGGCCTGAAGGTGCAGCGCCCAATCCATATAGGCCAGCGCCAGAGAGGCAGGGGACAGGCCGCCGGAATACCGGCTGATGAGGATATCCCGCATCCGGTCCATGGCTTCGAAAGCGGCCTGGCGGGGGGCGTCCGGATCAGACGGTTGCGGACTGGTGCTGCTGTGCGCGGCTGGCTTGTTTCGAGATGGTTTGGGCATCGGGCTTCTGCTCCGGGCCGTTGGCCGGCTGTATCGGAACCATTCCTATCAGGGAAATCTGGGTTTCTGCTTAATCTGCGGGGTAAAAGTCCATTGATTGTAAGACCTTCTGGTGGCTCTGGAATTCAATTGTGCACTGCAGCATGCACGAGCAGGCCAGCCCGTCAATTCGGATATGATGAAGCCTTTGTCACCCGCAGAGGGCGCGTGGGCAGGTCTATTCGTCTTCCGGCGGCGGCGCACCGCGGTTCATCCAGGCGAACAGCGGCTTCAGCGGGAAGATCCATGCGATTCCGGCAACGACAAAGAATGCGAGCTCCGCCCAGCGCGGCCATGATGCGGTCATGCCGCCAATCGTGGCGGCCAGAACGATATAAACAAGCAGGTAGACCAGCAGGATCAGGGCGGTGAGGGGCTTGCGCATGAATGCAGTCCTTTGTGCAGATGCGACCCCGCAGACCCTTGCCGCGCGGCATCCTCCCGTCAATTAAAGCGCATGAGCGAAACCACAATCCCCCCCGCTGCAGCCATATGGATCCGCCGCTGGCTGATTCTGGTTGGCCTGATGGTCTATGCGATGATCCTGATCGGCGGTGCGACTCGCCTGACCGATTCAGGACTGTCGATTACAGAATGGGACCCGATCAAAGGGGCGATCCCGCCGCTGTCGGCGGATGCCTGGAACGACGCTTTCGCCAAATACCAGGGAACGGCAGAATACCGGTACATCAATACCGGCATGTCGATGTCGGAATTCCAGCATATCTACTGGTGGGAGTGGGGGCATCGTTTCTTCGGCCGGATGATCGGCCTGGTCGCCATTCTGGGCATTGCCTTTTTTGCCGTCCGGAAATGGCTGACGCGGCCGCTGCTGCTGCGGCTGCTTGGGCTTGTCGTGCTTGGTGGACTTCAGGGGGCCATCGGCTGGTGGATGGTGTCGAGCGGGATTGGCGAGACAACCCGCGTGGATGTCGCGCCGTATCGCCTGATGACGCATTTCATCCTGGCGCTGCTGATCATCGCCCTGGTCACCTGGTTGTGGCTGGATCTCGGCAATCGGGAACGCATTCCGGCGTCCCGCGCGGTTCGGGTGACGGCGAAACTGCTTCTGCTGGCGGTGTTCATACAGATGGCTGCCGGCGCGCTGGTTGCCGGGCTGGATGCAGGACGCAGTTATAATGACTGGCCGCTGATGGCGGGCGAACTGGTGCCGTCACATTATATGGAAGGCGATCTGGGGATCCGCAGCCTGTTTGAAGGGCGCGCGGCAACGCAGTTCAATCACCGGATCATCGCCTATGCGATCTGGGCGGCCAGCCTCGTGGCGGCCTTTGTGTTCCGCAAAACCGCACACGGGCGCAGCTTTATCGTCTTTGCCGGCCTGGTGAGCCTGCAGGCCGTCTGGGGAATCATGACGCTGCTGCATGCGGCGCCGATGAACCTTGCCCTGTTGCATCAGGCGATCGGGGTGGTGGTGACGCTGGCGGCCGTCCGCCTTGCCTGGCTGACGGCGCGCCCGGATGCGCCCGCTTAGTTCGACCCGGTTTGTGCGTCCGGCAGGGTGATCGGGCTTGGATCGATGAACACGACCTGGCTTTTGCCTGGCTCAACCTCGCCAGCCAGCGCAATCACGCCGCCCGGATAGCCGCCAGACATCATCCGGCCCATTGCAGCCAGCGCAACCGGCTTGTCGGGGGCAAAGACGCTGAGGCCATCGCGGATGTTCACGTCGGTCGTGGTCATGCCGAGGTCAGTGGACAGTTTCAGGCCCGAATCGGGCTCCAGTGACAGAAGCGCAGAGACATCGCCGCGAATCAGCGGGGCGGCCGCCATGGCCCGGGGGGAGGCGACCAGCGTGTCATCAGTATAGGCGCAGGACTTGATGGGGAAATCGGTGAAAGTTGATTCGCCGCGCTCCCAGACCAGTTCGCCATTGTCCTCCTTGACGATCCCGGCTTGCAGAACCCGGTTGTCGCCGAGGGTCCAGAAAGCGAGCCGCATGACGCCCTCGGTTCCAGCCGGGCCGGAGCAGAGGCCTTCAATAAAGGTTTCGCCATCGACTGACAGGTCCACCTGAGCCGGGGCAATCAGGCCGTCGCCGAAGACGTAGGCTTTCATGTTGCCTTCGCGGTCAATGCCCGGAAATACAGTCAGTGTGTTGCCGTCGATATTGGTGGTCTGGCCACCAGCCAGCGCTTTGACGCGGAAATTCGTGGGTTCGCCGATGCGTTCGGCCTCCATATCGAAAAATTGCAGGCCGCCGTTCTCGTACGCGACCGCCAGAATAGCCCGCGAACCGCCTGAAAGAGCGATTGCGGAGACAGGCGATTCCAGTGTACGTGTTGCCCACACCGCCGGAAGCACCACATCTGCAGTGATTGCAGAGGTTTCCGGGGGGGATTCCGGCGCTTGTTCTGACTTGTTGCAGGCCGCCGTGGCAAAAAGCAGGGCAAGTCCAAGCCCTGCGTTGACAACGGTGGATGTGGCGCTTAAACGCCAGCGCTTGAATTCCATTCCATGAACTCCGAAAGCGAGAGGCTCTGAGTAGAGCGATGAAAACCTATAACGCACCCGTGGACGTCGAGAATAAGTGGGTCGTGATCGACGCGACTGATGTCGTTGTCGGACGTCTTGCTTCTTACGTCGCCAAGCGCCTGCGCGGCAAGCACCGGCCTGACTTTACTCCGCATATCGATACAGGCGACCATGTCGTTGTGATCAATGCGGAAAAGGCCAAGTTCACCGGCAACAAGCTGACCGACAAAGTCTATTACCGGCACACCGGCTACCCGGGCGGCATCAAGTCGACCACGGCTGGCAAGATCCTTTCCGGCCGCTTCCCGGAGCGCGCCATCGAAATGGCCGTCAAGCGCATGCTGCCGAAAGAAAGCCCGCTGGCACGTAAGCAGTATTCGAAACTGCGCGTCTACGCTGGTGCTGAGCACCCGCACACGGCCCAGAGCCCCGAAACTGTCGACTTCGCGTCGATGAACCGCAAAAACGTGAAAACGGCCTGATCATTATGACCGATACTGCAAACTCCCTCCAGGACCTCGGCACCATGACTGGTGACGAAACCATCGCCGCCGCTCCTGAGGCAACGCTCGTTGAACCGAAAATCGACGCTCAGGGCCGTGCTTACGGCACCGGCCGCCGCAAGGAAGCCGTCGCCCGCGTCTGGATCAAGCCGGGATCCGGCAAGATCACGATCAATGGCCGTGACCAGGAGCAGTACTTTGCGCGCCCGGTGCTGCGCATGGTGATTGCCCAGCCGCTGATCGAAGCTGGCCGCGAGACTGAGTTTGACGTGATCGCCACTGTGAAAGGCTCCGGCCTCATGGGACAGGCCGGTGCTGTGCGCCACGGCATTTCCCGCGCCCTCGTGAACTACGAGCCAGGCCTGCGCCGTGTGCTCAAGCCGTTCGGCTTCATGACCCGCGACCCGCGTGTCGTCGAGCGTAAGAAGTACGGTAAGGCGAAAGCCCGCCGTAGCTTCCAGTTCTCGAAGCGCTAGGCCGCATCCGGTATATTCTTTTCGGGCGGGCGTTTCGGTGACGGAGCGCCCGCTTTTCTTTTGTCTTGCGTTTGAAAAGGGACGAGAACGCAATGCCACCCAAAGTTTTCATTGATGGCGAAGCCGGTACGACCGGACTTCAGATTGCCGACCGGCTGCGTGGCCGGACGGACCTTGAGCTGATCTCGATCGATCCGGACAAGCGCAAGGACAACGACGAACGCGCGCGCCTGATGAACATGGCCGACGCTGTGATCCTCTGCCTGCCGGACGAGGCGGCCCGCCTTGGCGTGTCGCTGGTGACCAGCAACAATACGGTGGTCATCGATGCGTCGTCTGCACACCGGACGGCGTCCGGGTGGACCTATGGCTTCCCTGAAATGGACAAGACCCAGCGCGCCGCCCTGCGGGCCTGCCGCCGGATTTCCAATCCGGGCTGCTACCCAACCGGCATGATCGCCCTGATGCGTCCGCTGACCGGGGCAGGCCTTGTACCGGCATCTCTGCCAGTAACGGTGAGCGCGGTGTCCGGCTATTCAGGCGGCGGCAAGGCGATGATTGCAGAGTTCGAAGAGGGCGGCACCGAAGACAATCACCGGATTTACGCCCTGACACAGAAGCACAAGCATTTGCCCGAGATGAAGCGCTATGGACGGCTGGATCATACGCCCATGTTTCTGCCGTCGGTCGGCCGGTTTGCGCAGGGTATGCTGACCCAGGTCGCTCTGCCGCTATGGGCTCTGCCGGGCAAGCCGAAACGGGCAGACCTGCATGCCGCGCTGGCAGAAGCCTATGACGGCGAAACCTTTGTAAAAGTGCCTTCGCTGGCGGAATGCGATGCGCTGACCGGGCTGGAGCCGGAGGCCTGCAACGGCACCAACCGGCTGGAGCTGTATGTGTTCGGCTCGGACGAGGAAGCCCGCCTCGTCGCCCGGCTCGACAATCTCGGCAAGGGCGCTTCCGGCGCGGCGGTTCAGAACCTCAACATCGCGCTGGGGCTGGACGAACAGGCGGGGCTTGAAGCCTAAAGCGGCAGTTCGATATCGGAGAGGCGCACCTTGGCATAGGTGCCCGGTGCAGCGCCGAGGCCCATGTCTTTGGGCTGCTTTGCCACGACCTTGCGGCCCGATTTTGGGCGCAGCCAGTCCCACCAGGTGGGCCACCAGGAGCCGGGGACTTCTTCGGCATTCTCCAGCCACTCGCCGCCGGTCTCGGTGAGGTCGGGGTTCAGCCAGTGCTGGTATTTCTTTGCATCGGGGTGGTTCACCACGCCAGCGATATGTCCGGAGCCTGACAGAACGAATTTCGTGTCTCCGCCAAAGACCAGGGACGTACGATAAACGCTTTCGAACGGGCAGATGTGATCATCCTTGCTGGCCTGCACCATGACCGGGATCTTCACGTCTTTCAGGTTCACTGTTTCCCCCAGCACATCGAACCGGCCCGTCGACAGGCGATTCTCATCATAACAGTCTTTCAGGTAGCGCTGGTGCACCTTGCCCGGAATGTTGGTCTGGTCCGCGTTCCAATAGAGCAGGTCGAAGGGGCGTGGCGCCTTGCCCAGCATGTATTCGTCGATGACGTAGCGCCAGACGAGATCGATCGGGCGTAGCCAGTTGAATGTCTCGTACATCATCGAACCCGGCATCACACCGCCATTCTCTTCGATGATACCGTCGATATAAGTGCGTCCCGGACCGTCGGTGAAAACTCTCAGGTCGCCGGCGAGTTCGAAATCCGATTGCGAGGCAAAGAATGTGGCAGACTTGATCTTGTCGTATCCGGTTTTCGCCATGTGGCCGAGCGCCGATGACAACATCGTACCGCCAATACAATAGCCGACTGTGTTGACGCCGGTGGCGCCGGCGGCCTGCATCGTCGCCTCAACCGCGGCATAGGCACCTTTCTGGACATAGTCGTCCCAGGTGAAGTCCTGCGTAACTTCGTCTGCCGAGCGCCAGGACACCACAAAAACCGGCACGCCTTTGTCGACCAGCCACCGGATCATCGAGTTCTTTTCCTGAAGGTCCAGGATGTAGAACTTGTTGATCCAGGGCGGGAAGATCAGCAGCGGGCGGGAATAGGTCTTTTCCTGCGTCGGTGCGTAGTGGATCAGCTCGATCAGGTCGTTGCGGAAGACAACCTGGCCCGGTGCGGTCGCTATATTCTCGCCCAGCCTGAACGGTGTTTCATCGGTCTGGCTGATATACAGCTTGCCGCCGCCTTTCTTCACGTCCGCGCGGGCGAGGCGCAGGCCGTCAAGCACGCTCTGGCCACCGGTTTCCATGAAGGCGCGCAGCGCCGTTGGATTGGAGCCGAGATAATTGGTTGGCGACAGCGTGTCGGTCAGGAGTTGGGTAAAGAACTTCGCGCGCAGCTGAAGGTTCTCAGGCAGGCCGGGGGCCTTGTCAGCCAGACTGTTCATCCAGTTGGCGTTCACTTCATAGGCTTTGCGGATAAAGCGGAACCCCGGATTGCTGGCCCATTCAGGATCGGAAAAGCGCTTGTCCTTGTCTTTCTCCGGCTTGCCGGAAATCGCCTCCATGGACATTTCCTGCCACAGCGTCATCCAGCTGGTCATCAGCTCCAGATTGGCATTGAACAGGGCGGCGGGATTGGAAGCGTAACTCCAGCCGACGGCACGGAAGGCCTCGCCAACCCGCATCGGGTCACCCTGGGATACGGTCCCCAGCGGGCCTGATCCCGTCATCACATCAGCGAGCAAGCCTTGAGACTCAACATTCGCCAATGCGAGTGTCGTCATCAGCACCTGCATACGCGCCGGATCCTGGCTCATCATCAGCTCAGCCAGGGGGGCGGGGGCTTCTTTTATTCGCTCGCTGCCACTCATTCGTACAAATTATGCCTGTTTTAGCTGTCCTTTACTATGCGCCCCAATATTTGTGATTTAGTGAGTTCCGGCATGAAAAACACGACGATTCCCCTTTTAAGCGTGTCGATTCTGCTCATTGCGGGCTGTTCGAACTCTTTTACGCGTGTTCGGACGGCAATTGACCAGGCGCCGGACTGGTACGATGCCCGCCGGAAGGAAATCCGGGGAGAGGGGTATCCAAAGCTGGCTGAAGTGAAGGAAATCCCTGCCGACGAGCTTCCCGGCAAGACGCTGCCCGCAGCGGCTGCACGTGTGGACATATTGCAGGCCTATTTTGACTCTAATGAACGAGCGGAGCCACCCGTGGATGTTGCCGGCCTGGCGGCCGCGCTACTGAAGCGGGTAGAAGCCGAATTCGCGGGGCTGCCCGCTGATCCCGATTTCCTGACGCAGGACGACATCGCCCAGATCGAAGCTGCGTTTAATGTTCCCAGAGTTACTGAAGGCCTCAAGGTCAGACGCAAATGAATACCGACTTTCACAAAATACGCCGACTTCCCCCCTATGTTTTTGAGCAGGTAAACCGCACCAAGGCGGCCCTTCGCGCAGATGGGGCGGATATCATCGACCTCGGCATGGGCAACCCGGACATGCCTACGCCGAAGCACATCGTCGACAAGCTGTGCGAAACCGCGCGCCGGCCAGACGTAAATGGCTATTCCGCTTCGCGCGGGATTCCTGGCCTTCGCCGGGCGCTGACGGACTACTACAAGCGCCGCTTTGATGTGAAGCTGGACAAGGACCGGGAGGTGATCGTCACGCTTGGCTCAAAGGAGGGGTTCGCGAACCTCGCTCAGGCCATTTCGGCCCCGGGCGATGTGATCCTGGCGCCCGACCCGTCCTATCCGCTGCACCATTTCGGCTTCATCATCGCCGGGGCTTCCATCCGCGGAGTCCCTGCGCAGACACCGGAGCAATACTTGTCGAACCTTGGCAAGGCTGTGCATTATTCGACTCCGCCACCGACCGCCATGGTCCTCTGCTACCCGTCCAACCCGACGGCAGCGGTGTGCGACCTCGACTTCTACAAGGACGCCATCAAGTTCGCGAAGAAGCACGAGCTGTGGGTTCTCTCGGACCTTGCCTATAACGAGATCTATTTCGACGAACCGACGCCGTCGATCCTGCAGGTCGATGGGGCGAAGGACATCGCGGTCGAATTCACGACCATGTCGAAAACCTACTCCATGGCCGGCTGGCGCATGGGCTTCGTCGCCGGGAACGAGACGCTGATTTCGGCACTCGCCCGCGTGAAGTCCTACCTCGATTACGGTGCCTACACACCGATTCAGGTGGCCGCTGTGGCCGCGCTGGATGGCCCGCAGGATTGCGTGGACGAGACCCGCTCGATCTACAAATCACGCCGCGACGTGCTGGTGGAGAGCTTCACGCGTGCCGGATGGCCGGTGCCGAGCCCGGCGGCGTCGATGTTTGCCTGGGCCCCGATCCCGGAACAGCTGAAGCATCTCGGCAGCCTGGAATTCTCGCTGCAGCTGATCAATGAGGCGCACGTTGCCGTCGCCCCAGGCGCAGGCTTCGGCGAGCATGGCGATGACCATGTCCGCATTGCCCTCGTCGAGAATGAGCAGCGCATTCGCCAGGCCGCCCGCAACATCCGGAAGTTCCTGGAAAAACGCGGCGTGAAAGAGATTAAGCCCGCGGCCGCCGCGGCGGAATAGGCCAGCGGGCAGGTGAGCCGAATGGATCACCTGCCTCACACGCTAGCGATAGAATTCAATCTTCATAGAAGTCAGAAAAATCGTCTTCGAAAGTTCGGTATTTTCGGAGATTTATTGCTTCGAATTCGTCGAGAGCGTCATTCTTAGAGACGCCGATGGCAGCCAACGCTTTGGAAATGTTGCTCTTGGAGCGCTTGGGAGAGGCCTCGTGGTCTTCGAACAGATGGGTTTGAACTCTGTTCGAGTATACAACGGCTGTCTGATGACCAATGCCACCAAAGTAGTGTGTTTCCACGATAGCAAACTTCGAAATTCCAATTCGAGAGGCAATTTCATGCGTTACCTCATTGTCCAAAATGACGGATGAAAAGTTGCGGTGAGGTAAGCGTAGCTTCTCTGCCCAATAATCGCTGTGGTGAGGGTCTAGACCGACAATTGAGACACTGTTTTCGTGAAATACTGGCACGCCCAACGCGGCTGCGGCCGTTTCATCTACGTTATCGCAGCTGATGATTGCGCTGATATTGTGTCCCAACGGATAGGTCCTTCTCCCGTTAATTAGGTCACGCGTAAGCAAACCCGCCATTGTTGAGGACGACACGCCCATCGCCACCGACGGTCTGGAAGATGGCTGTGCCGTCCTCGCCTTCGGCGGTCCAGATTTTGATCGTCAGCGCCTCACCCGGCAGGACGGGAGAGGAGAAGCGTCCGTCCATGTTTTTGAACCGGGCCGGATCGTTCCCGCACAGGGCAGCCAGCAAGGCACGGCCGGTGAAGCCATAGGTACAGAGACCGTGCAGGATCGGCTTCGGGAAGCCGCCGACATCGGAAAATTTCTTGTCGGAATGCAGCGGGTTACGGTCACCGCTCAGGCGGTAGAGCAGGGCCTGGTCCGGCCGCGTCTGATAGGTGACCGTGTGGTCCGGTGCCCGCTCCGGCGCAACGTTCGTCTGGCCCGATGGGCCCTTGTCGCCGCCAAAACCACCCTCACCGACAATGAAGACCGATGAGGTCAGTTCGAAGAGCGGCTTGCCATCGGCCGTAAGCGTCGCCTCGGCTTTTGTCGCGACGACGGCGCCTTTACCCTTGTCATAGATGCCGGTGATTTCATCGACCATCGTAATCTCACCCTCGACAGGGATGGGGCGGTGCAGGCGGATGCCCTGTTCTCCGTGGACCAGCATGCGGGGATCATAAGTACCGGCATTCGACATGGCACTCTTGCCGCCCTGGGCATTGAACCCGGCCAGCACGCCGAAGGTGGGAAGCACCTTCTGGTCTACGCCCATCGTGTTCTCGGTTGTGAATTCCAGTTCCGAGCCGACCGGGTCAGCGACACCGCACCCAACGCCAAGCGCATAGAGCAGCGCGTCGCGCGAGTCCCAGGCCCATACACGTGGTGTGCCTTTCGATCCGACGGCATCCTGATTGATGGGCATGTCTTTGTCTTCCCGTAGCTTTCTTTGTTTGCGCATTAAGCACGGTGTCTGAAACCTCTGCAATGGTGACGGTTTGGGCGGTCGCCCCCTTTCCCCGGGGCGCCAAACCCGCTAGGCACCAGCCCGGACATTCAGCAACGAATAGGGGGCCCTGTTGGGACCTTTGAAGATAGGGATCGCCGGGCTCGGCCATGTCGGCTGCGGCCTGATCGAATTGGTCGAGCGCCAGCAAAATTTGCGGCTGCCGGGTGAAGTGAAGATCACCGGGGTCAGCGCGCGCAGCCAATCGCGCAATCGTCCGGTGGATATCAGCCTGTACAATTGGTTCGACGACGCTGCGACGCTGGCTGAAGACCCCGACGTCGATGTGTTCGTGGAGCTTATGGGGGGATCAGATGGTCCCGCAAAGTTCGCTGTCGAGACGGCTCTGAAAGCAGGAAAGCACGTTGTCACCGCAAACAAGGCGCTGATTGCCAAGCACGGCATGGCGCTTGCGCGTCTGGCCGAGGAGAAGCAGGTCGACTTGCTGTTCGAGGCCGCGGTTGCCGGGGGCATCCCGGTTGTTCGCGTCCTGCGGGACAGCCTCGCCGGTACGGAGGTCAAACGGATCACGGGTATCCTGAACGGCACCTGTAACTACCTTACGACGGTCATGCTGGAGCAGGGCAGGGAGTATGATGATGTGCTCGACGAAGCTCAGCGCCTTGGCTACGCTGAGGCCGATCCCACGCTGGACGTTTCCGGTATGGATGCGGCCCACAAGGCGGCTATTCTTTCCGCAATCGCCTTTTCTGCGGATCTCGATTTCTCGAAGGTCAGTGTCTCTGGCATTGATAAGGTCAGCCTGCTCGATCTGCGCCTGGCTGACCGTCTTGGTTACCGAATCAAACTGATTGCCGAAGGCGTGCTGACCGATGACGGGGTTGTCTGCCGCGTTGAGCCGCTGGTCCTGCCAGCGAGCCATCCGCTGGCGCGCGTCAATGGCAGCCTGAACACCGTCCGGATCGAAGGCGACCCTGTCGGCGCAATCACGCTCACGGGCCCCGGCGCAGGTGCTGGCCCGACGGCAAGTGCAGTGATGGGGGACGTTGCAAAAATGTTCCGGCCCGCGATACGGCCGGCGTTCGGCCGCGCCGCACACCATACGGGCCGTCCTTTCGTGCAGGGCGCGCTAACGGAAGTGGCCCCATTCTTCCTGCGTGTTTATCTGCCAGACCAGCCCGGTGCCCTTGCGGCTCTGACGGAAGCGCTCGCTAAAGAAGGCGTTTCGGTAGACAAACTCCTACAGGAATCGGGTGAAGAATCCGGTTCTGCCCCTGTAGTCATTATTACTCATCGTTGCCCACGTGCGAATATGCAGGCCGCACTGGAGCGATTGGAAAAAATAGCAAAGCCGATTGACGCGCCACGGCTAATTCGTATCGAAGCGGCAAGCTAATTGCTTACCGTCTAGGCGTAAGAGACAAGAATCCCGCGTTCGGAGATAAAAAAGTATGAAAAACAGCGTTCTGACGCCCAGCCTGGCGGATGCCATGGTGCGCGTGACCGAAGAAGCAGCCATTGCTGCGTCGAAACTGGTCGGTCGAGGTGACGAGAAAAAGGCCGATGCAGCTGCCGTCGATGCGATGCGCACGGCGTTCAATCGGGTCGATTTCAAAGGCCGCGTCGTTATCGGTGAAGGCGAGCGCGACGAAGCGCCGATGCTCTATATCGGCGAGGAAGTCGGCACCGGAAACGGCCCTGAAATCGATATTGCCCTGGATCCACTGGAAGGCACGACGCTGACGGCGAAGGCCATGGCCAATGCGTTGGCTGTGCTGGCAATTGCCCCAAAAGGCGGCCTGCTCTATGCGCCGGATACCTACATGGACAAGATCGCCGTTGGCCCGGGATATCCGGAAGGCATCATCAGCCTTGACGCCAGCCCGGCAGAGAACATCACCGCGCTTGCCAAGCATAAGGGCGTCGATGTCACGGATATGACCGCCTGTGTTCTGGATCGTCCTCGTCATGAAGACATCATCGAGAGCCTGCGCTCTGTAGGTGCCCGTGTGGCCCTGATCACGGATGGCGACGTTGCCGGCGTGATCGCCACGACCAACCCGCATACCGGTATCGACTTTTATGTGGGATCTGGCGGCGCTCCGGAAGGCGTCCTCGCGGCTGCGGCCCTGAAGTGTGTCGGCGGCCAGATGTTTGGCCGGCTGGTCTTCCGGAATGATGACGAAAAGAAACGCGCCGCGCGCGTTGGGATCACCGATCTTGGCCGCACCTATGCTCTGAACGAGCTGGCCTCGTCCGACACGGTCTTCTGCGCCACCGGTGTGACCCAGGGCTCCATGCTGAGCGGTGTTCAGCATCGCGATGGCGGAGTTCACACTCACACACTGGTCATGACGTCGACCGACGGCATGGTCCGCTATATCCGGTCCAACCGGAAGGCATAAGACCGGGGGCGTCCGCGCCCTCCCTGTGATAGGCTTCCGGGAATCAAGATTTCCGGAAGCCTCATGACAGCCACCGCCCAAAAAGCCGAAAACAATTGCCTGTTCGCCGTGGACCGCTCCGCAACTGGCCGGTTCTGGACGCTTGCCGATGCCGACGAGGCGCTGGTCCGCCGGCTTGCTCCGGCTGTTGGCGGATCTGACCTCCTGGCGCGCCTCCTGGCAGAGCGCGGCGTGACCCCTGATGGGGCTGAGGCCTATCTTGCGCCAACCCTGCGCGAGACGTTTCCGAACCCGTCCAGTTTCGCCGATATGGATAAAGCGGCGGAGGTCGTACTCGACGCCATCCTCGATAAACGACGCGTCACTGTCTTTGCGGACTACGACGTGGATGGTGGCACCAGCTCCGCTATCCTTGCGCGCTATTTCCGCGCCTGGGGGCAGGATCTTGGGCTCTATGTCCCGGACCGGCTGGAAGAGGGGTATGGCCCCTCACCGGAAGCCTTCCGGCACCTGAAAGAGACCGGATCGGACCTGGTCATTACGGTGGATTGCGGCGCCGCTGCCATCAGCGCGCTGGAAGAGGCTCAGCAGATCGGCCTCGATGTTGTCGTGATCGACCACCACCTCATGTCAGGACACAACCCACCAACGCTGGCGCTGGTGAACCCCAACCGGCCGGACGATACATCCGGGCAGGGGCACCTCGCCGCGGCGGGTGTTGTGTTTGTCTTCGTCGCTGCTCTGAACCGGCTGGCACGTCAGCGTGGTATCGCCCCGCCGGAGGGCTTGCCAGACATCATGGCGCAGCTCGACCTCGCGGCGCTCGGCACATTGTGCGATATGGCGCCGCTTCATGGCGTGAACCGTGCTTTCGTGCGCCAGGGGCTTACCATGCTGTCACACGGCCAGAATGAGGGCCTGCGCGCTCTGGCGGAGGTCTCCGGCATCCAGAAGGTCGAGACGGTCTATCACGCGACGTTCATGCTGGGGCCGCGGCTGAATGCAGGCGGCCGCGTGGGAGATCCGTGGATCGCCGCGAAGCTGCTGGCAACCGATGACAGGGCTGAGGCCATCGCGCTGGCCGAGCAGCTCCATGGTCTGAATGAGGAACGCAAGGCCGTTGAGGCGTCAATTCTCGACCAGGCAATCATGCAGGCCGAGAAGTCATTGGAAAAGACTCCTGACCGGGGTGTCCTGATTGCTTCGGGCGAAGGGTGGCACCCAGGGGTCATCGGTATCGTTGCTGGCCGCCTGAAAGACAGGTTCCATCTGCCCAGTATCGTGATTGGCTGGGGCAAGGGGCTTGGCCCTGTTGCCAAGGGGTCTGGCCGTTCGGTGACGGGCGTGAACATAGGCGATGCGATTGCGGCCGCTGCGCGTGACGGCGTCATCCTTTCGGGGGGCGGCCACGCTATGGCTGGTGGGCTCAGCCTCGAACCAGATCAGCTCGGCGCCTTTGACGACTGGATGGTTGCTCATATGGCGCAATTTACCGCTGAGCGCGCCGCGGCACTGGAACTTACCATCGATGCCATTCTGGCGCCCGGTGCAGCGAGCCCGGAGCTTGTCGACCGGGTTGCTGAAATCGGACCGTTCGGCGCCGGTTCGCCGGAACCGGTGTTTGCCCTTCAGTCGGTCCAGATTTCTTACGCCCGGCAGGTTGGTGCCAATCACTGGAAATTCACCGTTGAAGACGCCTCGGGCCGTCTTGAATGCATCGCCTGGCGTGCTGTTGGGGCACCGCTGGGCGAAGCGTTGCAGCCCGGAAACCGCGTACATCTGGCCGGGCGTCTCAAGGCAGATGAATGGAATGGCCGGCGCCGCGTGCAGCTGGACGTGATGGATGCGGCCAGTGCCTGAAATAATGTGCAGCAACCGTCACCTACATGGCTTGCGCAAGGCGCCGTCCCTCGCTATACGCCCATTTCTTCGAACCGGTGCGGTCCCTTCGTCTATCGGTTAGGACGCCAGGTTTTCAACCTGGAAAGAGGGGTTCGATTCCCCTAGGGACTGCCACGTTCTATCTCCTCGCATTGTTGTTGTGACATGTCTGGTTCCGGTCACTGGCCGAACCGGTTGATTTTGCACCTGTCTGTACGTGGCCCATTTCGAGGGCTGCACGGCTTTGCCGCTGTCGTGGGATATGTGTGACAGAAGCAAATCAAGCCACTAGAACGCCACAAACCGATATCAATTCGAGCGGATGGTCACGTGCTTCGACTAGAACTTGCCTGGACTGAGCCGGCGGAGCTCGCGCCCCGGCTGTGCCGCTGGCCGGGGTTCGTTTGGTTGGACAGCGCCAGCTCGGGACATGACCAGGGGCGTCACTCCTATATTGCCGCCAATCCCATTTCCCGATTTCGCTGGGGGAGCGGAGACCCGGTTGCCGAATTTGACGGAGCATTCCGGGCATGGCGAAATCGCTTCCGGGCCAGCGTGACTGCCGGTGGCGCGCCGTTCCAGGGCGGAGCGATCGGCTATTTGAGCTATGATGCGGCAAAGATCTGGATGCAGGATTTCAGTTCGCGTCATCCAGATGGTGCTGATGATACGATCGAGTTTGCTCTGTACGACACCGTCATGGCGTTCGATCATCTTGAAAGAAGTCTGACCATCTATTCCGCTGGCCTGCCCGGGCCGGATATGGCGCCTGACAAGGCAGTGGCGCAGCAGCGCATTAAGGTGTTTGTTGAGGTTGTGGAACATCAAGGCGATCAGTCCACAGAAATAATTGAAAGTCCCACCGATTGGTCGCGCAGCTCAGGTCAGACAAACTATGTCGACCAGGTGGCTGCGGTGCGTGAAGCCATATTGGACGGAGAAATCTATCAGGCGAACATTGCAAGCCTTTGGGCTCGTGAAGTGCGATCGCAAGCCGGGGCCTTTCATGCTTACCTTGGACTCAGAAAACGGACACAGGCGACATTCTCCGCTTTTGGTGCCTTTGCTGGCCGCACGCTCTCAAGTTTTTCACCTGAGCGTCTGGTGTCCATGACATCGGATGGCAATGTGTGCGCCGAACCCATCAAGGGGACCGCGCGCCGGTCACCGGATTCCGCACGGGACCGGGATATTGCCCGGGCACTTGCCCGGTCAGTGAAGGACCGCGCAGAAAACATAATGATTGTCGATCTGTTGCGGAACGATCTCTCACGAGTATGTCAGCCGGAGTCCGTCATCGTCAGCCGTCTTTGCGATCTGCAGGAATTGCCAAACCTTCATCACCTGGTTTCGACGATTGAGGGGCAACTTGCGCCGGCGTGCGATGTGCTGGATCTTCTGGGTGCGGTTTTTCCTGGTGGGTCCGTGACAGGCGCTCCGAAACTTCGTGCAATGGAGATTATTGATGCGCTCGAGCCGGCTGCCCGGGGGGCTTTTTGCGGTTCATTCGGATATCTCGGTTTCGATGATGCCTGCGATTTCAATATAATGATTCGCACGATCGATCATTTGCCTGATGGTGACAGATATTGGTCGGGGGCGGGGCTTACACTACTCTCTGACGCTGAGGCGGAATGGGCGGAGGTTCAGCTCAAGGCAGAACGTATCCTGAGTTTGCAGGTGCATCTGGCGGCAACTAAATGATCCTTATGCTGAATAATAGGGATAGTTTCGTGTTCAATCTGGCGAGGTGCCTGACGCTGGCTGGTGCCGATGTCGAAGTTGAGGATAGCAGTCGCATCACAATCAGCGATATCATTCGCCGGCGCCCGGAGGCGATTGTTATTTCGCCGGGGCCCTCAAGACCGGAGCAGGCGGGCGTATCAATTGCGGCAGTTCAGACGTTTGGTGCAAACTTGCCGATACTTGGTGTCTGCTTGGGACATCAGGTTATTGCGGCTGCGTATGGTGGGGCGGTCAGGCGGGCTCTTACGCCCTCTCATGGTCGCACCGCCAATATTACGCATCGGGGCAAACATTTGTTCAGCGGGCTCCCATCTCCGCTTCCAGTCGGGCTATACCACTCACTCACCGTTGACTTTGAGCCAGACGAGACCGGGCTGCAGGTGGACGCGATTGCGCCGGACGGAGAGATAATGGCCTTGTCTCATCGTGAGTATCCCGTCTTTGGGGTGCAGTTCCATCCGGAGTCGATCCTGACAGAGCGAGGGCAAGACCTGCTTGGGAATTTCCTACGTCAATACAGGTCTGTGTCATGCCTTTGATCCGTCTCCGCCAGACTATTTCAACGAGTGAAACGGTAGCTCCGTTCGACCTGACCGACCGGGGGTTGCTTCTGGGCGACGGGGTGTTCGATACCTCGCTGGTGATCGATGGCCAGATCGTTTTGCGCGCGCAGCATTTTCGGCGCCTTCTGGGGGCGTGTGATGTCTTTGGCTTCGCTGTAAAGGAAACAGAGTTGGAAGCGCTTGCGGCAAACGCCGTTCCGGATGGCGCAACAGGCGCGCTACGTCTAACCGTAACACGCGGGCCGGGCGCGCGTGGCGTTGCCAGCGAGGGAACCTCAACGCCAACCTTTCTGGCATCCTTCACGCCGCAGCAGGTGAGTTTTCCGGCACCGGCAATCCGTCTCGGGCTGAGTTCCATACTCCGCAATCCGACATCCCCTTTGTCCCGTTACAAGACCCTCTCCTATGGCGACATGGTCATGGCACAGAGGCAAGCGTGGCAATCAGGATATGACGATGCACTCTTCGTAACGCCAGACGGCCGGATTGCCTGCAGTTCGATCGCGAATGTCATGGTTCGCTTCGGATCCCGTCTGGTGACGCCTCCGCTCCAGGATGGGGTGATCGCGGGTGTGATGCGAGGGTGGATACTGGAAAACGCAAATCGCAGCGGCTTTGAGGTTTCGGAAAGCAGTCTGAGCCTTGAGGACCTTGCGCAGGCAGACAGTGTCTTCCTGACGAACAGCCTTCGCCTGATGTCACCTGTAAGCGGCATCGATGATTTGGCTTTTGAGCCGGTGCTGCCACCAGCATTGACGCTACTGATAGATCATCTCATTGCCAATCTGCCAGGCCGGGAGGCGGACTGAAAATTAAACTGTTACTCTGTTCGAGTGGTATTGAAACGAGCGGTGTCTCATGACCGCCTTGGTTCTTAGGGGGATGGCCCCATATATGTGAAGTCAGGTAACGACTCACGCAGGAGAGCGTATGCAGCCGGTCATATTCAAGGGATTTGCAGGAACGGCGCTGAAAGGTGATGCGTTTGGTTCGTCGGATGACCCGGCGGTTCTGCTGATCCATGGCGGGGCTCAGACACGCGCTGTGTGGGACGACGTGGCTGAGGCGCTGGTAAGGGCCGGGCGTCATGTGATCCGCATTGACATGCGCGGTCATGGTGAAAGCGAATGGCCAGCAGATGGACGCTATGACTTTGAGTCATTTGTAGAAGATCTGCGTGCGGTACTCGCGCAAATGGCGTCCCGTCCGGTGGTTGTGGCGGCATCGTTTGCGGGCTGGGCTGCGACTGCGGCATTGGGTGAAGAAGGTGCGCATCTCGCGGCAGGGCTGGTGCTGATCGATTCTGTGCCGGATATGGATTTTGACGCAGCGTGCCGTCAGGAGAATTTGCCAGGCGGCAAGCCGTGCTTCGATCCTGCCTTTACTGACACGTTCGATGCCGAAGCTGCGGTCGATCGTGTTTCCAATGCAGCCGGTCAAATCAAGATGCCGGTCCTGTTTGTAAGGGGCGCGAAGAGCGAGCTTTCCGGTGCTGAGGAAGCAAATCGTTTCCTGGGTCATTTCGAAAATGTTGAATATGCCGAGATCCGGGAGGCCGGTCAGATGGTCGCTGCGGAGCGGGCGGATATGTTCAGCGCGACTTTGCTGGACTTTCTGGAGCGCAAGGTACCTCGTTTTGCGCCTGAGTATCGTCAGGGGTCTGACGCCAGAACATTGCGCGATGCGCTCGGTTGTTTTGCAACCGGTGTGACCGTTGTGACGACACTTGACCAGGAGGGACAACCAATCGGGTTGACGGCGAATTCATTCACATCTGTTTCGCTTGAACCGCCGCTTCTTCTGGTTTGCATCGCCAAATCGGCTAGTAGCCTGGCCGCCATGGAAGCGGCAGAGAATTTTGCTGTGAACGTACTGCACATCGGCCAGCAACCGACTTCAAACCTGTTTGCAAAATCAGGTGAAGACCGGTTCTCTGGCACACCATGGAGCAGGGGACACAATGGTGCGCCACTCCTTTCAGGGGCGTTGGTCAATTTTGAGTGCCGCCGCTTCGCCCAGCATGACGGGGGAGATCATATCATCCTGATTGGGGAAGTGGTCCGCGCCCGTTTTGAACCGCGACGCGATCCGTTGCTGTATTTCCGGGGCAAATACCGCCGTCTGCACTTTGCCTGATGTTCCGGAGAGGGGCTAACTGCCGAAGAAGGCTTTGACCTTTTCAATGTCGTAGGGACGCTCTGTCAGGCTCTCTTCATCCCATTCGCTGCGCGGTTGGGCAAAGAAATCCCCGCCATAGACGTGGATCGCCCCTGTCGGACGCGCCAATGGGTTTGTTACGGAGTGAATGACGTCCTTGCCGAGAGGGGCGACGTCCCCTTTGAGTAGCGTGCGCGCGCCGGCCGCTTCCACTCGTGACGCATCATCCTTCAGGCGGCGCCAGAAGATATTGTCTTCTCTTCCGGTATAGATGCCGATGATGGCCCACATTTCGTGATTGTGCGGCATCAGTGTCGAGCGGGCACCCCAGATCACATTCAGAACCGTGAGCGTATCGGACCTGTGAAGAACATCGATGCCCGCACCCGCCGGTTTGCCCACGGCAGCAAGAATTGCATCCGGGTCATGGAACGCAGCTTCCATCACTTCGAGTACAGTGCGGTGGGTCGGATCCGCTGATACGGCATCATGGCAGTCGGAAACAAATGTACTGACGTCAAACATGGCTTTCCTCCAGACGGGAAAGTGTCCTCCCGCCTGGGGATTACGTCAATCCTGTGGAAGATCGATCCGGCGGACGGCTTCGGCCAGAACCCGAGTCACGTCGATCGCATTTGTCTTGTGCGGCAAGGCGTTTGTGGTGACCACCTGGGCTGCGCCCGCGGCAATGAGCTGCTCGTAGGCATCCTCTGCGAAAATGCCATGTACGGCGCAGCATATCGGGCGCGGCTGCCCACTCTCACAAAGGGCACGAACCAGCGTCGCGAACGTTGTGCCTGAGGAGATGATGTCGTCCACGATGACCGGCGTGTGAGAGCCGGCATCTACGCCGGCGGGCACCTCTATCGTGACGTTCTTGTCACCCATCCGTGTCTTGCGGAATACATCGTACGGCGCATCGCAAGCGTCCGCGATGGCCCGGACCCATTGCTCGCTCTCCTCGTCTGGGCCGTAGATGATTGGCCGCTCGATATGGCTCTTAATCCATTTGGCCACAGGCTCTGTTGCGTGGGCGAGTTCTCCGGGAATGGTGAAAACATCGTCCAGACTTGCGAGCCGGTGCAGGTGCGGGTCCAGGGTTGTGACCCAGGATAAATGAGCCGAAAGGAGTGCTCCAATATGCCGGGCACTGATGGACTCTCCGCGATTAAATGCGACGTCCTGTCTGAAATAGGGCATGTAGGGTGCGATCAGGCCGACTGAACTGGCGCCGAGGTCTTTTGCTGTCATGGCAGCGAACAGGAGCGGCACAAGTTTCGGGTCCGGCCGGTCCAGGCAATCGACCAGGGCGATATGCCGACCATCTGGCGGCGTTAAAAAGCGGAGATAAGTCTCCCCATCGGGAAACTTGTGAAATTCGATTTCTCCGATGTCGGCACCCAGCTCATGAGCGAGGGGGGCAGCGAGGTGTCCCGTACCGGGAAGAAAATAGAGGAGGTAACGTGTCATCTGGTCAGCTCAATGATGTCAGGGTTGGTTTTTACATAGTCGAGCACATAGGAAAGTTCGCCAATCGATTCTGTGTGCAAGGTATACAACGGGCTGCCTTGCCGGACTGTGTCGCCAATGCGCACATGAAGGTCGAGACCGGCGGCCTTGTCGTCCGGGGCACCGGCCAGCTTGGCGGCGCGGGCAAGACGGTGATTGTCGATGGCGGCGACCCGGCCGCTGCGCGCCGCGCTTACAGGGCGCTGGAATTTGGCGGCAGGGGGATCGAATACCCCACCTTGTGCTTTGCAGATGGCAAGGAATTTTTCCCAGGCCCTGCCGCTATCCAGTGTCTCTGTGGCGCGCGCGATGCCTCCTCCTTCCGGCGTTTTTCCAGTCAGTTCCAGCACCGCACCCGCGAGACTGAGAGATTTGTTCCGCAAGTCCTGCGGCGCATCCGGAGACCGCGACAGCACCGCGGTGACATCGCGAGCCTCCAGCGCGGGTCCGATACCACGCCCGATGGGCTGAGATCCGTCAGTTATTTCAATACGCAGTTTGAGGTCGAAGGTCAGAGCGACTGTCCTGAAAAGATCCGCGAGCTCTCTGGCCTGATCGCGGTTTCGAATTTTTGCTGTCGGGCCGACAGGAATATCGATAACGACATGTGTCGCGCCCGCCGCAATTTTCTTGGAAAGAACCGACGCGACCATGGAGCCGGCTGAATCGAAGTTCAAAGCTCGCTCCACGCGGATGATCGCTGTGTCTGCAGGTGAAAAATCGACAGCGTCGCCCCAGATAAAGCAGCCGCCTTCCTTCTCTATCACCCGGCGCAGTTCATCCTGATTCAGGTCTACCCGCGTTAGCGTTTCCATCGTGTCTGCAGTTCCGGCGGGCGATGTAATGGCACGCGAGGATGTTTTCGGGATGAGGAGACCATTGGCTGCGACAATCGACACGACGATCGGCGTCGTCCGGTTGGCAGGCAGGCCGCCGACACAGTGTTTGTCCGCCACTGGGGTGACGCCCCAGCCTATTCTTTCTCCCGTGTCGATCATGGCGCGGGTCAGGGAAATCACCTCACGTGTTGCAAGGGGCTTGGCAGCTGTTGCGGTCACGAAGGCCGTGAGATGGATGTCCGAATAAGCGCCTTTCACAATGTCGGTGACGACGGCCCGGATCTGGGCATCGCTTAAGCCATCGTCGAAAATACGTTGTCGGACGAAAGACAAAGAGGCGAGGGGCGGTGCATGCGTGATGCGCACCATGGCGCCTTCTTCAAGATCCAGCCGTTCCCAGGCCTGGTCCGTCAAACCAACGGACCCGACCGGCAACCAATCTTCCGTGACTTGGTACAGCGTGGCAATTACAGACTTGTCGCCATGAGCCAGGGTCACCTGGCTGTGTGCGCTCATGCCTTCCGAGCGGCAGACGGGACAGTCGGCATGAACAAGGGCGATCAGTTCATGCTGAGTGAGCACCCCAAGGCGCCGTGCTTTCATCTGATTTGCGGTGTCGTCTTTCATTTCAGCCGCACTGTCTCGCCTTGTTCCGGCACTTTGCAAGACCAATCAAGTTCCTCATTGATCCTGTGGCGCAACGTGTCGGATGCCGTTGGTTCTCCATGAACAATGAAGGTTTCTTTAGGGGGCTCCCGGAAATTGTGGAGCCAGCGCAACAATTCATCCGCATCGGCATGGGCCGATAACATGTGAAGGTTCTGAACCTCTGCATTTACTTCGTAATAGCGGCCGTGGATCTTGACCTTTCGTGCACCTGCCAACATGGCCGCACCACGCGTTCCACCTGCCTGGAACCCTGCAAAGAGGATCGTATTCCTCGCATCTGGTGCGTAGGTTTTCAGATGGTGCAGGATGCGCCCACCGGTCGCCATGCCAGACGCTGAGACAATGATCTTTGGCATCAGGTCTGTGTCGAGTTTCCGGGACTCTTCGCTCTGACGCGTGTAGGTCGCCACGTCACAGGCCGCGCGGGCCTCTTCCTGGGTAAGCTTGTGGGCTGCCGCGTGACGTACGAACAGCTCACTGACGTTTATGGCCATCGGGCTGTCCAGGAAGACGGGCATTTGAGGAATGCGTCCGGCTGCGCGCAGACGGCTGATATGGAACAAAAGAGACTGCGAGCGGCCCACGGCGAATGACGGAATGATCACCGTGCCGCCGCGTTGGAAGGTACGGTTGATGATCGCTTCGAGAATATCCTCAGGATCGGCATGAGGATGTACCGCGTCGCCGTAAGTGGATTCCACAAGAACATAGTCCGCTTCGGTTATTGCGGCCGGATCATGCATGATGGGGGTGTCGTAGCGGCCGAGGTCGCCAGAGAAGGCAATCTTGTTATTGCCGGTATCGAGCAGGATCGAAGACGCACCGAGAATGTGTCCGGCTTCCATGAAGGTCGCGCTGAGACCTTCGCCAAGCTCAACCTTGTCATTAAACCCGTGCGTGCGGAAATGTTTCAGGCAAACCTCCGCATCAGCTTGCGTATACAGCGGTAATGCCGGGTGATGACGTGAAAAGCCTTCGCGGTTTGCCAGTTCGGCCTCGTGTTCCTGAAGGTATCCGCTGTCCGGCAACAGGATGTTGCACAAGTCGCGCGTCGGTGTTGTCGCGTGGATATGTCCTCGAAATCCTTTTCGTACGAGCAGTGGGAGATATCCTGAATGGTCAATGTGCGCATGGGTCAGGACAACCGTGTCGATATCGGAGGGGGGGATCGGCAATGGCTTCCAGTTGCGGTTCCGAAGTTGCTTGAAGCCCTGAAACAGACCGCAATCGACCAGAATTTTCCGGTCATGCGTCTCGATAAGATATTTTGACCCCGTTACAGTTCCGACGCCGCCGAGGAAGGTGATCTTGTCGGTCATGTCTGAGCCTTTTGATGCTTCGGATGCCCGGTCATCGCTGAATTCCACTCTTGCGGGTCCCTTATAGCCAGTATCGCGGGAAATTCTGCTACGTAGGGACGCGTATTGAAGCTGGCGTTATTGCGCTATGGTGTTTTACCAGATCGATTTTGCGAGAAGTGGAGATTTCAAGTGAAGATCAAGGATATCAGCGTTTGCATGGCTTCACCTGATGGTGACAAGGCAGCTTACGACATGGCTCTGGCGCTTGCCTCGGCCAACAACGCTCATCTCAGTTGCGCGGCGTTCACGGTGCTGCCGCCGATGATCCTTGGTTATGGAGACGGATCGGCAGGTGAAGTCTATGCGTCCATTCTTCAGCAGACGCGGGACACGATGTCTGATGCCTGGGCGAAGTTCGCGGACGGTCTGAAAGTTCAGGACCCGCCTGTTGAAATGCGCCGTATTGAGGCGTTTCCGAACCGGGTTGAGGCGTTGTCAGCAATGAATGCACGTCATGCCGATATTGTTGTCGTCCGGGCACCGGGGAAATCCGACGAGCAGCCTCATGCAGATATGCTGGAGGGTGTTTTGCTCGGTGGTGGCCGGCCCGTATTGATTGTGCCGGAGGGGTGGACCGGAACAACAGTCGGGAAACGCGCCATGATCGCATGGGATGCAAGCCGCGAAGCAAGCCGAGCTATGCATGACGGGCTCCTGTTGATGGATGACGATGCGAAAGTCTGCGTCGCGACGGTCGACGCGAAGCCGGGAGACACAGGTCATGGTGCCGGTCCGGCTTGGGATATCGGTGCCCACCTCGCGCGGCATGTTGCAGAAGTGGAAGTCAGGAATGAGGACAGCATCGGACGTTCTACGTCTGAGGCGCTCATCGATGTCGCAACCTCTTTTGACGCCGATCTGATCGTTATGGGGGGATATCGCCATTCCCGCTTGCAACAGGCATTTCTGCCGGGTGTCACACGCACTCTGCTGACTGAGGCGAAAGTGCCTCTGTTGTTGTCGCACTGACGGGGGCCCGGATGAAGAAAACCATTCAGGGTGATCGCGCCTTCGACCTGACCATAGACCCCGAAGTTGCTTACCGGATCGCTGTGCTTGCCCAATCCTTTCAAGGGGGAGGCATCATGCCGATGGAAGAGGACGATGTGGTCGACAGCGATATCGGTGATGATCCGATTACGGACGTGGAGGCCATCGCTGATGAGGCAGAGAACCCTCACGAGGACGTTTTGGACGATGAGCTGGAAGGGTTGATCCGCGGCCTCAATGTGGATGCAAAGCATGATCTGCTCGCTCTGATATGGGTCGGGCGGGGTGACTTTGAGGCGCGCGATTGGGCGGCGGCGCGCCGTGCTGCCCGAGAGGCTGAGCCCTTTGATGTGACAGACTATCTGGAGGAATTGCAGATGGGGAGCGACTACATCGAGAATGCCCTGGAAGCGCTCGGGTATTCGCCACCGGACGAGCTGTCCTGAGACCGGCAGGATCGCCGGAGGCAATATTCCTTGCAATCGTGATGGCAGACGCCCGGTATATGGCAGGAAGCCTGCTGACCCACGAGGCCTTTCCCGGGTGTAATGTTCCAACGCTAGGCGTTCTTCCCTTGCGCGACTAAAGTGGCGCCACTGACAGTAAGGGATTAACATGCTTGTGAGACGTAATGGACTTCTCGCGTCTGGCCTTATGACAGGTCTGATCACGCTGGCGGCGTGCAACTCCACGCCGGTTTCCGGTGCCGATGGTGAATCTGTGCCTGTTGCAACGCCAGCGGAAGAAGACAGCGGAAAAGTTGCCTATGACAGCGAGGTGAAAGTGGGCAAATTGATTGCGGAAACGCGCTGTTCCACCTGCCACGCGATCGGGCCCACCGGGAACAGCCCGCATCAGGATGCGAAACCTTTCCGGCAATTGTCCCAGAACTACCCGGTCCGGAATCTCGAAGAAGCGCTGGCAGAAGGGATTGTCGTCGGTCATCCGGACATGCCTGTGTTCGTGCTGAGCCCGCATGAAATCGATGCGCTGATTACTTATCTTGAAAGCATCCAGGAGCCACACCCGGCCTGAAGTGCCCCCCGGATCTAATCTCCCGAGCACACCGCGACGAGCTGTGAGCGCTGGTCAATGGCGATCACGTAGGATTGCAGGATGTGTGCGCCGATCACGGCTTCCGGGAAACGGTCTGACACGCGAGCGTCTGCGTTCCTTGTCATTGTGTCACCAATGATTACCGGCCCGGGTACAATGCCGTTGCCGGTTTCAATCGTCGTGTTCGTCAGCCGTGCGGTACCTGCGGATTCCAGCGGAACGTTGGAGACCTGATCATAAAGTATTTTTGGCAAAACGAGACCGACGCCTGCTCCTGTGTCGAGATTGGCCTCCATCGTGACGCCCCCAATGGAGACGGGGATGCGGTAGGGGCGCTCATAGGCGATAGCGCCTTCACTTCCGCTGGTCAGGCCGGTCGATTGAGTGAAGGTCAGTGTTAGGTTCGTGAAGTCTATCACCAACAGCCCATCACCGAAGAAGTCACGCCCGACAATCCCGGAGATCTCCGCACCGTCAGGTGCGCTGCCACTGTAGTCACGGGTGATCAGTTCGAGGTCGGTTCGGACAAGACCCCCGACCTCCAATGATTCAATCTGTACTGTATCCACTTCAGAAACGGCGACTCCATCACTCGTTTCGGCCTTGCTGGCGAATGGCAGGTTCAGGGCATTTGTCAGGCTTGCGTCAGCCCGGCCAATTCCGCTGGCCCCGGTATCGACCGCAAACGTGAAGGGTCCCAGGCCATTGACCGCGGCATCGATATAAACCCGTCCATGTACGATTTCGAACGGAATGCTTACCAGTGCATTATGGTGTGCGGCATTCGCGGCTTCGCACGCGCCAGATACCTTTTCGCGACGGTCCGCCAAAGCGCCGCCTGACCATGCCATTGCAATTGCCGCTGCTGACAAGAAGCGCACCGGTGTGAATTTTCTAGTCGACTGATAAATCATGCCTCGTCCTCATCTGGTTGGACGCGTTGGCGCCCGATGAGTGGCAGATGCGTTTAGGTGGGGGTTTGGATGCAGAGCGCCTGCGTTTGAGGTCTAGTCACTGCGGGTCGGATCGTTCGTCGTTTCCATCGACAGGTCAGGATCAATAGTGACTCCCGTGACCTGGCGCTCCAGCATCCTGACGATCGGCGGCGGCCAGCTTCCCTGGTGCAGCGTATGGAGGATAATCAGATTATCCCGGTCGGCATGGGTACGCCGCTCATTGTGCAATACGTAATCCATCCAGCGGCCGAACCGATATTTCTCGATCCAGACATCGGGATCGCTCAAATCGCGGACCAGTGCCCAATTGCGTGCCCCGTCACGTAGGCGCACACGACGGCTTTCATTCATCGCGGCCAGGAAGCGCGGCACATCTTTCTCAAGTATACGATAGTGAACGGCTATGTGGACCGGCCCCGCCCGTGATTCGATCGGCAATTTGACGTCCGGGACTTTCCAGCGGCCGACCAGTTCCAGATTGAGATCATGTACTTCTGGCAGGCGAAGGAAGAAGCCTGTGACAAGGCCAATAACCTGGACGCCCGCCATGATCAGGATTGCATCTGAGATTCCATACTGCTCCGAGAGCCGGCCGCTCATCCAGCTTCCGCCTGCCATCGAACCGAACACGCACATCTGGTAGAGCGACAGCGCCCGGCCGACGACCCAACGCGGCGCAGACATCTGAACTGTGACATTCATCGTTGCCATGGTCAGCAGCCAGCCCCATCCAAACAGGATGAGACCGCCCACCGTCAGGGCGAGCCATGGACTGAGTGCGACGATAATCGCCCCGGTAATCATGGCTGTGACGGTCAGCCGGGTGGTGGCTTCATTTGTCAGGCGCGCGCGCACTGGCCGGTTTGACAAGGCACCGGCCACTGCGCCGATACCGAAGGAGCCTGACAGGATTCCGAAAGTCACTGCGCTACCGCCAACAAGATGGCTGGCCACCAGAGGTAACAGCGACGGGATACTGGCGGCAGGAAATCCGAACAAGGCGGACCGGAACAAAACACGCCGAATGGGAGGGGACAGCGCGACATATCTCACGCCTGCAGTCATCGCGGTTCCCAGGTCTTCGCGAAGGGATGGCCTGGTCGGCTTTTCGGGGCGCCAGCTGAACAGGACCCAAATAATCCCAAGGTAGCTGAAGGCGTTGACTGTAAACGCCACTGCCGAACCGAATGCGGCAACGATTGCGCCCCCAAGCGCCGGACCTGCTGTCCGGGCCATGTTGAAGCCCATGGAATTCATTGCGACGGCGCTGGAAATTGTCCCCCGGGGAACGATGTCGCCAACAGTTGCCTGCCATGACGGTGCGTTCATGGCCGTGCCACAGCCGATCAGGAAGGTGAAGCCAAGCAAGGCCCAGGGTGTCAGGTGTCCGAACCAGGCAAACGCGCAGAGCGCAACGGATAGGATGAACATCCAGCTCTGGCATACGAGCATGACAAGGCGGCGGGGGTAATTGTCCGCGATCGCGCCGGAAAGCAGCGCCAGGATCATGATGGGCAGGGTGACCGATGCCTGTACGAGGGCGATCTGTGTCTTCGTGCCGCCTAGCTCGACCATCAGCCAGGCTGCGCCGACACTTTGAATCAGGCTGCCAAACTGCGAGGCCACATTTGCCACCCAGATCCGGCGATAGAGCGGGATGGAAAAGGGCGGTGGGGCGGAATTATCTGACATGATGTCCTGTGCTGAGTCTCAGCAGGCAATCGTGGGAGTGATTTCGGTGAGGTTCAAGGCTTGCTTGTCACAGCGCGCTGATCCGGACAGGCCTCACGCCTCGTCCATTGCCGCGTAATACGCCTGCCAGCATTTGCGGCCGGCGTTATTGTAATGGACCATCGTCTCCACCATCCGCAGGAATGCGTCCTGATTGCTGAGTTCGGGTGGCAGAAGGGGATCAAAGTTGATGGTGCGGATCACCGCCTGGCCGATCAGCAGAGATTCCCGCGCGGCCTGGTCGCAGGGCAGGCTGGTCAGCCGCTCCAGGCTTTTCATCATGGTCTCCGTGGCTTCCGCATAGGTGCGAGCCAGCTCGTCTGTTGACCAAAGCGATTCCCAGTGGCCGCCCTCCGGAAGGGCGCGGTCACTAACGCGCAGCAGAGAGATGGCATCGTCCGCGCCAATGCCAATCAGGTCTGCACGGTGATCTTCGAGCCCACGTGCCAGGTTGGCTGGCCTTACCCAACAGCCGGCGTCTGTCTCTTTGTAGCCGGACAGTGCGAGCGCCCGTTCGCGTGATCGCAGCTGTTTGCGGTCCGTGCGTCCGAGGTGCCCAGTCAGTGCAACCAGCCAGTCGCCGTTCCAAGGAACGATCCGGCTGGCGACGTCTTTCCAGCCTTGCACGCGTCGGATCAGCGCCTTTGATTTTGGTCCGGGTTTGTAGACGCCCCGGTCCGGGCTTTCCAGCAGACCTTCCTTCAGGAGACGAGTCGCCGCCACGCGCAGAGTTGCCGGCTCGATGTCGAAAAGTGCTGCTGCATTGATAAGGCGGCTGATTGATTGCGGCGCGGTGAACGCGCTGCTCATCAATGACAGGACCAGCGCACGAGGCGACACGTCTTTTGGCTCAAGAGATTTAAAATAATACACGGATTGACCTATACTGATAATGTAAGTAATATTTTATGAAAGAGATCAATGGGAGATAACCACCGTGGCGAACCAGCTCAAACTATTTGATGTGCTGAAAAAAGACGAGTTGCGCGAATTGCGTCAGAAGTCAGACGTGAGGGCATTCGCCACATTGAGCTGGAACTGGGCCCTGATCGTGGCGGCTTTTGCTGTGGCAATCATCTGGCCGAACCCTCTGACAATCCTGGCCGGGATAATCATACTGGGGGGACGTCAGTTGGGTCTTGGCATCATTAATCATGATTGCGCCCACCATGCTTTCTTTAAGAGCCCGAAAGTGGACGAATTTGTCGGCCACTTTCTTGTTGGCGCGCCGATGAACATCTCGCTGCCGGTCTACCGGGCTTATCATCTTAAACATCACAAATATGCGGGCACGCCGAATGACCCGGATATTGTGTTTGTGAAGAACTACCCGGTTTCAAAGGACAGCCTCCGCCGCAAGTTCGTGCGCGATTTTACCGGACGGACCGGATTCCGCGATACTGCGCGGAAAATCCGGCATTTCAAACTGTCGCGTAACTGGCCATGGCTTTCATTCCACATCCTGCTGTTGGGGACGCTGACGCTGGCAGGCGCGCCGTGGGCATACCTGATGTGGTGGGCTGCGGAACTCTTTGTTTATCCAGCTATCGTGCGCCTGCGCCAGATCGGCGAACATGGCACCGCCAAAGACCGTTCTCAGCTCGATCCGCGTCTCAATACTGGCACTACGACGGCGCCTTTCTGGCAGAGAGTGCTGATCGCTCCGAATGATGTGAACTACCATCTTGAGCATCACATGTTCGCTTCGATTCCGCCTTACCGGCTGAAACGTCTGCACCAGCTGCTGGCTTCCCGCGGATATTATGAAGGCTTTGAGTGCATCTCGAAGGACTATGTCGATGTCATCCGACGCGCTGTGCGACCGGAAGATCGACCGGCGATGGTCCCTGCGGAATAGGGCGACTTATTCGGCACTGCTTTCCGGATCGCGGACCTTTACCAAGGCGTTCGATACCATGGTCATGACGATTTCATTGTCCTGATTGTAGACTGTTTGCTCTGTCTTCGTCAGGCCCATGTCCGGACGGCTTTTCATGCGGCGCTTGCCAGTGAGCTTCGATTCCACCCGCAACGTATCGCCCGGATAAACGGGTTTACGCCAGCGCAGCTCGTCCACACCTGGTGAACCGAGTGCCGCGGTCGGTTCCTGCGTGCTCCATCCTTCGACCATCATGCGCATTGTCATTGCTGCAGTGTGCCAGCCGGATGCCGACAGGCGGCCGAAGTGGGTCTTGGCTGCTGCATCGTCATCGAGGTGAAAGGGCTGAGGGTCATATTTGCCTGCAAAGGCGATAACTTCTTCGCGTGTGACCTTATAGGTCAGTTCAGATTTCGTGAGTGTGCCAATCACCAGGTCTTCATAATACCGCATGCGTAGGTCCTCGGTCCCAAAAGAAAGCCGCGCCTGATTGGCGCGGCTCGCGTTACGTTAGGCAAGGATGCCAGACAGTCACTCCGGACACTTCCTGATTGGAAGTGTCCGGAGCCAGATAAGCTCAGCGCCCGCCCATGTGAGGCAGTTCCGTCGTGACCTGGACAGCTGAAGCTGTCGTCAGCGGGTTCTTTGCAGGCGCATGGTGGAATGCCGTCCACAGCATCAGGCTGGAGGTGCAAAGCAGGTAGACGCCGAGCGCCTTTTTCAGCTTTGCTGAGTCCAGGCTGTGAGCCAGCGCCGCGCCGATCGGGGCTGTGATCATGCTCATCGAGATGATGGCGAGCATGGCGACAACATTCACATAACCAATTGAGCCAAAGGGCAGGCCGGTTTGGCCCAGGCCGCTGATAATCGACCCGATCGTGCCTGGAACGGCGATGATTGTCCCGAAACCTGCCGCTGTCGCGATGGCCCGGTGCACCGGCTGGCCCGACAAGGTCATGATCAGAATGGCCGGCGTACCGCCGCCGATGCCAAGCAGGGTGCAGAACCCGCCGAGGAAACTGCCAAGTCCGCCGCGTGCGACACCCTTCGGCATTTCATCCGAAACGGTGCGCTTGGACAGGATCGGGAACAGGAAGTGCCAGGCCATGATGAACACGCCGACCCCGAAGATGATCTTCAGAGACTTGCCGTCCAGGAACCGGGCCACGCTAAGGCCCAGCACGACGCCGAGGACAACCCATGGCGCCCACTGCTTGAGGATGTTGAAATCTACAGCCCCTCGCTTCGCGTGCGCCTGCACGGATCGAAGCGAGGTGAAAATGATCGTGGCCAGCGAAGTGCCGATGGCGACGTGCATGATCTTGTCCTCGGACATCGGTTGGCCCGTTGTCGAGAGGAGGGAGAAGACTGCCGCGAGTGCCGGGACGACGACAAAGCCGCCGCCGATTCCGAACAGACCCGCCAGGAGGCCGGCAAAGGCACCGGCAACCAGCATGGAGAGAATAAGTGGTAGAGCATCAGCTAACATTGGATCTACTCGATTTCATTTCAGAAAAGATTTGAACGCTCACAGGATCAGAAGCGGACCGTCAGGGTCGCCTGGAACGTGCGTGGGTTGAGTGGACGGAAATAGGCGGAACCGGCAAAGACAAAGGCGGTGGTCACTTCTTCGTCGAGCAGGTTGTCGACGTTGAACCGCAGGCTGACATTTTCCGGAATGCCGAAATCGTTCGGGCCGCCGAGGTCCAGGTAACCGCTCAACACGGCGAAGCTGTCCATCTTGTAGCTCTCGGTGTAGTCAGCATAGCGTTTGCCGGTATATTTGCCGGAGATGTTGGCAACCATCCATTCGGTTGGTTCGTAGGTTACGCCGCCGGTGAACAGCCATTCCGGGCTGTCGGCCAGGATAAAGCCGTCTTCATCTTCGGCGTGGTTGTATGTCAGGTTGCCGTCCAGATAGACCTTGTCGTCGAGGAATGCTGGTTGATAGACGCCTGAAAGTTCGAAGCCGTAAGCCTCGGTCTTGCCGGCGTTGATGTAGAAGGCTTCCGGTTGTTGGGTGGCCGGGTTGATGACGCTGCCGGCCACAAGACGATTGTCGAAGCTGGTGAAGAACAGTGCGGCAGAGCCGTAGAACTGCGAGCGGTTGGTACGGTAGCCGATTTCGAAGTTCTGGGATTCCTCACCCTTCGGTGCTGGCAGCGGCGCGGTCGCTGCATCCGTGGAGGCGATGGAGAAGATATCGTCTGCGCCGCGAGGGAGAGCATAGTTCTGCGAGTAGGAAGCGAACAGCTGGTCGCTGTCGTTCACCTCGTAGACTGCGCCGACCATAGGCAGGAAGCTGTCGTTGTAGTCTTCGCCGACCGTCTGTGGGCCGAACTTTTCGTAATCATTATAGTCGCGATAGCCGCTCAACTGATAATCGACGCTAAGGCTTTTCACTCCGACTTCGAGGTTCAGCTTCTCGTCCATCAGGCTGATCGTGTCCTTCAGGTAGAGCTGGGTCGTCTTGCGGGTCGAGGTGTAATTGCGGCGATAGTAGGCGACTTCGTCCCAGATCACGTCGCCGTCGGCCGAGCCGTTGGTTTTGTTGAGACGCTGTTGGGTGCGGTTGTAGTCTTCGTCTTCATACCAGGCGCCGAACTCGACCTTGTGGTTGGCGACCTGCCATTCGAGACCGGCGACAGCTCCCTTGCGCGTGCCACCAACGCCGGAGAGACCGTATTGCACGCCGCGCGGGTGCACGACGTCGAGGCCGACAAGTACCTGACGCTCATAAATGCCGAGCGAGTTATTGTAACTGTCTGGTGAGACGCCGAAGCCGTCCTTGTCTTCCTGATAAGCCGTCGCCTTGAACATGAGGTTCGGCGTGATGTCTGTCTGGAAGTTCAGCGAGTAGAGGCTGTCGTCGCGGACGTTGATCCGATCCTCATAATAGCGGGTGCAGTCATTGCCGGTGAATATCGGTGAGAAGTCATTCCCATCGATCACTCCATCGCCGTTATAGTCGTAAACGTCGGAAATCGGTTCGATACAGCCAGTTTCCGGAATGGCATCCAGGTAGGCGTAGTAATAGTCGTTCTCGAATACAGACTGCGGGGCAGACGGTGAGTCATAGTCGTGGAAGTCGTTGTGGACGTAGCCGAACTTGATGAACGTATCTTCGTCGAACTCGTACTTGATCTTGCCCTCGATATGCTCGCGGTCGATTGTGCCCGGGCCGCGCCACAGGTCGCTGTCTGTCTTGGACCGGCTGACATAGGCTGACAGGCCATTCCAGTTGCCGGTCTCCAGCTTGATGAAGCTACGCTCCAGATTGTCGTCGCCCATCGTGTAGGAAATCATGCCGCCGGGCGTGTCAGAGGTGTCGACTGTATTATAAGAGACGATCGGGCCCAGCGATGAGTAGCTCGGAAGGGAGACATCGCCCGCGCCCGGGGACGCGACAACGGAACCGAGGTTTTCATTGTCCACATAGCGGAAGATCGGGCTGCCGCCGAACGCATCGGAGCGGCCCATCGGCACGCCGTCCAGCACGAAGCCGATCTGCTGCAGGTTAAAGGCGCGCACGGTGACGGAGTTGCCGAATTCGTAGAGGCCAAGCGCGCCATCTGTCTGAACGTTGAAGCCCGGCAGGGATTCCAGCATCTTCAGGCCGGAGATGCCGCCCGGTGCGGAGAGGAGTTCGTCGCGGGTGACAGCGACGGTATTGGTCGCTTCACCCTGACCAATCGCGGTATCTGCCGTCGAGACCCGGCGGCCCTGGACGACCACTGCTTTCATGGTCGCCTGCTCGTCGGTCTGTGCGGTCTCTTGTGCGTTCGCCACGGTCGTCATGGACGCCGCGATCAGCGAGGCAACGCATATTCCGAATTTCAGGCGATTGGTCAGGCGACTCATTACTTTACTCCCAGCAGCAGAATGATTGTGCGCGCAAAATGTCTGCGGTGCGGGGATGCGGGAACTGCGCGATATAAAGTGGATGTGTTAAAAGCGGCCTCGTGCCTGCATTCGGGCGCAAATGAGCAAAGCTGAGTGTTTCTTGTGCAATGCGTTATGGCGCGGGTCCGATGGCCGCCGAGTCGATGGCCAGCATTTCAGCAATCTGAGGTAGACAGAGCACCGTCAAAGGTTTCTGGCAGCGAGCCACCGTCCTTAAAACCGGCGCCGCTCAACCGCGGCTTTTTCGTGGGGGAGTTCACCGATCCGGGCAGCCACGTGTGGCGATGATTGTTCCCCTGTTATGAGTATATTTCTGAAGGGGGAGGCGTAGATCTGGGGGGCGTCAGGCAGGCCTGCGCTGCTACAGGCATTGGGCGGTGCGCTATTATGAGGACGAAATTGGCTTGAGGAGGACCTGCTTTCCGAAATGGACGGCCTTGCCTGCTTCATGATTTGCGGCAGGCTGCGCGTCCAGCAACGGCCAAGCCGATGGATCAGTCTTTCGTTTGCGCCAGGATAGCTCCGTCCTTCAACACCAGGGCCGTGCCGCGTTCCAGTGGGGTCCACCCCTCAGGATCGAGCGGGATAGAAGCGAACAGATGCAATGGGCTGGCGATTTTATCGATACTGGCACCGCGTACGTTCCAGGCTCGGCCGCGATGCGCATCATCGAAGGAGCGAATATTGAGGCCGGGTTCACGCGGCTCGGTCAGCCCGTCCTCGGTTTCGAACCGCCGCCGGTCGGCATGGACGAACAGGTGCTCCCCATCAAAGAAGAGAAAATTGGCACTGCCCATCTCGCGCATTTCCGCTGCGAAGCGTGAGAAAATGGAGTGGCGGTCTTTCACCGATGCGCTTTCAGCCTTGTTCAGCCGGTCCAGCAGGATGAGGAATGCCAGTTCGGAATCGGTGTCGCCTATCCTTTCCCCGATCAGGGCGCGGGCGTCGTCGCGTGCTTCGATTCCGGGAAGGTCGCCATTATGAGCAAAGGCCATCCTCTTGCCGCGCACCACGCGGTCGAAAGGGTGCGTGTTCGCCAGCGCGGGGTCTCCTGCTGAAGCGCGGCGGACATGCGCCATCAGGTGCTTGCAGGGCCTTTCGTTGCGAACCACCATGCGCGTGAGTTCGCTGGAGGCGGCAGGATCAGGTTCGCGAAACAGATAGGCGTCGCGGTCTTGAGAAAACAGGATGCCCCAGCCATCGCGATTGCGGTGTTTCTCGCCGCCTTCCTGAGCAAACAGATCGAGTTCGTAGCGAACCGTATGCGGGGTCGATGCGCTCATTGCGAAAAGTTCACACATTCAACAGCACCCATTCTTCCTGTCGGTTAAAACGAATGTGCTTTGTGCAGCGATCAGCCGCCGGCCACAAGAAAGAAAGCGCTTCTGCGCTCACGCTCTTGTCTTGGGGGTGAGGGGCAAATACGCAAGTATAGTAATGGCCTATCAAGGGGTAAGTGCCTGTGGCCGATCTTGACGTGGAGCGCCCTTTGACAATCCAGCTCACGGTAGATGCGACGGATGTCGCGCGCGCGATTTTCTGGACCAAACAGACTGTGCCGGTTGTGGGACACGAAGGCCAGATCGCACTCACCCTGGCCAAATGGTTGCCAGCGTACCATGCGCCGCGCGGCGCGATCGACCGGCTGGCCGGGCTGGATTTCCGTGCCGACGGCCAGGCCTGCCCCTGGCGGCGCGATCCCGGCAATCCCTACAAGCTGCTCGTCGAGCTGCCCGATGGGGCAAGAAGGCTGGAAATTTCCCATCAATCTCTGTCCCCGACGCAAGGCAATCAGGGCCGCATCATGGTGAGCGATGAGATACTTCGCTTCCACTGGGAGGAGTGTTTGCTTTACCCGGCAGATGCCCCGGTCGACGACATCCTGATTGAGGCGGCAATCCGCCTGCCTGAAGGATGGGATTGGGCCTGCGCACTTGGCACTGACGATCAGGCGCAGGCCGGGGCGGAGAAGTCGCTCCTGCAGTTCGCTCCAGTGAATGTTCGGGCGCTGATAGATTGCCCGGTGCTGGCGGGCACTCACACCCATCGCGAACGGCTGGACGAGGATATCGAGCTGCTGATCGTTGCCGACCGGGCCGACCAGCTGCCGCAACAAGGCACCGAGGAACTATATTGCCACCAGCGCCTGATTACGGAAGCGGATGCGCTGTTCGGCAAGCGGCCTTTCGGCAAGTATTTCTTCCTCATGGCCTGTTCCGATCAAGTCGGGCGGATGGGGCTGGAGCATGAAAGCTGTAGCGAGCAAGGGGTGCGCGCGACCTATTTCAGCAATTGGGAAAGCTCAACCACCGAGCGCGACCTGCTCCCGCACGAATACGTCCACGCCTGGGTCGGCAAGTACCGCGTGCCGGCGGGCAATTTCCAGCCCGACTTCAGCCGTATGACCAATGAGTTGATGTGGGTCTATGAAGGGCTGACTCAATATTACGGTCATGTGTTGGCTGCTCGCTGTGGACTGATTTCTGCCAGTATGACGCGGGATGCCTTCGCCCTGATCTTCGCGACATACGACAATCGTCCAGGCCGCACATGGCGACCGCTGGCAGATACAGACAACGACCCGATCTTCACTGCGCGCGAGGTGCAGCCGTGGCAAAGCTGGCAGCGGTCAGAAGACTATTATTCTGAAGGCCTGCTGATCTGGTTAGAGGCGGATGTCATCATCCGTACCGGATCGGACGGCAAATGCTCGCTTGATGACCTCATGCGCCGCTTCTTTGCTCCTCCTGCTACGGAAGAATCGGGACGGCGCCTTGCGCAACGGCCTTATACCCGTGCCGATCTGATCGAGGCGCTGACGGATCTTCATCAATACGATTGGAGCAAATTCTTCGCATCGCGGGTGGATGGCATTGCACCGCACGCACCTTATGCCGGTATCGAAAATGGCGGCTATCGCGTTGTCTGGAACGGCAGGCCTTCAGGCTGGCTTGCCGACGATCAGACGCACCATTCCTATTTCGATTTTTCCTATTCACTCGGCCTTAAAGTCGGGGTCGGTGCCAGGGTCATCGATGTCCTGTGGGATGGACCTGCGTTCCAGGCGGGCATGGTGAAGGGTATGGAGATCCTGTCCGTCGGCGGGATTACATATTCACACGCGGCGATGCAGGATGCCCTGGACGCATGCGCCGGGGGCGGCGGCCCGATAGAGCTGGTTGTGAGACGGCTGGACAAGGTCAAAGCCGTCATCCTCCAAAGCCCGGAAGGGCAGCGCTATCCGTGCCTCGAACCTTCTACAGACGGTCCGCGGGTGCTGGATGCCATACTGTCCCCTCGCGTAGTTGGGTGAGATATGGCGCGTAAATGTGGCGACCAGGATATTCCCCTTTCGCTTTCTTCAGTGAACCTGAGTATACGTGTTTTGGGGTTGATGTCGGCGCAATTGCTCGTCACTAAATAGCGGGGTCGCAGGGTATCTGTGTTTCAGGCCGATGCCTCCAAAAGCGCTTCCCTTCGACTTTGTCATGAGAGACTGGACGGCGGTCTCTTTCCGGTGGAAGGGCGTTATTCATGAAGAAAGCGGGCAGAGTCACACTTTCTCTGGTTGAGGTCGTCTCGCTGGGCGTTGGGACGATGATCGGGGCTGGGATCTTCGCTCTGTTCGGGCAAATTTCGACCTTGGCGGGCGGTTATGCATGGGCCGCGTTTCTCGTTTCGGCGGTCGTGTCAGCGCTGGCAGGTTACGCCTATTATGATCTTTCCAAGATATCGAACAGCAATGGCGGTGTGGCCGAATATCTGACGCGCGGCTGGAACGGTAGTTTGATCGGTAGCGCAATTTCCTTTTGCTATTTTCTCTCCATCGCGATCGTCCTGGGTCTGGTGGCTGAAAGTTTCGGCCACTACGCGACCAAGGTCCTGTCGCTCGATACGGGATGGATGAACTATTTCGCCATCGGTGTGATGTTGGCATTCCTGCTGATCAATGCCCTGGGTATCAAGCTGATGGGCGTTGCGGAGAAGATCCTCGTGATCGCCAAGCTGATCGTACTGGTCGGTTTTACGGTCATTGCGTTTACGCGGTTCGATGCCGCCATCTATTCGGCGAACAATAGTGCGGTCAGCTTCGGCTTCGGTAACTTCATCAACGCTGTTGCGCTCGCCAACCTTTCCTTCGCGGGGTTCGCGGTCATCGCGAATGCCGGTGGCAGTGTGAAAAGCAAGTCTGTCATCGCGAAAGCAATCCTGATTGCGATCCTGCTGGTCGGCGCTGTATACGTCGCGCTCGATGTAGCGGTCTTCGGCAGCATCGATCTGTCGACCATTGAGAGCGCCAAGGACTATGCGCTCGCCGCCGCCGCCCGGCCGGATCTGGGGTCTGCCGGCTTCCTGATCATCGGTATCACCGCGATGATTTCAACGATGACCAATATCAACGCCAACATCTTCTCTGGTTCGAGCACCGTCAGTTACATGGCGAAACACAACGAGGTGAGCCCGGCGCTGGCCAGGCCCGTGTTCCTGCGTCAAGGCAATCTCGCGATGCTGGCGACGGTTGCCATCGTGATTGCAATGATCGTCCTGCTGGATCTATCGCAGATCGGCGACGTCGCCAGTGCGACCTTCCTGCTTGTGCACACATTCGTTCCGCTGGGCGCCGCCCTGAAAAACCGGGACGGTGCAGGCGGTCGCCTCGTGCTGTTGTGGCTCGGAACGCTCGCCAATGGAGGCCTGTTGCTATTCTTCCTGTGGCATCTGGCCGGCAAGCAGGTACTGGAAGTCTACATCTTCGCAGGTTTCATTCTGTTCGCTTTGATATTTACAGGCACCTACAGAAAGTTGCTGGGCAAAGTTGCGATCGAAGATGGCAGCGGCGGACCATCGTGAAAAAAACGAAGAAACGAACAATGACGAAAACTAATACAACCGCCCCTATACAGCATTCGGGCCTCATCGCGCTGCTTGACCCTCTTACGAACAAGGGCACAGCTTTCAGCCATGAAGAACGCGATGCGCTTTTCCTTCGCGGGCTGCTTCCGCCGCATGTCGAAACGCTCGACCAGCAACTCGAAAGGGCGCGGGCAATGATCGATGAGGTAGACGCACCGATCGAGAAATACCTCCGCCTGCGAGGTTTTCAGGACGACAATGAGGTGTTGTTCTATTCGCTGGTGGCGGACGATCTGCCAGGTACGTTGCCGCTGATCTACACCCCGACGGTAGGCGAAGGCTGTGAGGAATTCAGCCACCATTACCAGCATCCGCGCGGACTGTTCCTCACCATTCCCGAACAGGACAAGATCCCCCAGATACTGGCCAATCCGCGCTTCGACGATATCGAGGTGATCGTCGTTAGCGATGGCGAGCGAATTCTGGGCCTGGGCGACCAGGGCGCCAACGGTATGGGCATCCCGATCGGCAAATTGTCGCTCTACACGGGGTGCGGCGGGGTGGATCCGGCCAAGACGCTGCCAATCCTGCTTGATACCGGAACCGACAATGAAAAGCGCCGCAACAGCCCGGATTACATCGGGTGGCGGCACGAAAGGGTGCGCGGCGACGAATATGACGCTTTCCTGGACGCCTTCGTCGACGCGGTGAAGAACCGTTGGGACCATGTTCTGCTGCAGTTCGAGGACTTCGCGCAGGCGAATGCGCTGCGCCTCCTCAATCGCTACCGCGATCAGTTGTGCACCTTCAACGATGACGTCCAGGGCACCGCCGCAGTCGCCGCAGGGATGTTGCTCGCCGCATCAAAAGCGGCTGGCAAGATGCTGAGCGACCAGACCTTCGTGATCTTCGGTGCGGGGTCTGCAGGCTGCGGTATCGGGCGGATGCTGGTGCGTCTCATGGTCGACGAGGGCATGGACGAGGGCCACGCTTACGCCAGGTTCTACGCCATCGACGCAAATGGGTTGCTGACCCAGAGCAGCAAGCTTCAGGACTTCCAGAAACCCTTTGCCCGGTCGGCCGATGATATCGATGGCTGGGAGATTTCGGGCGACACGATCGACCTGCAGACCGTGGTCGAAAACGCCGGCGCGACGGTGCTGATTGGCACGTCAGGCCAAGGGGGCGCCTTCACCGAAGATGCGATCAAAGCGATGGCCAAACATACCGAAAGGCCGATCATCCTCCCTCTGTCGAATCCGACGATCAAGAGCGAAGCCGCGCCGCAGGACGTGCTGGACTGGACTGAAGGTAAGGCCCTGGTCGCGACCGGTACCCCATTCGACCCGGTGACCCTGGACGGTAAACAATATCACGTCGATCAGGCGAACAACGCCTATATCTTCCCGGGTGTGGGGCTGGGGGCCGTTACAGTGCGCGCGGCAAAAGTGACCGATGCGATGTTCGTCGCTGCAGCACGCCGGCTGGCGGAAACCCAATCCCCCAGCGCCGATGGACCGGGCCATTTCATCCCGCCACAGCAAAAGCTGCGCGACGTGGCGCAGGAAATTGCGATGGCCGTTGCAAAGCAGGCCTTCGCCGATGGCGTCGCGCAAATTGACGAGCCGGATGACGATGCGCTCCGGCAGCTGATCAGGGATCGCATGTGGACTCCGAAATACATGTCTTTGTAACCGCCCCCTGAATTCCAGACAGTCGCTGCCTCGCGGGTCGGCGGGGAAGTTTGGCGCGCTCAAGAACGAACCCGGTTGAGTGTCGCGGGAGCCGGATTTGAAGCCGGCGAATTGAGAGGTGTCAGAGGTCTGCGCCTGTCAGAAGGGGGGCGAAGCCAGCCGCGTAGCCCCCAAATCAGCGAGATTTGGCGGGATGAGGCGGTTAAACACCGAAAGTTTCCTGGGTTTTACAGCATTTCCGCGGATTTCGGGAAGGCGGCGCTGGAGCGGGTGAAGGGAATCGAACCCTCGTCGTCAGCTTGGGAAGCTGCTGCTCTACCATTGAGCTACACCCGCGTGCCTGCCTGTATTAGAGCCCGTTTCCGTGCCAGTGCAAGAGGGCTGGGCATGTCGCTGGCGTGGGGCGGCAGTTAAGGCTAGAAGGCGGGCCATGAACGGATTTCTTGCAGTTGCAGCAGGTGGCGCCCTCGGCGCGGTCATGCGCCATGGGTTGGGCCAGGTGGTGGTGCGCCACATGCCTGATCACTGGCCCTACAGCACCTTTGCGGTGAATATTGTTGGCAGCTTCTTCATGGGATTCCTGATCAGCTGGCTGGCCTTTCGCGGTCAGGGCGGACCACAGGAGCTCCGCTTGTTTCTGGCAACGGGTCTGCTTGGCGGTTTCACGACATTCTCAGCCTTCTCGCTCGAAGTCGCGAACTATGTTCGTGCCGGGGACATAACGAGAGCCGTGGCTTATGCCGCCCTGTCAGTCGTTTTAGGCCTGATGGCCTTGTTATTTGGTTTGTGGCTTGCCCGGAAAGCTTTCGCATGAGTGGCCAGATAGTCACCGAAACCGTGACCTCCAAGGAGGAGGGCACGCGGCTGGATCGCTGGATCAAGCGCCGCGTGCAGCTGACGCAGGGCCAGGTCGAGAAGATGCTCCGTACCGGACAGATCCGTGTGGACGGAGCGCGGGCCAAGTCCAATACGCGCCTGTCTGCCGGCATGCAGGTGCGCCTGCCGATCCTCAGCGGGGATGCGGCCAAGCCGGCCCCGGACAAAGCCAGCAAAGTGTCAAAGGAAGACCGTGACTTCCTGCGCGAGATCACGCTTTACGAAGATGACGACATGATCGCGCTGAACAAGCCTGCAGGCCTCGCCGTGCAGGGCGGTTCAGGGCAGGGCAAACATATCGACGGCATGCTGGCGTCCCTCAGCGACGGCACGCACCGGCCCGTGCTGGTGCATCGCTTGGACAAGGACACGTCCGGTGTTCTCCTCGTGGCGAAACATCCGGCCGCTGCTGCCCGTCTGGCAGAGCTGTTCCGCAGTCGCGACATGAACAAGATTTACTGGGCTGTCACCGTCGCGGTGCCCAACCCGCCCTTTGGCCAGATCCGCTGCTGGATGGTGAAGGGGATTGAGGATGAGAACGAGGAAGACGGCTACCGCGTCATCAACCCGAAAACGCGAGGCCGCCGCGATTCCGACCGCGAGCGCATGTTCCGCTCGGCGCAGGGCGTTGAGGGCGCGCGCCATTCAATCACGGATTATGCCGTCATTTCCACGGCCGGCCAGAAGGCCGCCTGGGTGGCGATGAAGCCAGAAACGGGACGGATGCACCAGCTGCGGTTTCACATGCTGGAAATGAACACTTCGATCCTGGGGGACTTCAAATATCAATGCCGCCGGGAAGTGCCGCAAGGCCTTGCACCCGGCCTGCACCTGCATGCGCGCGCGCTGATCATTCCGCGCCCGAACGGCAAACCGGTCAAGATCATCGCGCCGCTGCCGCCGCACATGAAGCAGACTTTTGAGGCGCTCGGATTCCTTGAGCAGGAAGCAGGCAAGGATCCACTTGCGCCCTTCGTATAATGACCGAGCTGCGCCTTGCCATCTGGGATGTTGACGGAACGCTCGTCGACAGCCGCGAGACGATCCACAATGTCATGGTGGAGGCTTTTCGCCAGTCCGGTCTGACCCCGCCGGAATATGACGCCACGCGACGGATCGTTGGCCTCAGCCTTCATGAAGCTTGTGGGCAACTGGCGCCCGGTGCGTCTGCCGATGACATCGAACGGCTGGTCACCGACTATCGCAACACCTGGGTCCGCGCACGTGCCCGGCCGGATTTCTCCCAGCCGCTTTATGATGGTGCGCTGGAAACACTGGAATCCCTGCAGGAGGAAGGCTGGCTCATTGCCATGGCCACCGGCAAGACACGGCGCGGGATTCAGAGCCTGTTTGAGCTTCACAAGCTGGAGCATTTCTTTGACACGATCTGGTGCGCCGATGACGGCCCCGGCAAGCCGCACCCGCACATGGTGGAGCAGGCCATGGGCGCCCTCGGCGTGGCGCCCGGCGCGAGCCTGATGATCGGCGATGCCATCCATGACATCGCCATGGGGCGTGCCGCCGGTGTGCGCACGCTTGGCGTCAGCTGGGGCTTCGGCGAAGCGCATGAACTGGAGGAGGCCGGCGCACACGAGGTGCACCATGCTTTCGATACCCTTCGCAACAGTCTTCTGAATTTTAATCCGGCTTTGAACGACCTGCGCGGCTGAACGCAGTTGCCTCTTGGAAACCGCGTTCGCACGGCGTACATGCGCGGCCATGATGACTTCTTCTTCCGACAATCCGAAACGCTTTTATAAAGAAGCCGCCGCAGAACAGATGCCAGGCGGCTGGACGGTCGCCCTTGACGGGCGCACCATCAAAACGCCCGCCCGGGCTGCGCTCTGCCTGCCAAGCCAGCGTCTGGCGCGGGCCGTTGCCGCCGAGTGGAACGAGCAGGGCGAGACGATCGACCTCGCCGCTATGCACCTGACACGCCTTGCGAACGTCGCCATCGACCGCACGCCGGAAGTGCGTGAGGAAATGGCTGATGAAATGGCCCGCTACTGCGAGACCGACCTGCTGTGCCATCTTGCAGAGAGCCCGATCGAACTGGTCGAGCGGCAGGATGCATACTGGAGACCCGTACGCGATTGGGCGGGGCAGGAGCTGGATATCCTGCTGGTCCCGGTCGAAGGCGTGCTTCCTTCTCCGCAACCGGATGCGTCGCTTGAGGCGGCCCGGCAGGTGGCGCTTGAGATGGATGATTTTCGTCTCACCGGCGCGTTGTTCGCTTGCGGCCTGTTCGGCTCCGCCTTGCTGGCACTGGCGGTGGCTGAAGGCCAGCTGTCTGCAGCCGATGCGTTCGAAGTCTCTCGTGTCGATGAGGTCTGGCAGATTGAGCAGTGGGGCGAGGATGAAGAGGCCAAACGTGCGACTGAGGCCCGCCGGAAAGAGGCGCGCGCACTGGACACATGGATGCGCGGGCTCGGCTGAGCTGACAATACGAACACCCCGCGCTGACGAATGAGCGCGACCTGCTTTCGTCGTCTGGCCCCGTTCAGGAGCGGCCTAGACGAGTATGTTCTGAACCGGATTCGCCGCGGTGAACGTGCTGAGATTCGGCAATGCCGCTGCCAGTTCGCTATCGCTCAGACCGAACCACCGGCCCATCGGCGCGGCGTACTGCTCGACTGAAATGGTCGGGATCAAGCGGCCATTGCCAGCATCCTGGCCATGTCCGAACTCCGATGGAGGAACGTCACCATAGATGCGTTGGCCCTGTACCGCGCCGCCGACCACGAGGTGGTGCGATCCCCAGCCATGGTCTGTGCCATCACCATTCGCTGCCAGTGTGCGACCGAAATCGGATGCGGTGAATGTCGTCACGCTGTTTCCGACGCCAAGTTCCTGCATGGCGGAGTGGAAAGCGGTGATCGCCGCGGAGACGTCCGACAGGTGGCCGGGCAGGTCGGCTGCCTGCGTGGAGTGCGTGTCGAACCCGCCGATTGAGGCGAAAAATACCTGGCGGCGTACCGACAAGCTGTCCCGGATTGCGATTGTGTTCGCGATCGCGCGCAGTTGTGATGCGAGATTGGACTGAGGGAATTGCGTAGAAATCGGAACGAGGTTGGCCACCGCCTCGTTGTAGGCTTCATTCAGAACCACAGATTTGTCCGCAATCTGCGCGACGTCGCGTCCGATCAGATTGCTCCCGTTGTAGTCCGTAGCAGAGAAGTGCCGGCGCAACAGGTTCGAAATATTGGCATTGTCGAACTCGGTCAGCAGCTCGATTTCGTCAGCGCCACTCAGGCCGATCTGATAAGGCAGAACTTCCTGTCCTGTGAGGAACAGCTCATTGCCCCCTGCCGTGATTGTGCTGAACTCTCTGTTGTTGTTTGCACCAGAGATGACGGCGGCATCGGCAAAGCGTCCACCCCAGCCATATTGCGCGCCTTCCGGTGCGCTCGCGGCCCATGTTGATTGTTGGTCGTTATGAGAGAAAAGCTGCTTGGGAACAGGGACTGACCGGCTTTCCCACTGAGTTCGGTTGAGCGGACGGATCAATGGTCCTGTATTGGCGACGAACGCGGCCTCGCCTGACTCAAACAGGCCGTGGAGGCCGCTCATTTCCGGCGGCATGGCAAATTCGCGTCCACCGAAGTCACTGGAATTTACCGGCGAAAGCGGCAGCAACTGGTTGCGGTCGCGGCTGCCATTGTATCTGCCAAACATGGATGCCCGGATATTCCGGAAACTGTCGTACGAGGTCTGATCATAGGGCAGCAACACGTCGTGCGTATCGCACCCGCCCAGCATGAATATGCAGACCAGCGCCTTGTAGTCGGTGACTTCCGCGGCATTGGCCGACTGGAAGCCATGCATGGCATTGCCCAGTGTAGTGAGGGTTGCTGCGCTGAGCGCCCCGGCACCAATGCCCTTGAGGAGATGTCTTCGAGAAATGCTCATGTCCGTCTCCTAGCGCTGTACGAGGTATTCGGGGGACGTCATGACCATAAGAACGGCGGTGCCGATACGGGTCAGGGGGCCGTCATAGTTGAAGATGTTCTCGTTGGTCAGCGGAATTGCCTGTATCGTCTGGACAATGCTGTTCTTGGTTGCGTCGGTCAGTTGGCCGGATGCCAGCAACATGTCCAGATGATCCACCAGAGCTGCCGGATCGTTCACCAGCGCCCGTTCATCTGTATAATCGGGAATGAAGCTCGAACTATGTAGAGCGTTCCCATTTAACGCTTCGGCAAAAGCGAAGTGCGCCATGAAGTTGGCATAACCAACAAGCGTAGAGCTATTCGTAATCTGCAGCTCCGGCACTGTCATGCCAGCCGCGCCGGTCGAACTGCCTGGCGCGACGTAGCCGGGCCGGTAAAAGTTGAACACCGATGGCGACGTGTAGGGCTCCTGGCCCAGCTGAGCGCGCGTTGTCGGGTCATACGGATCGAATGAGTTTTGCGGTGTAACTGCCGAGGCATCAAATGCCCTGGCCCATTGCGTAAAGCGGATTGCTGGTTCGCGGATTTTGCCGAACGTGTCGTAAGCGAGCATCTCATCAGACCGGGCTTCGGCATCCATCAGGATCGCGGCAATCATGGCTTGCATGGACCCGCGCCGTCCGTCGCCCACCACGGTGCCATCCGGTAGGGTATAGCGTCCGGAATTGAATGCTGTTGCCACACGGCCCACATAGGCGGGAGAGGGATCACTGGTTGTCAGGCGCTGGATCATCTGCCGGCCAATGAATGGGCCGACATTGGGATGATTGAACAGCGTGTCGAGTGCGATTTCAATACTCGCCGTTCCACTTGTCCCGGCCGGTATGGTTGTGCCCAGGAAGGCTTTTTCGGATTGCGAGTGATAGGCATCGAACATCTTGAGCGGTGTCGACTGGCGTACTTCTGGCGCATCGGAAGCCGATGACGGATCATTGAAATTTGCACTGTCATAGCTCAGGCCGGTGAACACTTTCGCGAGGCCTGTAACATCTGTGTTGTCATAGGTCGGGATAGGCTGTCCGTCCGACCCGATCTTTTCTGTGCCGTCCACGTTCAGCTCGTTCAGGCCGATTGTGAATAGCTGCATGATTTCACGCGCATAGTTTTCATCCGGCATGCGCTGGGTGATGGGGTCTTCTTTTTCGCTTTTGAAATAGGTCAGGTAATGCGCCATAGCCGGCGAGTAGGTAACGTCTTCCAGAAGGTCCCGGTAATTTCCAAAGGCGTTCCGTGCAAGGATGTCCTGATAATAGGCAACAGCGCGTGGCCGGTTGTACAGGGCTGTAGACGATTCATTACGTGATACGACCAGAATTTGCGACAGAGCATAAGTAACGCGCTGGCGTAGTTGGTCGTCAGCGTTGATCGCGTTGATCCAGAAGGAATAGGTTGGCGAAGCGCCACCGCGGTCGTTGATATAGCCTTCCACCGTTCGCGATGTCGGCAGCGTAAGGTAGTTGATAACCCAGTCCAGGTTCAGCGTTGCGGGTTTGGCGAACTCCTGCACCAGCCATTGAGAGGCACTGGTACCGGTAAGCGTGTTGATATCCTCCGTGGTCGGTCCGAACGTTGCCTGTGTCAGAAGGCGGGACGTGCTCGCCTGGGTGGCAAAGCCGGAATCGCCCTGCGTCGCCGGAGGTGGTGGCGGCGGCGGGGGAGGTGAAGGTGGTGGCGGTGGTGGTGGGGGCGGGGAAATAGGCGTTGTCACGCCGCCGCCGTCCCCGCTCGCCGTGCCGCCTCCACCGCCTCCGCCGCACGCGGTCATCAGTACCGCGAGCGAAACAGCCGTCATTTTCCAGGCCAATGATTTGTTCATGGCTCCACCATCCGTTCTGGATTGTCCGTTTATCTTCTCGCATGCCTGTGTCACGAAGTTTCGTCACCTTAATTATCGGAATGGTTGGAAAAAAAGCAGCTACGCGCGTATTGTGCGCTAGTTTCCTCGCCTGAAACACGAATTGTGGCCAAAGTTGTTGTTTTTGTGTCGAGATGAATGGGGGGTGCCCAATTCGTCCGGCAACGGGATATGAATGCTCATTTCAGGTTTGGTTCCGGCACGGCGTGTTTTCTGGGTGACATGATGAAACACGTCATGACTTCTGGAGCGGTCGCCGTTGCCTTTGCTGCGTCGGCTCTCATTGCACTCCCCGCTGCTGCGGATACGCCGTCGGTCCGGGCGGCTATTGCCACCAGTATTGGTGACAATTCCACCCTCTTCATCGAGGTCGGGCATGGCGGGCGCGATTATCGTCCGGCTGCCTACAGCTATCGCGGCGCCAAACGAGGATACGCGCCGAACTATCGTGACCGGTTGAGCCGTGAAGCCATTCATGCGTGCCGGAGAGGCATTCGGCAGGAAGCCCGGAGGCTGGGATTCCGCGACGTCGATTTCGACAGCCGTGCCTGGGCCCAACCCGTTGGCCGGCACGGTTATACCGTACGCTTCAGGGAAGTGGAATTTGAGGGCCGCCGGCATGACTTTGAAAGCCGTGTAAGCTGCACCATTCGCCGTGGTTCCGTGACGGATATTCAGGGTCTTCCCCATCGCCGCGGTGAGCGGCGCCATGATCGCCGCCGTGACCGCTGGTAGCTGCGGATAAATCAGTCGTTTCCAACTGAGGAGAAAAGAAAGAGCGCCCCGGACCGAACATCCGGGGCGTTTCTCGTCTGAAAGCGATGTGAGGCAGGAATTCGGAACCGGAAACAGATGAAAAGCTGGTCGCCAAGCAGGATCAGGAGAGTGCCAGGGCAGCATGGGCCCTGTGGACGGGGGAAGGATTTGCGTGATGCGGGCCGGGCCTGCCGCCTCGCGGTCGGATTTTGCGGTGTCAGATTGGGGTTCGTCTCGTTTCCCTAAAGGAAGACAGTGGCTCGCGCGCAGGCCTTGGACAACTATTTCGTCACCCGTCAGCATGCCCAGGACAGCGGGAACGCCCCGCCCACACCTGGATTTTTTAGGTGTCTTCAAGGCAAGCAGATGGCCCGCAGCGGCGGTTACTCACCGCAAGGGACGGGGGCGTTTGCAATGGAGAATCCTGTTCCGGAAGGGGCGTTGGACGCTAGCAAGGAACGGGCCGCCATGTCAGCAGGCCCGCGCCAGGATACACTGACGCAAGGGCAATCCGCGAGGGCAGCGGCGAGATTGCCCGCAGCTTGCACTTGCCAAGCCATGTGGTGCGATTATCAAGCAACTCGTACAAAATATATGACACTCTTTTGGCAAGGAGCCCGGGCGAATGCAGGATGTGATCGAAGCACTGGAGCAGAAACGCGAACAGGCCCGCCTCGGCGGCGGTGAGCGGCGGATCGAATCCCAGCACGCCAAAGGCAAGCTGACGGCCCGCGAACGGATCTCCGTCCTGCTCGATGAAGGCAGCTTCGAAGAGTATGACATGTTCGTCGAGCACCAGTGCTCCGATTTCGGCATGGAAAGCCAGCGTATCCCCGGCGACGGCGTCGTGACGGGGCAGGGCACCATCAATGGCCGCCTTGTTTACGTCTTCTCGAAAGACTTCACCGTCTTCGGCGGCTCGCTGTCCAAGGCGCATGCCGCCAAGATCGTGAAGGTCCAGCAGGCCGCCGCGCGCGTCGGCGCCCCGGTGGTCGGCATTTTCGATGCCGGCGGCGCGCGTATCCAGGAAGGCGTGGACAGCCTCGCTGGCTATGCCGATATCTTCATGGAGAATGTGCTCTCCTCCGGCGTGATCCCGCAGATCTCCGTCATCATGGGCCCGTGCGCGGGCGGCGACGTCTATTCCCCGGCCATGACGGACTTCATCTTCATGGTGAAGGACACCTCCTACATGTACGTCACCGGCCCGGACGTGGTGAAAACCGTGACGAACGAGGAAGTGACCCACGAATCCCTCGGCGGGGCCTCCGTGCACGCGGCCAAGTCCGGCGTGGTGGATGGCGCGTTCGAGAACGACATCGAAGCATTGGTGCAGATGCGCCGCCTGATCGACTATCTGCCAGGTTCCAACCGTGAAGACCCGCCGGTGCGCGACGTGTTCGACGATGTTGAGCGTGTGGACGAGAGCCTCGACACGCTGATCCCGCCGAACCCGAACTCGCCCTACGACATGCGCGAGCTGATTGAGAAAGTGGCCGACGAGGGCGACTTCTTCGAGATCAGCCCGAAATTCGGCGCCAACGTGCTCTGCGGCTTCGGACGGATCGAAGGCTCAACCGTAGGCTTCGTCGCCAACCAGCCGATGACGCTGGCCGGCGTTCTGGACATCGACGCTTCGCGCAAGGCGGCGCGCTTCGTGCGCTTCTGCGACTGTTTCAACATCCCGATCGTCACCTTCGTGGACGTGCCGGGCTTCATGCCGGGCACCAAGCAGGAATATGGCGGCCTCATCAAGCACGGCGCGAAGCTCCTCTTCGCCTATGCCGAGGCTACGGTTCCGAAGGTCACCGTCATTACACGGAAAGCCTATGGCGGCGCCTATGACGTGATGAGCTCCAAGCATTTGCGCGGCGACGTGAACTATGCCTGGCCGACGGCCGAGATCGCCGTGATGGGCGCCAAGGGCGCAGTCGAAATCATCTTCCGGAAAGACATCGGCGACGCCGAAAAGATCGCCGAGCACACGAAGATGTACGAAGACAACTTCGCCAATCCCTATGTCGCCGCCCGCAAGGGCTATATCGACGACATCATCATGCCCCACTCAACCCGCCGCCGCGTCGCCAAATCTCTCCGTACGCTGAAGAACAAGCAGCTGGAGAACCCGTGGAAGAAGCACGATAATATTCCGCTTTAGGGGGCGCGAATTGAGGGGCAATCGAATCTAAACTCGGTTTGCTCCCCAGTGCTTTTCGATCTTGAAGATGAGGTCGGGTGTCACACTCCATGCCAGCGGCCAGGAAAATGTGATTCCGCCAATCAAGCCGATCATGCCCGCCATTCCGCAGATGCTTTTCAGAGGTTCGTCATGATCAAGCCACGCCATCAGAAACAGGAAGCCGATAAAACTGACTAATGTGAGCCCGAGCGCAGAAAGGAAAAGTACGCACCCAATGGAATAATAGAGTATATTGTGTGTGATTCTTCCTAGAGGGTACAAATCGCTTCTGGACAAGTTTAGTCACTCCATTCCGACGGCTGCGATGAACTGCTCAAACGATTGGCTTCTTCAAGATTCTGGACGTCGGCGAATATACTCTTCGCGTGCGAGCATGAGAACCCACCTTAGTTCGATGATGCCCCCATCGCAATGAAAGCGGGCGTTAGAAGCACGATAGTATTCCGCTCTGAGGCCAGGTCACGGGAGGTGACGAAATAGCTGTAATACGCCCCGCGCAGCCGGCTGACCGCGATGCCCTCATCGCCATTCTGCACAACACGTTCGAGCGCACATGGCTGCCGAAGCTGACGGCGGCTGCGGCGGAGGCTTACCGGCAGGGTAATCGGCCTGCGGAATATGTTGATGCCAGGGGGCTTGAATTCCACGTCGCGACGCACGGCGGCGTGGTGGCCGGGTTTGTCCATTGGGAGGGGGACTTCGTCCACGCGCTTCATGTCCATGCAGACCATGCGCGCACGGGCGCCGGCACGCAGCTGATGGATTTTGCCGAGGGCGAGATCGCCCGCGCGGGGCACCCCGCCGCGCGGCTCGAAACCGACACGTTCAACACGCGCAGCCAGGCCTTCTACTCAGCGCGCGGATATGTGGAGACAGACCGCTATCCCGATCTGGAATGGAACAGCAATCTCACCACACTTCTCCTTGAGAAGGGGCTGGTTGAGTAGACATAGAGCCATGCGCGCCAGTCATCCTTCGACTTCGCTCAGGATGAGTCCCGTTCTTGAGGCGCGCTCATGCTGAGCGAAGTCGAAGCATGTGCGCGGGTCTTCTCAGGCGCCTCAGCGCCGCTTCTTCTCCACGCCCAGCATCGAATCTGCCTTCAGCGTCGGGCTTGAGGCATTGGTCTTGGGCTTGGCGGCCTTGGGTTTGCGGATTTCCTTGTTCGATTTCTTCTGGCCTTTGGCCATGGTCTTGATCCTTTGGTGAGAGAGACGGGCGGGGAACCGGGCGCCCGGTGTGCGGACGTCAGGTCCGTCTGGCATTTTGTCGGGAAGATCGACGCCGCATGCCTGCGCCGGATTGGGCGCAATGGCGTGCAACACATATAGGCCCGGCCAGCCGAAGTTGTAAGGGGCGGGCTTGGGCCTTGATGCCGGGGCGCATGCACGCCACATGGCTGGAGACAATGCCTGCGGCAGGAAAGGGGCCGGCACATGAAAACCGCGATCATCGGAGATGTGCACGGCGCGCTCGGCCCGCTCCAGGCGCTGGTGGCCGAGCTCAGCCTCGATCCGGGTGACCGGCTGGTGTTTGCAGGTGATCTGATCGACAAGGGGCCGGACTCTGCTGGCGTGGTCAAATATGTGCGTGAGCTGAGTGAGATGGCCCCCTATGAGGTGATCCTCGTCGAAGGCAATCACGAAGACCGGCACCGGCGGTATCATATCAATACGGCCGAGCGTCCGAAGGTGGCGCGCCGCATGGCGGCTGAGGCGCCGGAGCTGCCCGCGCTGGACGCCGAGCTGTCAGCCGATGACCGCGCTTTTCTCGCCACGGCCGTTCCGTTCCTTCGCCTGCCGGAATGGGGTGCACTGGTCGTGCATGGCGGCATCCCCGGCACGCAGCACAGCTTTCCCCAATCCGTGGAGCAGGCCAGCCTCTGGCATGGCAAACAGGCCAAGGCGTTCCGGAAAATCCTGCGCACGCGCTACATCTCGGCAGAGACGGGCGAGTTCCTTGCGCTGGGGGCCAATCAGCCGGGCGATCCGTTCTGGGCCGAAGTCTACGATGGGCGGTTCGGCCATGTTCTCTTCGGCCACCAGCCCTGGGTGGACGGCCCGGCCTGTTTCGCCCACGCCACAGGGCTCGATACGGCGGCGGTTCATGGCGGCCGTCTGACAGCCCTTGTCTTGCCGCAAACGGGGGCGCCGTCCTTCAAAAGCGTCCCCGGCATCGATTGCGCGCCCCGCAAAACGACCGAATGGCCCGATCACCCGGGTGGAGCATTGAGGCTCACCCGCCCATGATCTCTCTCCGGCAATACGCGTCCGCCACCCGGCAGTCACAAATTGCGCGGTCGACAAAGAGGGGGGATTCCGCAATAGGGTCCCTTTCATGCCGCCTTGTCCGATGTGACAGGCGCGCCCTTGCTGGCTTGCCCGAAAGAATGGGGAATTTTCCCAGGCAGGCCTTCAGCGGGAAACAATGTGCTTTAGAATGGGAATGATTCGCAGCCGGGCATCGTGCCCATACTTAATCTGCCTTTTGTAACGGATGGTGGCGATGCTGGATTTCAGGCGCTTTTGGGGAATGGATCAGCGCGTCGTTCCGAGCTGGCCGGCGTCGGTCGATCCGTTCGGGCGGCAGGTGAACCATTTTCAGAACGATCATGCGTCTCTTGAATTCATGGTGGCCGGGGCGCCGGAGATGCGCCCTCTGGTCATCGTGCAGTCGATGGATTTGTGCTGCTGGCCGACTGAAAGCTTCTGTCAGATGGCGAATGCGGTCGGTTTCTGTGTCATCTCCATTCGCCGTCCGGGATTCGGTGCCAACTTACCGCTGACGGACCGGGAGTCGCAGACGCTTCTGATCCGGAATTTTCTCGAGGCAAGGGACCTTCAGGACGTGATTCTTGTCGGAACCGGCAGTTCGAATCCGATTTGCGAGCGCGTGACGCTGTCCGGGGATTCGCGGATTGCATTCACCGTCTTCGCCAATTGCGGCTTTAATTACGACCAGACGAACGAGTTCCAGCCGGAGTGGATCCTGAAGGCGCTTGAGCAGGCCCTGACCAGCCCGGCGGGCGGGCGGTTGTCCCTGATGGCCCTCAAGAGTTCCTGGGGGATATTCGGGCAGACATGGGTTTTCGAGAATTTGTGGCGCAAAAGCATCGGCGACATCGCCTTTCTGCGAAACAATGCTGAACTGATGTCTGAGGCCATAACGATGCTGCAGGCACGGCTGGATACGCCGACATTCACATTCGAACTCGGCAATGCCCTGAATGAAGATCCGCTTTTGTCTGATGGCTGTTTCAGCGATGTCCCGGCTATCACGGTTACAGGCACCGAGACGACCGGTAGCTGGAAGAACGGCATTGAGAGCGAAGCGAAGCGGCTTGGTCTGCCGCCCGTCGCGTATCTGTCTTCAGGTGACATGGCGGTCGTCTACCAATCGGCCAGCGAGTTCTTCGGAATTGTGACCGACGCGCTCTGATCAACATTACGAAATGCACATAACACGGTAGCCTTAGCTAGTTGGTAACCAAGCCTGCGCATTCTGCGGACAGTTAATTTTCTTGCCCGTATTGTTAATGAGGATGCGTTATGGCGAAGAACACTGTGCGCTGGGGCGCAGATGTCGGTTGTCAGACCAAGGTGAAGCCGCTGGAGCTTCGCAACGACCTGGCGGAGCATGGCCTGAAAGGGAAGCGTGCGAAGGGTGAGCTGGGGATCAGCCGCCACATGACACGCAAGGACGCCCGGGCGGATGCTCAGGACGGACTGCCTGTGTCGGAAGCCCTCACGCAGGACCAGTGGAGCGAGCGCGAGCAGATGATTGCCGAGCGTGCCGAGGAAGTGCGGCGCGGTCTGGGAACCTGGATGTCTTCGGCCTCTGCAACGGTCCGCAATTATGTGGCCGACTACACGCCCATCGATATTCATCCCGACCAGTTGCGCGAAGCGATCAAGTCGGAAGAGAACGAATATCGCCACTACGAGACAGATGACACGACGGAAGCCAAGGAATCGCATTCCGCAGCGATCATTGAACTTCAGCAGTTCCGCGCCCGTCATGGCGACCGGATCGGTGACCGGACGCCCGACATCAAGAAGAATGTCGAGCAGGCGATCGCGATTCTCGTCTTCATCATGATCCTTGAGGGCGGCTTCAATGCGCTCCTGTTCAAGGACGCTCAGGCGAACGGCCTGATCGGTGGCATGATGATCGCCTTCGGTGTCAGCGCGGTGAATGTGTGCGTCGGGGTCGTCGCCGGCTTCTTTGGCCTGCGGTATGCCTTCAACCACGCAAACATTGGCTGGCGGATCTTTGGCGGTGCGGTCGCGACGGTTGGCGTTTTTGCCGGCCTCTTGCTGAACTTCTTCGTGGCGCACTTCCGCGATGCTGTGGAGACGGGGCTGCACGCTGCAGATACAACCGGCGAACTGGGCGTGTTCTCGCTCTTCTCGATCTCGCCGACGGAAGTGTTCATCTCGATGTTCCCGAACATCTTCGCGCTCGACAGCTTTGTCGCGCTTGGCCTGTTGTTCATGGGGCTGACCGTTTTCGGCCTGGCCATCTATGAAGGCTATGACCGCATTTCAGATCGCTATCCCGGCTATGGCCGCGTGTGGCGCAAGGAACGCAAGGCGTATGAGCGCCGTCAGGCCGTGCGGAATGCCGTGCGGGACGATCTGTCGGATTACTTCACCAGCTGCCGCCAGTGGTTCGAGACGCAACAGTCACGTCATGTTGCGGCCAAGCGTGAAATCGAAAAGGCGATGAACCTGCTCGATGCCCGCCGTGACTTTGCCATCGCCATTGCCTCGCGCGCGGCCGATCAGGAGCGCAGCCTGAAAGTTGCGTACCGCCAGGCGCACCGCCGCGCCCGCAACGCCAATCGTGATCGTCTGGGCGACCAGGCACCGTGCCCGGCCTATTTCGACGAAATCGTCACGCCTCAATTGCCGTCTTACGAGATGGCCAAGGAGCGGGAACAGGCGCAGGCCGCGATGCAGACGATCGACAGCAACATCACGGCTCTGAACATCTGCCGTGAATGGCTGGAACAACACATCCAGCACGTCCAGCAGGGCCTGTCGTCGATCGAGAAAAAAGTTGCTGAAGAAATCGGCAAGGTCCGTGAGGTCAAGCAGGTCAAGGGTTCCACCCATGTCCCTGTTGATCAGGCCCGCCGCGCCTGAGGAGATAGCTGGTCATGGCAAGACGCAGGAGTACTCGTGGACCCTGGTTCTGGCGTGGCACCATTGGTGCCATGCTGGCCGGCGTGTTCGGCCTGTTCGCACTGGTTGCCTTCAGCCAGCCGCCTGCCGTGATGCCGGAGAACAACTGCCGGGTGGACCGCAAGGACCCGGCGCACACGATCCTCCTGATCGACCAGTCGGATCCGTTCAATCCGAACGACATGGACTGGGTGCGCGAGCTGGTGAACGACGAGGCCCGCGCCCTGCCGAAATACGGCAAGCTGAGTGTCATGGTGCCGAATGCGGCTGAGCCGTATAATCCCAAAGTTCTGTACACGTCCTGCTCGCCGGGCAGCGCGGCGGCCGCCAATCCGATCACGCAGAACCCGAAGATGATCGAACAGACGTGGCAGAACAAATTCTACCAGCCTCTGCTCGGCACGGTGGAAGAAGCGCTGATGGACAAGGAGCAGCCAAGCTCTCCGCTCAGCGAAGCGATCTATACGATCTCCGACCGGGCAGACTTCCAGCCGCAACAGGCCGGGCGCCGCGTCGTGCTGGTCTCAGACCTGATGCAGCATTCCGCCGGCTTCTCCTTCTACAATATGGGCGCCGACTATGACGCCTATCTGGAATCGGACCTGGCCAAGACGACGCCCAAGCTGGAAGGCGTCGACGTCGTCGCCCGCGTCGTGCCCCGCCAGATCTACGACCTGCCGGTCGCAGACGTAAAAGGCTTCTGGCGCGCCTACTTCCAGGACGCCGGCGCGACGTATGGGTCTGTGAACTAGGCCTCGAATACGCCGGCCGTAAGCCGCTCATGATCCGCCATAGTCCGGTATGATCATCGCAAGTCATGCGGGGCGCATGCTGCGCGCCCCACAAACATGTTTTAGGATGGCAGCCAGCCGCTGGGTATCGGCTCCGCCTCAACTCACCCTACGCTTGCTAAGGGGGCAGAGTACCTGGCGACCACGTTAATTGGCTTGGAGTAGCTGCGGACTTGGGAGTCATTACGATGAGGGCGGCGGCAGAAGCAGCCTCTCCTGTGACATTAGTCGCGGGCTCTTTTTTTGAGGCATTAGATGCGGTATCTGAAATAGAAGTAGACCAATAATTTATGCTAGGAGAGGCTAGACGTGAAACTGATTAGCAGAAAAACACTGGTTATCTGTTGGCCTCTCCCATTTATAATTATTTCAGTCTTGCTTATTGCTCTTGGTAACAAGAATACTTCTATACTTGTGTTTTCGTTGATAGGGTTTGCCTTTTACTATATAAAACTTATGTTGCAGAAGGACAGATCAAAAGTGAGTAAAAGTTGATGTTGTCTTGAGGGGGTGTTGTCAGGGCAAACGGTATTGAGGCGCAGGGTATTGTCAGGGGAACCGGGGTTGAGGAAGCGTAGCTTCGGAAAATGACCAAATCACCGTACCGCTACTTCAAGACATCACCCGAAATCATCTAGCTTGCGGTGATGATGTACGTTCGCTTTCTGCTGTCTTTGCGCAATGTCGAAGATCTGCTCCACGAGCGCGGCATCGGCATTTGCCACGAAACGGTCCGTCACTGGGGCGATCGGTTCGGAAGTTCCGCCGGTAAAGCCTGCTCGTGCCCTCGGGGGAGAAGCCGGGGACAGGATTGTGCATATCCGCCAGGTGGATCCCCGAACTTCCAACAGGTTCCGGCGGAAACCGGTGCCTCTATCCAACCGGTTAACCTGCCATGGCAATCTGCCCGCCATGACAGATCGCACCGATTTCCTCTCTCAGGCTTACGACACGATCGCCCGCGCCATTGCGGTGGCGGGCGTGAAGGCGGGTCTGTTCAGGACACCTGAGACGATTGCCCAATCGGTGAACCGGCGCGTGCGGGCGGAGCTGAAGCGGCTGGCCGTTCTGCTCCGCCGTCTGATCTTTCTGCTGGCCTTGCAGATGGAGCTCGCGCCGCTGGCTCCGCGCCTAGGTCGCAATTACTACGCGTCCGAAAAGCCGGATACGGACTACCGCTACATCTTCGCCATGGTGCCCGCGCCATCACGGCCGTGTCCGCACTTTATGAAGGGGCCGGTGGCGGTGCCTTCACGCGGCCCTGTGCCGGCTGCGCCGTTGATTGCACGGTGGCAGGCCATGCTGGACACGCTGAAGCATCACAAGCGCCGCGCGAAATGCCTCGCCCGCACGATCCAGCGCTGGCAGGCCGCCGGCGAGGCCCGGCCGCATGTGCCGCCCATTCCTCGTTCCCACCGTATACCGGCTGCGCTCGGCATTGTTTCCGGCGGGCTGACGGTACAGCTGATCGACGCGCTGAAATGCTGGCCGGATTCGAGCTGAACTTTCGCACAATCAGGAGTTTTGCCGGAGCGCGGGGGGCGTTTCCGGATAACGGTGCTGCCCTGGCAGGCCTCAGTCCTCGAAAACCCCAATCACCGGCACATGATCTGACGGTTTCTCCAGGCTGCGGGCCTTGCGGTAGATTTCGACGGACTGGAGCCGGTCGGCGGCCTGCGGGGAGACCAGCAAATGGTCGATCCGAATGCCGTGGTCCTTCTGGAAGGCGCCGCCCTGATAGTCCCAGAATGTGTACTGGTGGGCGCGGCCATCGGTGATCTCGAACGCATCGGCCATGCCGAGGTTCGTGATCCGGCGGAAAGCCTCACGCGTTTCGGGCAGGGCGAGGGCGTCGTCGACCCATTTCGTCTCGTCCCAGCAGTCCACCGCCGTGGGGATCGTGTTGTAGTCGCCGCACAGCACATATGGCTCTTCGGCCTTCAGCTGCTGGCGGGCATGGTCCAGCAGGCAGGCCATCCATTCGAGCTTATAGTCGAATTTCGGCCCCGGCGCCGGGTTGCCATTCGGCAGATACAGCCCCCCGACCCGCACCGGCCGGTCGGCCAGGACCAGCGCTTCGACGAAACGGGCCTGGTCATCCTCCATGGTGGGGAGGCCTTTCGTCACATCCTCAAGCGGATATTTCGAGAGAATGGCGACGCCATTATAGCTTTTCTGGCCCAGAACGGCGCAGTTCCAGCCCGCTTCTTCCAGTTCCATGTATGGGAAGGCATCTGTCTCGCACTTCAGTTCCTGAAGGCAGACGACATCACAATCGATGTTCTGCAGCACTTCCTGCACAGTGGGGAAGCGTGCTTTGATCGAATTGACGTTCCATGTGGCAATACGCATGAGCTGACCTTTAAGCAGCTTCGCCCCATTGTTCCAGACAGTCACGGCGCTTATACTTGCAGAAACTTCAAGGAGACACCCGGCATGGCCCCCAGCTGGATTCAAATGCTGATCGTTGTGATCGTCGCGCTGTTGCTGTTTGGCGGACGGGGCCGGATTTCCGGTATCATGACCGACATGGCCAAAGGCATCGGCGCCTTCCGCAAGGGCCTCAAGGATGATGATGATCCGAAGGCCGTCGACAAGGAAGACATGGTCGATGTCACGCCCCAGAAGGACGAAACCAAGGCTTCGTCCTGAACCCTGACGGAGGGCGCACCTAATGCTGCCCGGAATCGGTTTTACCGAACTTATGGTGCTGGCCGTTGCGGCCCTGATTATCGTCGGGCCCAAGGACCTGCCGATGATGATGCGCCGCCTTGGCCAGTTCGTGGGCAAGGGCCGCGCTATGGCGCGCGAATTTCAGGCCGCCTTCGATGATATTGCCCGGCAAAGCGAACTCGACGACCTGCGCAAGGAAATCGAGGACCTGAAACTGTCCAATTCCCTGAAAAAGGCGACAGGCGAGCTGTCCGACTATGAGAAGGACGTGAACTCTGCCGTCATGGCCCAGTCCCGCGCGGACGCAGCGGAGAAGGTGGCACAGCAAACCTCGCCGGAAATTCCTGAGGCGAAATCCGGTCCGGATGCCAAGCCAGAACCCGGGCCAGAACCTAGACCCGAATCCGGGCCGAAACCTGAACCGGACACAGGCTCCGCACCTGAACCGAAAGGGGATACGGCATGAGCCATACGCCCCCGGAAGACGAACAGCCGGAAATCGTGGACGAGGTTGAGACCTCCCGCGCGCCGCTGCTGGAACACCTGACAGAGCTGCGCTCCCGCCTGATCTGGAGCCTTCTGGCCCTTTCGGTCGCGACGATCGGCTGTTTCTTCTTTGCCCAGGACATCTACGAATTCCTTCTGAACCCCTTCGCCCGCATGGCGCAGGAGATCCGCGGCACGAAGCTGGACTTCATCTACACCGCGCCGATGGAGTTCTTCTTTGCCAAGCTGAAGCTGGCCGTGTTTGCGGGCATCTTCGTGTCATTCCCTTTTATCGCCTGGCAGGTTTATGCGTTCGTCGCGCCCGGTCTTTACAAGAATGAGCGTGGCGCGTTCTGGCCGTACCTGGTCCTGGCGCCGATCCTGTTTTCGACCGGCGCGGCCTTTGTCTATTATGTCATGCTGCCGATGCTGGCCCGCTTCACGGTGGGGATGGAGCTGACGGACAGCGAAGTCGCTAACATCACGATGCTGCCCAGGGTGGCGGACTATCTGTCTCTCGTGATGGCGCTGATGCTGGCCTTTGGCATTTCCTTCCAGCTGCCGCTCGTCCTCACCTTGCTGGGCAAGATTGGTGTGGTCACCTCCGAAGGACTGTCCAAGGGACGCAAATTCGCAATTGTCGGTATTCTTGGCTTTGCGGCTCTGTTTACCCCGCCGGACATGATCTCGCAGATCCTGCTGGCAGCGCCCGTGCTGCTTCTCTACGAGATCGGCATTCTGAGCGTGAAGATGATTGAGAAGAAAGAAGCCGAGCGGGACGCGACTTCCGCTGCGGAATGACCGCTGCGCTGTCGGCCGCTGTTGAAATGACCGGCCGGATGTAGAACCCTGCATCTGAGCCTGGCCTTGAGAAACAAGGAGTAGACCGTGGCGCGCCTGAAGAGCGTACTGCTCGTGGATTTCGACAATATTTTCGCTGCCACGGGCCCGGCCATGGTCGACACGTTGCCAAACTGGCTGCTGTGGCTGGCCGATGGTGCCCTGTCGGAGAAGTCGCAGCGCCGCAAATTCGTGTGCAAGCGCGTCTACTGGAACAGCCAGTATGATGTGCACCGGGAAGCCTTCCGGGCGGCCGGATTCGAGACGTTCGACTGCCGGGCTCACGCCAAGACGAAGATCGCCTCGGGCAAGTCTTCGGCGGACATTATCATCACCATGGATGCGGTTGAGCTGTACTATACGATGCGCGGGATCGACGAGATGGTCATCCTGACCACCGATTCGGATTTCGTGCCCGTGGTGAACCGGCTTCAGCTGGAAGGCCTGCGTGTCGTGACCGCGGGCAAGGAAACGGATCCGACCTACCAGCTCTATTCGGAACATGCCGATGATGTGATCCATATCGGCGCGCTGAAGGCGGCCTTCGACTACGAACGCGCGCCACGCAAATGGTATAAGCTGCGGTCTGCTCCGCCGGTCATCGCCCCGCTGCGCCAACAGGCGGAACGGCGCTCGCCCCTGATGAAGAAGGTGCGCGATGCCATGCTTGTGGAAAAGTCCAGCGGCACGCCGAGCGCGGTGCAGCAAATGCGTCTTGCGGCAGACCTCGTCATGCAGCTCGGCGCCCGGACGCCGGACCAGCCGCTGCCGCGGAACAAGGTGATCCGCGCGCTGGAGGGCGTGGAAGGCTTCCAGACCAAGTATGGCAACCGGATAAAGCCCTGGCTGGGGCAGAAGAATTTCAAAACCCTGATGCGCAAGCTGTCGCAGGAAAACCCGGACATTGAAGTCACCGAACTGGCCGACAAGACGGTTCGGGTCGTGTGCCGGGTCCGCGGGGGACGTGGACGGCGCGGGCGCTTTGTCGGTGTGCCGTCGCCGCTCGGCCCGCCGCCGAAGAGGCCGCCCCGGAATGCCCCGGACGAGGCACCACAGGCGGCGCCGCAACCGGCTGAAGGCAAAACCAATGGCAGCGCGCCGGAGAACGTGCCGGAAAAGGTAACCGACGCCCCGGCAGATAAAGCGGCCGACAAACCCGCCGAAAAACAGGATGAAAAGCCGGCTGCGGCTGAAACGCGAGTGGACGCACCGGCCGCAGCGGATTAGACGCAGGGGCTGTAGAAGACCCCTAAAGTCATCAAAGGCCCGACCCGATGTTTGACCTCCGCGCGATCCGCGAAAACCCCGAAGCCTTCCGCAAGGCCTGGAACCGGCGCAAGCCGGGCCTCGGCGATGCGGTAGACGATATTCACCGCCACGATGCGGCCCTGCGTACGGCGCTGACCGACAAGCAGGAAGCCGAAAAGCTGCGCAATGAAACGTCCAAACTGATCGGCAAGGCTAAGGCGTCCGGCAACGAGGCGGAGTTCGAGCGCCTGCGCAAAGTGGTGGCCGAGGCGAAAGAGACGATCGAGGCCTGCGCCGAACAGGAAGAGGCGGCCCGCAAGGAGCTGGACGCGCTGCTCTACGGCCTGCCGAACCTGCCGCTGGACGATGTACCGGAAGGCCAGGACGAAGAGGCAAACGTCGAACAGCACCGCTGGGGGACGCCAAAGGGCATCAACGGCCCGAAAGACCATGCTGACCTCGGCGAAGCCCTCGGCATGATGGATTTTGAAACGGCCGCCAAGATGAGCGGCGCGCGCTTTGTGCTGCTCTCCGGCAAGCTCGCCCGTATGGAGCGAGCCATCGCGGCGTTCATGCTGGACCTGCAGACCGAAGAGCATGGGTATACGGAGTGCTCGCCGCCGTTGCTGGTGCAAGGACGAGCCCTATTGGGTACCGGACAGCTGCCAAAGTTCGAAGAAGATCTTTTCAAACTGCAGAACGAAGTCACTGCAATGAGCGAAGTGGCACATGAAATAGAAGTAGAGTTTGATGGTTTGAGAGTTATTTCCTCGTCCAGCGCCGAAATTGGGAAACTGCTCGAAAATGTAGAAAGCAGTGGGAACGATTCAAACCTTGAAAAGGCAAAGGCTGTTGCGAAAGATCTAGGCGACCTTTCAAGGATTTACATTTCAAGGATTGAAGACGACCTGAAACTTGCATCTCGCGATGTACACTCAATGAAAGATCGTGGGATTGGCAATCAGTATCTCATCCCCACCGCCGAAGTGCCGCTCACCAACATCGTCCGTGAGACGATCATTGAGCCGGGCTACCTGCCGCGCCGCTTCACCGCGCACACGCCGTGCTTCCGGTCGGAAGCGGGGAGTGCGGGGCGCGACACGAAAGGCATGATCCGCCTGCACCAGTTCAACAAGGTGGAAATGGTCTCCATTGTTGAGAACGAGGAAGAGGGCCTGAAGGAGCTGGAGCGCATGACGGGATGCGCCGAGGAAGTGCTGAAGCGCCTCGACCTGCCGTTCCGCCGCATGCTGCTCTGCACGGGAGACATGGGCGCCGGGGCGCGCAAGACCTATGACCTCGAAGTCTGGCTGCCGTCGCAGAACACCTATCGCGAAATCAGCTCGTGCTCCTATTGCGGAGACTTCCAGGCCCGCCGCATGGATGCGCGCTACCGCCCGGAAGCCGGCGCCAAGCCGGAATTCGTGCACACGCTGAACGGCTCCGGCCTCGCCGTCGGCCGCACGCTGGTCGCGGTGATCGAGAACTACCAGAACGAAGACGGCTCCATCACGGTGCCCGAAGCTCTGCGCTCCTATATGGGCGGGCTTGAGGTGATTTCGGCATGAGCCCTCACCTCCCACGCCCTGCGGGCGCGGGTCCCTCCTCTCCCGCGGGCGGGAGAGGGTTCATCCGTGCTCCGCGTCGTAACCCCTCTCCCTCTGGGAGAGGAGGGGCCCATCGCGCAGCGATGGGAGGTGAGGGAAAGCCACGATGAGAATCCTCCTCACAAATGATGACGGCATCAACGCCCCCGGTCTGTCGGTGCTGGAGGAGATTGCCAGGGAGTTGTCGGACGATATCTGGATCGCCGCGCCGGAGGAGGAGCAGTCCGGCAAGGGCCGCGCCATCTCGCTGACCTCTCCGGTGCGCACCCGTAAGGTCGGCGCCCGCGCCTTCGCGATCACTGGTACGCCGTCCGACTGTGTGCTGCTGGCAACGCAGGACCTGATGCCCGACAAGCCGGATCTGGTGCTGTCCGGCGTCAATCGCGGCCAGAACCTCGCCGAGGATACGAGCTTTTCCGGCACCGTCGCGGCGGCCATGTTCGGCATGCAGATGGGCATTCCGTCCATCGCGCTGAGCCAGTCCCAGAATTTCCGCGAGCGCGGCTCCCTGCCATGGGACACGGCGCGGACCTGGGGCGCCAGAACGTTGCGCCCGCTGATCGACATGGGCTGGCCGGACGATGTGGTGCTGAACGTGAACTTCCCGGACGTTGAGCCTGAAGACGTCCGCGGCGTGCAGATGACGCGTCAGGGCTTCCGCGACGAGTCGATCATCCATACCGACCGGCGGGAAGATCTGCGCGGCAACGATTATTACTGGATCGGCTACAAGGGCAAATTGTCGAAGCCGGACGAAGGAACTGACCTGAGAGCGATCTATGACGGCTATGTTTCGGTGTCTCCGCTACATGTGGACTTGACGCATGAGGCATTCCTCCAAAAGCTCCGGGAGTCATGGCAGGCCTGATCGCCGATCCTTTCCGAGCCGCCCGGCTCGTCCTCCACCTGCGGCAGGAGGGCGTGACCGATGACGGCGTGCTGCGGGCCATGGAAACCATCGACCGTGCCGCCTTCATTGATGATCCGGGCCTGACGAATCTCGCTTTCGAGAATGCCATGGTGCCGATCCCGTGCGGGCAGATCATTCCCCGCCCGGTGACCACGGGCCAGCTCATTCAGGCGCTCGACCTGAAAAAGGGCAATGAATCCCGCGTCCTGCTGATCGGGGCAGGCAGTGGCTACACGGCCGCGCTGCTGGCACAGATGGCCGCTGACGTGTTCGCGGTGGAGCGTTTCAATGCACTGACCGGAGAGATCCGGCGCCGCATTCTCGACCTGGAACTGTCCAACCTGGCCGTGCGCTGCGGTGACGGTTTACTGGGCTGGCCGGAACGGGGACCATATGACCGCATCCTCCTCGCCGGGGCCGTGGAAGACATTCCGGATGCGCTGCTCGGACAGCTGGGAAAGGGCGGCATGCTTGTTGCGCCGGTCGCAGCGCCGGACGGGCAGGGGCTGATGCGCCTGCACGAGAATGGGGAACGTGAGCGGCTGGGCTTCCGGCATGCGCTGCCCCTGTTGCGCGAGGGCCCGGCACGGGCGCTCTGACTGCGACTTCACGCCTGCAGCCCTTGTTTGCCAATCCCTGCGGCCACAGCTATAGGGGCGTATCTTTTTTTGGGGCCTTTAGAGAGGAAAATCATGACGAACAAGCACGTTGCGATGCTTATCGGGGCTGCCCTGTCAGCGCTTCCGGCAGCTGCCCAGGAAGCAGGCGGCCGTCCGGGCGGCGGCATGTTCGAATTGCTGATCATGCCGATTGGTCTGGTCGCGATCTTCTACTTCCTGCTGATCCGGCCGCAGCAGCAGCGCGCCAAGAAGCATTCTTCCATGCTGAGCGCGCTGAAGCGGGGCGACACGGTCGTCACCTCCGGCGGCCTTGTCGGCAAGGTAAACAAGGTTTTTGACGATGAGATCTCGCTCGAGCTGGGTGAGAACGTCAAAGTTCGCGTGATCAAGACCATGGTGATCGAAGTGCGCGGCAAGGCCGAGCCTGTCGCCGCAAACGACTAGGCCAAACGACTGAGCCCGGTGCCCTCCGGCGCGGCCATTCAAGGATTCCCAAATGCTTCAGTTTCCACCCTGGAAGTTAGGCCTGATTTTCGTGGTTCTTGTGTGGGGCGTCATCCTGGCGCTTCCGAATGTGGTGAACATGTCCGGCGCGCCGGGCTGGATGCCGAAGAAGGGCGTCAATCTGGGGCTGGACCTTCAGGGCGGCGTCTACCTGATGATGGAAATCCAGGCGGATGAAGTCGTCGCCAACAAGCTGGACGTGCTGTCGCGCGATGTCTCCTCCGCGCTGACCACGCCGCAATCTGACCGGATCTTCAACCTGCCGGAAGTGAAGGGCACGAAGCTCGTCGTACGGCTGACCCGCCCGGATGCAGAAGGGAATTTCCGCACGCAGGACGCGCTAAAGCGCCTGGAAAAGCTGAACGGCCCCGTCGGCGGTGTCATTGGCGGCGCGCAGATGTACGATATGCGGATTACCGGCAAGGACACGATCACGATTACCGTGCCGCAGGCGGCAGAGGAATCGCTGCTGAAAGAGGCCCTCGGCAAGACGATGACCATTGTCCGCCGCCGGGTCGACCCGGAAGGCGTCTCGGAAATCTCGATCACGCCGCAGGGCAACAGCCGCATCATTCTGGAAGCACCCGGCGAACCGGACCCGCAGCGCCTGAAAGACCTGCTGAACCGTGACGGCCGGATGAGCTTCAATATCGTCGATTCCAGCCCCGCCGCGATCCAGGCCGCCCAGGCCGGCGCGGTGAAGCCGGGCTTCCGGCTTCTGTATGACGATCAGGACTTTCCGTACCTTATCAACAATATCCCGGAGGTCGTCGGGTCTGACGTGGCCAACGCCGCACAGAGCTTTGACGAGCAGAACCGCCCGCAGATCACGTTCCGGCTGAACGGCAATGGCGCGCGGAAATTCTATGAGACGACCGCGAGGAACACCGGCAAGCAGTTTGCGATCGTGCTGGACGACAAAGTCATGTCGGCCCCGCGCATCGACGAGCCGATCCCGGGCGGGAACGTCCGCATCACGGGTACGTTCTCCCAGCAGGAAGCCATCGATCTGGCGGCCATCATCGAGGCCGGTGAGATGCCGGCCAAGCTTCAGTTCCTCGATCAACGGACGGTCAGCCCGACCCTCGGCCAGGATTCGATCAATGCCGGTTTGAGTGCTGCGCTGATCGGCCTTGCGTCTGTCGCCGTCTTCATGGTGCTGATCTACGGCACGCTTGGCATCTTCGCGGTGCTGTCGCTGGCCTGTAACATCGTCCTGATCTTTGCGGGCCTGTCCGGCGTCGGGGCGACGCTGACCCTGCCGGGCATCGCCGGTATCATCCTGACCATCGGTATGGCAGTGGATGCCAACGTGCTGGTGTTCGAACGGATCCGGGAAGAGCAGGGCGAAGGCCGCTCGCCATGGACGGCCACGCAGGCCGGGTATGAGCGTGCGCTGTCGACCATCATGGATGCCAACGTCACCACGCTGATCGCGGCGACAATTCTTTACCTTCTGGGCTCCGGCCCGGTGAAAGGCTTCGCCGTGACCCTCTCCATCGGCATCGTGACCTCTGTGTTCACGGCCTATGTCGTGACCCGGATGATTACGGTTGGATATATGAAACTGGTGAAACCCAAGCGGTTCGGAATCTAGGGGCAGGAGAGACGCAATGCTGATCAGATACTGGCCCGACAAGACCCACATCCCCTTCATGAGCCTGCGGATCGCCGGGGCTCTGTTCTCGATGATCCTGATTGCGGGCTCGGCCTTCCTGCTGGGAACGCGCGGTCTGAACTTCGGTGTCGACTTTGCCGGCGGCACGGTCATGGAACTGGCCCAGACCGACACGGTCACCGTACCGGCGGTTCGCGCCGCAATGCCGATCAATGCCGAGGTCAACAGTGCCCGCGGCACGGACGGGCGGGAAATCGTCGTGATCAAATTCGGGGAAGCCCCGCCGGAGCTTCTGGGCGAAGATTTCAAGTCGCTGTCGGAAGACCAGAAAGCGGAGCGCGCCTCCAGCGCCACCAATGAACTGATCGTCCGGACATTGTCGGACGCGTTCGGCCTCAGTGTGGAGAATGGCGATTTCCTGCGTAACGACTCGGTCGGTCCGAAAGTCTCGCAGGAGCTGTTTACCGACGGGATCACGGCGCTGGTCGTCGCGCTGGCCATGATGCTCGTCTATATCTGGTTCCGCTTCCAGTGGCAGTTCTCTGTCGGGGCCATCGCGGCGCTGGCGCACGATGTGATCATCACGCTCGGCATGTTTGCGTTGCTTCGGATTGAGTTCAACCTGACCTCCATCGCGGCGCTGCTGACGATCATCGGTTATTCCATGAACGACACGGTTGTCGTGTTTGACCGGATCCGGGAAGACCGCCGCAAGTACAAGAAGATGCCGGACCGCGAAGTTATCGACATGTCGCTGAACGTGACCCTGTCGCGGACCTTGCTGACCTCGGGCACGACGCTGATCTCGCTGTTCGCGATCTATTTCCTCGGCGGCCCCGTGCTGCAGGGCATGAGCTTCGCGCTGATCTTCGGTATCTTTATCGGGACCTATTCGTCCATCTTCATCGCTTCGGCGCTGGTCCTGTCGCTCGGCATGGACTTCACGAGGAAGACGGTCGAGGAAGTGCAGGGCTTCACCGGCGTCTAGGCGCCGGTTGTGGCCTTACTGGCCCAGCATCACGATCCGTTCGCACAGGGCATCGATCGCCTGTTCCGGCGTGTCGCTGTGGACGAGCGCCGCGCGGAAGCTTTCCGGTGTGAACTTGCCGTCGATGATATGGCTCATCAATTGGAAGAAGGGCGCCCAGAAGCCGTCTTCGTCCAGGAAGGCCATCGGCTTGGCATGCAGGCCGAGACGCGCCCAGGAGAGGATCTCCACCGCCTCTTCCAGCGTGCCGATTCCGCCCGGCAGCACGATGAATGCATCGGCCTCGTCGAACATCATCTGCTTGCGGGTGTGCATGTCCTCGACGATGCGGTGTTCCACATCCTGATACATGCGTTCCTTCTCCAGCAGGAAGCGGGGCATGATGCCCAGCACTTCGCCGGCCGATTCGTGCGCCGCCCGGGCGCAGGCGCCCATCAGGCCGACGCCGCCGCCGCCATACACCAGCCGGATGTCGCGCCTGGCCAGCTCCCGGCCCAGCCGTTCGGCCAGCGCGATATAGTCCGGCCGCACGTCGCTCGACGCGCCGCAATACACGCAGACTGACCGCAAATTCGACATCCCCTGACCCTCATTGGCTTTTCTCATTCTTCCCCTCATATGGGGCGTCATGTGCCCGCGCCAGCGCGAAATTCAGACCATTTCAGGCCCAAAGCGGTGCTTCCGGGTTCCCTGAGGGCTCAAACGGCCCCATATCCGGGGGGATGAGTCCTCCACACGCCAGCCCGAACCATGACACGATCGAAAGCGCCGATGGCGGCCTCGGCCCGTCCATTATGCGCATCCTGAAGCTGCTCTGGCGGCCGGAGCTGGCGAAATGGCGCCCCGTTATCGCGATTGCGGTCCTGCTGACGCTGGGGGCTTCGGTGCTGGAGGTCGTCTCGCCGCTGGTCGTCGGCCATGCCATCAACCAGGTCGATCCGTCGGGCGGCGCGAAAGCCGCCTTCGGCTCGGCAGCCATCTGGCTCGCCTTCGGGATCGGCGTGCGCTTTCTGGCTGGCGCCATGCCCCAGATGCGCGACTGGCTGTTCTCGCCGGTCAGCCAGGACGCCCAGCGCGTGGCCAGCGTCGATGCGTTCGGCCATGCGCAGCTGTTGTCGCTGAACTTCCACCAGACCCGCCGCACCGGCGCCCTCAACCGCGTGATTGAGCGCGGCGCCAGCGCCATCGACTATCTGATCCGCTTCCTGGCCTTTAATATCGGGCCGACCTTTGTGCGCCTGATCCTCGCCTCGATCGCCCTCGGCGTTGCTTATGACTACAAGCTCTCGCTGATCGCCGTCGCCACCATCGCCATCTATGTCATCGCCACGGTCATCATCACCGAATGGCGCGTGCGCCAGCGCCGCAAGATGAACGAGGCGGACACCCATTTCCGCGCCACCTCGGTCGATATCCTCACCAATTTCGAGACGGTGAAATCCTTCGCCGCCGAACGCCGCGAGACGGGCCGGTTCGGCGCCGCGATGGCGAACTACAACCATCATTACGTCCAGACCGTGCGGTCGATGTACATCCTCAACGCGACGCAGGCTTTCGTGATGAATGCCGGCCTGGCCGCTGTGCTGGTCCTGTCGGCCTGGAATGTCATTCACGGCAAGATGGAGATCGGCGACCTGACGGCGGTGATGCTGATGATGCTGTCGCTCTATGCCCCGCTGAACATCCTCGGCTGGGCCTGGCGGGAGATCAAGCAGGGCGCGGTGGACCTCGAAAAGCTCTACGGCCTGCTCGACATGAAGGCCGAGATCACCGACGCGCCGGACGCCATCGAACTGTCCCACCCGGTGGGCAGCGTTGCTTTCGAGAACGTGTCGTTCAGCCATGAAGGCCGCGCCGTCGGCGTGCAGGACGTCAGCTTTACCCTCGACCCCGGCAAGAAGATCGCCTTTGTCGGCACGTCGGGCGCCGGCAAGTCGACGCTGCTGAAGCTGCTGTTCCGCTTCTATGACGTGGAGTCCGGCCGGGTTCTGGTCGATGGCCATGACGTCCGGGGTCTCACGCAGGAATCCCTGCGCCGGGCCCTCGGCCTCGTCCCGCAGGATGTGGTCCTTTTCAACGACACGATCCGCCACAACATCGCCTATGCCCGGCCTGACGCATCGGATGAGGACGTCCGCAGCGCGGCCCGCCGGGCGCAGCTGCTGGATTTCATCGAAAGCCTGCCCGAAGGCTGGGACACACGCGTTGGCGAACGCGGCCTGAAACTCTCCGGCGGAGAGAAGCAGCGCGTCGGCATCGCCCGCGTGATCCTCTCAGACCCGGCCATTCTCGTGCTGGATGAGGCGACCTCGGCCCTCGACAGCGCCACCGAACATGCGGTGCAGGAAGCCCTCGACGAGGCCTCCGAAGGCCGCACCACGCTGATGGTGGCCCACCGGCTGTCCACGGTGAAGTCGGCCGACGAGATCATCGTGCTGGAGGCCGGGCAGGTGATTGAGCGCGGAGATCATGCAACCCTGCTGTCAAAGCACGGGAAATATGCTGATATGTGGGAAAGACAGGCCCGCAGTGCGAATCTCGAACTGGTGGCCGAATAAGAGCCCTGAAAAGTTGGGATCGGAACAGAAAGCGTGCTGAATCATGGATGACCTGGACCACAAGTCCACACCCTGGCTGAATGGTGGCTTCGACATTGAAGGCATCGTGGTGGCTTTTGCCGTATTCCTCGGGGCCTTGCTGCTCGGCTGGCTGTGGGCGCCGCTGTTCTGGCTGGGCTTCCTGGCTTTCATCGCCACCTTGCTGGCCACCCGCTGGTCGCAGCGGACCCCGCCGGAACTCGCCAGCGGGATCGTCGCGCCCTGCGATGGCATTGTCGTGTCCGTCAAACAGGTCGAAGCGCCGCCGGATTTGCGCCTGCACAGCCCGGTGGTGACGCGTGTCCGCATCTCGTCCGCGCCGGTTTCCACCAACAAGGTCTACACGCCGATCTCCGGCAGTCTGGAACATGTCACGCTCGAAGAGGGCGATTCCTCCCTCCCCATCGCCATGCGGGCAGATGATGAAGGCCTCGCCCGGGCGTGGATGTGCTTTGAAAGCCAAGGCCAGCAGGTTGGCATCCGGCTCGCCTCCGGCGGCTTTGGCCCGCGGATCGACATCGACCTGAACGCGGGTGACATTGCGCGCCTCGGCAAGCCCTGCGGCACGCGCCGCCTTGGCGGCTGGTGCGATCTCTACATCCCGGCCAGTTCCGGTCAGCTGATCTGGCCCGGCCAGACGCTTGTCGGCGGCGAGACCGTGATCGGCCGCCTGCGCTCTGACGCGCATGAGGAAGAAGACGAGATCGACGAAGCGCTCGACATCCAGAGGGAAGCTGCCGCAGGCGTCGCCGAGGAAGACCCGTTCGAACCCGTGCTTGCGGAAGAGGACGAAGATGACGAGCAATACGTCTCCCCGGATGAGGCGGAAGTCTCCGAAGAAGATCCCGCGATCCTGTTCGCCCGCCTCCGCGAGGCGGCCCGCCGCTCCGAAGAGGGCGATTGATCCGCTATCGTCCGGTATCGTCCGACATAGTCCGGTATAGTCATGCATGGTCATGACGCGGTCAGGCCTGGTCCGCCTCTCGTCATGGCTGAAGGCATTGTGGACAGGCACGCCTCAATCCCGCACCTCCCACGCCCTCGCGGGCGCGGGTCCTTCCGCTCCCGGAGGGAAAGGGGCCATCCTTTCCGGATGGCAAACCTGTAATGGCCGCGCCGGTTTTACCCCTCTCCGGCCTGCGGGAGAGGAGGGCCCCACCGCCGCAGGCGGTGGGAGGTGAGGGCCCTTCGTATCCGTCTGATACGCAACCATAGCACTCTCCCCGGCATGACATATCCCACCGGTTTCCTCACACAGGCTTACGACACCATCGCCCTGGCCGTAGCCCAGACCGGCGTGAAGGCCGGACTGTTCAGGTATCCGGAACGGATCTCCAAGACGCTTCAACGCCGCGTTTCGGCAGAGCTGAAGCGGCTCGCCGTTCTGCTCCGCCGTCTGATCTTCCTGATCGCGCTGCAGGTGGAACTCGCGCCGGTGAAGCCGCGCACGGGAAGCAATTATTTCGAGAAGACCGAAGGCGAGCCGGACGCGCGCAAGGCCTTCTTTTCCGTCCTGCCGATGGCAGCGAGGGAAACCCCGGATTTCCTGCACGGTCCGATCACGGTGCCAACGCGTGGCCTCGTGCCCGCCGCACCGCTGATCGCCCGCTGGGAGGCGATGCTGGAGACGCTGAAATTCTGTAAGCGCCGCGCGAAATGCCTCGCCCGCACGATCCAGCGCTGGAAAGCCGACGGTGAGGCCCGGCCGTATATCGTGCCCATCCCCCGGACGCACGCCATGCCCGCCGCGCTTGGCATTGTCTCGGGTGGCCTCACCGTTCAGCTGATAGAAGCCCTGCGCGACTGGCCGCTTGCCGACACGAGCTGAGCTTTCCCACAATCAGGTCTTTTGCCGGAGCGCCAGGGCGTTTCCGGGCGGACGTGCTGGGCGACATGATTACTCTGTCGTCGGACCGCCCGTCAGCGCCAGCAGGTGCAGCACATCGCCTTCCAGACGCGCGCGTTGTTCGGCCACCATGCGCTGGGCCGAGATATAGGCCCGGCGGCCATTGAGAAATTCGGTGATGGTGATCTCACCATATTCATAACCCTTCTGGATCGTGTCTAGGATCTTCCGGGAGGACTCGGCCGTTTCGAGGGACTTGTCGTAAAGCGTCATGGCGGCACCAATGGATTGCCGCGCCGATTGAACGGCCTGGAAGGCCTCCCGCTGGGCGGTCACGCGGTCGAGTTCGGCGACTGTGGCGCTTGCCGACATTTCCCGCGCATAGGCCCGTCGGGCCGACCCGCCGATGGGAATGCTGACCCGTGCCATGACGCTTGTTTCGGATCCGCCAACCTCATTGCCAAAGTCGAGGCCAAAGGTCGGGTCCGGACGTTTTTCCAATCTGGCCCGCCGGGCTTTCAGCCGGGCCTGTTCGGCCACCAGGCCAGCACGGCGATAGGCCGGTGTGTTATCGATACTGGTCTCGAACAGGGGGCTGATCATCTCGTCCGACACATCGAGCGGCGTTGTCCGCTCCGGAAACACGATGTCGGGATACCGGGCAACAAGGGCGGCGCGGGCAACCTGGGCCGCCGTCCGGTCCTGCTCGGCCTGCAGCTGCAGCAGCCCGGCCTCCGCAGCCAGCTGATCCGCGCGGATCTGGCGTTCGGCGCCTTTGTCCACGGCGATCTGCTGCAGCTCTGCAATCCGCAGTGCTTCGGCCGCCTGGGATGCAGAGGATTCCGACAGCAGGTCCGCCCGCCGCCATGTGCTCCACAGGGCCGCGAATTTCTCCCGCTCATTAAACAGGGACTGATCGAGGCCGGTCCCGGCAAGATCAATTTCCAGCCGGGCGAGATTGGTATCAACCTGCTGCTTGCCCGGAAGCCGGACCGTGCGGGAGATGCCGGCAGACCATTCCGTGTACCGGTTTTCAGATGCGAGCGGGTCATCGATCTTGCGCTGGCCACCGCTGGCATTGACCTGGAACTCATAAGGGCCCGACGCGATCCGGTCGGCCGAGGCGCTCGCCCGGTCCACATCCGCCCGGGCAGACCGGAAAGACGGGCTCGTCCGGATCGACTGTTCCATCAGGTCAACAACCGGATCGGTCTGGCCGGCAGCCGGAAGGGCCAGGAAAAGAGAGCCAAGAAGTGTGGCAGCAAGAAAGGGAAGTTTCATTGGAGGCGTCCAAAATCGAGTACGGGTTCGATCCAGTAAGAGATCTGGCGGCGCGGGCAGGCCTGGCGAACGGCCTCCAGCACGAGCGGGATGGTGTTCTCCGGCAGAACCATCAGCACAGTGAAAATTTTCATTGCGCCTTTCACTTTCTCCGCCGTCGAGGCGAGATCCATCGAACTGCCGCGGCCAAGGCCATCCTGGCTGGTATAGCCCGGCAGGGGCGGGTCCAGTCCGTCCAGCGTATCGAGCAGGGTCGGCTCGATACTTTTCGGGCAGACGAGGGTCAGTTTGCGTAGGGGCGTATCCATTGGACCTCTCCTTGCGGCACACCGGAAGGCGTGCGGTCGACACCGAAGCGGCGGTAGAGCACCGGCATAAGGAACAGTGTCAGAATGGTAGATGAGACGAGACCTCCGACCACGACGATCGCCAGCGGACGCTGGAGTTCAGAGCCGGGGCCATTGGCGAAGAGGAGCGGGACCAGTCCAAGGGCGGCGGCCGTCGCGGTCATCAGGACCGGGCGCAATCTGCGCTCAGCGCCCTGGCGGACGGCCTGCTCGGTATCGAGCCCAAGCGCCCGCAGATCATTGAAGCAGGTGACCAGAACCAGTCCGTTGAGAACTGCGATACCAAGGAGCGCGATGAAGCCAACCGAAGCCGGAACCGAAAGATACTCGCCGGACAGGCTGAGCGCGATGATTCCGCCGACCAGCGCGAACGGAATGTTCACGAGGATCAGGACCGCCTGCCGCGTGGACCTCAGCGTCCCGAACAGGACGACGAAGATCAGGGCCAGCGACAGCGGCACCATAAGAGACAGCCGGGCCGACGCGCGGCGCTGGTTCTCGAACTCGCCGCCGAACTCAAGCGTGTATCCAGCCGGCAGCGGACCCATCGCATCGACGGCGGCCTGCGCATCGGCGACAAAGCCAACCAGGTCGCGTCCCGATACGAAAGCCTGTACCACGGCGTACCGGGAACCATTCTCCCGGGCCACCGAAGCCAGACCGGCCACGCGGGATACGGTCGCGACATCGGAGAGGCGCACCATTTCCCCGGCCGGGTTCACGATCAACAGATTTCCAAAGTCGTATGCGGCGTCGCCCTGAGACTGATCCTTGCGGATGACGATGGGCGTGCGCCGGCCCGGCTCGATCACTTCACCGGCAATGACGCCTTCCAACCGCGAACGGAGTTCGTCCTGGATGGTGATGACGTCCAGTCCCAGCCGGCCTGCCCGGACCGGGTCGATCTCCACCTGAAGATATTCGGACACATCATTGGAGGCGGTGAAGACATCCGATGCCCCGGGCACGGTTGCGATGGCTTGTTCCACACGGCCAGCCAGATCGGCCAGTTCGTTGGAGTCCGGTCCAAAGATCTTCACGGCCAGATCGCCCCGCGAACCGGTCAGCATTTCGGAGACACGCATTTCGATTGGCTGGGTGAAGGAGGATTCGATGCCAACAAAGTCCTCCATGACACCGCGGACTTCTCCCACAAGCCACTCCGTATCCGGACCGCGCCATTCTTCGCGCGGGGCAAGTTCCAGGAACATATCGGCTTCGTTGAGGCCCATGGGGTCAAGCCCAAGCTCATCCGAACCGATCCGGCCGACGATGTGCTCAACCTCCGGGACGTTCTCTATGATGGCCGCCTGGGCGCGCAAGGCATCGGCTTCGCTCTGGTTGAGATTGATGGAGGGAAGCGCCGCGATCTGCATCACGACCGACCCTTCATTCATCGTGGGCATGAAGGTTTTGCCCGTTGCCGTGTAAGCGAAAGCCGCAAATACTACGCTGATGGCCGCGACTGCATAGACGATCACCGGCATGTTCAGAACCCGGTTCAACATGCTGCGATAGGCCGGGGTGAGGACCCGCATCAGGAGGGTTTCATGGCCGCCCGAAGATTTGAGCAGGAAGGACGCGAGGACCGGGATCAGCGTGCAGGCCAGCAGGAGAGCTGATCCGAGGGCGAACACAATGGCCAGCGCGACCGGTGCAAACAGCTTGCCTTCCAGCCCCTGCAGAGTGAGCAGCGGGACGAAGACCAGACAGATGATAAAGATACCGGAGGCTGTCGGGAGCGCGACCTCGGACGCCGCGCGGTAGATCACATGCAGCTTGCTAGCCTGCGGGTTTTCATTCAGGCGCTCGACCGCGTTTTCCGTGACGACAATCGCGCCGTCGACAATCATCCCGATGGCGATCGCGAGGCCGCCAAGGCTCATCAGATTGGCGGACAGGCCGAACAGTTTCATCAGGAGGAATGTCGCGAGCGCGGAGGCAGGCAGGATCAGTGTCACGACCAGAGCCGCGCGCCAGTCTCCGAGGAAAACAATCAGGAGGGCGATCACGAGCACCACGGCGATCAGCAGGGCTTCGGTGACGGTCCAGACGGCTTTTTCGATCAGGTCAGACCGGTTGTAGAAGACTTCGATCCCGACACCTTCCGGCAGGCTGCTCTGGAGTTCGGCGAGCTTGTCTTCGACGCCTTTGACGACCATCCGGGCATCTGCGCCTCTGAGGGCCACGACGATCCCCTCAACGGCTTCGCCCTCGCCATCCCGGGTCACCGATCCATAGCGCGTCAGGCTATCCAGCTGGACTGTTGCGATGTCGCGAAGGCGGAGCACTTGTCCGTCCGTTTCGCGTACGACGAGGGAGCCGATATCCTCCTCATTTTCGGTCGCGCCGATGGAGCGGACGACGAGCGCTTCCTCTCCTTCGGACATCCGGCCAGCGCCGTCATTGCGGTTGTTGTTCTGGAGGGCCGTGCGAATGTCGTCCAGACTGATCCCCGCCATTGCCATGGCGGCCTCGTCCGGTGCGATGTTGAATGTCCGTACCCGGCCGCCAAGCGCGTTGACGTCAGCGACGCCGGGCAAGGTACGCAGGGCCGGGCGGATGACCCAGTCAAGCAGAGACCGCCGCTCTTCCAGCGAGAGGCCATCGCTCTCGATGGTGAACATGAAGACTTCCGACAAGGCCGTGGAAATCGGCGCGAGACCTCCGGAAACGGTTTCCGGGAAATCTCCGCTGACCGCGGTCAGGCGTTCGGACACCTGCTGGCGGGCCCAGTAGATGTCGGTGCCTTCCTTGAAGTCGATGGTCACGTCGGCGATCGCATACTTTGCCTTGGCGCGCATCAGGGTCTGGTCGGGAATGCCCAGCAGTTCCATTTCCAGCGGCCGGACCACACGGGACTCGACCTCTTCCGGCGTCATGCCGGGCGCTTTGAGAATGATCTTGACCTGGGTCGGCGCAATCTCGGGGAAGGCGTCGATCGGCAGCTTTGCCGACGCATACAAGCCGGAGACAGCCAGAAGGAGAGCCGCACCGAGGATGAAGACCCGCTGTGTCAGCGAGAAAGAGACAAGGCGATCCAGCACGGTCCTCAGACTCCTTCAGCAAGGTTCTTGAGGGCGGCAAGGCCGGAGATCGCGACCTGGTCACCGGGTGAGACGCCACCACTCAATACGGCATCGTCCCGGCTGCGTGTCAGCACGTTGACCTCGACGCGGCGGAAGCCGCTGCCGGTATCGACAAAGACGCTGTCGGCGCCGTTTATCCGGACGATGGCGCGTGCGGGAATGATGAGATTATTTTCCTGACCGGCGGCATCAAGTGAGAGGTCGACCAGTTGGCCCAGGCGCCACGCGGTGGAGGGAGGAAGTTCAATCTTTATCCGGACCGACTGAAGCCGGGCATCGACGGTTGGGTCGATCGCCACAACTGTGCCTTTCCCGGCAGAGCCCGACAGAGACACCGTTGAGCCGATTGAGAAGGTGTTTGCCACACGCTCCGGCAAGGCGACGTCCAGCCAGTATCGTTTGCCGTCAAAAATCGAGAGGAAAGGTTCGGACATGCCGACGGCTTCCCCGGCATCGACGGACACGCTGGCGACCGTGCCGGAGGCGGGAGCGACGAGTTTGAAGCGGCCAGCCTCCCCGGTGCTGCGGACGGCGCTCAGGCGCCGCTGGAACGCAGCGAGGTTGAGGTGCGCTGTTTTCGCGTCATGCTCGGCTTCATCGGCTTCCTGCGCCGAGCGCAGGCCGAGTTCGCGCAGCTCCTGGGCGCGTTCGAGCAGGTGGTCCATGTGTTCGGCCATGATGCGCTGGGATTCGAGTTCCGCGCGGGCCGTTTCGTAGTCGGGGCTGTAGAGCAGGGCGACCGGGTCTCCGGCTTTGACCTGCATACCGGGAATGACAAGGGTCTCGAGAATGACCGCCTCAAACGGGCTGGCGACCGGTGTTGAATTGCCGGGCGGCGTAATGACCGTTCCGAACGTCCTTGTGCCTTCGATCGTGCTTTCTGCGCGAACGGAGGCCGTCGAAATGCCGAGCGCCTTCCGGCTTGCGGCGGATACTTCAACCGTCTGGGAAAGTGCCGGTTCGCCCAGAATTGCCAGAGAAGTTATCGCCAGCGCTGTGCGCCATACCCAATTCACCATCGTCTTCTCGCCGTGTCGTGGTTTCTGTCCATAACGACGTTCTGACAGGTCTCACTGACGCGATCCTGACAAGGAATTGAGCATTTGCATGCGTGGCATGCGATTGTGTCAGTGATGGTTTGCTGAAAGATCAGGCAGGGCGGGCTGCGGGAAAGCGAAGGGCAAGTCCGGAATATGCCGGCTGGCAGGTGACCAGTTCGCCGCCGTGGGATTCGGCAATCCGATCTGCAATGGCGAGGCCGAGGCCGGCCTCTCCGCCCGGCGCGCGATCTGCCCGGATGCCGCGCGCTTTGAGTTTGTCCAGCTCATCCGGTGTCAGGCCGGCACCACCATCGATGACGGCGAGGTTCGCGCCGGGGCCCGCGCGGACAATCACTTCACTGCCTTCCGGTGCAGCGCGCAGGGCGTTGACGATCAGAGTCCGGAGGGATGCTGCGACAGCTTCCTCCAACCCCCGGAAGGGGGCCGGATGATCGGATTCTACCGACAATTCACGTCCGGCCTGAATGGCGGCGGGGGCGAGTTCCGCCACAATGCGGCGCGCGAGGGCGTCCGGCTCGATCAGGCTACGGCGCTGTGCGGTGTCTGGCGCGTTGCTGCGGGCAAGCAGCAGAAGCTGGTCGACCATGTCTGACAGAGCATGGATCTGGGCCCGCAAAGGCGCGGCGTCTTCCGCGGGCAGTTTGTCGAGGGACAGCGCGAGAATTGAGAGCGGGGTTTTCAGCTCATGTGCTGCGTCGGCTGCAAAAGCCTCCTGCCGCCGTGCATGGGCCGCCAGACGGCTGGTGAGTTCGTTCACGGCTTCGGTAAACGGGGTCAGCTCGCTGGGCAGCGCGTCGGGTGGCATCTGATAACTGCGCAGTTCCTGAGCGGCTTGCCGGACATCACCGGCGATCCCTTTCAGTTGCCCCTCTACCCGGCGCACAACCAGCAACGCGCCGGTGCCGAAGAGCAGGAGGAAGACCCCGAAGGGTACGAGCACGTGTTCGGTGATCTCGCGGACCGTTTTCCATAGCGGGGGCGGGTTGGCGCTGAGAAGGCCGTATTCATAGATAACCATGATGGTCAGCACGGCGCCGCCAACCAGGCTTGAGATCAACAGGCCACGAAGCAATCTGCCAGCGATGGAGTTCATGACATTCTCCGGTTTCCGAACAGATAGCCCACGCCGCGAACGGTATGGAGGATATCCTCTTCCCCCGCTTCGGCAAACCGGCGGCGCAGGCGGGACGCCACCGCTTCCAGTGCATTTGGCGTCACCGGATCTGCGGCACTGTACAGCGCGCCTTCAATCCGCTCACGCGGGACGACCTTGCCGGCATTCCGCAAGAGGATTTCAAGGAAGTCTGCTTCTTTCCGGCCAATCACGAGCGGGCTGCCGCACAGCTCTGCCTGCCGGGTCGTCGTGTCGAACGTGACGTTGCCAACCGTCAGGACAACAGGGTCGCGGCGGCCGGGACGGCGGATCAGAGCGCGAAGCCGTGCGGCGATTTCATCGACTTCAGCTGGTTTGACGAGATAATCATCCGCGCCGGTATCCAGTCCGGTGACGCGATCATCCAGCGTGCTGCGCGCCGACAGGATCAGGACGGGCGGGCGGTCGGTGGGCAGGCCGCGAAGCCAGTCAATGCCGTCGCCATCAGGCAGGCCAAGGTCCAGCATGATCACGTCGAACTGCCCGACGGCCATATGGTCATCAGCTTCGGCAATGCCGCCGGCGATATCACTGTCGATGCCGCGTGCGCCGAGCCGCTCAGCCAGCAGGCTGGCCAGTTCGTGATTGTCTTCAATGATCAGCGTTCGCATGTGTGCCTGGAGTCCGGGATTTTCCTGAATTCTATCAGCAAAAGCTGACGCCGTCCTGACCGGCTGCGTCAGGTGTTCAGCGGCCAGTCCCCGTTTTAAACGTCGGTGCCCCGACTGCAGATAGAAAGCGTTGTACAGCGCCGAAAACTGGACAAGCACGTATGTCTGGTTATTGCATCGCCGCATGAGCCAGTATCACGACCTACTTGTCGCGCTGCGGAAAATCACCCGCGCAATCGATATGCATTCCAAGAAATTGGCGAAAGACACCGGATTGACCGCGCCGCAGCTGTTGGTTTTGCAAAGTGTGGCCGGAGACAAGCGCGCCAAGCCGAGTGACATCGCGCGCCAGGTTCATCTGTCCCAGGCGACGATCACATCAATTGTCGACAGACTCGTGCGGGCAGGGCTGGTCGTCCGGGAGCGCAATGAACACGACCGGAGAAGCCTGGAAGTCGTTATCACCGACGAGGGCAGGAGACGGCTGGTCGATGCGCCGAAACTGCTTCAGGAAGGCTTTCTCTCGGCATTTGATCATCTGGCCGATTGGGAAAAGTCGCTTCTGGTGTCCAGCATGCAGAAAATTGCGTTCATGATGGACGCCGACAATCTCGATGCTGCACCGATCCTTGAGGTCGGAGATATCAACGACGCCGACGCCTAGTTCTCCTGGATCTGTTCCAGTTCGTCATCCGATGGCGTGTCCCACTGGATATGCCTGTCATCGAGTACAACGATGTTGTCGCGGCTGACGATGGTCGCATTCGTCTGGAAGCCCAACAATTGCTTGGCGGGGATTTCCTTGTTCCGCGCGAGAATAAGCGTTTCCTCGGCTGTGAAGTTCGCCAGCCCGCGGGCCCGTTCATTGCCTTGCTCATCATAGATGTGAAGGACATCGCCGCGGACAAATGTGCCCTGGATGGATTGAATGTCCTGACGCAGCAGACCGCGTTCTCCCCGGCAAAGCGCGTCGGCGGCGGCTTCGGGGACGACGATGCTGCCGGCCATCTGAAGGCGGTCGGTGAGCCAGGTTGTCCAGTCGGTTGCCGGTTTGTCGTGGGCGATGCATCTGGTGTGCTTGCGCGTGCCATCGAGCAGGGATGTGACCGGACGTTCGGCTTCGCCGTTTCCGATGATCGTCGTGCAGCCGGAATTCTGAGCCATATTGGCGGCCTGCATCTTGGTCAGCATGCCCCCACTGCCGAGGCTGCTGACACCTTTGGTGACTTCCAGGAACTCGTTCACATCATTGACGGTCTCCACCAGCTTGGCGCCCGGTTCTTCCGGGTTGCGGTCATAGAGGCCATCCACACAGGTCAGGATCACAAGCGTTTCGGCCTGAACCATCTGGGCGACCTTGGCTGCGAGCCGGTCATTATCACCGACACGGATCTCTTCCGTCGTGATGGAATCGTTTTCATTGACGATGGGCGTGATGCCAGCCTGAATCAGCCGGTGCACCGTATTCTTCGTGTTCAGGAAGCGCCGGCGGTCTTCGAGGTCTTTCAGCGTGATCAGGACCTGCGCGATGTCGAAGCTGTATTCGTGCGCGACCTGTTTATAGGCATTCAGCAGGATGGGCATGCCGCAGGCCGCAGCGGCCTGTTTGTCCCGAAGGCCGGCTGTCTCGGGTGACTCGCCGATCGTGCTCAGTCCGAGTGCTACGGCACCAGATGAGCAGATGAGGACTTCATAACCTTCGTCACGGAGCGTTTTCACATCGTTCAGCAATTGTTGGATGAACGCCCACCGCGGCGTCAACAATTCTGCATTGGCTAGCAGGCTTGATCCGATCTTGATAACGATACGCTTTGATTTAGGCACATAGGGCTCCCTTGGTTCCTCAGGCCCCGACCTAGGCTGCGTTGAGGTCGTTCGCAACACGATTAGAGCACAAAGTAACAGTCTGGCCGCTTATATAACGGCGAAAACACCAAAAAACGCCTAATCTTAACAACCTGTTTTCCCCGATAGTTCCTCAGAAACCGGCCAATCGGCGGGAAACCACAGCCAAAAATTTGAATTCAAAGTAAGATCAGCCTATGTGCGGGGCAACGAGATTCGGAGGACTTATGCACGCATTGATGGTTGGTTGTGGAAATATGGGCGCGTCACTGCTCGCCCGCTGGGTGGACGTTCCGGGGATGACCTATGCGGCCGTCGACCCGGTTGCGACGTTTCCGGATTCACGTGTGAAGACTTTCAAATCGGCTGCAGATGTCGAGGGTGGCCCGTTTGATCTCCTGGTGATTGCTGTAAAGCCTCAGATGATTGCCGATGTCATACCGGATTACCTCCAATATATCGGCCCTGAAGCGCCCGCCCTGTCGATTGCGGCGGGTGTTGCCTGCGAACGGCTGGAGACGGTTGTCGGCGCGCGGCCAATCATTCGGGTGATGCCAAATCTGCCCGCCAGCATCGGCAAGGGTGTGAGCGGTGTATATTTCAACGGCAAGACGCCTGAGAATGCAAAGACCCTGGCGCGGCAGATGATGCAGGCAGCCGGCTCTGTTGTTGAAGTCGACAAGGAAGATGATCTCGACAAGGTAACGGCGATTGCGGGCAGCGGTCCGGGGTATGTGTTTGAGATTGCGCGGACCTATATGGAAGCCGCGAAAGAGCTGGGCTTTGAAGAAAGCCAGGCGCGCAAACTTGTGCTGGACACAATTGCCGGAACGATTGAACTGGCGGCCAGTTCGTCGGATGATCTGGCAGACATGCGCAACGCCGTGACCAGCAAGGCAGGCACGACCGAGGCTGGACTGAAGGCCCTGAATGGAAATGGCGATCTCTCCCGCCTGTTGCTCGAAGCAACGCAGGCGGCGTACAAACGCGCCGTTGAGTTGCGATAGGGGCACTTATTGATGAAGCAGGGGCTGGGGCTGACAAAAGCACGTCATATGCACCGGTTGCGTGTGACCCCGCCGCCTGATGGTGGCACCGGGGAACGCTTTCTAGGTCTCTGGCCGGAATTCTCCTGAGTAGAATATCCTGAACGATCTTGCCGGATACGCCGGCCAAACGAAATTCGAACACAGAAAAAGTGAGCCCATGAACCACGAAGCTCTGATTTCTCTTGCGGTATATTTTGTTTTGATGCTGGGCATCGGCCTGTACGCATATCGGAAGTCCACAAGTGACGTTTCCGAATACATGCTGGGCGGACGCCAATTGCATCCCGCGGTAGGGGCTCTTTCTGCGGGCGCCTCCGATATGAGCGGGTGGATGCTTATGGGGCTGCCGGGGGCTGTCTTTGTATCCGGCTTCAGCGCAGCCTGGATCGCCGTCGGGCTCGTTATCGGCGCCTATCTCAACTATCTGTTCGTGGCGCCGCGTCTGCGCGTCTATACGGAAATGGCGGATGATGCGATCACCATTCCGGATTTCTTCGAAAAACGTTTCCAGGACAAATCACGCGCATTGCGTGTGCTGTCCTCGGTTGTGATCGTTATCTTCTTTACCCTGTATACATCGGCTGGCGTGGTGGCTGGCGGTAAGTTGTTCGAAGCGTCTTTCGGTCTTGATTACCAGCTGGGGCTTTTCCTCACAGCGGGTGTGGTTGTTGCCTACACACTGTTCGGTGGCTTCCTTGCGGTCAGCCTGACGGATTTCGTCCAGGGCTGCATCATGTTCGTGGCGCTGATCCTGGTGCCGATCGTGACGTATATTGTCCTGCGCGGGGAAGGTGACTGGGCTGTTTCGGCTGCGTCGGTTGAGCCGGGGTATTTCGGTTGGTGGCCGAAAGAGATGACGGTGATGGGATTGATCTCCCTGCTCGCCTGGGGGCTGGGGTATTTCGGTCAGCCGCATATCATTGTGCGTTTCATGGCGATCCGCTCCCTCAAGGATATTGCGACCGCCCGGTATATCGGGATGAGCTGGATGATCGTCACGGTGATCGGCGCTGTGCTGACCGGCATTACTGGTTATGCCTACACCTATGCTCAGGGCGTTCCGGTAGAGGACCCGGAAACGATCTTCATTGTTCTGTCTCAGGTCCTGTTCCACCCATTGGTGGCGGGCTTCCTGTTGGCGGCCATCCTTGCGGCGATCATGAGTACGATTTCATCCCAGTTGCTGGTGTCTTCCAGCTCGCTGACAGAGGATTTCTACAAGACCTTCCTGCGCAAGGAGGCAAGCCAGACAGAATTGGTCGCTGTGGGCAGGGTATCTGTGCTCGTAGTGTCGCTTGTCGCAATCGGACTGGCTTTCGACCGGTCGAGCAATATCCTGTCGCTCGTCGGGAATGCCTGGGCTGGCTTCGGCGCGGCCTTCGGTCCGATCATTCTGCTCAGCCTGTATTGGCGTGGCCTGACTCGCGATGGTGCATTGGCTGGTATGGTCGTTGGCGCGGTCACCGTGCTGTTCTGGCTCTACGCACCGATAGAGATCGACGGGAAGTCTTTGTCCGATATCCTCTACGAGATCGTGCCGGGCTTCGTGTTGAGTGGGGCGGCTGCAATTGGCGTAAGCCTCGCCGGCCGGAATGTGCAGCCACAAGTTCTTGAACGCTTCGGCGAAATGGAAAAAGTGATGGAAGAAGGCAGCAAGTAGGCTGTCACTCTCGCTGCCCTGATAGGATGGGAAGTCAGAAATCGTTTCGCAAGCGCGCATGATAGCTTGCGACGAGGAAGGAAACTTCCTTGGTGATTTCGTCTTCCTGTTCCGGGGCCTCGATGGCCATTTCGGTTGCGGAAAACATCAGCTCGATTGTCAGTTTCGTCGCCACGGCGAGACGGTCTTCGGAAATGTCCGGCAGTTTGCTGCGAAGGTCTTCGAGTATCCTGTCGCTGACCAGATCGCGGGACTCGAGGCGCACTTCCTTGAGCACCGGTATGACGCGCATCACCCGTACAACCCAGGCACCACCCGGGAACGATCTGGTGATCTGGTTTACGCGTCTCTGAATCCGTAGAACACTGTTTGTGGATGCCTCGAATGATTGGGTGTCGATCCCCCCTTCGCCTAGCCACTCGAATACGGCCTGATCCTGAGCCTCCATAAGCCGGCGGCCCAGTTCATGGAGGATCGCATATTTGTTCGGGAAGTACCGGTAGAGCGCAGGAGGGGTCAGGCCCGCTCTCTTGCAGATCATATTGGTCGACAAACGCTCGAAGCCGACTTCGGAAAGCAGGTCACCCGTGACAGAAAGGATGGTTTCGAAGGACTTGCGTGCGCGATCCTGAGAAGGAGAAACTTTTGTCTCTAATTCCATGCCCTCTGGTGCCTGCGGAAGATTCTCCGCCGGTGTTCGCTTTGTCAGACCTGTCTTCTGCCCCGATCCGGGCATGCGCATTCTCCTCAGTCCCGGGTGATGCCTCGCCAATGCAAAGCGTGAGGCGTATCTCGACAGATAAGCTCAGCTGAGCTGGCAAGTCCATCTGACCGATCAACGCGCCCCGAGACCCCCATGCCCGCGATTTCGGCAAGATAGGCAATGAACCATGGGCCCGCAGCGGCAATATCTTGCGCGCGGCAGGCGCAGAACCTCTTCTGTTGGAATACTTTGACTGCAGTCGCCCAGTCTCTGGATGAGAGGAAGTCGCTCTCAATGAATATTCGGAAAAAAATATTGTCGGATCTGGATAAAAGCAGATCGCAAAGCGTCTAGATTCACGGGCGTGGATTCGGTTGACGAAGGATTGGCATGATCAGCAGGTTTTTGAGTGCGTGCGTGGCGGCGGTGTGTGTGACGGGAACGTCGCTGGCTCAGGACATGGCGATCACCGATGTGACTGTGTTCGATGGAACAGGCGCGGCGCCTTACAAAGCGACCGTCATGTTCGATGACGGCCTGATCTCAGCCGTCGACAAGGCTGCGGGACCGGCGCCGGCAGGCGTGCCGGTCATTGACGGTAGCGGTCTGTCGCTTTTGCCCGGCTTTTTTGATCTGCATGTTCATTACACTCCGATCGGGGAGCCGGCGACAACGCCTCAGATTTCGCAGGAATATGCGAAGGCTGGCGTGACATCAGTCTATGATTTTGCCCAGGCGCCGGAAGCCTTTGCGCCGCGGCGCGAGTGGTTGAGGTCGCTGCCGGGGCCGCGCGTGAACTTTGCCGCGCGGATGAGTACCACAAATGGACATGGCGCTGATTGGTCCGACACAAGCACCACCAAATGGGTCAACACCCCCTACGCTGCCACCGAAGCAGTCAAGGAATTGCTGCCGTATGAGCCCGATGTCATCAAGGTCTTCACAGACGGTTGGCGCTATGGGTCCGGTGTCGACAATACGAGCATGAACGAGCCGACCCTGACTGCACTGGTCGAGGAAGCGCATGCCAATGGCCTGAAAGTTCTGACTCACACGGTGACGAAAGACCGCGCCGAGATTGCCGGGCGTTCCGGCGTGGATGTGATCGCGCATTCGGTGCTGGACAAGCATGTGGACCAGGTCACGATCGATGCGCTCAAGAACAATGGCACGGCCTATGCGGGCACGCTTGCGGTCTACAATCCGGACAAATTGGAAACGACCCCGTTCGAGCGGGAGCATCCTTCTTTCAAGTCACGCCAGGCACGGTTTCAGGTCGGGCTGGACAATATGAAAGCATTGTACGAGGGCGGCGTTCTGATCGCGCTGGGGACCGATGCCGGAATGCCGATGACCCCGCACGGCTATTCGACGCTTGCGGAAATGGAGTTGATGGTGCGTGCAGGGTTGCCGCAGACGGCTGCCCTTATGGCGGGTACATCCAATAGTGCGCGTGCGGTTGGAGTTTACGATCAGCGCGGTTCAATCGAAGTCGGCAAAGACGCGGACGTCGTACTGATTGCGGGTAAACCGTGGGAGAATATCTCCGATCTGCACAATACGAAGTACACCTTTGTCGGCGGTAAAGAAGTTTTCGGCGAAGGAGCGCCGGCGCCAATTGATGCGACTGTCATGGTGCCCTCCGAAATCACGGACACCCTGATCGCCGATTTCGACCGGGAAGACGGGCGTTCCTCGCGCGATACGCTGGTCGTGGGCGACCCCGATGGGGGACTGGAACGCAGCTGGCAGGTGTTCGAGGTGATTGAGGATGGTGATCGGGGCGGTGTGCTGCACTTGTCAGCAGACCTTGCGCTTCGTGAAGACGCACGGGCCGGCGTGGTTGTTCCCATGAATACAGGGGCCGTTCAGCCTGCGGATGGTTCTGCTTATGATGGCGTGGCTTTTGATGCGCGCGGAGACGGTGAGCCGTACACCATGGTTGTGGTGACAACGGAGGGGCGGTGGAGCCGTGAATTCGAAGCGGGTGATTCGTGGGAGACGAAAAGAGTTCCGTTTAAAGATCTTTCCAAGCCTGCTGCCGATGCGCAATGGACAGGTGAAAATATCCTCGATGTTCGCTTCCTCATCAAACGGCCTGGTGGTGACGCCGCGTGGCTTGAGCTCGATAATGTCAAATTTTTCTGAGCGGTAGGCGGTTTCTCTGTTCGGCTCTGGGCGTCAGTGGAAATAAATCGTATACAGAATAAAGTGTATTTGCTGTGGCGGCCGCCAATCTTTTGGTGGCCGCTTTTTTGCAATCGCAAGTGTACGGCTCCGGCTGCGTGACAGTTTTGTCTGCGCAGGTGCAACATTTGTGGGCAAGTGGAATTAAAATGAAGAAATTCTACATTTTTTCGTGTGTGAAAATCACTCCGCCCGTAACCTGTAAATGCTCAATGCAGAGCAAGGCGTAAGGTCAACGGCGACCTCAAAAATCCAAACACAGATTAATCAGTTCTGGTCTCGCTCAGGCGTGCCAGTGGGGCAAGAGATGCGCGAATGTCCGGCAGGGGGTCTGCCGGCAATGCGGGGACTTGCGGGAAAATAAAAGCTCAGGAGTCAGCAAGAAATGAAATCCAGAGAAAAAGTGGGGTCGATGCACGGTAATGGCGTTGCGCGCGTTGCGAAGCCGGGACGGTTCATGCGGCGATGCGCAATGGCGGTGTCGACGGGTGCACTATTGTTCAGCGTGCCTTTGCTGGGGGCTTCGGCCCAGGAACAAAGCGAAGACGATACGGCCCAGATGGAGAAGGTTCTGATCCTTGGTTCCCAGATTGCTGGTGCCAAGGTTTCAGGCGCTCTCCCGGTTTCGGTTGTGTCGACAGATGAAATCGACGCGACCGGTGCGGTGTCCGCAGACGAGCTTTTCCGGACCATTCCATCGGCCGGCGATATCACCTTTAATGGAACGTATCTCGGAGGTGCGAACTCCAACGCTGCACGGGGGGACGTTTCAACGGTCAGCTTGCGTGGGCTTGCGCAAGGCAACACGCTGGTCCTGATCAATGGTCGCCGGACGGTCGTTCACCCGACTTCGCAGACCGACAATCAGACGCCTGTTTTCGGATATAACGTCAACGCTATTCCGGTTCAGGGGCTGGCGCGGGTTGAAGTTCTGAAAGACGGCGCTGCCGCTCTTTATGGTTCAGATGCTGTTGCAGGCGTTGTGAACAATGTTCTCCGGTCCGATTTCGAAGGTTTCGACGTGAACCTTCAATACGGCGTCGCCGAGGGGACCAACCTGAATGAATTTACCGCGGACATGCTCTACGGGACAGATTTTGCCAATGGTAAAGGCAATATCTCAATCTACCTTGGGGGCACGACCCGGGATTCCCTGCTTCGCTCGGATCAGGAATACACAAATATTGCCGATATGCGGCCTCTCACGAACGACACAAACTGGGCGGGCGTCGCCTGGGATAACCGGTCTACGTTCACCAGTCCATGGGGCCAGTTTTCGCCAGTCGATGCCTCCATCGGGGAGATCAGTGCTGACGGTACATCGTTTACGGATGCTGCCGGGACCTTCCATGTCCAGCCGGAAGGGTTCGGAGCTGGATGTCCTTACGATGTTGGCGACAGCATCTGTTACGGCGCTGGCAGCATCTTCACGTCTGCGTACAGAGATATGCGCAACGATCAGATGGCTACTTTCGATACACTGACCATGCTGCCGTCTGTTGACCGACTGAACATGTTCAGTTTCGTCAACTATGACGTGTCCGACAGCCTCCGGCTTTACGGCGAAGTCGGATATTACTCGGCAGAATCAGAGGCCGTAGTCGGTTCCACAGGCTCGCTGGGATCCGGCCCGATTTACATTGCGGCGAATGCGTACTGGAACCCGCTGGGCCCGGTTGGTTCACCCAACCGTATCGCTGGTCTCAGCAGCAATGTGCCCGATGAGGGGGTAGACCTCCGCATCCAATCGTACAGCGCCGTGGACGCCGGAACGCGTACAGTTAATGTCGACAACGAGCAGACGAGACTGCTGGCCGGCGCGAAAGGGGATGCCTTCGGATGGGATTGGGACTCTGCGATCCTGTACAACGAAGCGACCGTCACCGACTCGGCCGACGGTTACGATTCCCGGCTCTACCAGCAGGCCATCAACCGAACGGACGCGTCGGCCTATAATCCGTTCTGTGGTGGTAATCCGGCGACGCCATCGGTTGGCGGACCAAGCTGCAACTCCCAGGAGATCATCGACAGTTTCCGCATCACGCAGGTTCGGAAAAACAAGACGAGTCTTGCGCTCGCGGACTTCAAGGTCTCGAAGCCCGATTTGTTCTCAATCTGGGCGGGTGACATCGGCGTTGCGGGCGGTATCGAGTTCCGTCGCGAGACGTACCATGACGATCGCGACCCGCACCAGGATGGTTCGCTACCTTACTATGATCAAATCACTGGCGATCTCGTGTCTGCATCCAGCCTGATGACGCACAGCCCCTCACCTGATGTCAAAGGCAACCGGACTGTTTCTTCAGCCTACTTTGAAGTCGCGGTGCCTTTGGTTTCTCCTGAGATGAACATTCCATTCGTCCAGGCGTTCGACCTGCAAGCTGCAGCGCGTTATGAGGATTACTCTGATGTCGGGTCTGTCTCGAAGCCCAAGGTTTCGGCATCCTGGGACGTTATTGATGGCCTGCGATTCCGCGGTTCCTGGTCGGAAGGCTTCAAGGCGCCGAACCTGGAAGTCGTCAACACGCCGCTTCTGGAACGCGTCAATGGGTATCCTGATTATATCCAGTGTCAGGCTGCCCTCGATCAGGGGCGGATAACGGACTTCAGCGAGTGCGCAACATTGAGTGTAACGGTTGCCAGCCTTCGCTCAGGCAACTCTGATCTGAAACCGGAAGAATCGGAAAGTTCATCCTATGGTGTCGTTTTCGAACCGCAGTTCATCCCGGAAAAGTTCGGATCTCTGACGCTGACAACGGATGTCTGGAGCATTGAGCAGAAGAATCCGATCGGTCTTCTGAATGACTCGGTTGCGCTGTCCTATGATTACCTCCTCCGCCTGCAGGGCAGTTCTAACCCGAATGTCATTCGTACCGACCCGACGCCTCAGCAGATTGCTGATTTTGCGGGCACGGGTTACGATCCTGTGGGGGATGTGGTCAATGTTGTTGCCCGGTTTACCAACCTCTCTGCGCTGAAAGTCCAGGGTATCGACTATGGTGCCTATTGGGATGTCCCGGTTCGTGGGGGGGATCTGTCCATAAACGTCAACGCGACGTATCTGGACACCTACTACCAGAGCCCGACAGAGGAAGCCGCGGCAATTCTCGCCAGCAGTGCGGTGAACCCGTACGTTACGGTCACAGGCGGCGGCAGCCTGATCAAGGAAAACGGACGTCCGGAATGGAAGTATTCCATGTCACTGTCGTATGACATCGCGAACTGGAGGTTTGGTGCATTCTCTCAGCATACGAGCGAAGTATACCAGACGTCCGTCAGCAGCACGAATTATGGTCCGTGGCCTATCGAAGACCACACGACCTGGAACTTCTACGGCCAGTACACCCTCGAGAACGATACCTGGTCCGACGGTACCGCTATTCGGGTTGGTGTGCGGAACGCATTCAATGAAGATCCACCGCTGGCTGACACCTATGGCTATCTTTCCTCCCTGTACCAGCCGCTCCCGCGCTATTGGTACGTGAATGTGAAAAAATCCTTCTGGTAGGGATTTGCCTCAAATCGGCGGTCCGGGGTGGCGCAACTGTGTCACCCCGGATTTCCAATCCGGGATACTGGTTGTTTGCAATCAGGTTGCACCCGATTTCATTTGGCTTTGTTTCTACAACAGGCCGAAGGTATTGAAGTTAAGTTATTGAGGGAGGGGCAGGGTTTATGAAAAAGCAGGACAAGCGAGAGGGCGTTGAGCCCGCTGAGGTTGCGGTTGCTGGTCTGGACCGCCGCCATTTCCTGACTGCCGGGGCACTTGTGGCGAGTAGCGTTGCCGCGGCGTGTGTCTCTCCTGCGGAGTCAGTCAGTTCGACGGCTTCAGTTCAAGAGCCACCCACGCCGCCAGATGCGCCGGAAAGCGGAGATCTCGACGTTGCCTCACATCGTGTGGAGACGCCGGGCCCGCACGGCGTTGTGAGCGCCGGACACCCGCTCGCTGCTTCAGCGGGATTGCGCATGCTCATGCAAGGGGGCGCCGCCGGTGATGCTGCCGTTGCCACGATGGCGGTTCTCAATCTCGTCGAGCCATGGGCGTCCAGTATCGCAGGGAACGGATTTGCCACCGTTTACGATAAACCAAACGGCCAGGTGAGGGCACTGAAATTCGGTGGCGCCGCGCCGTTCGCCCTTGACCCTGAGAGCGACCCGACCGCGTTCGACTGGGGAGTGAAAGCTGCAACGACACCTGGCGCGTTTGACGGATGGATTGAGCTGCTTCGCCAGCATGGTCGCCTTTCGCTCGCTGATGTGTTTGCACCCACAATTGATCTTGCGAGAAACGGCCATCCGATCGACCCGTCTATCGCCAGAGTTATCGACTACATGCAGGGGCGCCTGCGAATGTATCCAACAACGGCAGAGGTCTTCCTGCCGGGCGGGCAAGTCCCCGCACCACGCCAGATTCTGACGAACGAGAACCTGGCCAGAACATTTGAATCCCTCGTTGCGGAAGAACAGAGAGTCCTGGCCGGCGGCGGTGACCGCGATATGGCGTTACTTGCCGCGCGGGAGTATTTCTACAATGGTCCTATTGCAGACGAGCTTGATCGCTTCTTCCGCTCTGTCGGTGGATGGCTGAGTAAGGCAGATCTCACCGCTTACAAGGCTGAATGGGCTGATCCTGTAAAGACGACTTACCGGGGATATGAAGTTTATTCGACGCCGCCCACATCTCGCGGGGGGCTCGAGGTCTGCATGCAGGCAAACCTTATCGAGCGGTTTGATGTATCAGGTCTGAAGCCGGGAAGTGCCGAGCTCCTACACCTGCAGGCTGAGGCAATTAAACACGCCAAGGCAGACATTTATGCTTATGCGGCGGATCCAAGGTTTGCAGACATTCCGGTCTCAGCTATGTTGTCGAAAGCATATGCTGCAGACCGCAGTGCCATGATCAATCCTTCGCTGGCTCTGCCATTTCCCAATGTCACTGACTTCCGGCGTTATGATCCATCTGCCCCCGCGCCGCCGGCATCTGCGGAGCGGACGTCCGACGACGACGCCCGGTTCAGCGACACGACCAGCCTCACGGTTGTGGACGAAGAGGGCAATACCATTGTGGTGACAACCACGCTGGGTGGCGGGTTTGGGGCAGGCGTCGTCGCTGGGAATACGGGCTTCCTTCTGAACAACGGCATGCGGCTTGGCTCGACGTCCCCTTATCAGGACAACGTCAATTTTGTTGCGCCCGGGCAAATTCCAATTCTCAACAATTCGCCCGTGGTGGTCATGAAGAATGCGCGCCTCTGGGCGGCATTTGGAACGCCAGGCGGAGAAACGATCGGGCAGAGCGAATTTCAGGTCCTGATGAGTCTGATCGACTATGGCCTGGGAATCCAGGAAGCCATTGAAGCCCCACGGTTTGCCGTAAAAGCAGACCCCAATTTTTATCTGCCGGGCGCAAAATGCCGTCTTCAGCTTGAATCGAGATTCTCGCCACAGTGCCTCTCAGGGCTGCGGGCGATGGGGCATACAGCGGACTATGTCGGGCCATACGCCATTGGAAGTATTCAGGGTGTGCGCAGCTATGCCAACGGCGCCGTCATGGCCGGGGCCGATCCGCGCCGTATGGCGATGGCGGCGGGCTGGTGAGGTTTGGACATGTCTGTGCACTTACGAAAACAACGGGTTTGAAATTTCAGATAGGGAGCGATCCACGTGAATTACAAAATGCGATTGAAGTCAGCGGGGGCAGTCCTTGCCTTCGCGTCTGCGCTTGTCGTCGGCTGTAGCAGCCCGGGTGAGCCCCCTGAGGCTGAAAGCAAGGTAGAGGCCGCGGTCATCGAACCTGTCCTTATTGATGTCGTCATGACGGAAGGGACGAACATGTCGGCGGCGATGTCGCCGGATGGCAGCACGCTCATCCTTGCCCTTCAGGGTGTACTTTGGTCGGTCCCTGCCACCGGTGGCGAAGCAGCGGCTCTGACGCCCGCTGAAATGGATTCTCATGAGCCGGTCTGGTCTCCGGACGGGGGCCTGATTGCCTTCTATACGTATGCAGAGAATGGATTCACGATCTGGACAATGAAGCCGGATGGTTCGGATATTACCCAACGGACCTTCGGGCCTTCAGATGCCCGCTATCCGACCTTTACACCCGACGGCAAGAACCTTCTTTATTCCGCAGATACCGAAGGCGGCTACCAGGTATGGTCTTTGCCGTTGGAAGGCGGAGCGGAGCCGACGCAGCTGACGGTTGCGGACGAAACCGGCTATGAGACACCATTGACGCCTTATTTCAGAGGCTTCGGTAATGCTGTTTACCCGGTCATGTCGCCTGACGGCTCAAAGCTCGCTTTCGTGATTGATGGCCAGATGGATGCACTTGTCGTCCGGGACATCGGCCCGGAAGAAACATTCTCTGTCGCGTATACAGCGAATACGCTGGGGGCGCCGGTCTGGGCTCCTGATGGAGAGTCCCTCTACATCGCCGGCCTGGTCGGCCGCGAGGGCCGCGTTGCGCAGGCGTTTGCAGACGGTTCGGATGCCAAAGTCCTGGTTGAGGACGGCGATGTTTTCCCGTTCCGCCCGTCGGTCCTTTCGGATGGTTCGGTCCTTTACACGGCGGATGGCAAAGTGAACGTCCTTGCTCCGGGGGCGACGGAGCCAGACAATATTGCATTCTCTGCCAGTGTGGAGCTGGACAGGACTCCCTACAAACGCCGTACCTATGATCTTACCGCGACAGAGACGCAGCCGGCTCTTGGCGTGATTGATCCAACGCTCTCCCCGGATGGCACGCGCGCAGTCTTCACGGCAATTGGTGACCTCTGGATGTCGGACCTTGCAAGCGGGGGAGCAACGCAGCTGACCGATGACGACTTTATCGACATGTCGCCCAGCTGGTCACCTGACGGGTCTACCATTGCATTTGTCAGTGACCGTGGCGGAAAAGCCGATATCTGGCTGATGGATGTCGCCTCGGGTGAACTCACCCAGCTGACAGATAGCCCACGTCCCACCAACTCGCCTGTCTGGTCTCCCGACGGTTCAAGCATCGCCTATTTGTCCGATGCGCTCATCACCATTTTCCTCGGCGCGACAGTGAACATCATTGATGTGTCAACGGGCGACGAGACCGTGATTTCAGAACCCATCTTCGGCCCGAGCCCGCCTGCATGGTCGGACGATGGAGATACTGTTCTCGTTGTCAGCCGGTTGCCGCAAACCAACAGGTTCCGCGAGGGATACAATGCCCTGTTCCTGATGCCGGCATCTGGTGATGGAGAAACAAAGTGGGTGGCCCCGCAAGGTATGGATGCGTCTCTCGGACGCCGGCAGTGGAACCGTCCGGCCTGGTCGTCTGACGGTATGATTGTCTATCGGTTTCAGGGGGCACTCTACATGGCGCCTCTGACCGCCGACGGAGACCTTGGCGAAGCGACTCTGGTTGCTGAGGCAGGAGAAAACCCCAATTGGTCGGCAGACGGCAGTAAGCTGATCTATATGGACGGGGCTGACATCATGCTGTTCGACCGGAGCACAGGCGAGACGAGCACGCTTGATATCAAGCCGGAATGGCATCGCGATATGCCGGAAGAGGACTACACCATCCGCGCGGGTCATATGCTGGATGTTGCGGCGGGTGAATACCTGGAGAATGTCGACATCGTGGTGGAGGATGGCGTGATCAGCTCAGTCGAACCCGCGGGCACTGCCGACATTGTCGGAACGCTGGTCGATGCTTCTGACCAGTATGTCATTCCGGGGCTCATCGAAAGCCACACCCACCAGTCGATTACTCAGGGCAAGGCACTTGGGGATATCTGGTTCAAACATGGAATCACCACAGTGCGTGAAACCGGCGATGACCCTTATCACGCGGTTGAACGCAGAGAGGCAGCAGATGCTGGCCGCCGGTCTGCACCACGGGTGTTCACGGCGGGGCCGCTGAATGAAGGCGCGCGTGTTTCCTACGGTGTTTCCGAAACGGTCGGGACGATTGAAGAGGCTGAGGATTCTGTTCGCCTTTCAACAGAACTCAAGCTCGATCTCTATAAAAGCTATGTCCGTCAGGATTATACCGTTCAGAAAATGGTGATCGAACTTGCGCATGAATCCGGCATCCCCGTGACCGGGCATGAACTGTATCCTGCTGTTGCGAACGGCGTTGACCAGATGGAGCATTTCGGAGCGACCAGCCGGCGGGGATACTCCCTTAAGAGCTCTCTGAACGGATACTCCTATCAGGATGTGATTGCCTTGATTTCGGAGTCGGGAATGTATGTCACGCCCACGCTGGCCCTGGGTAAGCGGGCAGGGCCTGAATTCACCCGTGCCGGGCAGGAGACACTTGTGAAAATTCTGGATAATGGGGGCAAGCTTGTAGCAGGCACGGACTCACCATTTGTGCCTTATGGAGCATCCCTGCACGAGGAACTGGCCGTCTATTCCGATGCAGGTGTTCCCAATGCTACGGTTCTGAAACTGGCCACGAGCCAGGCTGCCGAAGCGATTGGCGTCGGTGATCAGCTGGGGCAAATCGCGCCGGGGTATCTGGCCGATATCACGATCCTGGATGCAGACCCGCTCGCCGATATCGCGAATACTCTGAGCGTAAGCGAAGTGATGAAAAACGGCGAAATTGTCTACATCAAGCCTGATTGAGGCTGAACCTGAAAATCAGCCATTGGGGCCGGCCTATTCTTCGCACGATTGCGGGGATGGGCCGGCTTCCGGTGGGGTTTCAGTCGAATGCAAATAGATGCGGAGATCACAAGGGGGAGTGCTTTTTTCGCAGCCGTACGGATTTGTTGCTCTACATCTGCGCACCTTCAGTCATTTAGCCATCGCTCGTCCTGTCGCGCTTGTCTCTTTCTGTATCCTCAGCATGGTTGCGGATGGTGAGTGTTGAAGTGCGAGCAGGGTTTTGAGCAAGTCCAGTATGAAACCCCTATCATCGAAGCCTGACGCGATGAGCGCCGGAGCGCCCGTGGCCGTAAACGGTTCGGGAGATTTTGAGCAGCTCTACCGCGTTTATTGGCAAGACCTGTGTGGTCACCTGCGGCGCGTGTTCGGGGCCGGCCCTCCGGAGCCGGAAGACGCCGTGCAGGCCGCGTTCATTCGTTTCGCTGCTTTGGAAGAACCGCAACGGGTGAGAAACCCGCGGGCGTTTCTTCTGGTAACGGCGCGCAACATTATTCTGGACCAGAAACGCCGCTCAGGACGCCATCTGGACTACGCCAAAGCCGTACTCGCTGAAAATTCTGGTCCCCAGTTGGATGATTTGTCTCCCGAACGCGTCTTAATTGAGAAAGAGCGTTTTGAAGTCATCAATGAAGTGTTCCAGACACTGCCGCACAAGCAACAGGTTATCCTGACCTTGCGGCGGCGGTACAACTACACTTACAAGCAGATTTCCGATGAAACGGGATGGTCCTATGGCGATGTTTACAGGCAAATGGACAAGGCGCTCGCCAGTCTGTCGCAAGCGCTGAAGCGCTAGCGGTTCGGGAGGAAGTTTGAGTTTGGTACGGCCAGATTCCAATAAAGATAAGGGCCACACCGAACGTGTGGAGGCGCAGGCACGGTCCTGGGCCGTATACCTCCATTCAGGGGATACCACCGCTGACAAGCTCGCCGAATTCGAGGCCTGGCTGGCCGCAGACAGTGATCATGCCATTGCCTATCATGACTATGAGCAGATCATGATGGACTTGGGCATGCCTTGCGGTGCATCAGACGCGGTGCAGAGCGGACGACCCGATGTGGACCATTTGGCGGACGCCGGAGCGAAACGCGTGTCGTCCACCTTCCGGGCCCTCACGGGCGGTGTCCTGGCCGCCGCATTCGTCCTGGCTGCAGCGGTCGGAGTGTCGCTGTATGAACGGCCCGCGCCGGACGCCGGGCTTCAGACGGTTGATTTGCCAGCCATGGAAACCCGGATCGCCGAGATCCGCGATGTGGTGCTGCCAGATGGAACGGTCGTGACGCTCGGGGCGAGATCCCGGATCGATTACAAGTTCGAGGACGGCCTGAGAACGGTGGTGCTGGACGAGGGGGAAGCCTACTTCGATGTCGCGCCGGACAAGGCCCACCCGTTTTACGTTCAGGCTGGCGACCGTCTCATCCGCGTTGTGGGAACACAGTTCGATGTGCGGCAGTCCTCTACGTCGGTCACGGTGGCCGTCGTTGAGGGGGTTGTTGAGGTGATGAAGGCGCAGGACCCGGAAGCGACCGAGAAGCGGCATGGCACCCTTGCCAGGGATGTGCTCACGGCGGGTGACAAGGTCACCGCGACGATCGGTAAGAGCCAACGCCTGATCGAGGCGATTGATCCTGAAAAGGCTGCCAGCTGGCGGACGGGTTGGCTGGCATATGACGACGTCAGTCTCGACGACATTATTGCGGACCTCCATCGCTATGATGACCGGAATTTCGTCTTTTCGGACGCAGAGTTGCGCCGTCTGCGTGTGACAGCCGCGTTCGGTGCTGACAATGTGGACCAGTTTCTCTATGCGCTGGAAGCGTCTTATCCACTGTCGGTTGATCGCAAGGATCCCGCTAAAGTAGTGTTCCGTCCGGCCAGTTGATACCACCCGAAATATCCTGACAAAAACGTGGACACCGGCGCGCGTTTTCCGCGCGTGATACAGGCGTTTGCTGTGGTGCGTGTCTGGGAGTGATGCGTTCCTGTAACTTGGCTGACATATTTCAGAATGAGGGATGGTTCGCAGCGTCTTGCTTTCGTGCCTTCCTTCAATGCTTTTAGTGCGGTGGCGCTGGGGGCCTGTCGACCGGGCAATTCGTGACCTTTTCGGAATTTGAGGGGTGAATGCAGGATGCCGGAGGTCAGAAGTCCGCTCAGTCGAGCAGGCCTTGTTGGCTTGGTGTCCCTGTTTTTCCTGCAGGCCCCGCAGGCATTTTGCGATCCCGCAGATTCTGACGCGCCATTTTTCCAGATTGAGGCGCAACCGCTCGCGCATGCGCTTATGGAGTACTCGAAACAGTCCAAGGTCGTGATTGTTGTGCCGTCGGGTATGCTGGAAGGGAAGAGGTCCCACACTGTCCGTGGCCATCTGGATTACGAAGCGGCGCTAAGTGTCCTTCTCAGGGGAACAGGACTTGAGGTTGAGCAACTGGAAAATGGCGCGCTGACCCTGCAGCGGGTCGATCCGGTCGATGTTGAGCCTCCACAATCGAAGACCCCTGTTCAGGTGCTGCCGCCCGAACCGCCGCCGTCAAAGCCACCCTTTGTGAAGGTGACCGAGATCGACGACGGGGAAAGCACTCAGGATACGGTTATCGTGACCGGCATTCGAGGTGCCCCCCGATCCGTCATTGATAGTCCGACACCTGTCGATGTCTTCACCTATCAGGACCTTCAGCAGGGGAGCCCGAAAGGTATTTATGACTCTATCCGGTTCCTGATCCCGTCCTTCAATGTGCCGACCCGTGGAGGAGGTGGTACGGCGGCCATTATCGCAAGCGGAGGCATGCGCGGTCTCAACCCCGATCACACGCTGGTTCTGGTGAATGGGAAACGCAGACACAAAACCGCGCTCATTTATTCTGTCTCCTCGCTTTATAATGGTGCGGCGGGCGTTGATCTGAACATGTTTCCGTCGTCTGCAATCTCACGGATCGAGGTTCTGAGAGACGGTGCCGCGGCGCAATACGGTTCAGATGCGATCGCCGGCGTGATCAATATCATTCTGAAAGACGACCCGGACGCGAATGAAGTCACGATTAGTGCCGGACAGAATTTCGACCGTAACGATGGTGATTTCTTCACCGCTTCGGTCAATAGCGGCACGACCATCGGTCCGTCAGGCCACCTGAACGTGTTCTACAACTTCATGAGCCAGGAAGAGTCGAACCGGGCCGTGCCGATCTCTGATCGGATCAATCTTTATCCCTTGCTGGATGGCCAGGTTCGTGATCCCAGGGAAGCCACTATCGAACGCATGATTACGCAAAACTATGGGGCATTTCCTCAGACGGCCCACATATTTGGCGGAAATTTTTCTTATGAGACTGCGGGCTTCGAAGTCTATGCTTTCGGAACTTACGGGATGCGAACGTCCGAGCTGAACTGGTCTTTTCGGGCGCCAAACCGGGATGTGTCATTGCCGGAGGTCTATCCCGATGGCTTCCGGCCGCGTCTGACGATTGAGGAAGATGATTTCGATCTGGCTGCAGGTCTGCGGGGAGAAACGGCGAGCGACTGGACCTGGGACCTTTCGTTCAGTTTCGGCTCGAACAATACTGATTGGACAAATTCCAACAGCCTGAATGCGAGTCTTGGCCCCTCCAGCCCTACACGATTTGAGATCGGCCGCCTGATCTCGTCTGAATGGATCGGCGCGCTGGACGTGACGAAGCTTTACGACTTTGGCAGCAGGGGCACGCTGCAGACATCCTTCGGTCTGCAGCACCGTCTTGAGACGTACGAGGTGGAAGAGGGAGATGTGGCCAGCTGGGCTGCGGGGAATTATGTCCGGCCGGCCGGACAGCCATATGCAGGTGAACGTCTGGCGCCGGGCGCGCAAGCGACGCCGGGCTTTCGGCCGGATGATGCCGGACGCGTGGAGCGATCAAACCTCAGCGCCTACGCTGAGCTCGGGTGGAGCCCGTCGGAACGCCTGTTCCTCAACGCGGCCCTCAGATATGAGGATTTTGACGACGCGGCTGGTGACGAGTTGATCTACAAGGTGGGGGGGCGTTACGCTGTCAGCGATTTTCTGGCATTTCGTGCGTCGTACAATACGGGGTTCCGGGCGCCGTCTCTGGCGCAACAGGCCTATTCGTCAACGACGAGCCAGTTCGTCGATCTGGATGGCAACGGAGAAACGGAACTTCTGCTCCTCAAGAATCTTGCTGTGGATTCTGCCGCCGCACAGGCATTGGGAGCATCGCCACTTCAGCCGGAGACTTCCAGGAATTCAAGTATTGGCTTTGCACTGACGCCTTTCTCAAACCTTTCCATAACGGTGGATGCCTATCAGATCGAACTGGATGACCGGATTGTCGTGACATCCACATTTTCACCGCTGGACCGCGATCTGTCTGCGGATGGTGTCACAACCATTGGTGACCAGGTGCAGGCGCTGCTTGGCGCCAGTGGTCTCTCACCCGGGATAAGTGGCCAATACTACACGAATGCCATCGACACGCGCACAAGGGGGCTCGATATCGTGGCAACGTACCGGGCAAGCACGGCGTATGGGGGCTTCAGATTTATCGGCGGAATCAACCGAAACGAAACGGACATTCGCGGCATTGTCGATAATCCCCCGGAGCTGGAATCTCTGGGAAATATTGAGCTGTTCAACCGGGGTAAGCGGGGGGCTTTGACAGACGCGATACCGGACTCCAAAATAACACTTGGGCTGGATTGGGATTGCGGCCGGTTCAGAACGAATGTCCGCGCGACGCGGTTCGGAGGTTATACTGTGCGAAACGCGAAAAATTCGGATGAGGATTATGATGTCCGTCCGGAATGGATTGCCGATCTCGAACTGGGTTACGCGCTCTCCGAAAGCTTCACGGTCTATGCCGGGGCGAACAATATTTTCAATACCTATCCTGAGCGCATCAGGGAGCCGTCACTCACCACCGGTTCGAATATGTACAACACGTTTGCCCCGTTTGGGTTCACCGGCGGAACCTGGTTTGTACGTGGAGCCTATAATTGGTGAAAAACCGGACAGGCGGATGTCTCAACAATACCTGCCAGCCGGCAGAATAAGGGAGACCCGGCCAGCGGGGAATGACTGGCCGGGTCCTGAGTGTGGTTAGAACGAGTATTCGTACTGGATCCAGAAGGACCGTGGTTTCCCGTTCCAGCCATACTGCCTGTAGTAAGCGCTGTCGTTCGGGCCGATCTCGCCCCGGACAACGGCCCGGTCACGTGTGTAGGTCGACCCGCCGGAGGCGCGCTCGAAATAGTCTTCGCCCAGCAGGTTCACGCCGCGGATCAGGAACCGGTGCTGCTTCCTGTCTCCCATGAAGTATTGAACGGACCCGTTGAGAACGAAGTAATCGCCGAAGTTCATGTCGTCCACGACGCGGTTGCCGTCAGCGTCCACGAGGCGGGCCAGGCTGGTCCCGGCATAGGCCCATTCCGGTCCCTGCCAGCGCGGGTTCAGAGCGAACACCCAGTTGTCATTCGGCGTGTAGGTGACGAGGCCGGACAGCGTCCACTCCGGGCGTTCCGACGACTGGCGGTGCTCGGAGCTTCCGGCCTTTCCGGGGATGACAAAATCGAGATTGGTCGATGTGCCGTCCAGGCGTGCCAGTGTTCCGTAAACCGGGTTCGGTTCCAGCGATTCCATGTCGGTGTAGCTGAAGTCAGCCTGCCATTTGTCGAAGTCGAATGCGACGTCGATGGTGAAGCCCTTGATGTCCTGATTGGCCAATGCGTTGACGGCAACAGATTCCCCAGGATCGGAGAGGCCGCTTGCAGCGGTACCGCAGAAATCGTCCGGTGCGATAATGTTTCGGCGGTTCTGCTCAATTGCGGCTGTGTCATTCGTCAGGTTGCTGAACAGCGGATTGGCGATGTCGTTTGCGTATTGCAGACAAACTGCACCGACCGCGCGGCTGGAGAACAGGTTCTTGATGTCTGTCTCGAAGTAACCGAGCTCGACATTGTACGTGCCGCCGAAGATGTCACCATCGATCCCCGCACCAATGTTGAACGCATCGACTTCCTGCGGCTGCAGCCCGGGATTGATGTTTGCGCCCGCACCGAAGGCACCGATTTCATCGATCTTTGGAAGGCTGTATGATGTACCGCCCGAGCCGCGTGCATAGAGGCCATGGCCGAAGTTCTGACGGAGGCCGACTTTCCAGACAGACTGGTCGTCAAAGTTGTCGTTGAAGTCCTGGCGGGCCGCGAACGAACCGCTGAAACCTTCCAGAACGGGCAGGGACAGGCGCAGGTCAGCATAGACACCTGTGCTGGTCAGCTTCACGTCCCGCACACCGAAGGAGTCGTCGGAATTGTCTTTGTAGCTTGTGTTCTGAACACCGGCGACGACTTCGACATAATCGTTCAGCGTATAGGTCGCCCGGGCATTGAAGCCATAGTCAACATAGCCGGACTCTCGCTGGTCAGTCGTCCCGAAGCCCTTTGTGAGGCCGCCGTCACCGAATGAGGCCGTCGATTGGACGACATAGCCAATCGGTGCACCGATCGGGAACGGGTTATCCACGGTGCCGTAGGGCTTGCCGTAGAACGGGCTGTTCGGGTCCTGGTTGATGTAAAAGCTGCTGCCGCCGTTCCAGTTGTCGTCGCCGGCACTGCCCGCGCTACCGTATGGGTTGGTGACGCAACCGGCCGGCAGGCCCGGCACGGATGCGGCGAATGCTTCATATGCGGCGGCGGTGGAGAAGTCCGTAATGCCCTGATTTGCCGCGATCGTCTGAATGTCGGCCGGCAGGTCGCCAAGACGCGGGATCTGGCAGATGCGGGCGTCGATCTCGTTGTTCTTGAGCTGCGGGTCCTGATAATGCGCTTCAAGGTCGATCTTCAGCTTGTCGTTGAAACGGTGCTTGAAGGACGCATTGTAGATCGGAAATTCGGTGAAATTCGGCTGGAACACCGTGCTCTGCGGGAAGGAATCGCGGAAGTCGATGGTTGAGTAGGACGCGCCCGCGCGGAACTCCGTATCAGGTCCGATCTGCCACAGATATTTGATGCCGAGGCTGTTATAGCTGTAAGGAAATTCGTGGCGGCCGCCGAGCGCCAGCACGTTGTCGCCATAGGCTTCCTTGCTGAACAACTCGTGAGCGTCTGTCTCGTATGAGCGGCCAAACACGAGAATTGAATGCTTGCCTGCCTTGTCGAGCGGGAAAGACATATTGCCGTAGATTTCACGGGTCTTGAACGCACCGGCATATACACCGAACTGGCCTTTGGTCGTGCCGTCCGGCTCCTTGGTGCGAACACTCACGACGCCGAGGCCGCCATTGGACCCGAAATAGAGGCTGTTGCCGCCGCGATAGACTTCGACGCTGTCGATCATACGCGGATCAATGGCCGTTGCGGGCCAGAGGTCTTCCAGTGGAGAAGAGCGGTCAAAGTAGGGGACACCATCGACGAGGAGCAGCGTATCCCGGTCGGTACCGCCGTCGATACGGATGGTGAATTCACCCTCATCCGGAGAGTAGCCGATGTTGGCGCCGCGGATCAGGCCTGAGGCCAGTTCGCCGAAATTGGTAAAGCCTCCGGTTTCAATTTCTTCAGAGCTGATAAGCTGAACCTGTGTGCCGAATTCGGCAAAGTCGACAGCAATGTCAGACGTCAGAGCATTTACTGCCTGGCCTTCGACGCGAATGGTTTCTAGCCGGCGTGTATCCCCGTCATCCGGCTCTGGTTCGGCAATCGCAGCCTGAATGACGCTTGATGCCATCAGTGCGCTCAAGCAGAACTTTACACTGCTTTTCAATTTCTGTTTCATGGCTGGTGTCTCCATATAACCCCATCACCCGCCGGACATCGGCGAGCTGGGCGCAGACAGCCGGGCAGGCCGTTCGCGCCACGCCGCCGATTTAGACAGCCACCGCAACACTTCTGTGAACTTTGAATAAAATTGGTATGAATAGTATTTACTTCAAAGGCGTTTTATAATTGAGAAAAACTCAAACAGTAGGATGTGTTCTGGAGTTGGATATATGGCGCATGGCTTTTCGCCTGCCTCGTCGGCAGAGATCGCGAGTGTTATGCAAACGGCAAGAGGCTTCCTTGTCGATTGGGATGGCTGCTGTGCCATCGACAACCAACTGACTGAGTCTGCGACTGCTTTCCTGCGGGCATATCACGCGCGCACAGTGATCGTGTCGAACAATTCCTCCAACACCGTGGACGATTTTCTCGAAATTCTCTCCCGGGACGGAATTGTCATGCGGCGGGAGCAAATTGTCCTTGCGGGCGTCGAGGCCATTGATCGGGCAGCCATGGCCGGAGAGGTCGATGTGATGGTTCTGGCGCACCCGCGCATGCGGGCCGTCGCGCGGAATATCGGTATCCGCCTGAACCGGGATGAAGCTGAAATCGTCGTCCTGCTGCGGGATACGCGCTTTAGCTATAGCCGCCTGGAGCGGGCGGCGAATGCGCTTCGGAAAGGCGCGCGCCTGATCGTTGCCAATCCGGATCTGACCCACCCCGGTGCTGCGGGCCGGATCAAACCGGAGACCGGCGCGCTTCTCTCCGCACTGGGATCATGTGTAAATCTTGATGCTGTTGATATGGAGGTGGTCGGCAAACCAAAGCCGGGCCTTTATCTCAAGGCATGCCGCGCGCTCGACCTCGCGCCGGAAGACGTCGTCATGTTGGGCGACAATCCCGCAACAGACCTGGCCGGTGCCCAGGCATTGGGAATGCACGCCTTATTGGTCCGCGCCGATGAGCCGGGTGTCCTGGAGGCCCTGGCGAGGAGCGTCCGCTTCTAGAAGCGCTTCAGGGACAAAACATCAAATGTTTTCTTTAGTGTATCGGTGGCGCGATCATAGTCGGCGAGGGCGAGCGCGGCGATCAGCGCGTCGAGGACGCAAAGCTGCGCGATACGGCTGGTCATGGCTTCGGTCCGGAACTTGGTTTCGCGCGCCATCGTGAACAGTTTCACATCGGCATAGGCCTGGAGAGGGGAACTGGAGAAGTTTGTCACGATGATCGTCTTTGCGCCGGCCTCTTTGGCGAGGCGGGTTGCCGCAAGCGTTTCGTGTGTTGCCCCTGAGTGCGAGATGGTCAGGACCGCAACGTTCGGGGCCGTGCGTGAAGCGCTGATTGCCTGAATGTGACTATCGACAACGACTTTCGCATCAATCCCGATCCGTAGCATACGGTATTGCGCATCTTCCGCTATCGGGGCGGAAGATCCGATGCCGTAGATTTCGACACGGTCGGCGGCCCGGATAATATTGACGGCTTCGTCGATGGCGTCCGCATCCAGAATAGAGAGCGTGTCGCGCAGGGCCTGAATGCCTGCGTGGAAGGTTTTCCGGCAAACGGTTGGGGTTGTGTCGGTTGGTTGCAGGTCTTCATGAATGAACTGGACCGGTTGCACGACTTCCTGTGCGAGGCTGAGCTTCAACTGCTGGAAACCGGACAGATCCAGCTGGCGGCAAAGGTTGATGACGCTGCCATCGCTCGCGCCTGTGGCCTCGGCCAGTTCGGTCACGGACATGCCGACCACCTGACGGGGGTTTTCCAGGATGTAGTCGGCAATGGAGCGCGTGCTGGGCCCCAGTGAGGGGTGGCGAATCCGGATGCGGGTCATGACGTTGTCCACGATCGGAACGTCACCGCGCTTTTTGGTGGTGCTTTTGCGTTTGGGTTTGCTCTCAGACATTGAACTCTTCCTAAGGTCGGTTTCACAGTAATTGAATTAAGTTCAATAAACGTCAAGAACCCGAGGCCTCCGTTACACCAATGTCACAAGCTGCTGGTATCGACGGCGCTGAAGTTTGTTGCAGCGCGCAATGTGGTGCTGCCTGGCTGTGGAGAAGGGTCCGACATGCGTCTGGTAATGCTCCTGGTTGTCCTGGCGGGTTTGTGCCTTAGCGGCCTTCCGGCAAAAGCTGAACGTGCAGGCACAGAGGCCAGTCCACTTCGTGTGCTGTTGATTCCCGCAGATGGCGGCACGGAAGACGGGACCAGGGCGGATTTCCTCCCCTTGTTTAACGCCATCACCCGCACCAGCGGCATTCATTTCGATGTCCAGACCGGGCAAAGCTATGCAGCGGTCATTGAGGGCATGTGCGCGGGTCAGGCGGAGATTGCCTGGCTCGGGCCTGTGTCATACGTTGAAGCGCACCGGCGTGGCTGCGCCGACCTGCTCGCGATTGAGGAGCGGGATGGAGGTTCGACTTACTATGCTGGCATCTTCGTATCCAGGGCATCCGGCATCGATACGCCGGATAAGTTGACCGGCAAGTCCATCGCGCTCGGATCTCAGCACTCGGCCAGCAGCTTTTCCTATCCGCTTGCGATGTTGTCGAAGGCCGGTATCGATCCGCTGCGCGATCTTGGCGCGATCCGGATTACCGGTAGCCATGCGAACAGCCTGCTGGCTTTGCAGAATGGTCTGGTCGATGCGGCCGGGGCGTCCTTCATTTCGTTCGAACGGGCCGTGAATCAAGGCGGGCTGGACGCATCCGGGTTCCGGTTGCTGATCAAATCGGATCCCATTCCGAACCCGCCCATCGCCATGCATCCGGGACTGCCGGGGCCTGTAAAGGAGTTGCTGAAAACCTCTCTTGGCAACGTCCACCGCACACCCGGCATTCGCCCGGTATCGATCCGCGGCTATGGCGGCAAACAGGTGGACCGCTACAATACGGATGTTTCCGACGCGTTGTTCGATGCGATGGCCAGCACAATCGGCTTTATCGATACAGACTACCAAACGGCCATCCTGCGTAAATCCGGTTCCTGACCCGAATGTGGAGCAGACCGGAATGACCAGCACGCCTTCTCACGCGCAAACGCCTGATGCGGCATTGACGGTGAATGCCGCACGCAAAGCCTATCCGTCCGGGCCGACTGTTCTTGACGGTGTCTCACTCAGGATCGAGCCGGGCAGCTTCTGCGTTCTGCTCGGCGCTTCCGGGTCGGGGAAGACGACCCTGTTGCGCTCAATTATCGGGCTGGTTCCTCTGGATGCTGGAACGATCGACATAAGCGGGACAATTCTCACGCCGAAATCAATACGCCGCGCACGTCGCGCAATCGGCATGGTGCATCAGGATTTCGGCCTGTCTGCACGATTGACAGCCGCACAGAATGTCATGGCTGGCACGGCGCCCGGCCTGCCGATCTGGCGCTTGCTGTTTCAGGCATATCCGAAAGAGGTTCAGGACAGAGCCTGTGAGTTGCTCTCGCATGTCGGTCTTGAAGAAGGACACGTGAACCGTCCTGTCAGCGGGCTCTCCGGCGGACAGAAGCAGCGCGTCGGAATCGCACGTGCACTGATAAATAGACCCAAGCTGATCCTGGCCGACGAGCCCGTCGCCAGCCTGGACCCTCAGACCGCGCAGGACATTATGGATCTTCTTCGTCGTACCGCGAAAGAACAGGGTGTGGCGGTGCTCTGCTCCTTGCACCAGATCAGCCTCTCGCGCACCTATGCTGACCGTATCATCGGGTTGCGTCAGGGGAAGATCGTATTTGACGGCCCGCCCGGACAACTCAGCCCGGATGTGCTTACCCTCATTTTCGGCGCCGGACGTGGAACCTTCGCGCCGTCCATGGCGGTCGCCTGACATGCCGAAGCCCGCATCAACGTGGCCGTCGGATGCCGCTCGCTGGCAGGTGAAACCCGCCTTTGACTGGAAGACTGTCCTGACTGTCGCCGTTGCCTTCGTGCTTCTGTCTGTGTCAGCCCAGCGTATGGAACTGCACAGACTGTCCAGCCAGTTGGGGGAATTTCTGCAGGCCAGTGTCGGCCTGAAGGAGTCCTCACAGATCGGCCGCGGCATCGGAAGCGTGACGCAGCAGATGTATCCGATCGCTATCGCCGAGCGGACACCGGTCTCAATGATCGACGGCTTCGACCCGGCGCACCTGCCAATGTTTTCACATCTCGAAACGGAACGGGTGGACGAGTCCGTGCTGGACCCTGAAACCATGCAGATGACCACAAAGACGGTTGAAAAAACCTTTCTGGTAAAGCCTGTGGGCTATCTGGTTTATACGCTCGGAAAGATGCTGGAAACGGTAGAGATGGCCATCTGGGCCAGCCTGTTTGCTGTTTTGATGAGCTTGCCGATGGCATGGGTTGCCGCGCGGAACTTTACGCTGCACCCGGCTTTATACGCCTTGGCGCGCAGCTTTATTTCTTTCCTGCGCGCGGTCCCTGAATTGATCAGCGCGCTCTTCCTGGTGCTGGCATTCGGCTTTGGAGCGATCGCCGGTATTCTGGCATTGGCGCTGCACAGCGTCGGCTTCCTGGCCAAGTTCTTTGCTGAGGAAATCGAGGCGGCAGACAAGGTGCCTCAGGATGCAATACGGGCAACCGGGGCGGGGGATTTCGCCGTGCTTCGCCTGGCTGTGTTGCCTCAGGTGCTGCCGAGCTATACGGCGCTGACGTTTTATATTCTGGACCGCAATATCCGTATGGGTACGGTGATTGGCCTGGTCGGGGCAGGCGGCATCGGACAGGAGCTAAAGGGCCGGTACGACATGTTCCAGTATGATCATGTCGCGACGATCCTTCTGATCATCTTCCTGTCGGTGTTGGCGCTGGATGCGCTGGCTGCAAAACTGCGGCGCAAGTTGATTTAGGGCGGCGAGGTCTTCGCCGCCCCTGGATCATGGGGGTGGGGACTACTGACCCGCGCTCTGCAGTTCCGCGCTGAGGCGGTCACGCAGGTCGCGTTTGACGAATTTGCCGCTGGCATTGCGGGGCAGGGCATCCGCTATAAACCAGACGTAACGGGGCACTTTGTGTTTCGCCATGATGCCTGCGCAATGCGCCCGGAACTCGTCTGCAGTCAGTTTCTCACCTGGCTTCAAAACAATGGCGATACCGACTTCTTCACCCAGCCGTTCATCCGGCACGCCGAACACGCTACACTCGGCGACGGCGGGGTGACGGTAGGAGACGGATTCGACTTCGGCGCAGTAGACGTTTTCTCCGCCCCGCAGGACCATGTCTTTCTTTCGGTCGACGATAAAGATGAAGCCATCCTTGTCGATCCGCGCGATATCGCCGGTGTGAAGCCAGCCGTCGGTGATTGATTCAGCCGTCGCTTCCGGGCGGTTGATATAGCCCTTGATGACGGAAGAGCCTTTGACCCAGAGTTCGCCGACGTCGCCGGGTGCAACTGTGTCGCCAAGCTCATCGACACATTTGACTTCGAAGTTCGGCATCGCCGGGCCGGCACTGTCCGGTTTGTCGACGAAGAAATCAGCCGACACGGACGTGATGATCCCGCATGTCTCCGTCATGCCGTATCCGGTGGCGGGGCGGGCCGTTGAGATTGCCGATTCGATCTTGTGGACGAGATCCGGCGGCACCTGAGCGCCGCCGCCTGAGAGCTGCGCGAGGCTTGATGTATCCGTCTTTTCGAAGTCGGGATGATTGATCAGTTCTCGCGCCATGACCGGTACGCCGCCCAGGCTGCTGACTTTCTCGCGTTCGATGATCTTGAGCGCTTCGCCAGCGTCCCAGCGGTACATCAGAACGATGGCGCCGCCGGCCGCGGTGGTCGCATACGCGCCGCAATTATTGGCGGTTACGTGGAAAAGAGGCGTTGTCAGCAGAGACACGGGCGGCGGCGGATCTTCCGGAGGGGCGACACCCGTCGCATTCTGTGTGGCAAGCGTTGTGGATGCAGAGGCGTACATCATGTTCATCAGATTGGAGATGCACCCCCGCTGAGTGAGCTGTGCGCCCTTGGGGAAGCCGGTCGTGCCGGATGTATAGAAAATGCATGCATCAGAGTCCGGGTCGACTGTGACGTCCGGCATGTCACCGCCATGGGCGATGACATCGCTCCAGGGTGTCACGTTGGCCGGCAGGTCAGGGATTCTGACGCCAACCATTTTCATCGAATCGGTGAGATCCGGCTGGTCCCGGACCCGTTCCAGCCTTTCAGCATCGAGGAACAGGGCTTTGGGTTCGGAGTCCTTCAGCGCGTAAGCCATTTCCTCGGCGGTCCACCAGGCATTCATGCCGGCGACTGTGATCCCGACAGAGGTACAGGCCCAGTAGATGAGGAGCCATTCCGGATAATTGCGCATAGCGATGGCAACCCGGTCTCCCGGCTGGATGCCCTGGTCAAAAAGCCAGGCGGCAATTGCGTTTACCTGTTCATGGGCCTGGGCATAGGTGAGGCGTTCGCCTTCGTAGATCAGATAGGTCCGGTCTGCGAACTGCTTGGTGGACGCCCAGAATTCACGAATGCTGGGTGGAGCATTCTTGTACACGCGAAGCTTGTTGCCGAGCACGTCGGCTTCAACAATCTCGAAGTCACCGCCCGGTCCGGTCAGTTCCTCGTGCGCTTTCAGAAGTTCTGCGTAGTGCATGTTTCTCCCCAATAGTACTTTTGGGGATCATACATGCCTTCACGTTCAGGGAAATGACTTGCGTAGGGGCAAGCAACCGAACGGAGGGCAGTTCCCGGCGCCGGGCAGCGCCGGAAACCAGGCGCCTAGTCGCGAACTGCGACTGCCTCAATTTCGATCAGCCAGCCCGGATTGGCAAGACCCGCGACCTCGAACACCGAGCGGGTTGGCAGGTTTGGCTGCTCTTCGGTGCCGAAGTATTTCACATACCCCTTCATGAAGCCGGCGAAATCGAGCGAGTCTTCCCCCGGTGCTGCGACGATGTAGACCTGCAGCTTGATGACGTCGCTCATGGTCAGGCCAAGGCCTTCGAGGCGGGCTTCAATCGCGGCCAGCGTCGTTTCGGTCTGGGTTGTTATGTCGCCATAGGCCGCCGGCGTTCTCGGTTCGGCTGTCTCGTCCGTGACGGCAGGACCAGCGCCGCTGAGATAAACCAATGTCGCATCGGCCGGGACTTCGACAGCCAGAAGGATCGGAAAGTCCGATCCGGGAATCTTGTGGCGGATGACTTCGCTGTCGGCTGCGCCGCAGGCGCCAATTGCGAGCGCGGCAATAGAAAGAAGGGGGGCGGTCAGGCGCATGATGTTCACTCCGTAATCTGATTATTGAGGGCGGCTAAGCTCGGCCTGTTCGGCCGTTGCTGCCGGTTCGAAAGAGTTTCCGCCCAGTCCGGACTGCAAGTAGTTGACGACTGCTGCTACTTGCTCATCCGACAGCGTGTGGGCGAAGGATGGCATCGCTTTGTAACCGTTCAGGACAATAAAGACAGCATAATCGGGATACTCAAGCTTTTCATTTCCGGCGAGGGCGGGGTACATGCCCCCGCCAACGGCGCCCTGGCCTTCGGGCATGTGGCAGCCGGCGCAGAGCGTTGCATAAATCTCGGGTCCGCTTGTCACGGTCACGCCGGGGCCATCGAAGATTTTCTTTTCCAGCGGAGTCGGCTCGAAGGTCGTGACTTCCGGAATACCGTCATCGGCGTGCATGGTGAGCGCTGTGGCAATAAACGCCGTAGCGGTCAGGACGGTTCGGGTGGTGCAGGTCAAAAGTCTCATCCGTTGATCACCTTGTCGTGCAGCCTGCCAATCGCATCGAGCGAGGATTCGATCGCGCCTTCGAGCCAGGCGCCGAGGTAGGAGACGTGCTCACCCGCGCAGACAACGCGATTATCGATCTTCACCGCATCTGCGTAATGAGCTTCCTTGTTTCGCCATATACCGAAACATCCCAGCACCCAGGGAACCTTGTGCCAGACGACGCTGACACCGGTCTTGTACTCTTCCGGGTATTGCGGGTGAATGTGAGACCCGAATTCGATCGCCCATTTGATCCGGTCTTCCGGCTGCATGGCATTGAACTCAAATGCTTGTGCATCGTCCCATGTATAGCCGCCAAGCAAGACAGCCGGGCCTTTGGTAAACAGGCCGCCGGAGGGGTAGGAGATCATTTCGATGGGCAGGTCGGTGTAGCTGATCCCGCCATAGATCCTGTCGTCCTCTTCCCAGAAGCGCCGCTTGAATTCCAGGCCCCACTTCGCAGACCCGCGATAGTAGACGTCGTTGATCGCCGCCGTCAGTCCCGGCGAGAGATTGTGATCCATCTGGCCAAGGATGGAGAAGGGGACGGTGCAGACGCACCAGTCGGCTTCCGCTGTGCGCTTTTCGCCTGTCCGGGTGTCCTCGTAGGCAACCCGGACGCCGTTGTCGTCCTGCTGCAGGGAAACCACTTTGGAATTGTAGCGTATGAGATCACCAACTTCGCGGGCAAAAGCCTGCGCAATCATGTCCATGCCGCCGACGGGCTGGAACATCGGCATCTGGTGATCCAGCAGGTCAGCATCTGCAAGACGGCTCCACATCCCGGAATTCAGAATCTCGGACAGACTGAGCGGATCGGATGGGATGGGGGCGCCATCGAAGCCTGCGCCGGGTGGTTTGGCGAAGCCGCGATACCGGCTGCTCAGATTTCCGGCCTTGTAGGAGTTCGTGTCGTCCAGCGCGCCGGTGGCCCGGAGCGATTCGATCAGAGCTTCGCGGTCATCCGACGTGAGCATGTCGTCCAGCCGGTTCTGATCGACAGCCTTGGCCAGCAATTCTGACGTCTGGCCGCGATAGTCCGTTGCGATGTGTTTGAAGCGCTGAGGCCTGCCGCCGAAGGCCTTGCTGTTGTGGAGGTAAGCGTTGTGGTTCTGCTGGACGAACGGTTCCAGTTGGACGCCGAGACGCTGGCAATAGTCCAGTACGGCATGATGGTCATAGGGAAGGCGCCATGGGCCGGGATTGATGTAGTTGTCACCTTCGAAGGAAACATGCTGGGTGGCGCCGCCCATCTCTGTGTAGGTGTCCCCGCCGCGCAATGTCCAACAGCGGCCGCCGGCTTTTTCCCGGTATTCCAGAACTTCGACATTGTAGCCGGCTGACCGGAGTTCCAGCGCAGCAACCATGCCCGCAAGACCAGCACCGAGGATCAGGACTTTCGCGCCTTTCGGATCTCCATCCAGTTTGATCGGTCCCGCGTAGGATGAGGGCCGGACGTGATTCATCGCCTTCATCGCGGAATAAAGTGCGGCGCTGCCAGCCGTCGCGCCAATCATCGCCAATGCGTACCGCCTGGTCGCTCCCTCCATCGTACCCTCCTCTTTTTGTATCGGTGGTAGGCCTCACCGGGGCGAGGTAAAGGGAAATCTGGTCCGGATCGGCGCTTTAGGTATGGGGGACCAAAATTCGATCATTCAGTCATCTTATGCCGGGAAGGTGGCGTGACAATCGTGCGGGCCACAGAAAAGGCCCGTTATTCGAAGAGCCGCAGGACGTATTTCAACGGGCAGGCGGGTGATTCCTGCCTGGCCTTGCGGGATGCGTCATGACATCGATTCAGTGAAAGCGGCGTGGGGCCGGGCGCTGTTCGGGCCGAATTATTCCAGAAAATGCAGGAGATTGTGGAATGCTTGCGCGCGCGCTCGGCTCTGCCCTTGTTTCCCAATTTAGAATGATTATAGGAAGAGAGGTAGGGCGAAGGAAACGTCAATCGCGGGGCTCAAAGCGCAATAATTAAAGACAAGCGCGCGATTTGTCCCACCATAATTTATTGGCAAGCCACATCGGACAGGTATTGGATTTGTCCTGGCAAGCAACAACAGACGGAGCCACAATGTCCCTGATCAATACTGAAATTAAGCCCTTTAAGGCCGAAGCATTCAAGCAAGGTAAATTCGAGTCGGTCAGCGAAGCCGATGTGAAAGGCAAATGGGCGATCTTCTTCTTCTATCCGGCAGACTTCACATTCGTCTGCCCGACCGAACTGGAAGACCTGCAGTCTGAATACGCGACACTGCAGAGCATGGGCGTGGAAGTCTTCTCTGTATCTACCGACACCCATTTCAGCCACAAGGCCTGGCACGAGACGTCGCCGGCCATCGGCAAGATCGAATACTACATGCTTGGCGATCCGACCGGCGCCATCACCCGCAACTTCGACAATATGCGCGAAGACATGGGCCTCGCTGACCGCGGCACCTTCGTGGTTGACCCGGACGGCGTCATCCAGGTGATCGAAGTGACCTGCGAAGGCGTTGGCCGCAACGCGGCTGAACTGGTCCGCAAGGTCAAAGCAGCACAATATATCCGCGCAAACCCGGGCCAGGTCTGCCCGGCGAAATGGGAAGAGGGTGAAGAGACCCTCGCTCCGTCGCTGGAACTCGTCGGCAAGATCTGATCCCCGGCAATATTGGTGTCCGGCTGGCTGCAGTGTTCGCAGCCAGCCGGTGCACACTTATTTTCTTTCCCCCACAGGAATACGCCCCGGCTAACGGTGCGAACGCGATCTTCGCAGGAGATGACGCATGTTGGACGCAAATCTGAAGACCCAGCTCAAAGCCTATATGGAAAACATCCGGCGCCCGGTGGAACTCGTGGCCGCCCTGGATGACAGCAAGGGCAGCCGCGACCTGGAAGAGCTCCTGCAGGAAATTTCAGACCTGTCCGACAAGGTCGGCTGGACGCGCGAAGATAATGCGCGCGCGCCTTCCTTTGCCATCACCACGCCCGACGCGGATATCAGCCTGCGTTTTGCCGGCCTCCCCCTCGGTCATGAATTCACATCGCTCGTTCTGGCGCTGCTCCAGGTTGGCGGCCACCCGCCGAAAGTTGCGCCGGAAGTGATCGAGCAGATCAAAGCGCTCGAAGGATCGTTTGAGTTCGAAACCTATTTTTCCCTGTCCTGCCAGAACTGTCCGGATGTGGTTCAGGCGCTCAACATGATGGCGGTCCTCAACCCGAACATTCGGCACACAGCAATTGATGGCGCCTTGTTCAAGGAAGAGGTCGATAAACGCCAGGTGATGGCTGTGCCGACGGTTTACCTCAATGGAGAGGTTTTCGGATCCGGACGCATGGAGGTCGAAGAGATCCTCGCGAAGATGGATACCGGCGCACAAGAAAAAATGGCGGCGAAGATTTCCGGGAAAGAGCCGTTTGATGTGCTGGTCATCGGAGGCGGCCCGGCAGGTGTGGCGGGCGCAATCTATGCGGCGCGTAAGGGAATCCGTACCGGTATCGCGGCTGAAAGGCTCGGTGGACAGGTACTGGATACAATGGGCATCGAAAACCTGATCTCTGTGCCGTACACAGAAGGTCCCAAGCTCGCGACCGCAATGGAAACGCATATCAAGGAATACGATATTGATGTGATGAACCTCCAGACCGGTGCGAAACTGGTCCCGGCGGAAAAGGCGGGCGGGCTTCACGAAGTCATCCTTGAGAATGGCGCGGGTCTGAAGACCCGCAGCCTGATCCTCGCTCCCGGTGCCCGCTGGCGCCAGATGGGCGTGCCGGGCGAAGAGGAATACCGGAACAAAGGCGTGGCTTACTGCCCGCACTGCGATGGTCCGCTTTTCAAGGGGAAGCGCGTCGCTGTGATCGGCGGAGGGAATTCGGGCGTTGAGGCGGCGATCGATCTCGCCGGTCTCGTGGCCCATGTCACGCTGATTGAGTTCGACACTCAGCTTCGCGCCGATGCAGTGCTTCAGAACAAGCTTCGCAGTCTGTCCAATGTCGACATCATCACGTCTGCCATGACAACCGAAGTGCTTGGCGATGGTGCCAAGGTTAAGGGCCTGACCTACAAGAACCGGAACACGGATGACCTGCACGAAGTCGCGCTGGAAGGCATCTTCGTACAGATCGGACTCGTGCCGAACACGGAATGGCTGCGTGGCAGCATCGAGCTGACCGAGCGTGGCGAGATCGTGACCGATATGCGGGCTCAGACGTCGATTCCGGGTGTGTTCGCGGCCGGTGATGCCACGACCACGCCTTACAAGCAGATCGTCATTTCGATGGGGGAGGGCGCCAAGGCCGCCCTCTCCGCATTCGACTACCTGATCCGTCTGGCGCCCGTGGAAGAGCAGGTGCTGGAAGACGCCTGACTCTGATCAGAGGCTCGGCAGGTCACTCCGTCTGCACGGGCAGAGGGGAGTGGATCAGGCCAGCTTGGAAGCAAGCCAGGCATGGCCATCGACCATGCGCCGGATCTCGTCGGGTCTCGGTTCCAGGCTCCAGTCGCCTTTGTCGACCGATCCGCCAAGCAGGATGCCCGTCTTCCTGGGGAACGAATAAAGCAGGCCATAGTCATCCGTTGATCCGGCATAGCCATAGTCAATGTCGTTCTGAGGCAGCAGGAAGCTTAGCTGGCCGCGTGCCGGAATGATGCTTTCGTCCCCGAACACCTTGCCAGACCCAAGCCCCATGCAATTGACGATGCTGGATTCCGGCAGCTTCTCAAGATCGCCTTCCGTCTCGAATGCCATCTCCTTCATGCGCCCGCCAGCCGCGAGGAAATCGTTCACCAGCGCCCTCAGGTAAATATCGGGATCGATCATCAGCGTGTAATACGCATCGTAATAGGGGAAGCCGAATGGCCCGCCAGCCTGGTTGCGCCTGAGGCCGGGATAAAGCGCATCACCCCCCACATACGGGCGGATCGTGCTCATGGGGTGGTCGCTCAGCGAATACTGACGGATCCAGTAGACGCCATATTTGGGGTCGTTTGCGAAACGGATGAACCGGTTGAAAGCGATACGAGAAGCCAGATCGAGCATGGCCAGGGTTTCCTGCGATACCTGGTCACTTTCGTAGAGGGTTACCGGGTGCCACATCGCGCCGGCGACGTTGGATGTGGTGTAGGGCGGGAAATCCCTGGCGTAGATCGTCACCTGCATTCCGGCGCGCTGCAGCAGAATTGCGGTTGAGAGGCCGATGGCCCCCGATCCCAGCACGGCCACCTTGTCCGCATGGGTCTTCTTGGTGAGGTCCGCTGCCAGTTCCGCGACACCCCAGGACAGCGATACCCCGCCGCCGCCATGCCCATAATTGTGCACAACGTCCTTGGACCCGACTTTTACGGCTTCGAGCCGGGGGCCGGGTTTGCGAAAAGGGCGCAGTCCGACAATTGTGCGGGTGACACGGCTCATCGAGGATTTGATAGGGTGCATCGGCGCACCGATTGGCTGAACCAGTGCTTCCCCCGTCATTGGGGCAGGTGCCAATTCTGTGGCTGTCGTTGTGCAGGCCGTGAGGGCGGTTACGCCCAGGCCAGCGCCGGTCGCCAGAAAATCTCTACGCTTCATTGTTTCCCTCAATGCAAATGTGTTCCCGGGTGGGACTGTTGAAGGCCCGAATGGGCTGGTCAAGGAGAGAGTGATGGCCCTGTGTCTCTCCAATCGGTCTGCCTGCTGATACGGCGATTTTCGCCGGAAGGCATCGATTGCGCCCGGAATTTGGACGGGCCGCACGTCTGGGTAGAGAGGGTTAACGGACGCTTCCTGCCGGGTATTTGGTCAATCGCGAAACAGGAATGATCAGATGCACACAATCTGATGCGGCATCTACGATTCGACTGTTTGGACTCAGCCCGGTTGTTCACAAAATTCAAACAGCTTCAATGGTTTGAACGTTTTGCAGAGAGTTCCGAACGACATGGCTGCAGAGAATACCCGCTGTACGATGTTGCTGTCAGAGGAGAAGCAATCCGGAAGCGCGTCCGAAATGACGAGCTGGGATCGCCAGATCCTGATTCTCGCCAGCGATCATGTTCGGGCTGGCCGCGTCGCAACTGCTTTGGGCGAGCAGCCTCACCAAACAGAAATAACCGGACATGCAGACTGGCAGGCCCGGCGCCTCAAGCTCATTGGCGCGAGCGCAATCATCCTTGCCTCGCCAAGAGTGGATCTGGATCTGTTGGAAGAATTACTGGCCGTACGCCGTTTCAGATCGGTGCCGATTCTTGTGTTTGTTGATCAGGGATCCCGGGAGGAGATGAGCGACGCGCTGAAACTTGGCGTCAGCGCCTTCATTGTGGACGGGCTGGAGCCGGAGCGTATTCCGGCGATCTTGCACGTGGCAGAAGAACGCCACTCATTGACGCTGGCGCTAAGAGACGAGTTGCAAAAATCACGGGAAGACCTGGCGGCACGCAAGACGATTGAGCGGGCAAAAGGCCTTTTGATGACCAAGAGCGGTCTTTCGGAGCATGAAGTCTACAATTCCATGCGCCGCATGGCCATGACTCAGGGAAAACCAATGCGGGAAATCGCGGACAACGTCCTCGCGATTTTCACAATTTTTCCATAAAGCCCCCAAAACTCATGTCACTTAGTCGGCACCTGTGGAGTGCTGAGACTTTGGGCGTTGTTTGGTGTGCGGTGCACAAAAGCATGACGCGGTAACGATTCAGCATCCTCGACGACATGTTTGGAATTGGCACCAGCGCCTGCCAGGGACAGCTTGTCAGACAAGTCAGCAGGAACCGAATGCCAATGGCGGCATTTTGAGCAACCTGTTGATGGATATGGCTCAACGGCGGGCCGATTCAACACCTCAGAAATATCAGTGCCTTGGGCGTTCGGCCCGATGGGGGAAGCTGGTGTGTGCTCGACAACAGGGGGCAGACGGAACTTTTTGAAGAGTGATGGTTCCGCTGCGGAAAGGGAATACAAAGTGCGATTTAGTTCTTTCTTGAAATGTGCCGTGTCATCAGCGGTCGTGGGTATGACGGTCACCGGGGGGGTGGCTTACGCAGAACCAGATGATGAGCCGGCAGTCGATGAAACTTCCGTACAGGAAAAAGTCATCATCACCGGTATGCGGGGCAAGGCCCGGTCCGTAATGGATTCGCCTGTTCCGGTAGACGTTCTGAGCTCGGAAGAAATCTCCGACGTGCCGTTTACGGATGCTAACGACATTATCAAGACGCTGGTTCCGTCTTACTCACTGGCGCGTCAGCCGATTTCAGATGGTGGTACGTTCATTCGTCCGGCAAAGCTGCGGGGCATGCCGACTGACAAGACACTGGTTCTTGTAAACTCCAAACGCCGTCACCGCGCCGCTCTGGTTCAGATCGGCGGGTCCGGTACGCAGGGGCCGGATATTGCAACCATTCCGGCGATTGCTCTGAAGAGTGTTGAAGTCCTGCGTGATGGCGCTGCGGCTCAGTACGGTTCCGACGCCATTGCCGGCGTTATCAACTTCATCCTGAAAGACTCTCCGGAAGGTGGCGCCTTCAGCGCAGACTTCGGTCAGTATTATGAGGGAGACGGCTTCAACACGACGCTCGCGGGCAACTTCGGTCTCGGCCTCGGCGACAATGGCTTTGTCAATGTGTCCGCCGAATACTCAAAGGCCGATTCGACACAACGGGGTGAGCAGTATTGTGAAAGCTGGGTCTGTGTGGATGTGAACAGCCCGGACTTCAATCCGGGTGATACGTCAATTGCCGGTTTCGATCTGGATTCCTTCATCGCTGGTATCGACGCCGCTGACTATTCTGGTTCTGGTGTGGTTCAGCCCTGGGGGCAGCCGAATGCCAAAGCCTTCCGTTCTTTCGTGAACGCAGGTTACACGATTGGCGATGTTGAGCTGTATGGCTTCGGTAACTATTCGAACTCTGAAGCGGATGGCGGTTTCTTCTACCGTTATCCGGGCAATGGCACGATTGAGAACATCCGTCTTGAAGATGGATCGCTCTGGTCTTCGCTCTTTCTGTTCCCGGGCGGCTTTACCCCGCGCTTCTTTGGTAACGTGATTGACTATTCCGGTGTCGCCGGCGCCCGTGGTGAATGGGACAACGGCATCACTTATGACTTCAGCGCCCGTCTCGGACACAACGAGATCAAGTATACGCTGAAGAACACGGTCAACCCGTCGCTGGGTGAGATGTCTCCGACCAGCTTCCACCCCGGTGATCTGATCAACGAAGAAAAGCAGCTTCAGGCAGACTTTTCGAAAGAGTTCGAGGCCGGTCTGGCCAGCCCGTTGCTCTTCGCTTTCGGCGCCAGCTACATGGATGAATCCTATGAACTGGTTGGGGGTAATTTCGAGTCCTATACCGATGGTCCTTACTCGCTTCCGGACCCATATGGCTTCTGCGCCGCAGGTGCGCCGACAGCCGCCGGTGCCGCGGTTATCGCCAACGGCTCGACATTGGATTGCGCCGATGACGACGATCCGGTCTATAAAGCGCTGGGCGTCGGTTCGAACGGCTTCCCGGGTTACTCTCCGGACTTCTCCGGCGAGTATACGCGTGACTCCTATGCCATCTATGGTGACCTGAGTGCCGACGTTACGGATGCTCTGTTCCTGCAGGGTGCTCTGCGCTTCGAAGACTATTCGGACTTCGACTCCGAACTGGTCTGGAAAGTGGCTGGCCGTTATGAGTTCTCGCCGAACTTTGCGGTTCGTGGCTCTGTCGGTACGGGCTTCCGGGCTCCGACGCCGGGCCAGCAGGGCACGACCAACGTGTCGACCCGCCTCCCGAACGGCTTCCCGGTTGCAACCGGTCTGTTCCCGGCAGGTGGTCCGATTGCTGGCGCGCTGGGCGCAACACCGCTCAAGCCTGAGAAGTCCACCAACTATACTTTGGGCTTCACGTCGTCCTATGACGCCTTCTCGCTGACGGTCGACTTCTACCAGATTGATCTGGAAGATCGTGTGAACGCAATTTCGACGCAGGATGTCTCGACGGATCCGGCGGCAGGCGAGGCCTATGACAATTATCTCGCCCTTGTCGGCGCAGGGGTTGTCGGCGCTGAATCGATTGGTGGCGTGTTCTACTTCACCAACGCCTTCGATACGAGCACGAAGGGTGTGGATATTGTTGGTACCTACTCCAAGGATTGGGCGAACGGATCTTCAACCAAGCTCATGGCGTCTGTGAACTACAACAAGACCGAGTTCGACAGTGATGTCGGCTCTCTCTTCAACGACGAAGACCAGTATGACTTCGTCAACTACGACCCGAAATGGCGCGGTGTCTTCACTGTGACGCATGAAGTCGGTCCGTATAGCTTGCTGGCACGCGCCAACTACTATGGTGAGTCCACAAACTCTGACGGCTCGAATGCCCCGCTGCGGTATCAGGATTATGCCGGGAAGGTTCAGGTTGACCTTGAGGGATCCTTCCAGGCTTCTGAAGCCGTGAAGATCTCGATCGGTGCACGTAACGCCTTCGACCAGTATCCGGATAAAGCAGAACTCGGCGACAGCTGCTGTGGCCGAATCTACCGCTCCGGAGACGTCATCGACTGGCAGGGTGGTTACTACTACGTCAAGCTGATGGCCAATTTCTGATCGAATATAGAGCTCGCCTGCCCCTTTTGGGGGCAGGCGATAATCTGTGAGGAGGGATATGGTTATCCCTCCTTGCTCTATTGGGAAAAGGCGGTTCAACAAGCCTTGAACAGGAAACTCAGAGAAGTATGTCGGGCAACGAAGTAGGCTACCTGAACGCCTCCGAGATAATCGGAGGCTTGACGATCATGGCAGGTTTAGCTGCAGGATATATCTACTTATTTGCCGTTGTGGTCATTGTAACAATGCCGCTTCTGATTGCTTCCCAGGGGGCCAAAGCTGCCCTCAGTCTCACCGTCAGATCCGCGGAAGCGGGCCATGGGCTCCTGTCTCGTCGCAATGTCGGCTATTGTTATGTGCAATACTTCGACAGGATGGCGCCGCTGTTCGCATTCCGGCGAAGCTCAAAAGATTCAATTTCATTTCAACTCCAAGGCAACAGGTAAATCAGAATATGGCTTACGATATTTCCAGACGTTTTCTTCTGGCTGGCGCGACCGGCATGGGCGTGGCCGGTGCGACGGCTTGCGCATCGGGCGCATCGGCGATCGCTGAAACGACGGAGGCAGCTTTCCCGCCAGAGAAAGTTGCAGTGGAGAACCCCTACCTGCTCGGACCGCCGAAAGGCGTTGCGCTTCTGTCGCGTAACGAAAACCCCTACGGCCCGTCGCAGTCTGCATTGAAGATGATCGATTACGCAGGCACCAAAGGCGCGTACTACGCGGCGCAGGACGCTGTGAAACAGCTGGCGCAGATGATTGCGGACCGCCACGGCGTGGCGCCGGAGCAGATCGCGCTGACCACCGGTTCGGGCGAAGCACTGTCCGCCATTGCCGTGATTTATGGCCCCAAAGGCCCGATCGTTGCGCCGCGCCTGTTCTGGGATACGACGGCGCTCTATGCCGTGCGTCTTGGCATGGCGACCATCGACCGCGTGCCGCTGAAAGCCGACATGAGCACCGACCTCGCAGCCATCGAGGCAAGGGTGAACGAGGGCACTGGTCTCGTTCAGCTCTGCAACCCGAACAACCCGACCGGCCTCGTCGCGCCGGAAGCCGACATGAAAGCCGCCGTGAAGCGGATGGCCGCGAAGACCACTGTCCTGGTTGACGAAGCCTATATGGAGCTGGCTGACGATCCGGAGTCCAACACCTGTATCCCGCTGATCAAGGAAGGCCATAACGTCATCGTCTCGCGGACCTTCTCGAAGATTTACGGCATGGCCGGTATCCGTATGGGCTACACGATCTCCTCTCCGGAAGTGGCGCAGAAGATCCAGGCAACGGCAATGTCCTGGTCGCCATGCACGGCCTATGCAGCCGCCATCGGCTGCTACAATGACGAGAAGTTCCTCGCTTACTCCAAGGCGAAAGTCCGGGAAGCTCGTGACATGATCAAGGCGACCCTTGAGGCGCTCGACCTGGAGTATCTGCCGTCGGAAACCAATTTCGTCTTCTTCAAGTCCGGCAAACCGGCCAATGATATCCAGAAAGCTTTTGCTGAACAGATGATCTCTGTTCGCGGACAATATATGGATTATGTCGACTGGACCCGTGTTTCCACCGGCAAGATCGAAGACGTGGAACGCTTCTGTAAAGCGCTGCCGGGTATCGTCGGCGCCTAATTACGGGCGCCCTGAGTTCGGGGCGTCTTCACAGTTTTCCGGAATGCTCCGGGAATAAAGAAGGGCGAGGCAGTCAGACTGCCTCGCCCTTTTTACTGGTCTGCCCTGGTGTCTTAACGGCGTCCCCAGCTTTCGAGCCCGGCAACGGCCTGATCATATATTGCATTGGACGCCCGGATGACATTGCGGCGCCACTCTGTGGCCTGAGGGTAGAAGCGTTCGACGAGGTCCGCCCGGACTGCATCCACAAGCGCCGGATCAGCATTGCCTGCGCGATGCATCAGCCAGTTGTCCATCATCAGGGCCTGCAACATTTTTTCCACATCGTAAGTGCCCCATTCGATCGTGAGGTTGACGATTTCGGCCGGATTGAATTTGCGGATCTCGGTGCGCAACCCTTCGAGCAGTAGTCCGTTGTAAAAGATCGAGACACCGTCGACGACATCATCGCAATGAATGGTGTGGTCCGGCCACCAGCCAGATAGCAGGACCTGCGTATCCGATCCTCTGGCTTCATCCAGAATGAAGTGGGGTCGGCCATATTCTCCAATACCGGTATGCCAGTCGATGTGAAGGATGCGTTCGGCCCGGCTCAGATATTGGTGGGCGATGGCGAACAGGGTTCTGCCTGACCAGCTGAGCGCTGCTCCGCCAAAGCTGAGCCCGTCAGGAAAGTCGAACTGGCCGGATGTGATGCCGGTCAGTGCCGCGTTCATCCCCTTGTTTGCCGTCAGGGTGTGGAAGCCCTTCGCGAACTGGCTGAGCCCCGCCTCGTCAGGTGTGGCAGCGAGCAGGAGCTGGTGAATATCCACATAATCCGGATTGGACGGCTGAGGTTGCGACCGGTCGGCAAAGTTCCGGTTGAGGTCGATGCCGTCTTCGTTGATCCGGTGTGACCAGGCCCAGCCAAAAGGGTTGATCGCGTGAATGAGCAGGACACTGATGTCGCCGAGCAGCTGGCCGACGCCATCCCTGTCGAGCCATCTCAGGATCGTGGCGGCCCCTGCGGCGGCTTCCAGCCCATGCGTGCCGCAGCTGAACACGAGAACCCTCTCAGCATCCTGCGGCCCATACCATGCGGCATCCATGGAAAGGTCTTCCCCGAAGGGGCCTTTCAGGGACGGATGCACATGAGGCTCAACATTCAGGCCATGCTGCAGGCAGGCAGCGAGGAATTTCCTGCGGCCTTCTTCGTAGGAGTGAGAAAAATACCGGGAAAGCTCCGCGTCAACAGGGGACATGCTGCAGATCCTTCCCGGTATGGAGGTGACAGGGTGAACTAGAAGTTTACGACCAGTTCGGCGCCGAAGGTCCGCCCGATATTCGGGTGGTTGACCAATGTGCCGAAGAAGTCGCGGAAGTCGTCCACAAGACCGTCTTCATCGGTGATGTTACGGCCCCACAGATAGGCTTCGTAGCGGCCATCATTGCTCATCAGGCCGATGCGTCCATTCAGCTGTGTCATGGAGTCGATATATCCAAACGGCACCACTTGCGTGGAGGGCAGGGTCACCGTCTTGATATTGTCGACAGTGGTGAAATAGCCATCCGTATAGGTCATGTCGAGGCGCGTCAGAAGCGTCGAGTCGAGTGACGGGACGTCACGCGTGTACACGGCGCCCAGTGAGGCGCTCCATTCCGGGGCGTTGTTCAGATCGTTGCCGGAAATGTCAGCGCCGGCCGTGCCGCCGCCCGGAAACGAGTCGAAGGTCGCATCCAGATAACCGGCAGATCCCTGCAGGGACAGGTTATCTGTGGCCTGAAGGTTGAACTCGGCTTCCAGGCCTTGCGTGACGACCTTCGCCGCGTTGGTAATACGGATCGATGTGCGGCCGCCTCCGAGGTCAACAAACTGGTTCACCTGATAGTCGGAATATTCGGAATAGAAGGCCGCAAGGTTCAGCGTGAAGCGGCCGTTCATGAAGGTGTTCTTCAGGCCAACTTCGTAGGCGTCAACCGTTTCCTTGCCGAATTCCAGGCCGGAGTTGGCGGCCAGTTCATCCTCGTTGATGAAGTCGAGGTTGAAGCCTCCGCTCTTATAGCCAGAGGAGTATTTGGCGTAGAGATTGCTTTGATCGGTCACAGCGTAGCTGAGGCTGACGGCGGGTGACAGGAAGCTGTCGCTACGGTCATTGACCAGCGGTGTCGGGACTGCCGTGGTGTCACCCGGTGCCACATTGGTCGAACCAATACGGAAGACACCGGAGTTCCGGCCATCAAGCAGCCAGTTCACGCTCTTGTCTTCGGTACTATAGCGCACGCCGAAGCCAAGGGTCCAACGATCGTTGAAGTCGTAGGAGCCATTGAAATACGCCGCGTAACTTTCCGTTTCGACGCTGCCACTGTTCGTCACCTTCGAACCGATCGGGCCGAAGCCGGTCATCGAAGAGATAAATGCGAGCTGCGCGGTCGTCAGGGTCGCCGGATCAAGATTGAGAAGCGGTGCTACCTGAGGCGCCAGGACCGGCCGCACGAAACCTTCGAGGAAATCGTTCCCAAGGGTCACGTCGCGGACCGTGTCTGCGTCCTGCTTGTAGTAGTACAGGCCACCCATATAGGTGAAGGCGCTGTCAGACGGGGAGATCAGCTGGAACTCCTGGGTCGTCTGTTTGAACTTGTCGCCATAGTCGACATAAATGATGGAGATCGGCGCATAGTCGGTGTCGTTGGCGTAAGACGCGTCCGTATCGCGGTAGCCCGTAATTGATTTTACGGTGAAACCATTCTGGAATTCATAGGTCATGTCCATCATGGCGCCGTACACATCGCGGCTTTCGCTCGGGTCGAAATCGAAAGCAACCTGGCGCGGTTGCGGTGCGTAGGGACTGACCATCACACCATAGGTGTCGGTGATCGGCTTTCCGACCAGGATTTTATTGTCGGCAGACAGACCGTCATAGGCGAGATTGATTTCGAACTGGTCGGACGGGGTGATGCGCAACTGGGCGCGATAGGCCAGCACATCCTTGGTATCGATTTCGTTGCCCGTCGTGATGTTGTCGATGTATCCGTCACGGTCAGTCTTGGAGATCGAAACCTTGGCGGCAACTTTCTCGGAGATCGGCACATTCAGCATGCCCTGGAATTCGCGGAGATTGTAGTTGCCGATATTGGCGCTGACCTTGCCGAAGAAGCGGTCTTCCGGCTTTTTGGTGACCAGGCTGACGGCGCCGGCCACGGTGTTCTTGCCGAACAGCATGCCCTGCGGGCCGCGAAGCACCTCGACGCGTTCCAGATCCAGCAGTTCCTGGTTCACCGCCGGCGACTGGCCCATATAGACGCCATCGACATACACGCCGACACGGCTGTCGAACCCGATATTGCGGGAGGCAGAGCCCACACCGCGGATCGTGATGACAGAGCGGAAATCGTTGTGACCCGAGATCGAGACGTTGGGGATGTAGCCGGAGATTTCCGACAGTTCGCGAACGCTGGTCTGGTCGATGTTGTCGTCTCCGAAGACGGACATCGCGATCGGCACTTCAGACAGTTTCTCGGTCCGGCGCGTCGCGGTGACGACGATGCCTTCATAAACTTTAACGTCGTCCTCGGATTGAGGGGCGGCGTCCTGGACTGCGACGGGAGTGTCAGCCGATTCGGTTTGGGCAATTGCCGTCGCCCACGGCGCCGCGGCGGACAGGATGAGGCAGCTCGCGCCCATCATCAATTTGGAGGTCATTCGATGTCTTCCCTTATTTGACTCTTTAATATCCGGAAGTGCCCCCGCGGGAGGAAACGTCTTGCAAAGGTGCGCACGGTCCGGATCTTGACCGCCAAGTTAATTAAGTTAACATTACTATGTCAACGCGCTGTTCTGGTGCAGAATGACATTTGAATCAGTGAGTGACATAAAAGACATGGCAAATGTCAAAGCCACACCGAAACGTGGCATTGTGAAGAAAGCGGGTTACCACCACGGCAACCTCCGGAATGCGATCATCGAATCTGTCGCCCGGTTGATCGCTGAAAAGTCTTCACTTGATTTCCAGTTGAAAGATGTCGCGAAACTGGTCGGCACCACGACACCGGCGATCTACCGCCACTTCGAATGCAAGCAGAGCCTGCTTGTTGAAACGGCCCTCGCCGGGTACGCCATTCAGGAAGACTACCGCAACAAGGCGATCAGCTTGTCGAAGCCGTCGCCACTTGCCCGTCTCATCGCGATCGGACATGCCTATGTGATCTTCGGCCGGACGCATCCCGGCTATTTCCGTCTCATGAAGAGTTTGGAGACGGAGGAAATGCTGGCCTCGCCAGAGTATCAGTCGCGGCGCAAGAAGGCGCTGGATCTGACGACCGGTTTGACGCTCGAATGCATGGAAGCGGGTCTGTTCGTCGAAACTGATATGGCGGTGGTCAAGACCTCGCTGCAGACGACAGCTCTGGGCCTTGCGCACATCTATTCGGCCGATCAGCTGAAGTATATTGCGCCGGAGGCACTCGAGGATGATGAACACGTCGCGCGGGTTTTCGAGTTGAACCTTGGCGGCTTGCTGAGCGCAAAGGGTAAGAGACAAGTGCGTGAAGCCAGCCAGAACCCGTTCGACGCCGAGCGCTGAACCCCATCGAAAAGGATTGTATGATGACAGCCAGTCAGTCTGTGGAAACCGCCAGTCGCGAGATCGGTTTGGGCGAGATCCTGAGCGCATCGTCCAGGGCCCCCAAAGCGCCGCCGAAGATGACGCAGGACAACGCCGCGCTGCTGTTGATCGACATCCAGCATCTGGCGGAACCTTCCTATCATCTGAAGAATGCTGTTGAGGCTGGTTTGCCGGAAGATGCTGTTCGGGCTGCTCTTAGTGACTACGAAGTCCGGTTTAATGCTGCAGTAGTCCAGGCTGCACGTGTTCTGAACGCCGCAAGGGCAGCGGGGATCCCGCCGATCCACGTGAAGATACAGTCCATGTCAGACACGGGCCGTGACACCAGCCAGCTACACAGCCGCCTCGGCTGGAATTTCCCGCCCGGAAGTGCAGGGGCGCAATTCCTCGAACCGACCCAGCCGGAAAATGGCGAAATTGTCGTCACCAAAACTGCCAGCGGCGCCTTCACGGGCACCAGTCTGGATTCCATTCTGCGGAATATGGGAATCGAGCACCTGATCGTTGTGGGCTTCCTGACAGATGAATGCGTGGAGACCACGACCCGCGTCGCCCTCGACTATGGCTACGTTACGCGCGTGGTGAGTGACGCGACCACGACCTACCTCATGGAAGCCTATCAGGCGACAATCGGGAAGCTGGCGTCCTATGGCTTCGCCCTGACGGCGGATGAGGCAATCGCGGAATTTACATCGGTGAGCACGCCGGCGTGAGGCGTCGTCCTGGGGAGGGACGGTAGAATGGGAAAACTGACACGGCGCGCTTTGATCGGCGGTGGGCTCGTTGCCGGTGCGGGCGTGGCTTATGGCGCTTACTGGCTGCGTAAGCGGCCGGTCCCAGCGCCGCTGGGCTTTGACGTGACTGAAGATGAGCGTGAGGCAGCCATTGATCTGCTGGAAAAGTATCCGGCCATCGACACCCATGCCCATCCCGGGCGGACATTTGCGCGTGATGCTTCCGGTCTCGCGCCGCTGCTGAAAGTGTACAAAGCACAGTCCGGTTTTGAGCGGCGCACAATAGCTGACATGCGCGAAGGCCATCTCGCGGCGGCGTGCTTTGCGGCCGTATCGGATTTCAACGTGTTGAATCTGGCGAAAGGCAAGGGGCTGGAGGCCCAGCGCCCCTTCAGGGAAGGCGAGGCCTGGGAGAGCTACAAGGTTCAGATCGGCAATCTCAAACGGCTGGCGACGCAGAAGCTTGTCACGGAAATGCTGACCCCGGAATCACTGGATGCCGCACGCGCGTCCGGGCGGCCTGGCGCCATCTGGACGGTCGAGGGGGCGGATTTCCTGGAGGGATCCGTTGAGCGTCTGAATGAGGCCTATCAGGATGGTGTCCGGTCCATCACGCTGGTCCACTATCGTACCAATGATCTCGCCGATGCGATGACCAATGCGCCGGTCCATGACGGGCTGACCCCGGAAGGGGATGCGATCATTCGCGAGATGAACCGTCTGGGGATGATGATCGACCTGTCCCACATGGCAGAGGCCGGGGCGTTCCGGGCGCTGGAACTCAGCACCCTGCCGGTGATGTTCACGCACACCCATATCAGTTCGGCCCATGCCTATCATCCACGCTTCATTTCGCTCGAACTTGCCAAAGCGGCGGCCGATGCCGGAGGGATCATCGGGGCGTGGCCCAGCGGTATTGAGATTAGCGATCTGGCGGGCTTCGGGGACCGCATTTTCGAACTGGTGGACCTGGTCGGCATCGATCATGTCTGCCTCGGGTCCGATATGGATGCGAACTACAAGCCGGTCTTCGACAATTACCGGCACCTGCCGGACCTGGTGGCATTGCTACGCCGGAAGGGCATGAGCGAGCCGGAACTGGCGGCTTTCCTCGGCGGCAATTTCCAGCGTGTCTGGAGTACCAATCAGGCTGCCCGCGAAGGCGCCGCCCCCTAGCACGAGCGTGGCCCCTGGGGCTCCACCTCCCGCGTGTCAGAGCTGGCCCGATGTCAGATGCCGAGCACCGGCTGGAAAAGTTTCAGTAGCGGATTCGCAAACTTCAGCTTTCCCTCGTCGACGATGAGGGAGATGCACGGGCCGTCATCATCGATCCGCAAGTCGTGCATGCACCCCTCATCTTCCTGGTGAAGGTCGCCGGCAACGAATTGCTGTGAGCCGGATTTGTAACCGCCTTCCAGAACGAGGGTCCATTCCTGTCCGCTGTGGGAATGCCGTGGGACGGGAAGTCCGGGCTTTGCCCGCAGCAGGTAAAGGCGTTCGCCGCGCCTGTTATGGCCGAGCCGCGCTCGCTGAACACCAAGGCCGGCGCTGCGCCATTTGAGACGGCTGCCTGAGCGGTGGATATAGTCTGCCAGCGGGGCCGGCATCCACTCCGGACGGGCATCTTCATCACGGGTATCGTCATTGGCCTCTGATTGAGCCGGCAGATCCGCATCCAGACGGGCGTTCAGGCGAGTGAGGAAATCGTCTGACAGTGCTGCAGGCTTTGCGCTTTCGAGCATGGCGCCTGCAACATGGTCGTTTGAGTCGAGTGCCTCCCGCAGGCGCGGATTGATGTCTGCCTGGCAGGTCAACAGAAGTTGCTTGAACGGCGAGAGCGAACCGGCTGACTGCATGGCCAGCCAGTCGTCATCAACCGTGACCGGCAGGGAATTTGCCGTATTCATGGCGCATCCTTTCGATAGGCTTCTAGTGTCGTTCTGAGTTTCTTGAGGGGCGCCCGGATACGGCTTTTCACCGTGCCGATGGCGATCCCGGTCCGTTCGGCGATGGCGCTGTGGGAGAGACCCTCGAAAAAGGCGAGATAGAGCATTTGCTTCTGCTCTGGCGGGAGGGTCGCGAGTGCGTCTCTCACGGCTTGTGCGGCCTGGGCTTCTTCGAGGCCGGCGTGGGGGGACTCCTCCAACTCGTCAGAAAGCTCCATCATGTCTTGCGGGGCGGTCGGCTGCAGCCGGTCATGCTTGCGTTTGTGGTCGATCCAGCGATTGCGCGTCATCCGGTAGACCCAGGTCGAAAAGCTCGCTTTTGAACTGTCAAAACTGGCGGCTTTCTGCCAGACGGCGGTCAGCACATCTTGAACGATGTCTTCTGCTGTCGAGTCGCCCTCGCCACGATGTACCAGCCACGCCTTGAGGCGCGGGGCATAATGCAAGGCCAGCGTGTTAAATGCTTCGCGGTCAGCGGAGTTGACCACCCGAGACATCAACTCGCCGTCCAGAGCAGAGCGGCCGGGAAGGGCGCTCACTTTGGCCGGGCTTTTCGGTTTGATGCCATGAATGGCTCCTGACTGAGCGGACGTCACGGATCGCATTATCGCCTCCTTTTCTGCTCTTACGCAAACAGAGCCGGATTGGATCATCCAATCCGGCAGGCATGCTGGTGCGTATCTCTATGAACAAACCGGAGAACACCTATGCCATTTGATGTCGCCGCACCTGTAACCCGCCGATCTGTGGCCAGCCCTGATGGGCGCCGTCCGAAGGTGGCGGTCATCGGAACCGGTATTTCCGGCCTTTCCGCTGCATGGGCGTTGCAGGAGGTTTGCGACATCACCGTGTTTGAAAAAGCAGACCGGATTGGCGGGCATACGGCCACCATGATCGTTGAAGCCCCGGAAGGGCCTGTGCCAGTGGATACCGGGTTCATTGTCTTTAATGAGCCAAACTATCCAAACCTGACGGCGCTTTTCGAACATCTCGGCGTGGCGGCGAATCCCACCCAGATGAATTTTTCTGTCTCGATCCCCGATGCGAGAATGGAATATGCCAGCCATGGCATGGAGGGACTGTTTGCCTGGCGCCGGAATATGGCCAGCCCGCGCTTTTACCTGATGTTGAAGGACATTTTGCGGTTTCATGCCGCTTCCCATGAATTGGCGACATGTCAGCGCGGTCGTTCGATCGGAGAATATGTGGCGGAAGAAGGCTATGGCCAGGCTTTCGTGGACTATCATCTGTTGCCGATGGCGGCGGCAATCTGGTCCTGTCCGGTCTCGATGATCATGGATTTTCCGGCAGCAAGTCTCGCCCGGTTCTTTGTCAATCATGGCCTGGTAAGCATTCGTCCGCAATTTCCGTGGCAGTCGGTTGATGGCGGCAGCGCATCATATCTCGGCCCCCTGACGAAAGGGTTTTCGGACCGGATCCACTGCAATGCCGGGATCCGCTCTGTGTCACGAAACGGGGAGGGCGTGCGGATCCGTTTTGTGTCGGGAGCGCATCAGGATTTCGATGAGGTCATCTTTGCGTGCCATGCACCGGAAGCCTTTGCCCTGCTGGAAGACGCTGACGACGTGGAGGCCGGAATCCTGTCCCGTTTCCGCACTCAGCCGAACCGCGTGATCCTCCACAGGGATGAGGGCCTGATGCCCGAGCGGCGCAAGGCCTGGGCCGCATGGAACTACCGCGCGAAACGGAATGACGCACTTAAGCTATCTGTGACATACTGGATGAATGCGCTCCAGCGGCTGGATACGAAGACCAATTATTTCGTGACGTTGAACCCGGAGCAAGACCCTGCTGAAGACAAAGTGGAACGCGAATTCGTGTACAATCACCCTGTGTTCGATGCCCGGGCGATGGAAGCCCAGCGAGAGATCTGGTCCATTCAGGGGCGCCGCGGCACATGGTTTTGCGGGGCGTGGCAAGGATATGGCTTCCATGAAGACGGGCTCCAATCCGGTCTGGCCGTCGCGGAGCTGTTGAGCGGCTGGAAGCGTCCGTGGGCGTTCGATTACAGCCAGGAACGCCTGGCGCGTACTGAAACGGGAAAGGTTCATGCATGAACCAGCCGGCACGCTTCTATATCGGTCAGGTAAGCCATAAACGGGTTGGCCGCGTATCGCATGCTCTGCGCTACCGGATAGCCTATTTGTTGCTGGATCTGGACCGGCTGGACGAGGCTGGCCGGATGACCCGGTTCCTGAACATCGGAAAACGTGGTCTGATCAGCTTCAATCCGCTGGACCATGGAGACGGTGAGACAAAAGACCTTGCCGCATGGGTGCGGGCATTTGCCGTCAGGCAAGGGGTTCAGGAAAATGTGGCAACGATTGAACTTCTCACACTGCCCCGCATGTTCGGATATGTGTTTAACCCTGTCTCGGTCTATTTTCTCCGCAATGAGGCGGGTGACCTTCACCATGTGCTCTATGAAGTGGGCAATACGTTCGGGGAACGGCACTATTATCTGTGTGCTGCAGAGCTGGTTGATGGGATTTGCCGGCATGAATGCGACAAGGCGTTTTACGTCTCCCCATTTTTCGACCAGAGCGGACACTACGAATTTACTGTCCTGCCGCCTTCTGACCGCGTGACGCTGTCCATCTCTTATCGTGATGGAGAGACCGAACGGATGGCGGCGGTTCTGACTGCGAAGGCCCGCCCCGTCACGGCAAGAACAACTCTGGCTTTGCTCGCGAAATTTCCGTTCATGACGCTTGGTGTGATTGCCGGAATTCACTGGGAAGCACTGAAGCTGGTTTTGAAAGGCGCCCGGTACCATCGGCATGGCCCGAAAAGCGAGACTGCCGGCACAAGTCTCGGGCGCGCCGCATCCGGTTCGCGTAAATGGGCGCGCTCACGCGGGCCAGCCGCCTGAGACTTATGAGTTTCTGAGGCTCAGCCGATTTCTTTGTCCGGTGCAGGGATTTCAACTCCGACTTTGACAAATACCTCATCTAGTGACATTTCACGTGTCATTACATTTGCTTCAGAGGTAGATATGCCGGATTGGAAAACAAGCGGTCTTGTTCGGAAATGTTTCGTACGGCTGGGTGGGGCCGTCATTGCCGCCATGGCATTCATGATGGCAGGCCCGGTCGCCATGGCGCAGTCGGACGCAACCCGGCCGAACATCGTCCTTATCCTGGTCGACGATGCGGCATTGATGGATTTCGGTGTTTATGGCGGCGAGGCCCGCACACCCAATATTGATGCGCTTGCTGCCCGCGGAGCCATGTTCCGGAAGCACTATTCCTCTCCGCTGTGTTCGCCGTCGCGGGCCATGCTCCTGACGGGTATGGACAACCATATGACCGGGATTGCCACCATTCCGGAAGTGCTGCCGAAAGAGCATGTCGGCAAGCCGGGCTACACAATGCATCTTGAGCCGGGTGTTCTGACGCTTGCCGACCGGTTGAAGTCCGCAGGCTATCGGACGCTGATGTCGGGCAAGTGGCACCTCGGCAGCGGGGCGGGGGATCTGCCCAACGCGCACGGGTTTGACCGGTCGCTGGCCCTTGATGCGTCTGGCGCCGATAATTGGTCGGACAAACCCTACATGCCCTACTATCAGAAGGCGCCGTGGTATGAGGACGGCAAACCTGCCCAGCTGCCGGACTCGTTCTATTCTTCCACCATGATCGTCGACCACATGATCGACTATCTGGATCAAGGCGATCAGACACAGCCCTTCTTCGCTTATGTCGCATTCCAGGCGATCCACATTCCCGTGCAGGCGCCGCCGGAACTGACGGCCGGATACGACGGTGTTTATGACCAGGGGTGGGACGCCCTGAGGGAAGCGCGCTGGCACAAGGCCAGAGACATCGGACTGATCCCGGAGAGTGCGCCGCTCGCCCCCATGCCGGAGGAAATGCGCCCGTGGAGTGATCTCTCCCCGGACGATCAGGCCCTCTATGCCGCCCGCATGCAGGTGAATGCGGCGATGATGGAGGCGATGGACATAGAGATCGGCCGGCTCGTCGAACATCTCAAGGAGACAGGCCAGTACGAGAATACCATTTTCGTTGTCACATCAGACAACGGACCGGAACCATCGCGCGGCGACGAGGATTTCCGGCTCAAGATCTGGATGAAAATGCACGGCTACCACATCGGGATCGAGGGCATTGGCGAACAGGGGAGCTGGGGCTTCATCGGTCCGGAATGGGCGATCGCGGCGGCGTCTCCCAATAACATGTTCAAGTTCCTGGGGTCTGAGGGCGGAATTCGTGTGCCACTGGTCATGGCTGGCCCCGGCGTCCCGCAGGGTGAGACATATGACGCCCGGACCGTCGTGACGGATATCGCCCCAACTTTGCTGGAATATGCAGGCATCGACACGCCGGCCCCCGCCATGACCGGGCGGAGCCTCGATCCGCTTCTGACCGGCACGCAGGCGGCGGTCTACCAGCCCGATGACGTGATCGGGATGGAAGTTTCCGGCAATTCGGCAATCCTGAAAGGCCGTTGGAAAATTACCCGCAATCAGAAGCCGCACGGCGACGGCAAATGGCGGCTGTATGACATCGAGCAGGACCCGGGGGAGACCACGGACCTCAGCACAGACAAGCCGGATATCTTTGCGGACATGCTGAAAGAATATCAGGCCTACAGCGAACGTGTCGGGGTGCTGGAAGTGCCCGAGGGCTACAGCTCCCTGAAGGAGATCACACGCAATACGATGGCGCGCCAGTTGAAGGCCTACTGGCCGCAATTGGTCGTCCTGCTGGCCGGTTTGCTTCTGATCTTCTGGTTCATCCTGCATCTTGTCCGGCGCATCATTCGGCGCTGACCCGGCGATCTGCTATTGACCCAAAATAAAATGACAGCGAGAGTGCCAAAAAATAAATGATAAGCTCAGGTCTCGGGCAGGGAGGAACCATGGACGTTACAGAGGAAAACCGTCTGAAGCTGATGGGCGCGCCCGGTTCGCCGTACACGCGCAAAATGCTGGCACTGCTGCGGTATCGCCGGATTCCTTATGCGATCCTCTGGGGCGGGCATCAGACCCCACCGCCGGGGCTCCCACAGCCAAAGGTAAAATTGCTGCCGACCTTCTATTTCTCCGGTGCGAACGGAGAGGTTGAGGCCGTTGTCGATTCGACGCCGATTACACGCCGTCTGGAACAGGACTATGCAGGCCGCAGTGTCATTCCGGAGACGCCGGTTCTGGCCTTCCTGAATGAGTTGATCGAAGACTATGCAGATGAATGGCTGACCAAGGCCATGTTCCACTATCGCTGGTATTTCGAGGCGGACCGCGACAATGCCGGGCCGCTCCTGGTTTACTGGTCATTGCCCACGCTGGCTGCGCCGGATGCGCAGAAAATGGCCGACATGTTCAGTAAACGGCAAACAGAGCGTCTTTACGTTGTGGGGTCAAACGATGTCACCGCATCGACGATTGAATCGAGCTATCTCCGCTTTATCGACCTTCTGGACGATCTGTTGCAACGCGCGGGCTATGTGCTCGGGGCGCGGCCGTCATCGGCGGACTTCGCCATTTTCGGGCAGTTGACCCAGCTGGCGATCGTCGAGCCCACATCTGCCGCTTTGACCCGCGCGCGCTCTGCCCGGGTGAGAGCGTGGCTGGACCGTATGGAAGACCTGTCCGGGGTGGAGCCTGCAAGTGGTGACTGGTTCACGCAGGAACAGGCAACACACAGCCTGAAACCGCTGCTGACGGAAATCGGGCGCGTCTACTTGCCATTCCTCAAGGCAAATGCCGCGGCGGTTGTCGCGGGCAAGCCGGACTTCGAGACCGAGATCGACGGGCAGGTCTGGAAACAACCCACATTTCCATATCAGGCAAAATGTCTGCAGCATTTGCGGGATGAGGCAAGCGCACTTCCGGATGATGCTCGCGCCGAAGTCGGGCAGGTCTTGTCCGGCACCGGCTGCGAAGAACTCCTGAACTAGGGGGCGGAAGATGTTGAAGAAATTTCTCATCGGACTGGCGGCATTGCTGGTCGTTCTTGGGGGATTGGCCTGGTTTAACAAGCCATCCATAATCCTGTTCCTAGTGGCGCATTCCGGCCAGACGGACGTCGCACCCAATCAGGAGATTGCCTGGAACCAGGGGCCGGAAGATCCGCAGACGAACAGGGCTGACGGCCCGCCGAATATCATCTTCATCGTTGCTGATGATCTTGGCATCAACGACATCTCCACCTTTGGCGGCGGTGTTGCGGGCGGCCTTGTGCCGACCCCTAATATCGACAGGCTGGCGGCACGGGGCGCAATTTTCAATCAGGCCTATGCCGGCACCGGGACCTGCGCGCCTTCGCGGGCGATGTTGATGACCGGGCGCTATCCGACACGCACAGGGTTTGAGTTCACTCCCACACCGGGAGGGATGGGTCGTATCGTCTCCATGATCGGCAACGACATGGACACGGGATTGCCTCCAATCCTATGGAACAAGCAGGCGGATGAAGGCGGCGTGCCGTTCGATCAGCAGGGATTGCCCGGCGATGAGGTGACAGTTGCTGAACTGTTGAAACAGGCCGGGTATCACACGGTGCACATCGGCAAATGGCACCTGGGGCGCAGCGAAGAGTCCCGCCCGACGGCGCAAGGGTTCGACGAGAGTTTGCTCATGGCCAGCGGCTTGTATCTTCCCGGTGACGATCCGGAGGTCGTGAACGCTAAACTGGACTTTGACCCCATCGACAAATTCCTTTGGGCACGGATGCAATATGCTGCATCCTTCAACAACAGCGACTGGTTTGAGCCGGGTGGGTATCTGACGGACTATTGGACCGATGAAGCTGGCAAGGTCATTGAGGCCAATCGTAACCGGTCGTTCTTTCTCTATCTGGCCCATTGGGGCGTTCATACACCGCTGCAGGCGACGCGGGAGGATTACGAAGCTGTCGGAGATATCCAGCCTGAGCGTTTGCGCGTTTACGCCGCGATGGTCCGGGCGCTTGACCGCAGTGTCGGGCGCATCATGGACAAGCTCGAAGAAGAGGGGCTGGCGGACAATACGGTCATCGTTTTCACTTCGGACAATGGCGGTGCAGGATATATCGGCCTGCCAGAGGTCAATGCCCCGTATCGCGGTTGGAAGATCACGCTGTTCGAGGGCGGAATCCGGGTGCCGATGTTTGTTTCGTGGCCGGGAAAAATTCCCTCTGGCGCAATCATCGACACACCGGTGGCGCATGTTGATGTGATGCCGACCCTTGCGGCCATTGCCGGTGCCATTCTGCCGGCCGGTCTGGAAATTGACGGAGAGAATATTCTGCCTGAAGCGACCGGCGCCGGACATATCGCGCGGGCAGATGATGCGATCTTCTGGTCCAGCGGGTATTACCGTGTCGTGCGCGCAGGTGACTGGAAGTTGCAGGTGAATGGCCGACAGCAGAAATCATGGCTGTTCAATCTGGCTGAAGACCCGACGGAACAGGAAAATCTCGTGGGTGAACTGCCGGACAAGGTGGCGGAGCTTCAGTCTCTGATCGATGCCCATTGGGCCGATGCCCGTGCGCCGCTTTATCCGTATACAATAGAAAGCCCGATCATGGTGGACAAGACAGCTGCCGACAAATTTGAAGCGGGGGATGAATATATTTACTGGCCGAACTGAGCGTTCAGGACTTTGTATCCCGGACAATTCGGAAACCGATATGGTTCGATGAGAAGTCTGTCTCTTCAGGCTGCCGTGCGGCAGGGCGGTAGCGTCGGCAGAAGTTTTCGGCACACAGGTAGGACCCGCCCTTGATCGTGTTCGTGCCGGGGCCGTAGGGCGTGTCGGTCCATTCCCAGACATTCCCGATCATGTCGAAGGCACCGGATTTGTCCGGCCCGAAACAGCCAACGGGCGATGTGCCGGTGAAGCCATCGGCGGCCGTGTTGCTTATCGGGAAAATGCCTTGCCAGGTGTTTGCGACAGGCTGGCCCGTTTCGTCATAGGCGCCGGACCTGGAGCGGTCCGGGTCGGGTAAGCCGCGGGACGCGGCGTATTCCCATTCGGCCTCTGTCGGCAGCCGGCCTCCGGCCCATGCTGCGTAAGCCCGGGCGTCGGCCAGCGAGACGTGAACGACGGGGTGCAATGCACGGCCGCTGATGTCTGATTCGGGCCCTTCCGGCGATGACCAGGTGGCGCCCGAAACCAGCTTCCAGGGGTATTTCCCTATGGAGCCTTCTGCGGATTGGAACACGGCGGATCCCGCGGCTTCTCCGCCCGCTTCGGCACTTTTCTCCGCATCCGTGACATAGCCGGTCTCCTCCACGAAGCGGGCAAATTCCTTGTTGGTCACCTCATGCGAGAGCAGTTCGAATGCACCCATGTGCAGCGTCAGGGTCGGGGCTTCTTCGCGGTAGATCGGGTCTTTCCCTTTTTCGTAAGACCCGGACGCGAAAGGAATGAACTGATCGAGGGCATCGGGAGCGAGCCCGCAGGCTTCCGGCGTGCTGGCCTTCGCGGATGAGCCACTGCAGGCCGCAGCCAGAAAGGGGGCCAGCAAGGCGGACAGGAAGAGAAGGCGCGTCCGTCTCATTCCGCCGCGGCGATAAGGGCATCCAGCATGGCTTCGAGTGCCCCCGTGGCCTTGGCCCGGGAGAATTCCTGGTCCTGGCGAAGGCGGCGCCAGGTGTCGAAGCTCAACGCAACGTCAAACGCCAGTTTCAGCGGCTCATTGTCCAGCACCTCCCGGGGAAGGGCGAGGGACAGGGCGGCCGTCTCATGTGTGACAAACCTTTTATGGTTGGCCATGAGAAAGTCTGACCGGAAGCGTCTGACCCGCGCGCAGATCCGGATGGGCATGATGTCTTCGAAGACGCGGATGCGGCGCTCCATCATCTCCTTGACGCGGGCTTGCCAGGTTTCGGCCGTCAGCGGCTTTGCGATCTCGGGCAGGATGCGGGCTTCCATCTGGCCGGACATCTCGCGGTAGAGCGTGTCGACATCGTCGAAATGGCGGAACACGGTCCGCAGGCCCACGCCGGCCCGTTCTGCGATACTGGCCACGCTCGGGTCGTAGTCCCCCTCGCGCACCAGCTCCATCATCGCGGTGACGATCTTCTGCTTGTTGCGTTCAGATCTCAGCCTGCGGCCATCCGGGGCGTGGGTTTCATCCTGCATGGTCTGGTCTGCCGCCATTTCAAATTCCTGCCAATATTGTCGGGGTCTGAAAGCAATCCGAATCCCGTCGATGGTCCCTGTAAACAGTTCGTAAGAATAAGCACGATGGGCTGTGAGGAAAGGTTCCGGCTGCTGAGATTTACGCCTGGAGCAGGTTTTTCCCCCAGGGGGAGTCCTGCTGAGCGGCCGGAATGACCGTTTCAATATTCAACTGGCCTTTCAGGCCCGCCGAGCGATGAATCGCGGCCTCACGCCATTCTTCCGACAGGGACATGCGCACCAGGTCAGCCCGGTTCGGATACATGACGATCGCGACTTCGTCCCATAGCTCTTCAACGTCGCCAAGCGCCAGGAAGGTGACATCTCCGGCGAAAACCGCCCGGCCACCGAATTTCGGCAGGATGTCCGCGACGGCCCGGCCATAGATCATGTAGGCGTCGCGGCCGGACAGGTCCGTTGCCCGGCCATCGTCATATTCGGCCTTGTCCTTGAACTTCAGCAGATTGACCATGAAGACGGGGCCGTCCGGGCCTGTCTCCATCATCTGGGCCATCCGGGCCGGGTCGGATGGGAAGACTTCGTTCCTGACATCCATGGGTGTTGCCTCCGATAGGGTCTATCGAAAAGCTTATTAAATTGACATGGCAACTGTCAATAAAATTCCGGCCGGTCAGTATCCTCCACCGAGGGCTACATACAGGCTCAAAGCGGAGGTCAGCCGGATCAGACGGCCCTGAACATAAGTGTCGGAGGCGGTAAAATAAGCCTGTTGCGCCGTCAACAGGCTGGTCAGGTCGTCCGTCCCCGCGCGGTAACGCAGCTCCGCAGCTTCAAGCGCATCCTGAGAGGCGTCGCGTGCGACAAGCAGCTGCGCCTCTCTTTGCGCGTTGGTCTCGATCGAATTCAGGCTGACATCGACATCACGCAGGGCGCTGAGGATCGCCCCGCGATAGCTCGCGAGCTGGGCTTTCTGGCGAGCCTGTGCACTTTCCAGCTGTCCTTCAAGGCGGCCGCCGGAAAAGACCGTCTGAGCAAGAGACGCAGAAATTGAGCCCGTCAGGTCAGCGCCTCCGCTGAGGAGGCTGGACAGTGCAGCGCCGACATCGATACCCGGCAGGAAGGCGGCGCGGGCAACCGTCACATTTGCGTCGGCGCCACGAAGACTAGCTTCTTCCTGTAAAAGATCGGGCCGCCGCAGCAGGAGATCTGATGGCAGGCTTGGGTTCGCAAGGGGGAGGTCAAGGTCGAGTATAGGTTCTTCCGGCGCGACATATCCCTGCGGCGTCTGTCCCAGAAGGATTGCGAGAGACGTTTCCAGGCTGACGATCTGAGCTTTGAGTTGCGGTATGCGTGCGCGTGCATTGGCAAGCTGAGTGCGCTGACTGGAAACATCAAAGCCGGAGATGGCACCGGCCTTGTAGCGCACTTCCACGAGCTCGAAGATGCGCTCGGATATTTCGAGGTTCCGGCGCGCGACTGCCAGTTGCTCGCGCGTGGCGAGCAAGTTGAAATAGGTGGAAGCGACATCCGATTGTACGGCCAGTTCCAGCGCGCGTTGGGCATAAACTGTGGCGTCGAGGTTCGCCTGGGAGGCGGCTCGACTTGCTGCGTTGGCGCCGAACAGATCCAGTTCGTAAGAGGCGGACAGGCGGCCGGACGAACTGACATCATCAAGCCCGCGTTCCGTGTCGCTGGAAGCGGACAGGCTGGCGCTGGCTTGCGGTAGCAGGGACGCATTGGATACTTTCAATGCGGCACGGGCCGCTGCAACATTTTCGATCCCGCCGGCCAGTGTCTGATTGGCGGCAAGAGCTTCCGCCACCAGGGCGTTGAGGTTTTCCGATCCGAAGGCCGCCCACCAATCCTTTTCTACAGACCGGACGTCGGATAGCTCTGCGGCGTTGTCATAAGCGCCGGGGAGGGCCATGCCATGTGTGCTCACATCCGTCTGCGGTGCAAGGGAGGCACAGGCAGGCAGCGCGAGCATAAAGGCGGACAGGGTGATCTTTCTGATCATGGTTTACTCCGAAGCAAGCGCTGTGACCGGGTCAAGGTGGGCTGCCTTGCGGGCAGGCAGCAAACCGAAGACGAGACCGGTGACCATGGCGGATGTGAAAGCGAGTGCCGCGGGCGTGAGCGTGACCGCGACAGGCATGCCGTTCGCCCCCAGCAGGAAGCAAACGCCGAACCCGATCAGCACGCCGGCTACACCGCCGAGTCCGCCGACAACGAGGGATTCGATCAGGAACTGGCTCATGATGTCAGACCGGCGGGCACCTGTGGCCATCCGCACGCCAATCTCCCGCGTTCTTTCAGAGACGCTGACCAGCATGATGTTCATGACACCGATCCCGCCGACCAGCAGGGAGATGGATGCGACGGAGCCAAGCAGGATGGAGAAGGAATTCTGCGTCTGCTGGACAGACTCGAGGATGGATGCGGTGTTGCGCAGCTGAAAGTCCTCCGTCCCGTGACGGGCCAGAAGGAGTTCGGTGGCCTCGGCCTCCGTCTCGGCGATCCGGTCCGTATCGTCGACAGCGATGGTTATGGAAGACAAATAGTTCTGTCCGAACAGTCGCATCATCCCGGTCGTGATCGGGACGAGCGCCACATCATCCTGATCCTGTCCCCAGGATGATGCGCCTTTTTCTTCGAGGATGCCGGCAACCTCAAACGGAGCGCCGCCAATGAAAATATACTGTCCGACAGCATCCTGAATATTATCGAAAAGATTGCCTGCGCTTGTCGTGCCTAGAACGACCACACCGATACGCCTGTCCACGTCTTCCTCGGTGAAGAAACTGCCATAGAGCATGCCGCGGTTCTGCGCGATGGGCCATCCGGCTGAGACGCCCTCAACAGAGGTGCTGTAGTCATTGTTGCCAACGCGAAGGGTTGCTGACCCGGTACGCGAGGGGACGGCGGTAAGTACATTGTCCAACTCGTTCAATGCATCGGCATCCGCCAGTGTCAGCGTTGCGACGGCGTCGCCCCGCATACGTGTGCCTGGGGCGCCGGGCCGTACGAACAAAAGGTTCGCCCCCATGGATTCAAACCGGGCCATGACCTGACGTTGGCTACCTTGTCCGATTGCCAGCATGGCGACAACAGCCGCCACACCGATGACGACGCCCAGCAGCGTCAGTGCGGTTCTGAAGAGGTTTGCCCGCAATGACCGGAAGGCCATTTTGACGGACTCGACCACTTGCGACACAGGAGACGGGCCCTTGCCGGTATGACGGTAGGAGTCCGCCGGCGGTGTGACGATGTCGCCGGATCCGATATCGGAAACCACGTGTCCGTCTTTCAATTCGATCACTCGTTTTGCCCGCTCGGCGACTTTCGGGTCGTGCGTGATCAGGATGATCGTACGTCCGGCTTCGTGCAGCTCTTCGAGCAGGCCGAGCAGTTCGTCGCTCGATCCGGAGTCCAGGGCGCCGGTCGGCTCATCTGCCAGGATGACTTCCGCGTCGTTGATCAAAGCGCGCGCCACAGCGACACGTTGTTGCTGGCCACCGGAAAGCTGGTTCGGTTTGTGGCCGAGGCGCTCGCCCAGCCCCAGCCGGGACAGAAGCATGTCTGCTTTTTCCTGCCGCTCTGCGTGGCTGAGGCCAGCGTAGACTGCGGGGATCTCAACGTTTTCCGATGCCGAAACGGAGGCAAGAAGATTGTAGCGCTGGAAGATGAAACCAAACGTTTCGCGCCGCATGCCTGCGAGTTCATCCGCATCCAGATCGGCGACTTCCTGCCCACGCACCCGATACGTGCCGTCTGTCGGCCGGTCGAGGCAGCCAAGGATGTTCATCAGGGTCGATTTGCCGGATCCCGACTGGCCGATAATGGCGACGAACTCGCCGGTGTGAATATCAAGCGTGACGCCATCCAGCGCGCGCACCTCGGTATCGCCAGATCCGAAATAGCGCTTCACACGCTCGAGGCTGATGAGAGGGGTTTCCATCGGGCGGCTCCTTAGCGGCCCATCATGGGGGGCGGTCCCATTCTGCGGGTCTGATTGCGGGTCACCTGTTTCGGGGAAACATTGCCGGACACAACCGTGTCGCCGGGATTGAGACCGTAGATCACTTCAGCCTGTGTGCGGGTGCGTAGCCCGGTGAGGATCGGGCGAGGCTGAACGTCTCCGTCGCTCCCCAGTACCATGACCAGTGCCTTGTCGGCATCGGGATTGGCTTCCAGTGCAGCTTTGAAGGCCGCGGGCATTGGCCGCCGCCCGGTCGCCGCGTCTGCATCCGAACTAGCCCTGCGCGCCGGAACGGATTGAAGCGCCGTGATCGGGACGAGAATGGCATCTTCTGCCGATCCGGTAACGAAGAAGACCTGAGCCGTCATGTCCGTGCGCAGCTGGCCGTCCGGGTTATCTACATCCAGCAGCGCCTTGTAGAGCACCACATCGTTCAGCACTTCCGGTGTTGGCAGGACCTGGCGGACCATGGTCTCCCAACGATATTTGGAATCGCCGAGTGTCGTGAACCAGGCGGGCTGGCCCTTGGTGATACGCAACACATCGGCTTCCGACACGTCGGTCTCGACCGTCATCGTGGTGAGGTCCGCAATGGTAAGGATGGTCGGCGCCGTCTGGTTGGCGTTCAGCGTCTGGCCCTCGACGGCCTCGAGAGACACAACTGTACCGGAGATCGGGGCATAGATTTTCGTAAACGCGAGCGAGGCGAGGTCGGCCTGAAGGGTGGAGGTCTGCCGTTCGATCTGCGCGTCAATCGCCTCAAGTTTGCCCTGAGCGATCTGGTAGTCCGCTATCGCCGCCTCATAATCCGCCGTGGCCATGGCATCGGCCTCGTAGAGCATGGTAGCGCGTTCGGACTGGGACTTCACGAGTTCAAGCGTGGCCTGCTGCTGTTTGCGGCTGGCGCGCAGTTCTTTCAGCTGGGCGCGGTTGGCTTCGACGCTTGTCGTGGCGATCGTGGCGTCGATCTGGGCGAGCAGGTCACCCGCCTCGACCGTATCGCCGATATCGACGTACAGCTTCTCCAACTGCCCGGATACCTGTGCACCGACAGCGACTTCTTCCTTCGGCACGATCTTGCCCGCAGCCGAGATCGTGACTTCGATATCGCCCCGCGTGACCTTTTCGGTCTGGAGCGTCTGTTCTTCGCCTTTCGATGACGCGGAGATGAAGACGTACACGCCGATGGCGGCAGCCGCTGCAACAAAGGCGAGGAGACCCCACCGCGAGGATGATTTTTTTCGTGCCATATAAATTCACACAATCAATGAGCCGATTTTTCCATTGAACGGCAGGGGAGGAAGATTCCGTCGCTATGGACTGCATTTCGTGTGCCGATATGGGCACGACAGCTGCAAAGCGCCTTGCGGCGACGTCCTGCAAGGGTGTTGAGGTGCCGCAACCGGCTGTCTGAACGCGCAAAACGCAGGCCGTGATCAGTGAAAATCGCGGCTTGGTGGAATGACCCTGACATTGCGCGGATGACGTCCCCCGGAGAGGCGTCCGGCGGGCCCCTTGCGCGGTGCAACAGGCCGGCGCACCTCGTCCGGCCGGGCCAGCACCCCGTTCAGCGGATCGCGCAACACGTCCTCCGACAACAGGGACAGGTCGTCCGTACAGTCGATCAGCCGCTCCGCCACGATATGCGTGACATTCTCGGCTGACTGGACCCGGCCGATCACATGAAGGATCCGCGCGCGCATTACGACGGGGCGGAACCGCTCCAGCACGCGCGGCCAGACAACCAGATTGGCGATCCCGGTTTCATCCTCCAGCGTAACGAACACGACCCCGCTGGCGGAGCCCGGCCGCTGGCGCACCAGCACCAGGCCGGACGTCTCCACCCGCTGGCCGCTGCGCCGCCCGGTGGCTTCGGCGGTGGAGACGATGCCGCGCCGCGTATGGGCGTTCCGCAGGAAGTGCATCGGGTGGCCCTTCAGCGACAGGCGATGCGTCTGATAATCCTGCAGAACATGTTCCGATGGGGGAACCTGCGGCAGGTCCACATCCGCCTCATTGCCCTGTTCGGCAAGGTCGGCGGCCGCGAACAGCGGCAGGGCGTGGCTCGGTGCCTCACCGCGGATCTTCCACAGGGCATCGCGCCGTGACAGGCCCATGGAGCGAAATGCATCCGCCGCCGCCAGCCGTTCCAGCACGGCGCGGGTCAGCCGCGCCCGGCGGGTCAGGGCGTCCGGGCTGTCATAGCCGCCGGCCCGGTGCACCATCAGTTGTTCCATGTCGGCCTGTTTCAGCCCGTCGACCTGCCGGAAGCCGAGGCGCACCGCGAACAGGCCGGACTCATCGTCTGCCGGTTCCAGCGTATTGTCCCAGTCGGAATGGTTCACATCCACCGGGCGGATTTCGACGCCATGCTCCTGTGCATCCCGCGCCAGCTGGGCCGGGGCGTAGAACCCCATGGGCTGGCTGTTCAGGATGGCGGCGCAGAAAATGTCCGGATGGTGACATTTCAGCCAGGAGGACACGTAAACGAGCAGGGCGAAGGAGGCCGCATGGCTCTCCGGAAAGCCGTACTCACCAAAGCCCTTGATCTGCTCATAGCAGGACCGGGCAAACACCGGGTCATAGCCCCGTCCGATCAGGCGGGAGACCAGCATCTCCTCATAATTCTGGATCGTGCCGAGGTGGCGGAAGGTCGCCATCGCGCGCCGCAGGCCGTTGGCTTCGTCCGGCGTGAACTTTGCGGCATCGATGGCGATCTGCATCGCCTGTTCCTGGAACAGGGGCACGCCCTTGGTGCGCGCCAGGATCTGTTCCAGTTCATCCGGCGGGCCATGTTCCGGGGCGGGGCTGGGAAAGCGCACGGGTTCCGTGCCGTTCCGGCGGCGCAGATAGGGGTGCACCATATTGCCCTGGATCGGACCGGGGCGGACGATGGCGACTTCGATCACGAGATCATAGAAGACGCGTGGGCGCAGGCGCGGCAGCATGGCCATCTGCGCGCGGCTTTCCACCTGGAACACGCCGACACTGTCGGCCCGGCACAACATGTCATAGGTCGGCGCATCGTCGGGCGGGATGCTGGCCAGCGTGTGGCGGATGCCCTTGTGGCTTTCCAGCATGTCGAAGGCCTTGCGGATACAGGTCAGCATGCCCAGCGCCAGCACATCTACTTTCATGATACCCAGCGCGTTGATGTCGTCCTTGTCCCATTCGATGAAGGTGCGCTTGTCCATGGCGGCATTGCCGATGGGCACGGTTTCGGTGAGGGGCCCCTGTGTCAGAACGAAACCGCCGACATGCTGGGACAGGTGACGCGGGAAGCCGATCAGCTGGCGGGTCAGCAGGATGGCGCGGCGGATCAGCGGGCTGCGCGGGTCCAACCCCGCCTCGACGATGCGCTTGTCCGGCATGGCATCGTTCCAGCTGCCCCAGACGCCATTGGCCAGTGCGCTTGAAATATCCTCGCTGAGGCCAAGCACCTTGCAGACTTCCCGCACGGCGGAGCGGGACCGGTAGGAAATCACCGTCGCCGTCAGGGCGGCGCGGTGCCGGCCATACCGTCCGTAGACATACTGGATGACTTCCTCGCGGCGTTCATGTTCGAAGTCGACATCGATGTCCGGCGGCTCTCTCCGTTCCCGCGACAGGAAGCGCGCGAACAACAGCTTGGTCAGGGTCGGGTCGACGCTGGTAATGCCGAGGCAGTAGCAGACGGCGGAGTTCGCCGCAGAGCCGCGCCCCTGGCACAGGATGCCCTTGCTGCGCGCCCAGGCGACGATGTCGTGTACGGTCAGGAAGTAGGGCGCGTAGGACAGCTCCTCGATCAGGGCGAGCTCTTCTTCCAGCTGCCGGGAGACCTGTTCCGGAATACCGTCCGGATAGCGGTTGGCCGCGCCTTGCCATGTGAGCTTTGTCAGGTGGCTTTGCGGTGTTGCCCCGGAGGGGACCGGTTCGTCCGGATATTCATACGCCAGTTCATCCAGGCTGAACTGGCAGCGTGCGGCGATGACCTCTGTCTGCGCCACCGCCGCTTCGAACCCCTGGAACAGGCGGGTCATTTCGGCCGGGCTTTTCAGGTGCCGCTCGGCGTTCGCTTCCAGACGGTAGCCCGCCGTCTCAAGGGTGCAGTGTTCGCGGATGCAGGTCAGCACATCCTGAAGGGGGCGGCGCTCCGGTGTGTGGTAAAGCACGTCATTCGTCGCCACCAGCGGGACGCCTGCAGAGGCGGCGATTTCCTCCAGCCGGGCGATGCGCTCCCGGTTGCGGCCGGAATAGGTGTAGCGCGCGGCAAGCCAGGTGCGGCCCGGCGCGGCGTTGGCGATGTCGCGCAGCGTGTCCGCAAACCCGGTGGGCGGAACGGCTGGCGGCATGACGATCAGAGCCTGATCCTTACTGGCGGTGAGGATGTCCGCCAGCGTCAGGTGGCATTCGCCCTTCGGCACATCCGGCTTCATCTTGCCGTCCGACAGAAGGCGCGACAGCCGGCCATAGGCAGCCCGGTCCATCGGGTAGGCGAGGATCTCCGGCCCCTCCAGCGGCACCAGCCGCGCCCCGACCAGCAGCTTCAGCCCGGCCTCCTTTGCTGCCGTGTGCGCCCGGACGACCCCGGCCAGCGTGTTGTGGTCCGCGACGCCGATGGCAGAGAGGCCCAGCTCCGCCGCCCGCTGCACCAGTTCGGCCCCGTGGCTCGCGCCCCGCAGGAAGGAGAAGTTGGTCGTCACGGCGAGTTCGGCGAAACCACTCATGCCAGCAGCCCCTGCAGGAACCATTCGGGCTGGTTGCCGCGCCCGTCATCATAAAGTCCCTCACGGAAGATCCAGTAGCGGTGGCCGTGCTCGTCCTCGACACGGTAATAGTCCCGCGCGCGGGGCAGGGCCGGGGGGGACCCGCCGTCAGCCGGGGGCAGATAGGTCCACCATTCCGGCGCGATCCGTTCCGGGCCGTCGGCTTTCACCACACGCCGCACCACCCGGCGCCAGACGAAGCGCAGCGGGGGGCCGTCCGGCACTTCGGCGACCGCGTCGATCGGTTCGGGCCGGTCCAGCATGCGGATGGGGCGCAGGCCCGGCAGCGTGTCGGGTGGCGGCGGTGTTTCCTCGGGCAACTGGCCGGAGAAGGGCACGTGCCGCTCGGCCTTGTCCGGGGGATGGCGGGCCTCCGGCTGGATGATCATGACGCGGCCCTCGCCTAGTCGTGCCTGGATCCGGTCAGAGAGCGCGGAAAGCAGCTCTAAGTCCGTTATAGTCATGGCAAGATCAGTGGATAATGGCTGGCTGCCAGCCTCCATGGGGGCCGTTCGCAGGGCCTCAAGCAGCAGGAGGTCGATGCCGAAACCGGGGTCGATCCGGTCCAGCCGTTCCCGGAAAAGGCGCAGGATGTGGGCTGGCTTGCGCACGGGCCGGGCCATGTTGACGGTCAGGCTGCGCGTCTCGCCATCCGAGCGAAATACATGAAAAACAAAGCCTTGCGCGCCAAGCCCATGCGCCGACAGGCGCGCGCACAGCTCCTCGGTCAGGCGGGCAAGCCCCTCGCTGATGCCGGCACTGTCGCTCAGCGGTTCCGGGCAGGGCAGGCGGGCGGCATAGTCCGGCGGCGGGCGCAGCGGCGCGAACGGCTCGGCCCGCACCCCCAGCGCCTGATCCAGCCGCAGCATCACCGCCTCCACCGCCTCGCGGGACTGGAAGCGCCGGGAAAGTGCTTTGCGATCAATGTTGTAGAGCTGTCCGATCCGCGTCAGGCCAAAGCGGCGCAGCAGGGTCTGCACAGGTCCCGACAGCCGCAACGCCCGCACCGGCAGCGCCGCCAGACCCTGCCGCTCCGCCCCCGGCGGCAGGATCACCGGTGCCCCATCCTCCGCCTCTGTCCGGGCCAGCGCCCAGGCGGCGCCGGGCGTCCCCGCAAAGGCGAGGCGATGGCCATATCCCGCCTGCGCAACCCGCGCCGACAAGGCCGCCGCCATACCGGCTTCCCCACCGAAGAGGTGGTCGCAGCCGGTCGTTTCCAGCAACAGCCCGTCGATGCCATCCGTGCACACGAGGGGAGAGAAGCGCACCATCCAGTCGGCAAGGGCCAACAGGGCTGTTGCATCGCTCTCCCGGTCGATCTGTTCGGTCATGAGGCCCGGCAGGGCGCTGCGGGCATCCTTCAGGCTGAGCCCGGCATGGATGCCGATGGCCATGGCTGGCGCATTCGCCGCTGCCACGGCCAGCCCATGCGTGGATTTCTCATGGAGAACAAAGGCTTGTGGCTCAGCCGGCCTTGCGATGGTGTCCCTGCCTTGTGACGAAGGACGGCGCCGGGCGCGGCGCAGCCGGTCCAGCGGCCATTCCGGAAACCATATGGAGAGATAGCGTCTCATCGTTCCACTCAAGATCAAAAGCCCGCCCCACCGCTGCAGGTGCAGTCCGGCAGCGTTCCAGGACGGCGCGATAGCGCGGCTGGCCGGGCGCGCGGGGATTGTGACGGTTCATTGCCGAAACTTGCGTCCCGACCCGCCAGCGGGTGCTGGCGGCCGTTGCCCCGCTGCAGGTGTGTGGCAACAGGAGCGTGACCGGGACTCCGTGCTTTTCAGATGCCAGCGAGAGGCGCCGCGTGGCGGTGAAATCGGCCTCTTCAAGCTCGACCACGACATGATTGACGGCACCCGACATGATGCCTTCCTCGGCACTCCAGAGGGCTTCAGCGGACTTGCGGGCGATGACGCAGAGACGCGGGGCCCGTCCGCCCGTCATCTGCTGCAGTGATCCGGCGTGGATATGCCCGGCATCCCGGGACGCACTGGCCTGACAGACCCACAGACAGGCGCCCTTGCGGGAAGGCTGCGTCATCGCCAGGATGAAGCCCGTGACCGCCGCCCAATGGCCATACGCCGTTTCTGCCACCTCATGAACGCCATGGACGCCCAGCCCGTAAGGGAAGGCCGCTGGCTGTGCCGGAGCAGCCGTAACAGGGCGGATGAGCCCTTTGGATCTGAGGGTTGCAAGGTCCATTTGTTCTTATTTTGTTCTTTTTGCGCGCGTGAGTCAATTCAGCTCACGCGCAGGCAGACCCCGGTCGCAAACGAAAAGTGCCGGCACAGGGGCCGGCACTTGCTTGATCTGACTGACGTGCTGGACTGACTTAGTCCTTCGCGCGTTCCAGATATGTGTTGTCTTCGGTGTTCACGATGATGCGGGTGCCGACATCGATGTGCGGTGGCACCATGACGCGCACGCCGTTGTCGAGAATGGCTGGCTTGTAGCTACTGGAGGCCGTCTGGCCTTTCACGACCGGTTCGGTTTCCGAAATGGTCGCGGTGATGCGTGCTGGCAGCGTAGCTGAGACGGGGACGTCATTGAAGATCTGCAGGTTAACTTCCATGTTTTCCTGGAGGAAAGCGGCATTGTCGCCCAGCATCGTGCCGGCCACGTGGACCTGTTCAAACGTTTCCGGGTGCATGAAGACGTAATTGTCACCGTCCTGGTAAAGGTAGGTGTAGCCGATATCTTCGACGAAGGCCTTTTCCAGCTTGTCGGTCGTCTTGTAGGTGTTGACGATCTTGATCCCGTCGGAAATGCGGCGCATTTCAATCGTGGTGGTCGGTGTTCCCTTGCCGGGACGGAAGGAATCCGCCTTGAGGACGGAATAGAGCTGACCGTCGGTGTACTCGATGATATTGCCCCGGCGGATGTTTGCTGCGATTTCGACGGCCATGATGTGTTCCCGAATTGCCCGGACTGGCTCCGGTGCTATAGAGCGCTCCGCTCCGGAGCGCCTGATCGGGGTTCGCAATACCGGCACTTGCGTGTTTCGCCAAGCGCCGGTTCACATATTTCCACGTTTCCGGACATTGGGCAGAACAGATGACTGACAGGAAATGGTGGCATCCGGCGCGGCACAGGGACCGCCGTCCGTTCCTGTTGCAGCGGGGGCAGGTGCGCCGGGCGCTGTCGGACTGGTTCGCCCGGGAAGGCTTTCTGGAGGTCGAGTGCGCAGCCCTGCAGGTTTCGCCGGGGAACGAGACCCATCTCCATGCTTTTGAGACCGAATTCAGGACGGATGACGGGCAGGCCAGCCCGCTTTACCTGCACACCTCGCCCGAGTTCTCGTGCAAGAAGCTGTTGGCGGCTGGAGAAGAGAAAATCGTCGATTTTTCAAGGGTTTTCCGGAACCGGGAGAGTGGCCCGTTGCATTCGCCCGAATTCACCATGGTGGAGTGGTACCGCACCGGCGCGGACCTGCACGCCGTGATGCAGGATACCGTGGATCTTTGCCGCGAAGCCGTGACAGCGACCGGCCAACCAGCGCTCATCTGGCGCGGGCGGACCTGTGATCCGGGCCTGACTCCGGACTACCTGACGCTGACTGAGGCGTTCCACAGGCATGCTAAAACGGACTTAAACGGACTACTGGATGATCGGGACGGATTTCTGGATGCTGCCCGCCGGGCCGGAGTGGGCGTGCCAGACGGTGCCTCATGGTCGGATATTTTCTCCGCGGTGCTGGTGACCCTGATCGAGCCCGCCCTGGGAGACGACCGCCTGACCGTCCTGCACCGCTATCCGGTCTGCGAGGCGGCACTGGCCCGGGCCTGTCCGGACGATCTGCGGTTTGCCGAGCGGTTTGAGCTGTATGCCTGCGGCGTGGAATTGGCGAACGGGTTCCATGAACTGACCGATGCGGCCGAACAGCGGACGCGTTTTGAGGCCGACATGGACCTGAAGCAGGAAATATACGGCGAACGCTATCCGATTGATGAGGACTTCCTTGAGGCGCTGGGCAGCATGCCGGATGCAAGCGGCGTTGCCCTCGGGTTCGACCGCCTCGTCGTGCTGGCCTCCGGGGCGCGCTCGATCCGGGATGTCCAGTGGACGCCGGTGGAGACATGAGCCGGCCGCTGAACACGCTTCAGGCGCTGGAAGCCGCCAGCCTGATTTCCGCTGAGGATGCCGCGGCGCTCACGCCGGTTGCGGATCGCTACGCCATTGCTGTGACACCCTTCCTGGCTCACCGGATCGACCGGACGGCCCCTGATGACCCGATCGCACGCATGTTTGTCCCCCAACCGGATGAGATGATCCGGACACCGGAAGAGCTGAACGATCCCATCGGCGATGAGGCGCATACACCTGTGCGCGGCGTGGTGCACCGTTATCCGGACCGGGTGCTGCTGAAGCCGGTCGCCGTCTGCCCGGTCTATTGCCGGTTCTGCTTCCGGCGTGAAATGATCGGGCCGGGGATCGGCGAGACATTGTCTTCTGCCGAGCTGGAGGCTGCGCTCGATTATATCCGTGCCCAGCCGGGTGTCCGGGAAGTGATCCTGACCGGCGGGGATCCGTTCATGCTGTCCGCGGCGCGGGCGCGGGCGTTGACGCAGGCCATCGCCGCCATTCCCCATATTGACGTCATTCGCTGGCACACGCGGATGCCGGTGGCCGATCCTGAGCGGATCACGGCAGAGTTTGCCGAAGCGCTGAAAGCGGACGGCAAGGCGGTCTATGTCTCGATCCACATCAATCATGTGAAAGAGCTTGCACCGGAAACGCGGGCGGCGGCTGCGCGGCTTGCCGATGCCGGTTTCCCGCTCGTGTCCCAGTCTGTGCTGCTGCGCGGGGTGAATGACAATGTGGCGGCGCTGGCAGAGCTCATGCAGGCACTCGTGGCCGCGCGCATCCGACCCTATTATCTGCACCACCCGGATATGGCGCCCGGAACGGGGCACTTCCGCGTCAGCGTGGAAGAGGGGCAGGCGCTGTACTCTGCTTTGAGAGACCGCGTGTCAGGGCTCGCCCTGCCGCACTATGTGATCGATATCCCGGGTGGGGTATCCAAGGCCAATGCGGCGCTGTCCGATGTGATCGAGACGCCTGAAGGCCGGGCCCTGCGCGGCCGGGATGGGAATCTTCATCCGTACAAAGGCTAATCCGTCTGACTAGTCGAGCGTTCGCCGATAGCGCAACATGGCGATGGAGACCGCTACAGCAGTGAAGATGCACAAGGCGATGATCGGGTTCTGAAGCTGTGCCAGGCTGGTGTCTTTCAGCATCACACCGCGCACGATGCGCAGGAAATGCGTCAGTGGCAGACCTTCCCCGATGATCTGGGCCCATTCCGGCATGCCGCGGAACGGGAACATGAAGCCGGAAAGCAGGATCGACGGCAGGAAGAAGAAGAAGGTCAGCTGCATGGCCTGCATCTGGGTGCGCGCGATGGTCGAGAAGGTGAACCCAAGCGCAAGGTTTGCCAGCACGAACACGGAGACACCGAGGAACAGGATCCATGGGTTCCCGATGAAGGGCACGTCGAACAGGAGCCGTGCCGCGAGTAAGATCAGAAGGGTCTGCCCGGCGCCAACCACGACATAGGGCATGATCTTGCCCAGCATGACCTCCATCGGTTTCACCGGCATGGCGAGCAGGTTCTCGATCGTGCCCTGTTCGGACTCGCGCGTCATCGCGATGGCCGTGATCATCACCAGCGTCATGGTCAGGATGACGCCCAGCAGGCCGGGCACGATATTGTAGCTGGTCTGGGCTTCAGGATTGTACATCTGGTGGACAACCAGATCGAAAGGCGGTTGCCCTGCCGTAAGATGGGCCAGCGGCCCTTTCAGGTCGTGGCGGAGCCCATCGGTCAGGATCGTCTGAGCAAATGCAACTGCGCCGGATGCGGCAGCGGGGTCTGTCGCATCTGCTTCGATCAGAATCTGCGGGCGTTCGCCCCGCACCAGCTTGCGGGTGAAGCCTGCCGGAACGGAAACAACGAAGGACACCTCGCCCCGGGCGAGCAGGTCACCCGTCTTGCGCGGGTCGTCTGTTTGCATCACGAAATCATAATAATCAGACGTTCTGAGGGACTCGACCATCGTGCGGACGATGGGCGTCTGTTCCTCGACCAGAAGCGCGGCGGGCAGGTGTTTCGGATTCATGTTGATGGCATAGCCAAACAGGATCAGCTGCATGATCGGTATGCCGAACATGACGGCGAAGGTCAGACGGTCGCGCCGGATCTGGACCGTTTCTTTCATGAACACCGCCCAGATGCGGCTGAAGGGTCCCAGCAGACTGTTCATGCGTGCACCCGCTTGTCTTCGCCCACCTCAGCACTGAGCGCGATGAAGGCGTCTTCAAGATTGGTGCGGACTTCGCTCCAGCTGACATCCGGTGCCTGATGCTTGTCGAGGGCCGCCTGAATGGCGCCGCGGTTTTTCCCGCTGACGTGAAGCGCCGATCCGAAATAGGCGACATGTTCGACGCCCGGTTCGGTCTTGATCTCGTCCGCGAGGCGCCGCACGCCCTCGCCTTCGCCGCGGAAGGTGAGGAGGCCGGACCGCTCGATCACATCCGGCACCCGGCCTTCGACGATCTTTTTCCCATGGGCGAGATAGACGATGCGGTCGCACCGTTCCGCTTCGTCCATGTAGTGGGTGGAGACCAGCACCGTCATGCCTTGCAGGGAGAGGTGATGGATCTCGTCCCAGAAATCGCGCCGGGCCTGTGGGTCGACGCCAGCGGTCGGTTCGTCCAGCAGAAGAAGTTTCGGACCGTGCATGGTGACGGCGGCGAGGGCGAGACGTTGCTTCCAGCCGCCGGACAACGCGCCGGACAGCTGGTGCTGGCGGTGGGTCAGTCCGAGCGTTTCCAGCGTCTCGTCGACTGTCCGTCTGGTATGGGGCAGGCGGTAGAGGCGCGCGACGAATTCCAGGTTTTCCCGGATTGTCATGTCGGTCCAGAAGGAGAATTTCTGCGTCATGTATCCGGTCATTTCGCGGATACGTGCCGCGTCCCGCTGGATATCATAGCCCAGGCACTGGCCTGTCCCTTCAGTCGCCGTCAGGAGGCCGCAGATCATCCGGATCGTGGTCGTCTTGCCAGACCCGTTGGGACCGAGGAATCCCCAGACCTCACCGCGAGGCATCTGGATATCGACGCCCGCAACCGCCGTTTTGCGGCCAAAGCGTTTGACCAGACCGTGCACGTCAATGGCGTAGTCGCCGGGCATTACCAGTTCACCTCCACCGGCAGGCCCGGGTGCAGGCCAATATCTGGCGGCACTCTGGCCTCGACCATGAAGACAAGCTTCTCGCGGGAGTGGCGGGCATAGATCACGGGCGGTGCGAATTCTGCCTCGTGTGCGATAAAGGTGATTTCCGCTTTGACCGGTGACGGCAGGCCATCAGCGGTAACGGAAACGGTCTCACCCACTTTTAGCTTGGAAAGGTCCGTCTCCGGAACATAGAACCGGGCCTTGAGACCATTATCCGGCAGGATGGCGATAATCGGCGTTCCGGGATTTACGAACTCTCCCTTGCGGAAAAAGACTTCTTCGATCCTGCCGCTGTCGGGCGCGACGGTGCGCCGTTCCTGCAGGCGGTATTCAGCCGCTGCCTTGGCCGCTTCTGCAGACTGCGTTGCGGCCTGGGCTGCATCGCGGGTGGCATTCCGGGCGGGCAGGGCGGCGACTTTCAGGTCCTGCTCGGCAGCGTGAACTGCGGCTGTGGCGGCATCGAATTCTGCTTCCACCGTATCGCGCTGGGATTTGGGGGCGTAGCCCTGTTCAACGAGGGGAACGATCCGGTCGCGCTCGCTCGTGGCCTTTGCGAGGCGGGCTTTCGCGGAAGATAATTGCGCTTCCAGGCGCTTCATCTCAGGCGGCCGTGCGCCGGTGCTGAGGTTATCTGCCTGCGCCATTGCCTGGTTCAGTCTGGAGTTCGCCTCCGAGACAGCGGCCTCTTCTGCGGTGCTGTCGAGACGGAACAGGAAGTCGCCCTGTTCGACGCGGTCGCCCTCCCTGACGGGTTGCTCGACCACGCGGCCGGCGGCCGGCGCGGCCACATAAGTCCAGTCCGCTTCGATATAGCCGAGGTGGACGGGTTCATCCTGCTGGCCGCAGCCGGCAATCCCTGCCAGCAGGAAACCGGCGATGAGGGCGCGGATCTCAAAAGCATGTTTCATGATGTGGTTCCGATCTGAAGGGCGTTGAGCATCATTTGCTCGTGGATCGCGAAGAGCTGGTCTAGATCGACTTCCGCCTCGGATGTCTGGTTGAACACGGCCTGCCACAGGGCGCTGAAAATGATGGGAGCCATGATCAGGCGCGCGGTCAGTTGTGGATTTTCGATTTTCGCTTCACCGGCTTCATCCGCCCGCTGCAGAAGCGCGGCGATCATGGATAGAACCCGCTCAATCAGGTCATGCCGGTAAGTCTGCACCAACTCCGGGAACAGCTGGCTATCTCCGACCAGGACTTTTATCAGCCGGGGCATGTCCGTCTGGCGGATCACAAAAGGCGCGAACTCTCGAATGCCGTGAAGGGCCTCTTTCAGGGAGGCGGCCTGTTCTGTAATCCGTTTGATGATCTCCAGATTGGGCGTGGCAAGGGACACAACCAGTGCCCCAAACATCGCCTCTTTTGAATCGAAATAGAGATAGAGCGCCCCCTTGGACAAGCCGGCGCGTCGGGCAATGTCGTCCATCCGGGTCGCGGCGAACCCTTTTTCGAAGAACTCATCCAGCGCAGCCGCGAGGAGCGCCTGACGGCGTTCATCTTTCGCTTCTTCGGTTCTTGCTCTCGCCATCTGGGTCTCACAAATAACTGACCGGTCAGTTATTTAGGATCGGCGTCTGCGTCTGTCAATCCTGTTACGTGTCTGTAATTGCCAGATATTCTGCTGAGAGCGGGAAAGTCCCTGATCGGGGCGCCGTCTGGCGTGGGCAGCTTTTGACCGATCCGGAGCGGCGGGATGACGGCCCGCCCCACCGTCTTGGAACATTCATACATCTGACACGAAACTTTCGGCGTGGGGCTCTAGGTGTGCCAGTACAAGCTGGGAAGAACCGATGCCGCGCGATGACCAATTCGTATATTCGCTGGAACTCAAGATCCTCGATCTCGAGAATCTGGTGAAGACCCTTGAGAAGCGGATTGACGAACTTGAGGCAAAGCAGGCCTCTGCGTCGCAAATGGTTCAGCCTGACGTTCCTGAAGAAGTGCTCAGGCAGATTGAATTGGGAGACCATCCCATCCGCGCCCTGCGCCAATACCGCCTCATGACTCAGAAGGAACTGAGTGCCAGGTGCGGGATCCGTGCAAACCATATTTCGGCCATGGAGCGTGGCATGCCGTTCGGTTTGAAAACTGCCAAACGATTGGCAGAAGCGCTGGAAGTGCCCGTCGGATTGCTGACCAGGTAGCGAATGTCTGTACCTGGCTTTGCGTTCGAGGCACCTGAAAATATCCTATAAAAACAAAACGAAATTTGGCCAAAGCTGATGCGGTGCGCTGGCGCAGACCCGGTCGGGGGCGGGCGTCATATAAAGTTTGCAAATCAGTTTCGAAAGCGTCTTGAAGCGCTGCAATAAGGCCCGTGGGAGATCGCGGGGCCGAGTCACGAATTGCCGTTTGCTCGCATGGATCTTTCCGAAATGCGTCTGTTCTGGAGCACACAGGGGAAGATGACGACAATGAGTTTTAAAGATACTTTCAAAAGCGCGATGGCGCGGAGCGTGGCGGTTGCTGCGATTGTTCTTGCGGCGGCTTGCTCGCAAGGCAGCAGCATTTCATCGCCCGGCGCGACCAATGCGGGCACGCCTCCCGGCGGCAGCACCGGTGGGACCGGTGGTGGCACGGGTGGTTCGGGCGCGACTTGCCCGTCCGGCTTTACACAAGGCGCGCCGGTTGGCGGCCTCACGACGTGTGATGTCTCCGGTGCCTATCTGACCAATGTCACGCTGTCGAAAGTCGACGGCATTGCCTATCGCCTGAGCGGCCGTGTTGACGTCGGTACTGATGTTGGCGCTGAAGGCAACATTTCCGGCAGCCAGCCTGCGGTGATGACCATTGAGCCGGGCGTGACCATTTTTGGGGAATCCGGGTCTGACTATCTCGTGGTCAACCGCGGTTCGCAGATTGTGGCAGACGGCACGGCGTCGCAGCCGATCATCTTCACCAGTGCCAAAGATCTTGAGCGTCAGGCGGATGCTGATCCGTCGAATGACCTCGGCGGTGATGCCATTTCCGAGTGGGGCGGTCTTGTTCTTCTGGGGCAGGCACCGATCAACCGCTGTAAGGATCAGGTGACGCCGGCCACGGCTCAGTGTGAAAACATCGTCGAAGGCGTGACCAGCCCGGAAGCCGTTTATGGCGGTGCTGACACGACCGACAATAGCGGTGTTCTCAACTATGTGCAGGTTCGCTTTGCCGGCTATGCGATCAACACGCAGGGCAACGAGCTGAACGGCATCACGTTTGCCGGTATCGGCAGCGGAACACGCGTTGAAAACATCCAGGTTCACAACAACTCAGATGACGGCGTCGAGTTCTTCGGCGGTAATGTGAACATCAGGTACCTTGTCCTGACCGGCAATGATGACGACTCAATCGACACGGACAACGGTTACAGCGGCCATATTCAGTACGCCGTTGTGGTTCAGCGCGAAAACGGCGGTGACAATATTACCGAAGCTTCCAGCGTTTCGGCGGACGTCGCGCCTCAGTCCAATCCGACAATCGCCAACTTTACCTTTGTCGGGAACCGGACGAATGCCTTCCGTTTCAACACGGGCACCATCGGCCGTTACGTCAATGGCATTGTGGATTATGGTCAGGAATGTTTCCGTTACGAGCCCAGTGCCGGCAACGGAGACAGCAATCCGGGTTATCAGGAAGGGTCGGACCCGGGCTTCAACTCGGTGCTGTTCGACTGTGACGGCGGACTGGCAACATCGAACTCTGACACTGCGGCTGCGCAGGGTGCGGTTGCCGCAGATAGCAACAATACGCTTGGTAGCAACTCGCTCGCGTCGGTTCTGTTCCCAGGGCCGAATGAGCTTGCCGTCACACCGTTTGATGCAACGACGCTGTCGAGCTTCTTCGAGCCAACCACTTATATCGGTGCGTTCGGTCCGACCGAAACCGTGACGAACAACTGGGCTGCAGGCTGGACATTCGCCCTGTTCCCGGAGCCGACTTGCCCGACCGGTACGACCGATTCCGGCTTCGACATTCAGGGTACGACGGTTTGCCGCCTGTCAGGTCAGATCAGTTCGGACATCCGCCTGACCCGCGGCAATTACTACGAAATTTCCGGCCGCGTGGATGTCGGTGTCGATACGGGGGCTGATGGAAATCTGGCCGGCGGTGTTCCGGCATCACTGACCATCGAATCGGGCGTGACGCTCTTTGGTAGCGCGGGGGACGACTATGTCGTTGTGAACCGCGGTTCACAGATTTTCTCGAACGGGACTGCTGCGAGCCCGGTTGTCTTCACCTCAGAGGCTGACGTGACAGACAGCCAGATTGATCCGGAGAACGCAATTGGCGAGTGGGGCGGTCTTGTCCTTCTGGGTCAGGCGCCGATCAACCGCTGTAAGGATAAGGTGACGCCGGCCACGGCTCAGTGTGAAAACATCGTCGAAGGTGTGACCAACCCGGAAGCCGTTTATGGCGGTGCCGATGCTGGCGATAGCAGTGGTCGACTGTCTTACACCCTGGTGAAGCACGCCGGTTACGCGATTGATACGAGCGGAAATGAGCTTAACGGCATCACATTTGCCGGTATCGGTACGGGCACCGAGGTGAATTATGTTCAGGTCCACAACAACTCGGACGATGGTGTCGAGTTCTTTGGCGGCGGTGTAAATATCAAACACCTCGTCCTGACCGGTAACGATGATGATTCAATCGATACGGATAACGGCTACAGTGGTCACATCCAGTATGCGATCGTGGTTCAGCGTCCTGGAGGCGGCGACAATATCACCGAAGCGTCGAGCGTTTCGGCAGATGTCTCGCCTCAGTCCAACCCGATCATCTCCAACTTCACTTTTGTTGGGGACCGGACGAATGCCTTCCGTCTCAATACCGGAACCATCGGCTACTATCTGAATGGTGTCGTGAACTACGGCAAGGAATGCATCCGCTTTCAGGATAGCGCAGGTAATGCGGTCGCCGGCTATCAGGAAGGTGCAGATCCAAAGTTCAGCTCGGTTCTGTTCGACTGTACCGGCGGTCTCGCAGTGACAGGGGAAGACGAAGATCCTGCCGCGGCCCAGGGGGCTGTCGATGCCGATGCGAACAACTCAACCAATGTCGCAAGCACACTGACCTCGACATTCATCAACGGTTCGGCCGAAGCGGCTGTAACCGCAGTGGACCCATCCATAGTGTCTCCGTTCTTCGATGCCGTGGATTATATCGGCGCCGTTGAAAACGCCCAGGACACCTGGTGGCAGGGCTGGTCATGCGGCCTTGAAGCCAGCGATCCTTGCTGATCCGGCAATCCATACGGCGGGCGCTTCGGCGCCCGCCACTTATGATTTTATTGCGGCCCGAGCACGATGCGAAAGCAAACCGAAGCCGGGCCGGTGCCGCAGGTAACAAAGGTCCAGGAAGATGAAATTCCATCACATCTCAAAATCGATCCTGTCGACAACGGCGCTGGCACTCATTCTCGCAACGCCGGCTGTCGCTCAGGAAAACACTGAAACCGAACAACCCGAGGAAGCGCGCCAACTGGAAACGGTCGTCATCCGGGGAGAGTTTATTCCCGCGCCGCAGCGCGAAACATCACAGGTCGCCAGCTTTCTTGGGGCGGAAGACCTTGCCCGTCAGGGTGACACCAACGCCGCTCTGGCTCTGACACGCCTCAGCGGCCTCAGCGTGGTTTCCGGAAAGTTCGCCTATGTTCGTGGTCTTGGTGACCGCTACTCGGCGGCACTTCTGAACGGTTCGCCGCTGCCAAGCCCGGAGCCACTGCGCCGCACCGTCCCGCTGGACCTGTTCCCGTCAAATGTCCTTGATGGTGCCGCAGTTCAGAAAACCTTCTCGGTTCAATACCCCGGCGAATTCGGCGGTGGTCTGATCGACCTGAAAACTCTGCGGATGCCGCGGGAGAATTTCCTGAACGTCAAGGTTGGCGCAAACTGGAATACTGCGACGTCAGGGAAAGAAGGTATTTACGTCCACGGCGGCGATTATGACTGGCTTGGTTTCGATGATGGCCTGCGGGACATTCCTGGCCCGCTCGGGGCCGTTCTTGCCTCCGATAAATCTCTGAACAGCTACACGCCTGATGAAGTTGAAGCGGTCGGCGAAAGCCTTGTGAACTCGCCCCTCTCGGTGATCCAGAATGGCGATCTCGGACCGAATTTTGAAGGATCGGTCGATGGCGGCATGTCCTTCGACAAAGGTGACTTTGAGATCGGTCTGGTCGGTGTCGCCGGCTATGATCAGGAATGGCAAACGAAAGACGCGGTTCGCCAGTACGTTCAGGGCTCCGTTCTGGGATCGGATTTCAAGTCACTTCAGACGAACCTGACGGCAACGCTCAACGCACTTGGTTCTGCGACGGTCGAATGGGCAGAAGGGGAAGTGCAGGGAACCCTGTTCTATGTCCACTCGACGTCCAAAGAAGCCCAGATCGATGAAGGCAAAGACTTCAACGCTCAGGGCAGCACGGGCCTCGTGCACGATGAATCCTCTGGCTGGTTTGAGCGTGGCCTGACATTCGGCCAGCTTCGGGGGGAACACTATATTGGTGATCTGACCTTGTCCTGGCGCGGATCGATGGCGCAATCGACGCGGGATGCGCCTTATGAACGGTCTCTTCGCCGCTTCATCGATGGCGAAGGAAACATCCTGTATTCTGTTGCCAACAGCTACGACATCCGTTTCTCCGAGCTTACCGACGACAATGTCAGTTTTGGCGCCGATCTGAAGTATGAAACGACGATTGACGGCACACGCGAGGCGATCATCTCAGGCGGATTCGATTCATCGAAAACGGATCGTGATTATCAGTTCCTGGCGTTCCGGTTTGCAGGCGGCAACTCCTTACCGCAAGACGTGCAGATTGCGCGCCCGGATTACCTGTTTTCTCCGGACAATATCGATCCGGCCCGTTTCGTCCTGCAGGAAGTTACGACGCCGAACGACTCCTATACGGCAGGTCTTGATATCATGGCTGGCTATGTACAGGCCGATCTGGAACTGTTCCCCTTCATCCGCACCACGCTCGGCGCGCGTTATGAAACCGCGGAAGAAACTGTCCGGACGTTTGACCGCTTCGGGAACCCGGGTGCCGGGGACGTGAATCTCGACAATGATTACATTTTGCCGTCTGCCACGTTTACGTGGAACTTCGCGGACGATCTTCAGATGCGCCTCGGCTATTCGCAGACGATTGCCCGTCCGCAGTTCCGCGAACTTGCTCTGTCGAATTATTTCGACCCGGAAACCGAGCGCTCGTACCGAGGCAATAGCGGTCTCGTGGACAGTGAACTGACGAACTATGACGCGCGCCTTGAATATTACATGGGCCGGAATGAGTTCATCACCATCGGTGCCTTCCACAAGGAAATCAAAAACCCGATTGAAGAGGTCCAGTTCTCAACCTCGACCTTCGTCTTCGAAACGACCTTCATCAACTCGCCGAAGGCTGTCCTGTCAGGTGCCGAATTTGAATACCGGACACGTTTCGACATGCCGATCTCGAACCCATGGTTTAACGACCGGGAATGGCTGTTCTCTGCAAACTACACCTATACCTCGTCAGAGGTGCAGGCCGATGAAGGCGATCAGGTCTTTGATCCGATCTCCCGTTCGCTGAGGGATGCTTCCCTGTACGGCCTCGATGGATCATCGCTACAGGGGACGCCGAAGAACATTGCGAACCTCCAATTCGGCTGGGAAAGCGATGTTGAGCAGATGACGCTTCTTCTTGGCTGGGTGGATGAACGTATTCTGCAACGCGGGCTCGACCAGCCGGGCGCCGAGCTGCCGGACATCATCGAAAACCCGGGGGTCCAGCTGGACCTGGTCTATCGTCGCGATTTCACCGTGGCAGGCCGGGATTTCACGCTCGGTCTGAGCGGTCGTAATCTGCTGGACGAGGCGCATGAGGAGTATCAGTTGAACGACAATGATCTCGGCCGGACGGAATTTAATACTTACAAACGGGGCCGGAGCCTTTCCGCCAGCCTGACGCTGCGCTTCTGATCCCTTTGCCGCCGCGGTGATCCGGAGCTGCGGCGGCAGAATTTTCTGGTTAATTGAGGAAACTGCAATTTTCTCATAAATATCTGTAACTTGCGTCACAAAAGTACGAAATATCTCATGTAAACCAACCACCTGAAGGTGGTCCTTCGGCAACAGGCCTGGTTTCAACTTCGTCCGGTGCATCGCAGACGTGAGAATGTCAGGCGATCTGCCGTCATCGACCAGGTGGCAAGAAGTATGCAGTGAGAGTTTGCGTTTGGGATACACCCGGCGCATTGCATCGGTTTTCTGCCAAAGATGTCGAGTGACTCTCCTGAAGGTTGAGCGGAAGTCCCGTTATGGGAGTCAGGACGTTCATCTTGGTAGTGAAGCCTGTAGAATGCAGGTTCCTGGTCCGTGCGGTGTGGCTCATTCACACTCAGGCGGATTATGGGTGAAAGGACGTGGAAGTTGAGTGAGATTGCTGGTTTTGGTGATCGGACAGGAGTGTCTGTGGCCGATTTCGGGCGTCTGCTTCTGCGCAGTGCCGGCCCGCTTATTCGCGTCGCTGAAATCTGTCTGGTGGCCGCGATCGCCGTCCTGCTGGCGCGCCTTGCCTGGATCGTCATCGAACCGGGCGGCGCCGTCATGGGCGTGCAACCGATGGGGGAGGTTTTTCGTCAGTCTCCAAGTGGCACGTCACCGGTACTGACGGGTGACATGTCCCTGCTGACGACCCTTGATCCCTTCAGCCGGGGAGGCGAGGTGGCCGATCTGGTACAGGAAGCGCCTGAAACGAAGCTCAATCTGGTTCTGAAAGGCGTCCGCGCGTCTGCAGATGGCACAGGTGTTGCGATGATCGTAATGCCGGATAACCGGCTGAACACTTTTGCACCTGGTGAAACCATTCTGGATGGGGTGGTGCTGGACCGGGTTTATGGGGATCGCGTGACCTTGCGCAAGGATAGCCAGATTGAGGCCCTGCTGATGTCGAGTGGAGCAGACAGGCTGTCCGTGCTCTCCTCACCCGAGGACGCCGGAGCGAGAGTTTCAGGCACCCGTTCTGCCAGTAGCGATGACCTGATCAGCACGACGGCCACAGACTTCCTAGCCAATCTCATGATTGATCCTGTCCATCGTGGACAGGATTTTATCGGATATCAAATCAGCAGCCGGGGCAATCCGGCGCTGCTTGAACGTTCCGGGTTGCGGCCCGGCGACATCATCCTGTCCGTCGATGGGGTCTCAATCGGTTCGGTCGGACCGGGTGAACTCGCAATGAAACTGTCTTCATCCCGCAAAGTCCGCCTCAGAATTGATCGCGATGGCCGCCAGGTCGATCAGATATTCACGCTGCCGGAGAATCCGTAGCTCATGAAACTCAAATCCGTCCTCTCTGCCGCGCTGCTGGCCGCGACTGCGCCAAGTGCATTTGCCCAGGCTGGTGAAAGCAGTCCGGAACCGTCGCGCCACATCATGAATTTTGATGATGTCGAACTGCCTGCGCTGATCGCGGATGTTTCGACTGTCACCGGCTACACGTTCATCGTTCATCCGGATGCGCGCACGAAACGCGTCACGGTCTCCTCGTCGACGCCCCTGACGCGCGATCAGGTGTTCGATGTTTTTCTTGCCGCCCTGCGCGTTCACGGATTCACGGCCGTTCCGGCCGGACGGTCAACGTACCGCATCGTTCCGGAGCGCCAGGCCGTATCTGATGCCAGCACCTCGGTGGGCGATGGCAATATATTCACGACCGAGATCTTTGCGCTGAAGCACTCTTCGGCACGGGATGTGGCCGCGGTCATCAAGCCGCTGATTGCCGAGCAGGGACAGGTCGTTGCGAACAATGCCTCGAATACGCTGGTCGTCGTCGACTATGCGTCGAACCTGCCGCGTCTGCGCGCGATGCTGAAGCAAATCGACTCTGACCCTTCGGTGACCCAAACGATCAGTCTGAAGAACATACCGGCCCGGGAAATGGCAGAGATCCTGACGAACCTGTCGGTGCCGCCGGGTGAGAATTCCTATTCGGTGAATTTCCGGGCGGTCGCATCGGATACCGGCAATGCAATTGTCCTGAAGGGGGATGAATCGCTTGTGCGCCGGGCGGTCGAAGTCAGCCAGGAACTGGATTCGCATGACCGGACAGAAGACACGCTCCGGGTCATTCCGTTGAACAATGCCAACGCGGTGGATCTCGTGCCAGTGCTGCAGCAGATGGCGGGAGCGATGGATGCCCGACGTGCGGCCGGCGGAGAAACGGACGCTTCGACAACAATTGCGCAGCACGAAGCGACAAATTCCCTGGTCATCAGTGCCCCGGCAGAAACTCTGACGGCCCTCGAACGGATTGTGACCGATCTTGACCGGCGCCGGTCTCAGGTTCTGGTCGAGGCGATCATCGTTGAGATGTCTGATGATACGGCGCGGGAACTCGGGTTGCAGTTCCTCGTGTCGGGTACGAATGACTCGACCGTGCCGTTCGTTTCGACAAACTATTCGCGGTCTGCCCCCAGCATGCTGGCGCTCGCGGGCGCGCTCAGCTCCAACACGCCCTTCAATACAGGCACGGCCGATACCAATCCTTTTGCCGAAGCGGCCGTGAATTCTCTGCTCGGATTGTCAGGGCTCAGCGTAGGCGTTGGAGGTCAGGACGGAGACACGTTGTTCGGGGCCATCCTGACGGCTGTGGAGAACGATACGCAGTCCCGCATCCTGTCCAAGCCTTTCAATATGACGCTCGACAATGGAACGTCGTCGCTCCTTGTCGGCCAGGAAGTGCCTGTCGCGACGGGAGAGGTGCTGGGCAATGCAAACTCAAATCCGTTCCGTACGGTTGAGCGCAAGGATGTCGGCGTAAGCCTGGACGTGACGCCCCGGATTTCAAACGACGACACCATCCATCTCGATATCACGCAGGAAGTTTCCAACATCGCGCAGGCGATCACGAGCGGGTCCAGCACGGATCTCATCTTCAATACACGTAAGATCAGTACCAGCGTCATCGCAGACAATGGCGAAATAATCGTCCTGGGCGGCCTGGTTGAGCAAACAGAAAGCGTCACGAACGAGAAAGTGCCGGTGCTGGGCGATATTCCTGTGGCCGGGCGGCTGTTCCGGTCAGAAGGAAAAGGGCTTGGCCGTACCAATCTCATGGTCTTCATCCGTCCAACAATCGTCCGTAATCGTTCCGATGCCCGCGCGGCGACGTCGCGCTCGTTCCGCTACCTGCGTGCGCAGGAACTGTGGACGGGAGAAGGCGACAGCGGGGAGTCTCTCGACCGCTTTGTCAGTCAGGTTCTGGGGAGCCCGCCTCCGCAATGACCACTGTGCCTGTCATCCAGCAATTCACTTATGCCTTCGCGAAGGACAAGGGGGTTGTTGTCTTGCCTGGACGGGATGTGCTGACGCTCGGCATGAGGGCCGGGGCTGACCCGTTGGTTCTTCTGGAGGCGCGGCGGGCGCTTGGTTCAAGCTTCGAGCTTGAGCCGCTTGATCGCGATTCCTATGAGCGTACGCTGGCGGACGTCTTTACGGCGGATGCACTCGCCGGCGACAGCGTCGATGCCGCTGTGGATGCCCGTGGCGACCTGGCAAGTCTGATCGATGATCTGCCCAAGGCGGCAGACCTGCTGGATGGTCAGGATGATGCACCGGTGATCCGGTTGATCAACGGCCTGATCCATGAGGCAACGAAACAACGCGCTTCCGATATTCATATCGACCCGTTCGAAGAGACGCTGTCTATCCGCTATCGCATTGACGGGGACCTCGTAGAGGTTCTGACGCCTCCGCGGAAACTGGCGGCGCCGATCGTCTCTCGCATCAAGGTCATGTCGCGGCTCGACATTGCGGAGAAGCGCCTCCCGCAGGACGGCCGCATTTCCCTGTCGGCTGGCGGGAAATCCATTGATGTGCGGGTTGCGACATTGCCCACCCGTTATGGCGAGCGCGTTGTTCTTCGACTGCTGGATACGAAGAATGCCCTGCTGAATCTGACCGATCTCGGCATGGATGAGGACACGTATCAGCGCTTTGCCGAAACGCTGAGCCAGCCCAATGGTGTGATCCTGGTGACCGGCCCGGTTGGGTCCGGCAAGACCACGACCCTTTATTCCGCTCTGTCGCGGCTCAATACGGGCCGTGACAACATCATGACTTTGGAAGACCCGATCGAATACGGCCTGCCAGGCATCAGCCAGACACAGATGGACCACAAGGTCGGTCTGAACTTTGCGGCCACGCTGCGCTCAATCCTGCGGCAAGACCCCAATGTGGTGATGGTTGGCGAGATCCGCGATTCCGAAACGGCCGAAGTGGCCTTCGAATTCGCATCGACCGGCCGGCTCGCGCTGTCTACTCTGCACACCAACTCCGCATCCGGGGCGATTACGCGTCTTCGTGACATGGGTGTCGAGGATTACATGCTGTCTTCAACACTGCGCGCCATCATGGCCCAGCGGCTGGTCCGCAAGCTATGTCCGGTTTGCAAGACATCGCGCAGTGCGACGCATACGGAATGTGAGGCGCTTGACCTTCCTGGAGATACTGAATTGACGGTCTTTGACCCGCAGGGCTGCATTTCCTGCGGGCAAACCGGGTTCACTGGCAGGCTGGGCGTTTATGAGCTTCTGGTTGCAGATCGGGATATCCGCAACATGATGGGCGAAGGCGCATCTGAAGATGCTATCGACCAGGCGGCATTCGCCCGCCATGACCGCCTTCTCGATAATGCCCGCCGTTATGTGATCTCCGGAGAGACCAGCGTCGCAGAAGTCCTGCGCGCCTGCCGCAAGGGAGGCCAGTAATGGCCGCCTTCGAATATGTTGCACTTGATGCCGACGGCAAACGCCGTTCGGGCATTATCTCGGCAGACAGCGCGCGGTCCGCCCGCAAGGAACTTCGCCTGCGGGAGCTTATGGTCCTCAATGTGGACCCTGTTGCGGAGAAGCAGTCAAAGACCACCCTCCGCCGCAGGCGGTTGAGCGACAAGCAACGTGTGCTGCTCGTCCGGCAATTGTCTGTGCTGCTCAAGTCCGGTCTTGCCGTGGAGCAAGCGCTTGGGGCATGTGCGGGCAGCGAAAATCCGGTGAGCGTGCAAAAAGCGGTTCACACGGTCAGGGCGGATGTTGTTGAAGGCGCCCGCTTGTCGGATGCGATGGCATTGGCGCCGGATGCCTTCCCGCCACTTGTGCGCGCTGTGACGGCGGCGGGTGAAATGTCCGGCAAGCTGGGTGACATCATGGAGCGCCTCGCGACCTATCTGGAGCGAAGCTACCAGTTAAGGCAGAAAGTCCGTGCGGCGCTGATCTATCCGGCCCTTCTGACGGTCATGGCGATGGGTATGGTGATCGCGCTCATGGTCGTCGTCGTGCCCCGCCTTGTGGAACAGTTTGATCTGTTTGACGCGCGGTTGCCGTTGCTTACGCGGATTGTGATCGGACTGTCCAATGGCGTGCGGGAGTACGGCATTCTGATCGTGCTTGTCCTTGCGGCCCTGATCTTTCTTGGTGTCCGCCTTCTGCGCCAACCGGCCATGCGCCGCAGCCTCGACCGGTTCGTGTTGCGACTGCCATTGATCGGGCCTCAGACCCGCATCGTTGCTGCCGCACGGTTTGCCCGCGTTTTTGCGACCTTGTCCGCCTCCGGGGCCACAGTGCTCGAAGCGCTTGAGGGGGCAAAGGGCGCGGCCAACAATATGGTGATCGCGGATGCGACCGATTTCATTGCCGAACGGGTTCGGGAAGGGGGCTCCCTGTCCGGTGCCTTGGCCGCCACAGGAGTCTTTCCGCCGATGATGGTTCACATGGTCACCAGCGGTGAGGTTGGCCGCGACGTGTCCGGGATGATGAACCGGGCGGCAGATTTTCTCGATACAGAGTTCGAAACGGGGTCAGCAGCGCTTCTGGCGCTCGCCGAACCGCTTATAATCGTGCTGATGGGCGGAATTGTCGGGCTGATCGTGATGTCGATCATGCTACCGATCCTCCAACTCAACACGCTCGCCATGTCATAGGAGACAAAGTCATGATGCCAGTCAGGAAGATTTTCAAACCCCGCCGCAAGGACGCTGGATTTTCCCTGGTGGAGCTGATGGTCGTCATCTTCATTATGGGTCTGCTCGCGACCCTGGTGATCATCAATGTTGCCCCTGTCGGGGAGCAATCGCGCGTCGGTAAGGTGCGTGCCGATATCGCCGCCTTCGAAAGCGCGCTCGAAATGTACAGCCTCGATATGTACGCCTATCCGAGCGCCGAGGCCGGACTGGCCGCGCTGAAAACGCCGCCAGCGGGCGCGGATATCGCGACTTACCGGCCGGGCGGCTATGTCAAACGGCTGCGCGATGACCCATGGGGCAATCCCTATCAGTATGTTGTGCCGGGTGTCCGCTCCGGCGGGGCATACGATCTCTATTCCTCTGGCCCGGACGGTAAGGCCGGGACGGCTGACGATATCGGTAACTGGGAATAGGCGGGTTCATTGAACAGCATCATGCATCGGGATGGCGGCTTCTCTCTTGTAGAGATCATGGTCGCCCTGTTCATCATGGCGCTCGCCAGCGCCCTGGTGGTGATGGTGATGCCATCACGGCCTGATGCTTTGAATGCAGAAGCAGACCAGTTCGAAAAGGTGATGATGCGCACGCTGGACCAGGCCATCAGCCGGGGACAGGCGCAAGGCATCCGGATAGAAGCGAATGCCTACACGGTTTACACCCGGGTCAATGGCCGGTGGGTGCCGGTGAGCGATGTGAGCCGGCATATGCCTGATGGCGTTACCATCCGTGTGCTGGGAAAATCAGATCCGAAAGCGGAAGAGGCGCTCCCGCAAATCGTTCTGGATGCTTCAGGCATTGTCTCTGGCCCGGATGTGCGTTTTTCAAAAGGGGTGCGCACACGCGATTTCGACTTGCCGGGGCAGGCGGGATGACGGAACGCGGCTTCACCCTGGCGGAAGTGCTTGTGGCATTGTTGGTGTTCTCCATCGCAGCCATCGGACTTGCGCATCTGGTTACCGAAACGACGGCCAATGCGGGGCATACACGCCGCTTGTCGCTTGCGCGGATTGAAGCCGATAACCGCTTGGTCGAGGCCGTTACTGACACGGCTACGCTTCGTGCTGGCTCGACTTCAGGAGAGAGCGTCCAGCGCGGCCAGTCATTCGATTGGGTGCGCGAGATTGAAATCAGGGGGGATGAAAGCGGCCTTGCGGGGATTCGCGTCACAGTCTCCGATGCCGCAACCGGCCAGCAACTGGCCCTGCGCGAAACGCTGGTTCAGGTGGCGCCATGACGCGCGACGCAGGTTTCACGCTCATAGAAATGCTGGTCGCTCTGGCGCTGACCTCGATGATCGCGGTTGCAGGATCGACCTTGCTCATCGGAACGGTGAGGGCCTCGGACCGGCTTGAGAAAACGACGGAGAGCGTTCGCGATATTGACCTCGCTCACACGCTCATGCGGGACGATTTTGCAAATATCCGGATGCTGGTCGGGGAGGCTGGACGGCCGGATTATACTTCGGCGCCGTTTGTCGCGTTTGTGCGCGACGGCTGGAGCCACCCGGTTCCGGAAGACAGTCGCGCTTCGCTTCTGGCGGTGGAATACAAATTCCGGAATGGCACATTGACCCGGCGCGCCTGGCTCCGCCCGGATCCGGCAACGGACACGCCTCATGTCGACCGTGTGCTCGCCTCCGGCTTGTCGCGCATGACGGCCCGCTATTTCGATGGCCGCGAGTGGTTGCCTGGATGGGAGGCTGGCGCCAAGGAGTTGCCGGCGGCTGTCGAACTGACGCTGGAATACTCAGACAGGGATGCCATCACCGAACTCTTCGTCGTGGGAGGAGGTGGGTGATGCGAACCGCTGACAAGGAACAGGGGGCGAGCCTCCTGTCGGTCCTGGTGATTGTGATGTTGATGTCGGTGGCGGCTGTGGCTGCGACCGATGCACTTGCCCGCTCGGTGCTTGTCCTCAAATCATCTTCGGCGCGTGCAGAAACCTTCTGGACGGCGCGCGGCGCAGCACAGGCGGCGGGAACCTATCTCACCAAGGCAATGACTCTGAATGAAGGCGCCCTCAACAGCGAGTCCGAGCTGTTTGCTCAGCCAACCACCTTGCCGGCAGGCAATGGCGTGGTTGTGGTGCAGGCCCATGAAGCATCCAACTGTTTCAATCTGAACGCCCTGATCAATACTGCCGGTGACGGCGAAGTGAACGATGCATCTCTCCAGTCATTCGATGACCTGCTCGTCGCGGCTGGGTTTGACGATGCGGAAGCGGAGTCCCTGGCCCAGAAGCTGGCCGACTGGGTCGATGCAGATGGCTCAACCCGCACTTATGGCGCAGAAGACGGATACTATGCGTCTCAGGCAGAGCCATATCGTGCTGCGAATACCAAATTGCGCAGCTTAAGCGAATTGAAAGCGATTGCCGGATATGATGCAGAGGCCGTGGCACAAATCGAAAGCCTGGTGTGCCTTCATCCGGCGGAAGAACAATCTGTGCTCAACATAAATACATTGACCGTGGAGCAGGCGCCCCTTCTCGTCGCGCTGTATTCCAATGAGCTGTCCATCGATGATGCGCGCGCCATAATTGACGCCCGCCCGACAGGCGGCTGGCTGGACAAGGATGCGTTCGCGCAACAGGACGTAATTATGAAGATTGCGCCAGATGTCCGGGACGAAATGGCGATTTCGCTGGTGTCGAATTACCTGTCCGCCGATATCAGCGTCGGCACGGGTGGTCTTGTGACTGATTACAGGGCGCTTTACCGGCGCGCCGAAACCGGGGCCGTCTCTCTGGTCTCTTTGGTTCGGAGGGAATTCTAATGGCGCGTCATCTCATTGCCCTTTTGCCGGCCGAGGGAGAAGCCTGGCGCTTTGCTGCCGTGGGAGCAGGCGACATCACCCTTTTGCCGCCGCACGAGAAAACGGCGCCGTCTGACGGTGTGACAGTTGTTGTGCCGGCGACGGAGGTGGCAGTCGCCACAGTTCGCCTGGTTGGTACGCGCCGCGCCGACTGGTTGCGGACAGCACGCTTTGCTGTTGAGGACGATATCTCCGTGCCGGTGGAGAATCTGCACGCTGCAATTGGGCAGCGGAACGGTGCCGGAGATGAGGGAACCGTCTGCATGGTCGCGCGGGAAGTCATGGACGGCTGGATGCGGCGCCTGACAGATGCCGGGCTGGAAGATGCCCGTCTGGTCGCCGATGTGACGCTGCTGGGGGCAGACTCACCGCCTCTGGACATGGGCAGCCATATCATCGTCTGCACCGAAGAGCGCCGGTTCGCTATCGACAAATCCCTGCCATCAGACCTCGTCTCTGCGCTGATACAGCGGGCAGGACAGGAACCAGAGCGGGCGGACGATCCCTTGCTGGCGCTCGCGCGCCTCTTCTTGGCAGGCGAAACCGGCATTGATTTGCGGCAGGCTGATTTTGCCCGCAAGGCGGAACTGCCCATTGACCTGAAACGCCTCCGCCTTGTGACCGCTCTGGCGGTCGTTTGTGCGCTGGCCTGGGGCGCCTATATGTTTGCCAGTATCCGCTCCATGAACCAGCTTGAGACCGTTCTGGATCGTCAGACGCGGGCCAGTTTCGCTGCCATGTATCCGGGACAACCCATCCCGTCGAACATCGTGGCCGCTGTCCGTGAGCGCTCTGGCAGCGCCGGGATGCCAGTTGCAGGCTTCCGTGAAATGGCCGGGGTCCTCTACGCTGCGCTTGCCAGTCAGGAAGGCGTCCGCCTCTCCAGCCTGCGCTACGATGCCGATACGGGGCAATTGCAGGCGAAACTCGTCTATAGCGCCTTCGGGGATGATGAGACCCTCAAGAGCGCGATCGAAACGGGCGGCCTGTCTGTCCGGCTTGGAGATGCGCGTGTCGAGGATGGCCGGGTTGTTGGCGATTTGATACTGGAGCAGTCATCATGACGGAATTCTGGTCCGCCCGGTCCGTGCGGGAACGTCTGTTGATCCTTTTTGCCGGTTTGCTCGCTGCAGCATTGCTTGCCAATCTGCTCGTGGTTCGCCCCTTGCTCACGGCGAAAAGCGATGCCGCTGCATCGCTGGCCGTTGCCTCACGGACATTGGATGTCGTGTCTGCGGCGCGGCCGGCGTCCAATGCGGGGCTAACGCCAGGCGCTTCGGGTGTCGCGGGCGAAGACCTGCGTTCGAGGCTGGTCGGCCTCGCTGCACAGCGAGGCATTTCGGTTTCCAGACTGCAATCGAATGAGCGCGGAGCGATTATTATCCAGTTTGACCAGGTTTCGGTGCAGCAACTGTTCGCCTGGCTGGAAGTTGCCGAGCGTGAGCTCGGGGCGAAGCCTGCGCAGGCGTCGATATTTTCTGATGCGGCAGGCACGGTCCGCGCCAGTTTCGAGTTCCGGGGAAGCGAATTGTAATGCGAAAAATTCTGCTCCTCTCAGTGTTCATTGGCGTACTGGTCTTCACGCTTGTGGCCAGTGCTCCGTTGTCGTTCATTCTCAAGCGATCAGGACTCGTACAGCAGGGCGTGTCCTGGCAGCAGGCACGCGGCACAGTCTGGCACGGTCAGGTGACGGGCCTTGCTGTACGGGGAGATGCCGTCGGCGCGGTGCAGGAGGACTTCAGTCTCCTGCGAATGATACAAGGCCAACCGGGGCATCTGATCCGCTGGAGTGGTCCGCAAGGTCAGGGGTCGGCGCTGGCCTCACTGTCTGGTTCCGGCATAAAGGTCCGGAAGGGGCGGGCCGCGATGACATTCGATGCGACTCGTATCTCTTCCGTTTTTCCGGCTCAGGACGTTTCCCTGCGTTTGTCCAATGTCTCAATTGATGCCACCTCCAGAGGTTGCCAATCGGCCAGCGGCGATGTGCGCACTGATGCGCTGTCAACGATATCGGCTGTTTACGGAGCGAACTGGCCGGAGCTGGACGGGTCTCTTTCCTGCGTGGAGGGGGAATTGGTCGTTTCAGTCGAAGGCAGGGCAGCGGATGGAACGCGCATTGCGGCGAGGTCTTCCCTGCAGGGAAATGGCCGGCTGGAGCTTTGGGATGTACCGGATAGTCAGACGAATGCGTTGCTGCTGGCAGGTTTCACCAATGAAGCAGGGCGGTTTGTCTATATGCAACGGGTATCAAATGGGGAATCTGTCCAGTGAATAAGCTTATCCTTTTGTCCGGGCTCGCTTTCCTTGGTGCCTGTGCGTCGTCAGGCGCCCCACCGGAAGCCGACGTGCCCACGGGCGCCAGCACCGCTGCGACAGCGTCCCTGCCTGCGCAGACCCTGGAGCCAGGAACCTGCGGTCTCTTCCTCTGGACGCGTGACGAGCCACGCCATTTTGTCCTGTTCTTCGGGGCCGGGGACACGACAGCCAAGGCGATCATGAATGGCCGCCAGCAAACGCTCCGCGTCGATTCTCAGGATGGCGATGTTTTCGGACAATTCCTGACTCGCATGGCGTTCAGCGCGCCGGATGGAGATGACATTACGCTGACGATGACGCCCGGAGAGCAGATCGAAGGGGGACGTCGTGTGCCGCTGGCGCGGATGATTTATGACAATGAAGAGGGATGGGAAATCATAACACCTCTTACAGGATTGACCGCTTGCCAGCCTGAATGACTTCCCGTTTTCTGTAGTAACTACTACGGTACACAAATAATCCATGATAATGGATCGTGTTGACACACAACTGTCACAAAGAATATTGTGACAGTTATGTTACGTCTCACCTACAAATTTCTGTCCGTTTCGGCGCTGGCCCTTGCGGCTCTGAGCGGTCCTTCCTTTGCAGAGGCCGATACGGTCTGTGACCTGTCTAATGGATATGCAGCCGCACCAGCGGCTTTCCAGCAGGAAGCAAATGCCTGCCTGAACGGAATTGACGGAGTTGAGACGGATGCTGTGCTGGCTGACCAGCTGCTCCGTCTGACCGACGCGCAACGCACCAGCCAGGGCGGGTCTGAACTTTCAACGCTCAGTTCCCTGAATGAAGCGGCCCGTCTGCACGCGCTCGATATGGCCGTTCGTGGTTATGCATCCCACAAGGATCCGGAAGGCCGTACGCATCTTGATCGTGTCCGGATGTTGGAGCGCAGCCGCCTGATCGGTGCATTCGGTGCAAACATCGTCATCGTGAAAGCCGGTGCGTCGGCGGAAGATGTTCAGAAAGTGATCATGGCCGATGAGGCGAATGCCGCGAACCTGAAGCGCGACGCGTTCGATCATATGGGCGTGGCCGCTGTTGAAGCGAATGGCGTTCTTTACGTTGTCGAACTCTTCGCCCGTATCGATGGCCAGCTGAACACACCGGTTCCGATGGTCGCTGCGCCGCGGACAAACCTTGCCGCCAATTATGGCGATCAGTTCGAGCCGGTCGGCTGGTCTGTGGTCTCGGCCAATGGGGAAACCCTCATGCGCGGAATCGGCAGCAAGATGCCGGCGTCTGTTCCGGAGATTTCCGAAGGCTTCCTCCAGATGGATGTGGAGCATGGCAACAGTATCTACACGCTGAGAGGCCCGGCGATTTCGTCGTCGCTCTGACAGACAGCAACAGATTTTTCCAATTCGCCCGGGCCCTGTGCCCGGGCGTTTTCGTTTTGGCCTGATCCTTCTATGCTGGTAGTTCGCTGTCGCGGCCGTGAAGGGGACCGGCATTCATGAATATCGACGTGTTGCTCTGGGGGCTGGTCCTCCTGCCGGCGCTGGCGGCGCTTGCCTGGATCGACATCCGGACACTGCGTTTGCCGGACCCTTTGACGCTTCCGCTCATCGGGGCCGGATTGGTTCAGTCCTGGTACTTTACAGGGGATGTCTGGCACGCCCTGATTGGAGCTGGCGCCGGATACCTGTTCTTCCTGGCGATTGAGAAGGGGTACAAGGCGCTGCGTGGTCAGGATGGGCTGGGCCGCGGCGACGCCAAGCTGCTCGCCGCAGGCGGGGCCTGGTGCGGCTGGATCGGCCTTCCCTGGATCGTGCTGATCGCGAGCAGTTCAGGTCTCGTCTTTGCCGGCACGCTCACGCTGCTGGGGCGCCGGCCCGCCGGCATGATGCCGTTTGGCCCGTTCCTGGCTTTCGGGATGACGGTGGTCTGGCTCGGGCAATTGGGGCTGGGACGGATCTGACGGGGGGCCAGATCAGGGCAGCCCCGGATTGATGCGTCGATGGTTGAGACTTAAGAGCTGGATATGACGGAAACGCGGATCAAACCAAGACAAGACCGGCGCACCGCGATCCTTGATGCGGCAGAGGAGCAATTCGCCAGGCATGGATATGATGGCGTGACGCTGCGCGCCATCGCCAAACATGCCGGTGTGGATGTGGCGTTGTCCAATTACTATTTCGGCCCCAAGCGGGACCTGTTCGACGCCGTACTGGTCCGCCGCGCCGAGATTCTGAACCAGATGCGCCTGAACCAGCTTGATGAATGCCTGGCAGGCAGCGACCAGCTGCCTTCGGTGGAGGCGATCATCCGTGCCTATCTGCGTCCCTTGCTGACGGGCAGCCATGTGCAGGAAGAAGGCTGGAAAAACTATTACGCGCTGATCGCCTATGTGAACAATTCTCCCGAATGGGGCGGCCAGCTGATGACGCAGTTTTTCGATCCGCTGGTTGACCGGTTTATGGAGGCGTTCCGTCTGGCCTTGCCGGGGATCGAAGACCGGGACCTGTACTGGGCCTATCATTGCCTGTCGGGCGCGCTGACGCTGACCTTCGCCCAGACCGGACGCATCGATCATCTTTCCGGCGGTTTGTGCCGTTCGAATGATCTGGCGGATGCCTATGAGCACATGGTGAAATTCACCGCTGCGGGGTTCGAATCCTTCCGTAGGTTGAACCCGGCCAAACCGGAACAGGGCGGCGCGTGACACGGTTACTGTTGCGGTGGCGTTAAATCTGTTGTGAATTGAATCTTCAGGGGAAAGACGGGCGCGCCCGGCTGCGAATACGGCCGGTCTGGAGTGAGGAATCAGTCTTGGGAAAACGACGCAGTCTGCTGGCGTTCACGGCATTGATTGGTGCAAGCACGGCGCTGACGGGGTGCCTGACAAGAAGCATAAACACGCGGCCGCCGGTGGTTTCCGACGGTATGGGCTCAGACCTGCGCGTGATGCTGGATGACAGTTGCGTGCCGGAAGAGACCCGCGGACCGGGAGACCGTACGCTGGGATTCGGCCAGGAACTGGCGCTTCAGGCGGGCATGCTCATGTTCGATTCTGTCGGGGCATGGTTGCAGCAGATGGGAGCACCGAAGATCGATCGCAGCACGGGAGTCGTGAGCGGCAAGCTGTTTACCAGCCCGGACATGATGGAGTTCAACCGCGAGGTTGCCTGTGTTCACGTGATCCGGAGCGGGTTTGATCCGTCCGGGCCTGCGTTTGGCAACGCGCCGCCAGAGTTTCTGGCGGAGTGGAGCCGTCTTGGCCTTGTCTCCCGGCCATCCTTCTATGCTGAGATCCGCCTCGTGCCGGATGATGAGCGATCTGGATATTTCACCGGGGAGCTTCTGAAAGTCGTATCGAATGAGTTCGAGCGGCAGGCGCGCTATGATTCGCGTGACTATCTTGTCGTGCTGGACTTTGAGCGGCCCGAACCGCGCACCTATGTCCAGTTCACGCCGGAAGGCGCGGTGGAGTTTCACGACGCATCGGGGTTCGCGCGGGGCGTATTCAAGTTTCCTGAGCTGAAGCGTGGCGAGTATATTTCCGGTGCCGCTGCGACCGGTCTTGAGACGGGCTGGATGCCGCTCGATTATTCCGGTGTCGACCGGGATTCCGGTATTTTCAACCTGTTCGTCGATGTGCTGGAGCTGAAGCGCGGGGATCCGCTGCTTTCCGATATTGGCTCGCTGCTACGGTCCAATGCCGTGCAGGCTGCGGCTGAGGAAGAGTTGCGCAAGCAGATCGACAAGGAAGGCACACGCGAGGTCAAGGAAGAGGAGCGGGCGGACGAATTGCTCGCGCAACGCGGACTTGAACGCGCACTCCGGCGGGCCGTGCTGGATCTGCGGCGGACGCTCGCGGAGGAGGACATAAGTTCAGACTACCTGATTGCCTCGCGTGACGATGTGGAAGATGCGCTGTTCGACATCGAGCACCGTTTCAACTGGCGTGGGCCAAAGCCGGAAGACCGGATTGATGAGGCCGAAACCCTGCTGGAGGAGGCCGACGTTCGCGTTGAAGCGCTTCTGGAGGAAGAGCTGGCCGTTGAAGAGCCCGAGGACGAGTTCGACGATCAGTTCTGACGGCTAGTAGGTCGCTGTGGCTGCGGCCCAGTCCGCCAGCCCGCCTTCGCTTGACCGGTTGGCGACTTCGGTCAGCATGCGTGTGGCAAAGTCGACAGGTTCCCGTTCCGGCTGTTCTTCTTCTGCAATGGTCCGCATGCGCGCAGGTGTCGGCAACAGGTCACCAGCGAACGCAACCCCCTCAGGAATAACGAATGCATAGATTTTGGCGCCGTCTTCCGCAGGCGGGATGACCATCCAGGGCACTTCCGGAAGGGTAATGGTCTCACCGGCTTTCACGATCGCACTGGCTTCCGGTGTCCGGTCATTCGGGAAGTAGGTGTTGATGCGGCCTGAATTCTCCAGTTCGAAGACGATCAGGCGGCCCGCGATTTTGGGTGTCACCGAAATCTTCAGCGCCGCGTTCGTGCCTTCACCCTCCTGAACCACATCGAGGGCAATACGGTCCCGGGTCGGGCTGAGCACCCGCGCCATGGCCTCCATGGTTTCGGCGGTTGCGACAAAGACCTGTTCCGGTTGCGCATCGACGAACATTGCGCCGCGGGCGGTGCTTTCGATCCAGTCCCGATAGGGGGAGACGCGCGTGTAGACGCCTTCGGACTTTGCCGCGGCGCACTCGAACCCGTAACTGACGATCCCGACCTGATAGGTCCGCTCCTTGGCGTCGAGGGCGACCAGTGGCCCGCCGCTATCGCCCTGGCAGCTGTCGACACCGCCGAACTTCCGGCCGGCGCAGATCTGCGTGCTGCCATCATAAGCGAGGTCAGCATATTGGGCGCTGCAAACCTCCGGCGGCTTCATGGGAAGCATGGCGTGATAGAGGTAGCGCGATCCCGCCCGGCCTGAGCGGTCGCTTGTGCCGATGCGAAAGGTCTCCAGCCGGGCCGCGGTGCCGGAGTCGGCCTGTTTGCCAAACCCGGCCACGAAAGCCCGGGCGCCATTCGCGTCACTGTCGGCTGGGCCACCGGACGAGAGACGTGCCAGCTGCCCCGTCCATGTCCGTCCGATGCGGACAAGGGCGAGGTCGTTTTCCGATCCCTCCCAGACACCGGGTGAGACTTCCATAGTCGGCTTATAGTCCGGATGGATCATGACGGCGTCGACGTCAAACACGGTTTCGTCACCGGCGCCGAGGTCGTCTGTGCCGCCTACGACCTCAAGTTTGGCCCTCGGCTTCCATTCCCAACGGCCATCGACTTGCCGGGATTCCCCTTCAAAACAATGCGCTGCCGTAAGCACCCAGCGCCGCGCGACGAACGTGCCGCCACAGAAATACTGCAAACGCCCGCTCCGTGTCTCATGCCGCAAAACCGCAATATACGGCCACTGCGCCAGCGTGGAGCGGTCTCCATTCACGATCCGGTCCGATGCGCGGGCATCGGCATCCAGCGCTGCGGTCCAGGCCAGCTGGTCCGTGTCGGGGGCTTCATCCGGCGTGGTCTGACAAGCTGTTGCCAGAGCCAGGAAGCCGCCGGTCAGCACGAGGGCTCGGAAGAGTTTTATCATGAACAGCCTCACTCGCTGACGCTATAGGTAAGCAGTCCCATGCCGGTATTGGCATAGGGGTCAGATGATGGCGCGTCAGATATGGCATCCCGAACCTCGAACACCATGATATCCGAATAGGATTGCCAGACCGTCCGGATCGGCCCCTTCGTCCGGCTGAGGTCCGGCAATGTGTCGCCGATCAGCGCCATCCGTTCCGGCAGAACAAAGGCCGCCAGCGTGCTGTCGCCGGGGACGGTTGGAGGGGAGATGCTGATGGAGACACCGCCAGGTGGCAGGACGACAGACTGCTGCGGCTCCACGAGCGCCGTATCCACTTCCCCGGCGTTGCAGGGGAACAGACAGCTCACCGCACCGGACGGGTCGAGATCGAACACCCACAGACGGCCCTTGACGGAGGGATCGATGAAGATGCGAACGGGGTCGCCGGAGTGGAATTCCGCTCCGCCTTCATTGATGCGGACACTCACTTTGCCGTCCGCCGGCTTCAGAGTCCGGATCAGATTCTCCAGCCCGGCTTTGGTCATGTAGACTGTCTTTTCCGGTTTGGCGTCCACGAATACCGCCTCGGGCACCACGGACTGGACGAAGTCTTTGAAACCCGAAACACGGGTGTAGACGGCGGGCTTTCCGCGAACACCGCAGCTTTCGCCAAAGCTGACAATGCCAATCTGATAGACCCGGCCTGCGAAATCCCTCGCGATGAGCGGGCCGCCGCTATCACCCTGACACGAGTCGATAATACCGGTGTCATACCCGGCGCAGATCATGCCTGCGCTGTCATAGGAGCCGACCTGATAATCCGTGCTGCAGGCCTTCGGACTGCGGGTGGGGATCATGGCATTGCCAAGGATATCTGTGTACGCAGCGAAGGGACCTTCAGCAGAATTATACCGTTCCGGTTCTTTCTGGCGCATGTCGGTTTTTCCAAACCCGGCAAAATAGGCCGGACCGAAGAAGCGGTCGACATCCGAGGCGCTGCTGGCGGAGAGACGTACAACCGGCCCGGTCCATGGCCGGTCGAGCCTGACGACGGCAATGTCGTTTACTGGAACCTTGTTTTCGCCCCCACGCGTGAAGTCTGGCGAGATGCGCACATCCACCGCGTTATAGACCTGATCGGGCGTAACAGTTTTCAGATCCCTGGCACCGAGGACAATCTGGAGCGCTCCGGATCCCGGGCGCTCCCACTGGCCTGTTACCACGTTTTTTGTGGCGCCTTCGACGCAATGCGCGGCGGTCAGAACCCATTCGGAGGAAATCGCCGTTCCGCCGCAATCATACGTGACCAGGCCATTGCGGGTGCCGCGCAGGGCGGCGAAGAAGGGCCAGTCTTCCTTCCGGGCTGGTTGCGTGTTGAAGCCTTTGGTGCCGGCTGTCTTATCCGGCAGCGTGAATTCGGTGCGGGGCCAGCCTGGGTCCTCGTCCGGAAATGCGTCTGACTGGGCGCTTGCCATGCCGGTGCACGCGGCAAAGGCCAGCAGGAACAGTCCCGCAAAGGGTTGTAGACACTGGATTTTCCGCACTTCACTCTCCCACCCTGAACGCGACAGGTCTGGCGAGTGTAACAGGCCGCGCGAAGCTTACCAGCCTGCGGCGGGGATCAGCGGAATTCCTTCTGAATCCTGCGCAGTGCGTCAGCACCCGGATTGAGTTTCGTATAAGGAAGTGAGTGCAGGGGCGTATCCGGCAATTTCTTGTGCTCGGCCAACGCCGGGCGCGATTCATCAATATAGAGCAGGCCCGTCAGGATCTCCTGGGTCTGCTGGCTTTCGAGGAGTTTTTCCATCGCCGATGCCCTGTTGGTCGGATCGTAGTCCGCATCCAGTTTACGGAGCATGATCGATCCGCCATCATGCAGCTCAACCGGCATGGTTTCGCCCTCGTCATAGGCGGCCGTGATTTCCTCGCTCGGCGGCACATAATCAGCGTGTACGGCCTTGTGATAGTATTGGTATGTATGCGCGTAGGACTTGGTTGAGCCCTTGTGGTCATTGAAGCTGACACAGGGGGAGATCACATCAATCAGGGCAAAGCCGCGATGCGCGATTCCGGCCTTGATGAGTGAGACGAGCTGTTGCTTGTCACCCGAAAAGCTGCGTGCAACGAACGTCGCGCCGATCGACAGCGCCATGATTGCCGGATCGATTGGCGGCAACATGTTCGTCGCGCCTTTCTTGGCCTTTGACCCGATATCGCTGGAGGCCGAGAACTGGCCCTTCGTCAGTCCGTACACACCATTGTTTTCAAGCATGTAGATCATGTCGACATTGCGCCGGATGGCGTGGGCCATCTGGCCGAGTCCGATGGACAGGCTGTCGCCATCGCCGGAGACGCCGACATAGGTGAGGTTCTTGTTCACCGCTGCCGCGCCGGTCGCGAAGGACGGCATACGCCCGTGCACCGTGTTCGCGCCATGGGCGTCTTTCAGAAAGTATGTCGTCGTTTTGGACGAGCATCCGATGCCGGAGACTTTCACGACATCTTTCGGGTCCGTCGAGAGTTCATAGAACGCCCGGGCGAGGGCGGCCGTCACACTGTCGTGGCCGCAACCGGCGCACAGTGTCGACATCGCCCCATCATAGTCGGCCCGCGACTTTCCGAGCGCATTGGTTGGCTCATTCAGTCGGCGGATTTTGGGTTTGACGAAGGAGGTCATGCGATTTTCCTCACTTTCAGGGCGGTTTCCACAGCCTCGTAGACGAAACGGAAGTTCAGCGGTTCACCGGAATAGTGCAGCACAGGCACCAGCTTTTCCTTGGGGGCGCTCGTTTCCGTGATCAGAAGGTTCATCAATTGCGCATCGCGGTTCTGCTCAATGACGAAGACCTCTTCGTGTGCGTCGATAAAGGCCGTGATGTCGTCACTGAAGGGAAAGCCGCGGACGCGCATATAATCGACCGGGATGCCGGCGGCTTCCAGCCGGTCGCGGGCTTCCGTCACGGCGGCATCAGAGCTGCCGATGGCAATCATGCCGTAGCGGGCAGGGCGCCCGGCTGTCTTCACAACCGGTTCCGGCATGAAGGCCGCGGCGCGTTTCCATTTTTCGTACAGACGGTCGACGACTTCTTTGTATTCCGGCCCTTTTTCCGTGTAGCGGCCAAGCTTGGTATGGCCGGATCCGCGAAGGAAATAGGCACCCTTCCGATGGGTGCCGGGCAGGGTCCGGTAGGGGATCGTGTCGCCATCCACATCCAGATAACGGTAGAAGGCGTCGATCTCTTCAAGCTGTTCTGCATCAAGAACTTTGCCGCGATCGGGCACGTAGTCTTCCGGCCAGGTCAGTTCATCGACCATCCAGTCATTCATGCCGATGTCGATATCGGACAGGAAGAAGACCGGGGTCTGGAAGCGTTCGGCAAGGTCCAGCGCTTTTGCCGAGAATTCGAAACACTCGCCGGGATCGGCCGGGAACAGAACCAGATGGCGCGTATCGCCATGCGAGGCATAGGCGCAGAGCTGGATATCGCATTGCTGCGTCCGCGTTGGCATGCCGGTCGAGGGGCCGACCCTCTGGATATCGCAGATCACCAACGGGACTTCGGTGTAATAGGCAAATCCGATGAATTCGCTCATCAGAGAAACGCCCGGGCCCGATGTCGGCGTGAAGCCGCGTGCGCCGGCCCAGGCCGCGCCAATGGTCAGCCCAGCCGCCGCCAGTTCATCTTCCGCCTGCAGAATGCAGAAATTGTTTTCTCCGGTTTCAGGGTCAACACGCAGCTCCTCGCAATACTTCTGGAACGAGTCCATCAGGGAGGTGGAAGGCGTGATGGGATACCATGCGCCGAACGTGGCACCGCCAAAGACGGCCCCGATACCGGCGGCGGTATTGCCGTCGATCATCACCTTGTTCTTGGTCTTGTCCAGAGGGCTGACACGGAAATCCAGTGGGCACTGGAAGTTCTGCTTCGCATAGTCGTGGCCAAGCGCCACGGCCTGCATGTTCAGCGGGATGAGCTTTTCCTTCCCGGCGAACATTTCTGTCACCAGTTGTTCGACCACGCTGAGGTCAAGATTCAACAGGGCCGCGGCGGCGCCAACATAGGCCATGTTCTTCATCAGAATGCGCGAACGCGCAGCCTTGAAGGCGTCATTGCACATGGCAGACAAGGGAGCGCCGATCACCGTGACGTCGGGGCGCGACAGGAGCTGTGGACGCGGCCATGTGGAATCGTACAGCAAGACGCCGCCAGGGGCGAGCCCGGCAAGGTCGTCTTCATATGTTTCGGGGTTCATCGCGATGACGAAATGGATTTCCCCGTCGCGGCCCGCATAGCCGTCGCCTGTTACGCGGATTTCGTACCAGGTCGGCAGGCCCTGAATGTTGGACGGAAAGATGTTCTTGCCAACGACAGGCACGCCCATCCGGAAGATGGCTTTCATCAGCAGGCCGTTCGCACTGGCCGATCCTGTGCCGTTCACCGTCGCGATACGTACGGTGAAATCATTGATGCCGGGTCCATTCATGCCACGGTCTCCACTTGGTCGTCCGCATGGGGAATTTTGATTACGCCTTCTTTCATGTCCCAGGCGGACGTCGGGCAGCGTTCTGCGCAAAGGCCGCAATGCAGACAGACATTCTCATCCTTGATCATTACCCGGCCTGTGAGGGGTAGGGGATTGGACACGTACAGGGACTGGCCGTCCGGGGCATCCGGTTGGCTCAGGGAAGCGCGCAGGTCCGCTTCGCTGTCTGCATCGGGCGTGATGCTGAGGCATTCGACCGGGCAGACATCGATGCAGGCATCGCATTCTTCACAGAGCGCCGTTTCAAACACGGTTTGCACATCGCAATTCAGGCAGCGCTGGACTTCAACCGCGATCTGTTCAGCCGAAAAGCCAAGCTCGACTTCGATGTTCAGGCGCTGGAACCGGTCCACCAGCGCGACATGTTCCATTTCGCGGCGTTCGGCGTTCGTGTAGGCGTTCGAGTAGCGCCACTCGAACATGCCCATCTTGGCGGACTGAAGCTCGACTTCCCGAGGGGCGCGGTCGCGCAGGCCAAGCCCCTGGCAATGACGGTGAATCGAGATCGCCGCCTGATGGCCATGCTCCACGGCCCAGATGATGTTCTTCGGGCCGAAGGCAGAATCGCCGCCGAAAAAAACGCCCTTGCGGCTGGACTCAAACGTCTCCTCATCGACAACGGGAACATCCCATTTGCCGAATTCGATGCCGGCATCCTTCTCGATCCAGGGGAAGGCGTTCTCCTGCCCAATCGCAAGAATGACGTCGTCGCAGGGCAGGGTTTCTTCGCCGGTCACACGCTGGCCGGTAATCTCACCCTTGTCGTCGACATCGTATTCCATCAGCTCGAACGTCATGCCGACCAGTTTGCCATTCTCGGTGACGAAGGCCTTCGGCGAATGATTCACCAAGATCTCGATGTTTTCTTCCTCGGCATCCTCCAATTCCCATTCGGAGGCCTTGAAGAAGTTCCGCGGCTTGCGGGCCATGACCTTCACACTTTCCGCCCCAAGACGAAGCGATGTGCGGCAACAGTCCATGGCCGTGTTGCCGACGCCGATGATCAGGACATTCTTGCCGATCGAATCAATGTGGTCGAACGCAACAGACTCAAGCCAGTCGATCCCGATATGAATGTTCGCGTCTGCTTCTTCGCGGCCGGGCAGGTGCAGGTCCTTACCCTTGGGGGCCCCGGTACCGACGAAGACCGCATCCCAGCCCTCGTCCAGCAGCGCTTTCATGCTGGAGACCGGTGAATTGAGCTTCAGCTCAACCCCCATGTCGAGAATATACTGAAGCTCTTCGTTGAGCACTTTCTCCGGCAGGCGGAAGGCCGGGATATTGGCGCGCATCAGGCCGCCCGCTTCGGGAAGCTTTTCGAAGATGGTGCACTCATAGCCGAGCGGCGCCAGGTCATTCGCGACGGTAAAGCTCGCAGGGCCGGCGCCGATCAGAGCAATCCGTTTTCCATTCGTCTGTTCAGGCTTTCCGGGAAGCCGGTCGGTCACGTCATCGCGATGGTCTGCCGCCACACGCTTTAGTCGGCAGATCGCAACTGGCTCGCCGTCCACCCGCGTGCGCCGGCAGGCCGGTTCGCATGGACGGTCGCAAACGCGTCCGAGAATCCCAGGGAAAACATTGGAATCCCGGTTGAGCAGGTAGGCGTCGCTGTAACGTCCCTGCGCGATAAGCCGGATATATGCCGGAACCGGCGTGTGTGCCGGGCAGGCCCATTGGCAATCGACGACCTGATGGAAATAGTCGGGATCGCTGGTATCTGTTGGTTTCATATTTGCCCGCTTCCTCCGGAGAAAAGACTAGCGACACAAACCAGCGGCATCAATGACCCGTTGCCGGTTGCGACAACAGGCGCAAATCCTGCGATTTGTGGATGAGTATGTTGCACGTCAGCGACCCTGGAAGTTTCCCGGCCGTCGCTCGGCGACGGATTTGATACCTTCTTTATGGTCCTCGGTTGCGCGCAGCTTCCATTGTTCTTCATGTTCGTGGGCGAGCGTTTCCCGCACCGTTTCATAAAGCCCCTGGCGCAGGGTTTGGCGTGTCGACAGAACGCCTAAAGGCCCGCCTTCAGCGATTTCTGCCGCCAGCCTGTGCGCTGCGTTGCGCACCTCGGCCAGCGGGGCCAGTTCATCGGCGAGGCCCATGGCGACGGCTTCCTCTCCCTTGATCCGCCGGGATGTCAGCATCATCAGCGACGCCTTTTGGGGCCCAAGCAGCCGGGGCAGGGTGGCACTCAGGGCAAAGCCGGGATGGAAGGCAAGCCGCGTAAAATTGGCGACAAATCTTGCCTCCGGCGCCGCAATCCGGAAGTCAGCAGACACCGCCAGGCCGAGGCCCGCCCCGACGGCAGCCCCCTGAACCGCGGCGATCACCGGCTTTTTCGCCTGATAGATGCGCAGGGCCTGATCGTAGAATTCGCGCACAGGATCGTCGCCCGATCCGCCGACTCCGCCGCCACTTTTATCATTCGCAAGATCTGCCCCCGCACAGAAGGCCTTGCCGTCGGATGCGAGCACGATGGCCCGGCATTCCGGCGTGTCATCCAGCTTCAACAGTGTTTCGCCGATTTCGCGGAGCAGAGCCACATTGGCATGATTGTTCGGGGGATTGGAGAAGACGATCTCGGTCACATGGCCGACTTCGCGTACAGTCATCGTATGTGTCATGGGCGGGTATCCATAAGGTTTCGGGCGACGACCATCCGGTGCACTTCCGACGGGCCGTCATAGATGCGCATGTTGCGGATGCGCCCGGCAAACAAGTGCAGGGGCATTTCCTTGGTCATGCCCATCGCGCCGAAACATTGCATGGCGTTGTCGATGATTTCCTGCGCCATTTCTGTCGCGTAAAATTTGATCATGGAGATCTCGGTGCGCACATCGCGGCCCTGATCAATCTTCCACGCACAGTCATAGGCCATCAGGCGGGCTGCGTGGATTTTCGCGGCGCCATCGGCAACCCACCATTGGATCGACTGGCGTTCCGACAGTTTGTGGCCGAACGTTTTTCTCTGGGGTGCATAGTCCCGCATCATGTCCAGCGCGCGCTGGGCGGCGCCGATGCACCATGCGGCCATCTCCATACGGCGGGTGCCAAGGCGGACCTGCATCGGGCCGAAACCCTGGCCTTCTTCGCCCAGCAGTTTCCAGCCCGGAACGCGGCAGTCTTCCAGCGTCACTTCATAGGTGAATTCCCCGCCCAGCATCGGGATACGGCGAAGAACGTTGAAGCCGGGCGCGTCGCGGTCGACGAGGAATGCCGACATGCCGCCGCGGGCTTTCTTTTCCTTGTCCGTGATCGCCATCAGGATGGTGAAGTCAGCTTCGGCGGCGCGGGTGATCCAGATTTTCCGGCCATTGATGATCCAGTCGTCCCCGTCGCGCACAGCGCGTGTGATCATGCCGGATGGATCTGCGCCGGCGCCGGGTTCGGAAATGCCGATGGCAGAAATGGTTTCGCCCCGGGCGTAGGGCTCAAGGTAGGCCTTGCGCTGCTGTTCGTTCACCGTCGTCATGAGCATGCGAAGGTTCGGCGAGTCTGGTGGCAGCGTATAGGTCGCGACTGTGGAGCCGAGAGCCTCATTGACCGCCACAAGGGCCACGTGCGGCATGCCCATGCCACCCGCATCTTCCGGGGCATCGAGGCTCCACAGGCCGAGGTCTTTCGAGATCTTGTCGAGTTTCTGGCGTTCCTCGGCCGTCAGGTAGGCGCCCTGGCCGCTGGCTTCGCGCTCGAGCACGGCGCCTTCCAGTGGCATCAGCTCGTCCCGCACGAAGCGCTGGACGAGATCCGCAAGCATTCTGTGCTCTTCGTCCAGTTCAAATCGCATATCCGGTTCCTCCGGCCACCTTATCTGGTGACTCCGGGCGGCAGAACGCCACAAGGAAAAGAGTCGGGCAAGGCGGCAAACCTCATGACCTTGGGGAAAGTATCCGGCACGTAAAAGAGTCCCGGAGTCTGGAACATGTTGCTAATCTGAATTACCGGGGAGTGCGGGCTGGACGGCCATGTGACCGCAGGATCTTCGCGGAAAAGGGTGCGTTTTTATGGCAGGATCAGACGACAGCGGCGAGGCGAACGAGCAGGATACCTATTGGGTCCTTCGCAAGGACCAGCTGGAATGTATGGCCTCGACCGTAAGGATGGATATCGTCGACCACCTTGTCGGGAACGGGCAGATGTCGATCAAGCAGCTGGCAGCGTCGATGGGGCGGCAGCCGTCTTCGATCTATTATCACATCAATATGCTGGTGGAGGCCGAACTGGTCGTTGAAGCGGGCACCCAGATTTCAAACCGCCGGTCTGAAGTGTTGTACGCCACCAGGGCGCCCCGGATGCGTCTGCAGAAGGCTCTGGCAAATCCGGATAATCATGAAACCATCGACCGGACGGTCGGGGCTGTGTGCCGGCAGGCTCACAGGGATTTTGTCGATGGGCTAACCCACCCGGACGCGCAATTGGAGGGGCCGGACCGCAATCTGGGATTCTTCCGGCTGATGAACCGGCCGAGCGCCGAATCCCTTCGGGAGATCAACGGCTATATCGAGCGGATCGCCGAAATCCTCTGGGAAGAACGCGATGAGGAGCAGCCGCTTATCGCGTTCGCCTGGACGCTCACGCCGCTGCATGAAAAGGCGGACGGAGACGACTAGGGTCGAATGGCATCCCGCGCGCGGACGGCAGGACGCATGCGGCGCCTCAGACGTTGAAGCGGAACAGCATAACATCGCCGTCCTGAACGACGTATTCCTTGCCTTCCGAGCGCATTTTCCCGGCTTCCTTGGCGCCCGTTTCCCCACCGCACGCGACATAGTCCTCGAAGGTGATGGTTTCAGCCCGGATGAAGCCTTTTTCGAAGTCGCCATGGATGACGCCGGCTGCCTTCGGGGCAGTCCAGCCCCGGCGGATTGTCCAGGCGCGGGCTTCCTTCGGGCCGACGGTGAAATAGGTCTGCAGCTCCAGCAGGTCATATCCCGCATGGATCAGGCGGGTCAGGCCGGGTTCTTCCAGGCCCAGAGTCTCCAGAAATTCCGTCCTGTCCGGTTCGTCCAGCATGGCCAGTTCGGCTTCGATCTGTGCGGAGATCACAACGCAGCCTGCGCCTTCTTCTGTGGCGCGTTCTTCCACCCGTTTTGAATAGTCGTTTCCCGTCGCCGCGCTTGCCTCGTCCACATTGGCGACGAAAAGGATCGGCTTGGAGGTCAGCAATTGCAGCATGTTCCAGGCCTTGCGGTCGTCCACCGGCACATCAGCGCGGCGGGCAGGGCGGCCTTCTTTCAGCTCATTGAGGGCAAGATCAATCAGCGCGACCTGGGCTTTGGCTTCCTTGTCGCCGGAATTGGCCTTCTTGATCACATTCTGCTTGCGCTTTTCGAGGCTTTCGAGGTCGGCCAGCATCAGCTCGGTTTCAACGATTTCGTAATCGGCAACCGGGTCGATCGTGCCGCGGACATGAGTGATGTCGTCATTGTCGAAGCAGCGCAGGACATAGATGATGGCATCGGTTTCGCGGATATTGGCCAGGAATTTGTTGCCGAGGCCTTCGCCCTGGCTGGCGCCTTCGACAAGACCGGCAATGTCCACGAAGTTCATGCGCGCCGGGATGATTTCCTTCGACCCGGCGGCTTTGGCCAGATCGGCCAGGCGCGGCTCCGGAACGGCCACTTCGCCGACATTCGGCTCAATGGTACAGAACGGATAGTTCGCCGCCTGTGCCGCAGCTGTTTGTGTCAGGGCGTTAAAAAGCGTGGATTTGCCAACATTCGGCAGGCCCACGATCCCGCATTTGAAGCCCATCCCGGCCTCCTTAAACTTAGATTTCGAGGGGGCCATAGCCCTATTCCCGGAGGAAAAACAGGCGGTTTTCTCTCCTGACAGCGGAATTGGGTGTTCAACATCCGGGCTTTCGGTAAGGTTGGCCCACGAAATGCAAGGCAGAACGCATGGCTTATGACGTCTTTCTCGTAACTGTGCCGGAAGATTTCGACATGGCGAAACTGGTCGCCCGTCGTCTCCGCTCGCTCAAATTCACCGTTCGTTTCAATCAGAAACAAACGGAAGAGGATATTTTCGACGCGAAGGATGCGCGCGATGCCGGCAAGTCCGGCAACATGCTGGTCCTGTGGTCCGAGAATTCCGTGAAGAACGACTGGGTGCGCGCGGCTGCGGCCGTCGGCAATTCCCGGGATGGGATGCTGGTACATGCCGGCATCGACAAGACCATCCCTTACGAGCCCTATCGCAAGATCAAACGCTTCGCGCTGGAAGGGTTTACCTCCCGCAAGATGCCGGAGGGCTTCTACAAGCTGGTGGAAGAGCTGGCAGAGCGGACTGGCCGCACGGATCTGCGCGCCTGGATGAAGCTGGGCTCAAAGGATGAGGAAGGCCGGGAGGCCTGGCTGGACGCTCATCCGGAAGATCCACTGGCGATCGCTGACCGGCAGAAGCGCGAGAAAGCCCTCGGCATCAAACCGGAGCCCGCAAAAGAAGCGGCCGAAGCGGCGTCCAAAGCGGCGACAACGATCCGGACGGGCAATGGCCAGCAAGCGGCCAAGCCCTCGGCGGGCGTCTCTGCCGCTGTTGCACGGGCGTCTGAAAACGCCCGTACGGCGCAGACCACTGTGGTCCAGCCCGACGAAGATCCTGTCTACGGTGCCTGGACCATCGCCGCGATCGGCGCGGCAATCACCGCCATTTTCCTGTTCAGCCTGGTCGTCCGGTCACAACCGGTTGAGCGCACCGAAACGAGGCTTCCGGCCATCGGAAATGCCCAGCCGGTCGTTGCGTTTTGCCCCGCGGGCACAGTTCCGCGGGACATGGTTGAGTTCATTGAACAGGGGCCCGTCGATATCGGCATGGGACATGGCCCGATCATCGACGACACGACACCGCCCGGAGACGAGTAGGCGTTAGCCGAACACGGCGACCGTCTGGCGGCCGACCATGAGCGGTTCGCCGTCCGAATTCCACAGGCGCATAGCCTGGCTGGAATAGCCCTGCTGCACCGTTTGCGCGATGTGCTGGGCCAGAAACCAGCCATTCCCGGTGGAGATATCGTCCGTCAGGAATTCGGCCATCCAGGTCATGGAGCTGACGCGGCCCACAGAGGTCAGCATCGACAAGGCGGCTGGGGGCGGGGAATCCGCAATGGAAAGAAGCGTGACGGCATCCATGGGCGCCGTTTCGTCCCGGTGGCGCAGCCACAAGACCATCTCACCATCCGGAGCGCCGCTGATTGGCCGGCCGCCTCGGGCCAGGCGCACATTGAAATGATTGGAGTAGCCAGGGCGGCGGCTCTCGTCCGGAAAGAATTGCTGGGTCTCATCCGGCAGCGATACCTCGGGCGCGATCATGTTGGAAAAGTCGAGGCTCGACTCCCGCGCGGCGCCGAACGCGAAAATACACTCCGCGACGACCCCTTCGGAGCCTGTCATGCGCACGGAGATAAAGGCGGTATTCTTGCCCTCCCGCAGGACGGTCGGAACCGACACCAGCTCTCCGGACGCAGGCCCGACAAAGGCGACCTGCGCAGACCGTAGCGGGCGGCCGCCTGCCAGGGGGAGTGCGGCCTTCAGGCTAAGTGCCGCCGTCAGTCCGCCATAAGTGGTGCGGCCCTGCATCCAGTCTTCAGGCACAGTCACGCGTGCCGTGTTGTCTGCGCTGAAGGCGATGGAAGAGATGAGGTCTGTGTAGTTCATGGCCCGGATCCGTCGTGTCAGATATATTTCATGCCTAGCCGCATTCCTTTTCGGAACCAACCCGTGCCGCAAGGGGAGCGGAAGCCAAAATGAAACGCCCCGGCCTGTTGGGCCGGGGCGCTGAATTCAGAAAAGCAGACGGGCAGCCTAGTGCTGGCTTTCCGGCGTGGTGACACGAAGGCCGTCGAGATCGTCAGAGATGGTGATCTGGCAGGACAGGCGGGAATTGTCCTGAACGTTCTCGGCGAAGTCGAGCATGGACTTTTCCATTTCCTGCTGCTCACCCACCTTATCCATGAAGCTGGTGTCGACATAGACGTGGCAGGTGGCGCAGGCGCAGGCCCCGCCGCAATCTGCATCAATGCCGGGAATGGAGTTCTTGATCGCGGCTTCCATCACGGTCTCGCCGTTCTTCGCCTCGACTGTGCGTTCGGTGCCATCGTGGTCGATGTAGGTAATCTTCGGCATCGGCTATTTGCTCTCCTTAGGCTGTGGCGGCGGCCGCAGCGATGTCTTTCATTGAGGTGGATGTATCCTTGAGCATGTCTGGTGCAATTTTGGCACCGGTCATGATCAATTTTTTTGACGCCAGGAATTCCGGCGGGCTGTTCACGGCGTCGACCGCAATCAACGTTCCGTTGCGCAGGTAGAAGACGGCAAATTTCCGGTCATCCGGATTGCCGCGCACAACGATCTCGTCATGTCCCTGATTGAGACCGGCGATCTGCAGTTTCAGGTCGTATTGGTCAGACCAGAACCAGGGGCAATCCTCTGGCGGGCGTGGTTTGCCGAGGATGGCCGCGGCAGCAAGCTTGCCTTGTTCAATTGCGTTGTGGACGCTTTCGAGGCGGCCAGCATGACCATAATGGACCAGCGGACGGCTTGCGCAGTCACCTGCCGCGAAGATGCGCGGATCGGACGTGCGGGCGTCACGATCGGTTGCCACGCCATTGTCGATGGTCAGTCCGGCCTCTTCGGCGAGTTCGATATTCGGCAGAATCCCGATGCCCACCAGGACCATGTCGGCCGGCAGTCTGGTGCCGTCCGCGAGGACCGCAGCGCTGACCTTACCGTTTTCGCCTTCGAGATGGCCGAGCCGGGCACCCGTCAGGATCGTCGCTCCCTGCGCCCGGTGTTCCTTCTCGTAGAAGGCGCTCATGGTCGGGCTGGTGACGCGTGCCAGCACACGGTCCGCCATTTCGAGGACTGTCACTTCAAGTCCCATCTGGCGGGCAACGGCGGCCGCTTCGAGACCGATATACCCTGCGCCGACGATCACCAGCCTGCGGCCGGCAATCATGTTGGGCTGGATCCGGTCCACATCGGCCAGATCACGCAGGTCGTACACGTGTTCAAGGTCTGCGCCCTTTGCGGGCAGCGGGCGCGGGCGGGATCCGGTACACAGGATCAGCGCGTCATAAGACAGTGTGGCGCCATGTTCGAGTTCGACGATCCGGGCCGCACGGTCAATCCGGGTGGCGCGGGTGGAGAGGATCAGCTCGACATTGTTGTCTTCGTACCAGGCGCTGGGCTTGAAGAAGAGGCGCTCTTCGGCGAACTCCCCCTTCATGTAGGCTTTCGACAGAGGTGGACGCTGATAGGGCAGAACGGGTTCGTCCCCCACAAGCACCAGCTTGCCGGCAAAGCCCCCCATCCGCAGGGATTGCACAGCCTGCGCCGCTGCCTGTCCTCCGCCGATCAGCACAATCTGCGATGCGTCTGAAAGATCCAAATTTTCCCTCCCTGAAAGGTCGAACGATATTTATGACGCATGCGTCACGTTTTCTGGCCTTTTATATCCTGGCCCATTACAGTGCAAGGCGCCGCGAATCCATGGCACGAATTATCGCAGCGGCCTTAAAGTGCATGAGATGACAGTGATTCTTGAATGTCCAGACGAGACTGCCCTACGTGACGCGGGGGCACGTGTCGCCCGATTGCTTGAAGCGGGGGACGTGATTGCCCTTCACGGCGACCTCGGGGCCGGGAAAACCACGTTCTCGCGGGGGATCATAGCGGACTATAGCGGGACCATGGATGTCCCAAGTCCGACCTATACGCTCGTACAGATGTACGATTCCGGGCCACTTCCGATCTGGCATTTCGATCTTTATCGTCTGAAATCGCCCGATGAAGTGGTCGAGCTCGGCTGGGACGAGACCCAGGATGGCATTGCCCTGATCGAGTGGCCGGACCGGGCCGGGGGGCATCTGCCGGAGTGGCGGCTGGATGTGACGATCGAAATCCTTGCCGACGGACGGCGCGTAACACTGGAACCGCGCGGCGAAGGCTGGCAGACACGTCTCCATGGGTTTTGACGATACAGGCCGTGCGGCAGATATGGATGCTTTTCTGGCCCGTGCGGGCTGGGATGATGCGGCGCGTTTCCCCCTTGGGCAGGATGCGTCCACGCGGCGTTACATCCGCCTTGTCAGGCCGGACAAAACACACGCGCTGCTGATGGATGCGCCCCATGTGGAGGACAGTCCCTGTCCGCCCGATGCCGATGAAGAGACGCGCATTGCGATGGGCTGGAATGCCTCGACCCGCCTTGCAGCGAGCCGGGTGGATGCGTTCGTGCTGATTGCCAATTATCTGCACTATCGCGGGCTCCGCGCCCCGGAGATCTTTGCGCATGACAGCGCCCACGGATTCGCGCTGATTGAGGATTTCGGGGAGAATCTCGAAATTGCCCGCCAGATCGAAGCGGGCCGGCTCGATGAGCAAACGGCGTACATCACAGCTGCGGGCACTCTGGCTGAGCTGCATCGCGAGGAGGCGCCGGACGTTCTGTCGAACGGCGCCGAAACCTGGCCGGTTCTGGATTTTGACCGGCTGGCGCTGACGTCCAATGCCGACCTTTATGCCGACTGGCTGCGTGCTGAGCGCGGCGGCGGTCCGCTGGAAGGCGCTGAACGGGAAGAGTGGGACAAAGTCCGCGACGGTCTGATCGCACAGGCGCTGGAGTTTCCCCGCACATTCACCCTGCGGGATTTCCACGCCGAAAACCTGCTCTGGCTGGGCAATGGCGAGCTGGGCCTGCTGGATTTTCAGGACGCTGTGCATGGCTGGGACGCCTGGGACATGGCGATGCTGACCCAGGATGCCCGCCGGGCTGTCTCGCCCGAAGCGGCCGAAGCAGCCATCCGGCATTATCTGGACCAGACGGGCAAATCACGCGAGGCATTCGACGAGCGGCTGGCCGTGATCGGCGCGCTGAACGCCTTGCGCATTGCCGGCGTGTTTTCCCGTCTCGTGCACCGCGATAGCAAGCCGCGCTATGGCCTGTTTCAGCCACGGCAGCTGGCCATTCTCGCCCGAAATCTGTCACATCCCGCGCTTAAGGACATGAACGCCTTCGTACGGCGGACGACACCTTTTGTTTTTGAGGGCTTCTGAATGAGCGTGCCTGTTCCGCACACCGCGATGGTGCTCGCCGCCGGTCTTGGCACGCGCATGCAACCGCTGACCGATACCTGTCCGAAGCCGCTGATCGAGGTGCGCGGCAAAGCGTTGATCGACCGGATGCTGGATCCGCTTGCCGCCGCAGGAGTGCAGCGTGCAATCGTCAACGTGCACTATCTGGCAGACCAGATGGAAGCGCATCTGAAATCGCGCACGGATATTGAGATCATCATTTCCGATGAGCGCGGGAACGTTCTGGAGACCGGTGGTGCATTGGCCAGGGCGCGCCCGCTTCTGGGCGACGATCCCATCCTTGTCGCGAATACGGACGCCTTCTGGGAACCGTCAGGGCCCGAACCCGTCAAGGCGTTGGCGGACGCGTTCGACCCTGCGGCGATGGACGCATTGTTGCTGGTGGCCGATACCGGGCGCACACTGGGCTTTGCCGGACCAGGAGATTTCTTCCGCCATGAAGACGGCAGCATGACGCGCCGCGGCGACGCCCCGAGCGCGCCTTACGCCTTTTGCGGCCTGCGCATGATCCGGCCGCAACTCTACGACAACGAACCCATAGAGCGCTTCTCGGCCCTGCGCGTCTGGGCGCCGCTGATCGAGCAGAAGCGCCTGCACGGCGTGCTGCTTGACCGGTTCTGGCTGCATGTCGGTGATCCGCAGGCGCTGAAGGACGCAGACATGTGGCTGGCCTGCCATGGCGGATAAGGCCGGACTGTTCTCTGGCGCATCCCGCGTTTACACGATTCCTCCGGGAACGGATTTCCTGCGGGCGCTGGCGGGCACGCTGGCCGGGGAAGCCGGGCTGACCGAAAATCCTGCGGCCCTTGCCGATGCCATCATCTATGTGCCGAACCGGCGTTCGGCCCGGGTTCTGGCGAGCGTGCTCTATGATGCGGGCGGCGAAAAGCCGATCCTGCCGCCCGATATCCGGACGCAGGGCGATATCGAAGCGGACGAAGCGCCTTCCGTCGATGCGGCGCGCGCGGGCCTTCCGCCGGCCATGTCGCCTGCGCGGCGCCTCGGGGCGCTGACGCATCTGGTACAGGCATTCTACGAGCAGGCTTACGGTATTACGCCGCCGGCTGCCTCGGCGCTGGCGGCGGCGCGGGAACTGAGCCACCTGATGGAGCAGGCCGCGCTCAGTGAGCATGTCGACTGGTCCAGCCTGCCGGATCTCGCCGGGTCTGCTGAACTGGCCCAGCACTGGGAACAGTCGGTCAAATTCCTGAAGATCATTTCAGAAGCCTGGCCGGAATGGCTGGCCGAAAATGGAGAGAGCGATCCGTTCCTGCGGGACATCGCAGCGGCCCGCATCATGGCCCGTCGCTGGGCGGAAGAGCCGCCGCAGGCCCCCGTCCTGATCGCCGGGTCAACGGGCGCGACACCGGCAGGCCGTATCCTGATGAAAGCGGCGATGACCCTGCCGCAGGGGCTGGTCGTGCTGCCCGGGCTGGATATTCACGCCGACGAAGAGGCCCGCCGCGTGATTGCCGGGTCTGTCAGCCACCCACAGCATATTATGTTCGACACACTGCGCGATCTGGGCGTTGCGCCGGGCGATGTCCGCACCTGGCCCGGAACGGACGGTGCAGGAAAAGCCGAAGCGCGCCGCCGCATGATCCATGAGGCGCTGGCGCCCGCGGAATCCACGGCGGACTGGCGCCGCACGCTGGATTCGCTGTCCGCCTCGCTCGGCACGGAGAAGGACGCGTTTGCCCTGTCGGCGCTGGATGGCCTGACCGTCATAGAGGCGCCGGATGAAGCGGTAGAGGCAGAAACCGCTGCGCTCCTGCTGCGTCAGGTGATGGAGCAGCCGGGAGAAACGGCTGCGCTGGTCACGCACGATGCGACACTGGCGCGCCGGGTCAGCGGCATCCTGCAACGCTGGGGGCTGGATGTGCCGTCATCTTCGGGCAGCTCGCTTGGCCAGACGACCGCCGGAAGCCTGATCGGCCTCTGCGCGCGCTGGGTGCTGGACCCTGCAGAACCTGTGATCCTGAGCGCTGTTCTGAAACACCCCTTCGCCCGCGGCTTTGACGGGGCAGACAGTCTCGACCGCTATTTCCTGCGCGGCGCCCGCAACTGGCAGTCACTGGATGATCTTGCGCAGTCAGTTCGTTCACGGAAAGATCTGGACCCCTATGCGGGCTTTTCCGATGAGGAGCAGGCGGTTGCGGAAGAGCTGGTTGAACAGATCGCCATTGTCTTCCGCGAGACCGGGGCGGACCTGTCCCGTGAGGGGCCGATGCCGGGCCGGAAGGTTGCCGAACGGATTGCTGCGCTTGCCGCCCGCGTCAGCCAGACACCTTTCCCATGGGCTGGTGAAGACGGCCGCTCTGCCACGACGATGATGGAACATGTGGCGGAACTCGCGGACTATCTGGCGCCGATGCCGCCGCATGCCTTTGCCGAACTGATCGAAGCCGAAGCCGCCGGGCGGACCGTCAGTGCAGGCGTGGCGGAACATCCGAGGCTTGCAATCTGGGGACCGCTCGAAGCGCGTCTTCAGTCGGCCAGTCACATCATCCTTGCGGGCCTGAACGAGGATGTCTGGCCGAAGCGCCCGCCAGCCGACGCGTTCCTGCCGCGCCGGTTCCGCAAGGAATTGGGCATCAGCGATCCGGAAGACCGGGTGGGCCTGTCGGCGCATGACTTCGCGCAACTCGCCTGTGCGCCAAAGGTGACGATGCTGCACGCCCTCCGGCGGAACGACTCCCCGGCGGTCGCGTCGCGCTGGGTCTGGCGCCTGAAGACGCTGGCGGAAGGTGCGCTGGGAAGCGCCGCAAAGGCTGCGCTCTCGCCGGATGGGGACAGTCCGCTCGAATGGGCGCTCGCCTTGCGGGACAGGGGGACGAACACGCTGGACAAGGGCTTCCCGGTGGAGCCGAAGCCGCGGCGGCGCCCGGAGGGCTGGCCGCAGAAACTGTCCGTCACCCGGATCGATACGTTGCAGCGCGACCCTTATGCGATCTGGGCGGAGCAGGTGCTGAAGCTCGACAGGATCGAGCCCATGAATGCCGAGCTGGGCCCAGCGCCGCGCGGCACCGCGATCCACAAGGCGCTGGAAGACTTTGAGGATGAGGGCGCGGCCAGGACAACGGAACGCCTGGTCTCGCTTCTGGTGAGCAATCTTTCGGCCGCGGGGGAACCGGAGGCCGTTCTTGCGGCCCGGCGGGCCGTGCTGGAGCAGATGTCAGACTGGTATCTCGGCTGGCGGGCAGAGCGCCGCGTTGATGGCAAGCCGAAACTGGAAGTGAAGGGGCATCTCGATTTTGACATCAGCGGCGCGCCATTCACCCTGTCCGCCATGGCCGACCGGATCGAACGCCAGCCGGATGGCAGCCTCGTGGTCATCGACTTCAAGACAGGCAATCCGCCGTCTGACAAGGAGATCGCCGCCGAACTCAGCCAGCAGATGCCGCTGCAGGCCCTGATCGCAGGCAAGGGCGGGTATGACGGCATTCCCGCTGCCAGCGTCTCAGGCCTCGAATATGTGGCGTTCAAGGCGAAGCCCGACGCCCGCATTGTTGGCCAGAGCCGGGCTCTGCAGGCGACGCCGGATGAGCTGGCACAGACAGCGGAAGAGGGGCTGGTCCGCATCATCTCTGCGTATCGCGAGAATGACGCAGCCTTCCTGTCCGCGCCGCGGGTCCAGTTCGTGAAATACGACAATGGCTACAACCGCCTTGCCCGACGCGCGGAATGGGCCGGCGATACGGACGATGGGGGCGGGGATGAGTGACATCGTGACACCGCCGGATACGGACGATTTCCGCAAGGCCGTTGAGGTCCAGACCCGCTCGGCCGATCCGATGCATTCGGCCTTCGTTATGGCCAATGCCGGTTCCGGCAAGACGAAGGTGCTGATCGACCGCGTCGCGCGTCTGCTGCTGCGCCGCCCGGACGGGCGTCCGGGGGCGAAGCCGGATTCCATTCTCTGCATCACCTATACCAAGGCGGCGGCCAGCGAGATGCTGTCGCGCCTCTTCAAGACGCTTGGCCAATGGTCGGTCATGGAGGATGACCCGCTGCGCAAGAAGCTCGCCCAGCTTCAGGACCGCAAGGTCAGCGCCTACAATGCCGAAGACCTTCAGGTCGCCCGGGCCCTGTTCGCAAACGCGCTTGAGACACCTGGCGGCCTGCGCATCGAGACGATCCACGCTTTCTGTGCCCGCGTGCTGCGGCGTTTCCCGCTGGAGGCAGGCGTCTTTCCCGGTTTCACGGAAATTGAGGAAGACGAAGCCTTTGCGCTGTGGAACCAGGCGCGCAGCGAAGCGGTCATGTCCGCGCAGGAGGCGATGCCGGACCTGCTTGACCTGCTGGCGCTGGAAGGCGGCCATGAAGGCGCGATGCTGGCCCTCGACACGCTGCGCAGCATCGGCACGGCGGTGCTTCGCTTCGCAGACCATTATGACGGCGATTTCGATGTTATGGACGATGTCCTGCGCGAGCGGCTTCAGGCGCCCGAGGCATCGGTTGAGGAGCTTCTGGACCTCGCCATGGGCGAGGCGTTACCGGCCGCAGACATCCGCACGGTCGCCGAACTTCTGCTGACAGGCGGCAAGACCGATGTCGCCACAGGCGAGAAGCTGATGGCCGTGCTCGCCACGGAAGACGCAGGCGCGCGCTGGGCGCTTTACCGCTCCGTCTTCCGTACGGCGAGCGGGGATCTCCGCGCCTCCAATCCGTACACGAAAGGCATGGCCGAAGCCTTGCCGCTGATCGCCAGCCTGTTCCAGATGAAGGACGGTTTTGGAGAGGAAGCGGCGCGCATGCTGGAGCTGGAGGACCGGCTGAACCGGGCGGCTGCCTTCGCGCGCACCTCGGCCATGGTCCGCGTCGGCCTGCCCGCGCTGGAACGTTATCGCGATCTCAAACGCGCCCGCGCCGCGCTCGACTTCGACGATCTGATCGAACATACGCGCATCCTGCTGACAGCGACCGGCATGTCGGACTGGGTGCTCTACAAGCTGGATGGCGGCCTTTCGCACCTGTTGCTGGATGAGGCGCAGGACACCAGCCCCACACAATGGGAACTGGTCGATGCGCTGACGGGGGAATTCGATGCTGGGCAGGGGATCGAGCGCGCGCAGGATCCGCGCACCCTGTTCGTCGTGGGTGACGAGAAACAGTCCATCTATTCCTTCCAGGGGGCGGACCCGTCGCAACTGCTGAAGCAGTACCATCAGTTCCAGGCCCGCAATTCAGGCCTGCTGAAAGAGACAATGGAAATGTCCTTCCGGTCCGGGCCGGAAGTACTGGAATATGTCGACAAGGTCTGGAACCAGGCCCCGCCCATTCCGAACGCGCCGGTTGAGACGCCTGCGGAAGAAAGCAATCTCGTCCATCACGTCTCCTGGCGGTCGGACCAGCATGGTTCGGTGGAGCTCTGGCCCATTCCGCCGAAAGAGGAAGAGACGGACGAGGATGCCTGGGCCCGCCCGGTCAACGCCATGCGCTCATCCTCCCCGAAGGCGCGGCTGGCCACGGATGTGGCCAAGGCAGTGCGGGCGATGATCGATGCGGGGGAAAGTGTCTGGGCCGATACGGGAGAGGGCTGGGGTCAGCGCCCTGTGCGGCCGGAAGATATCCTGATCCTTGTACGTGGCCGGACAGGTGGCCTGTTCGACGCGATGATTGGTGCCCTGAAGGCACAAGGCCTGCCGGTCGCCGGGGCGGACCGGCTGAAGCTGGGCGACCATATCGGTGTACAGGATTGTCTGAACCTGATGCGCTTCGCCGCGCTGCCGGAGCGTGACCTGACGCTGGCCGAGATCCTGCGCGGGCCTTTCCTGGGACTCGTCGATGATGATCGCTACCTGTTCGAACTGGCCAGTGCCCGCAAGCGGGGCGAGACGCTGTGGCAGCGTGTGCAGGCCAGCGCCGATCCGGATGTAAAGGCGGCCTCCGCCTTCCTGCAGATGCAGATCGACAATGCCCACCTGCCGCCGTTCGATTTCCTGACCGCGGTTCTGGACGTTCCGGGGGCGGATGGGCAAACGGGATGGGAGAAGCTCAACGCCCGGCTCGGCCATCCGGCGCGGGACCCGGTTGAGGCGCTGGTCGCTGAAGCCATTGCCTTTGACTCGACAGAGCCCGCCTCGCTGCAGTGCTTCATCGCGCGCATGGAGGCAGGCGAGGTGGAGATCAAGCGCGATCTCGCCGCGCCGGAGCGGGAAATCCGCGTGATGACCGTGCACGGCGCCAAGGGCTTGCAGGCACCGGTCGTCATCCTGCCGGATACGACCAGCGCGCCGAAGCCCTCCGGCGGGCGTATCCACGAAATCAATGGCGTGCCGGTCTGGTCGCCGCGCAAGGATGGCGAACTTGCGGAAGTCACCGCCGCCCGGGCGCTGGCCGACGCGCGCGCCGAGGAAGAACACCGCCGTCTGCTTTATGTGGCGCTGACCCGGGCGCAGGACCGGCTGATCATTGCCGGCCACTGGTATGGTGGCCAGAAAGGCGGCGGCTATCACGACCGGTCCTGGTATGCGCTCTGCCTGAATGCGATGGACCGGCTTGTCCCGGCTGAAGGTGAGGCGCGCGACGAATGCCGCCGGTTCGGAGGTGTTCCCTCAACTGTACCGAAGACCGGGCAGGGCGACGGCGCGAAAGCCGGCTATCCCGATTGGGCGCTGCAGCAGGTGGAAGATATGCCTGTCGCCGCTCGCCGCCGGTTCAGCGCGCCGACCAGTCTGCTGGGGCGCGACATGCCCGTCATGGCGCCGTTCGGCGAGGGACGCGAAGCGCGCCTGAAGCGCGGCCGCCTGATCCACGCCCTGCTGCAATACCTGCCGGACTTGCCGGATGCCGACCGGGAGACCGCCGGGCGCAATTTCCTCGCGCGGGATGCCTCGCTGAAAGAGGCGGCGCGCGAAGAGATGCTGGCCGCAGCGATGGGTGTCTTGCAGGACCCGGCCATGGCGGGCGTCTTCGCGCCGGGCGGACGGGCCGAGGCGGCGATCATCGGCAGTTCGAAACAACACCTGCCCGAAGGCATCGTGATCAATGGCCGGGTCGACCGGCTGGTGGTCTCGGACACCGAAGTCCTGATCGTCGATTTCAAGACGGACCAGCCCGCACCGGACGCGCCCGAGGGCGTTGGCGAGAGCTATGTGCTGCAGATGGCGGCTTACTGGGCCGTGCTTCGCGAGGCCTGGCCAAACCGCGCCGTGCGCGCCGCGCTCTGCTGGACGGACGGGCCGAAACTCATGCCATTGCCGGAAGAGATGCTTTTAGCCGCGCTAAAGCGTGCTGGGAGTGAGGTTTGACTTGTGCCAGGAGTCCCTATCTAGCAGTCTGTTGAACCGAAATTGAGGAGCTCGCCATGGCCGCGATTGATGTAACAGACGACGAGTTTGACGGTGTCATCGCCAATTCCGATGTCCCCGTCGTTGTGGATTTCTGGGCCGAATGGTGCGGCCCGTGCAAACAGATGTCGCCGCATCTGGAGGCCGTCGCCGAAGAAATGGCCGGCAAGGTGAAAGTCGCCAAGATCAATGTCGATGAAAACCCGATGACCGGCTCGAAATACGGCGTGCGCGGCATGCCGACGCTGATGATCTTCAAGGATGGCAAGGTCGCCGCCACGCACCTCGGTGCGATGAGCAAGCAGGCCATCGCCGACTGGATCAAACAGTCGGCCTGATCTGTCAGGCTGGCTCGCTGGTCAGCGCCAGGAACACATCTTCAAGGTCGGGGGTCTCGGTGATGAGATCCCCGATTCCGATTCCGGCCTGACGCACCTGTTCCAGCAGGCGGCCGATTCCGGTCTCGCTCGTCCGGAACGTGATCGCCAGCTCACCCGATTCGCGCATCGTCGTATCGAGCCCGGACAGGACATCCGGAACGGCCGTCAGCGGCTCTCTTGGGGTGATCACAAGCGTCTTGTAGTCGAGCCGGGCCAGAAGGTTCGGCGTCGGTTCGCAGGCGACAATCTCGCCATGGTTCACGATGGCGATGGAATCGCAGAGTTCCTCGGCTTCTTCCAGATAGTGAGTCGTCAGGATGATCGTGGTGCCGCGGTCATGCAGTTCGCGCACATAGGTCCACATCGAGCGGCGCAGTTCCACGTCCACGCCGGCAGTCGGCTCGTCGAGGATCAGCACGGGCGGATTGTGGACGAGCGCCTTGGCCACCATGAGGCGGCGCTTCATGCCGCCCGACAGCTGGCGCACATAGGCGTCTTTCTTGTCGTCGAGGCCCACGGCGGCAAGGATTTCCTCGGTCTGCCGGTCGGCCTTCGGAACGCCGTAGAAACCGGCCATCAGTTCCAGCATTTCGAAGGGGGTGAAGAAGGGGTCGGCGACGATTTCCTGGTTCACAACGCCAATGGCGGCGCGGCTCTGGCGGGGGTGCTTGTCGATATCGAGGTCCCAGATGCGGGCCGTGCCCGAAGTCTTGTTCACCAGGCCCGCCAGAATGTTGATGAAGGTCGACTTGCCGGCCCCGTTCGGTCCCAGAAGGCCGAAGATCGATCCGCGTGGAATCTTCAGGCTGATTCCCTTCAGGGCGTGCTTTTCCGGCATGCGGCCGGAGGCGGCGTACACCTTCTGCAGGTTATCGACTTCAATAGCGTATTCCGGGGCGGAGTTTTGGTCAGTCATCCGGTCCTTCTTTCCCTGCGGCATGGCGGTGCTTGCGTGGCACTCTGGTGCGCTCTAGGTAGGGCTCTGAGAGCCGGTGAACAAGCCGGAGCCGGATAACAGGACTGAATAGGCGATCCAATGCCCACCAAGCGCGATGTATTCGACCCACCGGAAGTCGTGATGGTCAATAGTCACAAAGTCTCCTGCAATGGCGGCGGCGGCGCTCTTGGCCACCCGCGCGTCTGGTATGAGATGGGGGACGAAGATTTTGTCGAGTGCAAATACTGCGACCGGCGTTTCGTCCTGATCGGCGGTAAAAACGACCCCGGTCGGGGTCACTGATTCTCCCTGAATAAGGAGCCGCCTGATCATGCATGTTCTTGTCGTCGGCGGTGGAATTGGGGGCCTGACAGCCGCCCTCGCGCTGGAAAAGCGCGGCCACACGGTTACGGTTGCCGAGCAATCCGGTGTCATCAGCGAGGTCGGCGCCGGCCTGCAGCTGAGCCCCAATGCCATGAAAGTTCTGAACGCTCTCGGCGTCGGCGCGCGGGTGATGACGGATGCCTTCCGCCCACAAGCCGCTGAGATGCGCTGGGGCCGCAGCGGCAGGAAGATCTTTTCCATCCCGCTTCGCAAGGCTGCGGTGAACCGCTGGGGCGCCGAATATATTCACGTTCATCGGGCAGACCTGATCGAAGCCCTGCGCGCCGAACTGGCCGCACGGTCGCCCGAGTCCGTCGTGCTGGGCCACCGGCTGGAGCGGTATGAGAACCGGGGGGACAAGATCGTCGCGCATTTCGCTGGCGGCGCAGCGATTGAAGCAGATCTGCTGGTCGGTGCGGACGGTATCCACTCGGCGGTGCGCGATCAGATGCTGGGCCCGGACAAGCCGGAATTCACCGGCTGCGTCGCCTGGCGTGCCACGGCCCCCGTCACGGCCCTGGAGGGGCATGCGCTGCCCGCCACGGCCTGCGTCTGGGTCGGCCCGCATCGCCATGCCGTGACCTATCTGCTGCGCCGGGGCAGCCTCGCCAATTTCGTCGGGGTCGTGGAACACAAGACACCGGGCGAAGAGTCCTGGACCGCGACGGGCGCCAAGGAACAGGCGCTGAAGGATTTCAAGCGCTGGCACCCGTCCGTCACCGCCATCATCGATGCGGCGTATTCGATGAACCGCTGGGCGCTTTACGGGCGCAAACCCCTGACGAAGTGGAGCGAAGGCCGGGCCACGCTTCTGGGCGATTCCTGCCATCCCATGCTGCCCTTCCTGGCGCAGGGGGCGGCGATGGCGATTGAGGACGCGTGGGCGCTGGCGGCGTGTCTGGAAACCGAAGCGGATGTGCCGGCGGCGCTTTCCGCCTATGAGGCCCGCCGCAAGCCGCGTGTGACCCGTGTGCAAGAGGGGGCGCGCGACAATTCCAAACTCTACCATCGCGGCAATCCGATCACCCGGTTCGGCTCATATGTGCCGATGGCGATGGCGGCCCGGGCGGCGCCCGGCTTTGTCCGTTCGCGCCTCGACTGGATTTATTCCTACGACGAAACGTCATTGTAGAACTTCACCGGTAAGCCTTGCTCCGGAATTGTCCGCAGGGCAGGAAGTTCGTCCCCTCGAATAAAAGTCCGGTGAAAAATGCTTTCCATCCTCGATCTGTTCCGCGTCGGAATTGGCCCTTCCAGCTCGCACACGGTCGGCCCGATCCGGATCGCGAACCGGTTCCTGGCGGCCCTGTCTGAGACGATTGGTGCGGTGGAGCGGATCGAAGTGGAGCTGCAGGGCTCCCTGGCGTTGACCGGGGCGGGGCACGCGACCCCCAAGGCGGTCATGCTGGGCCTGCTGGGCTTTGAGCCCGAGAGCCTGGACCCTGATGCGGCAGACCGGGACGTTGCGGCGCTCGAAGCCTCCTGCCAGCTGCGCTTGCCGGACGGGCGCAGCATCGCCTTCGACCCGGCGGCAGACATCGTTTTTGCCTATGACGTCCTTCCGGCGCTTCACCCGAATGGCATGCGCCTGCGGGCTTTCGGCGCGGATGGGGCCGTCTTGTCCGATGAGACCTGGTATTCCACGGGCGGCGGCTTCATCGCGACGGAGCGCCAGCTGCAGCGCCCGGTGGAGGACGACATCCTGCCGGTCGGCCCCGCCGTGCCGCACCCGTTCGGGTCGGCGGCGGAATTGCTGGCCCTCTGTGCCGGACAGGATCTCAGCATCGCGGAGATCATCCTCACCAATGAGGACGCGATGCGTGCGCGGGCGGAGACCGAAGCCGCGCTGGACCGGGTTGCGGACGTGATGCTTGCCTGCATTGAGCGGGGGCTCGTGCGGGAAGGCACATTGCCGGGCGGGCTGAATGTGCGCCGGCGCGCGCCGGACCTGTGGAAGAAGCTGCAGAACGATCCGCAATCGAACGAGCGGGAGCAATTGTTCGACTGGCTCAATGTCTACGCCATGGCGGTGAACGAGGAGAACGCCAGCGGCGGGCAGGTGGTGACCGCACCGACCAATGGGGCCGCAGGCATCATTCCGGCGGTGATCCGTCACTATTGCGCTGATGCGGAAGACAAGACCGTGCGCCTGCGGCGCTTCATGCTGACCGCCGGGGGAATTGGCCTGCTCTACAAGCAGCGGGCGTCGATCTCCGGGGCGGAAATGGGCTGTCAGGGCGAAGTCGGCGTGGCCTGTTCCATGGCAGCGGCCGGGCTCGCCGCCGTCTGGGGCGCCAGTCCGCAGCAGGTGTGTAACGCCGCAGAGATCGCCATGGAGCACAATCTGGGCCTGACCTGCGATCCTGTCGGCGGCCTCGTCCAGATTCCCTGTATCGAGCGGAATGCCATCGGTGCAGTGAAAGCGGCGAATGCGGCGCGCCTTGCCCTGCACTCGGTCGATCAGGCCCGGGTGTCGCTGGACCAGGTGATCGAGACCATGCGCCAGACCGGCATGGACATGTCCTCCAAATACAAGGAAACATCGCAGGGCGGCCTTGCAGTGAACGTTATCGAATGTTGAGCGTTCTGTCCTAGAGTAGATTTTATCGAGAGCTCCGGGAGTGGCGCATGACCACGGTCAATAATCTGTCTTCACTGCTGCACAGCCTCGAGGAGAATACCGAGGGCGACAAGGTGACGGTGCGGTCCATGCTGAATGCTGTGGGGCGGCGCTCTTATGGGCCGATCCTGCTCCTGCTCGGATTTCTGGCGCTCAGCCCTCTGGCGATCATTCCCGGCGCGACATGGCTTGTCGCGATCATCACGCTCCTGATTGCCGGACAGATCCTCGTCGGACGGCCATTCCCGTGGGTGCCGGCGCGTTTCCTGAATATCGAGTTCCCCCGTGAGGCCTTGTTGCAGGGCATCAAGATGGCGGATCCGCATGTCAGCCAGATCGACCGGTTTCTGAAGCCGCGGCTGACCTTCCTGACCACGCCGCTATTTGCGCCCTTCGTCGCGCTGATCTGTATTGCGGCGGCCATCGTGACGATTCCGCTGGGGCTGGTGCCCTTCGGGCCATTCCTTCCGGGGCTGACGGTCTTCCTGTTCGGCCTCGCCGTGACGGCGCGGGACGGCTTCGTTCTGATCATTGCTGCGTTGGGCCTGGCAGGGGCGTGCTGGCTGCTTTTCCGCCTCTGGTCACGGATAACCGGCGGATTCGCTTGACGCCGGGGACGCCCTTTTGGACTTCAGAACGCTGGGTTACGCTTGCGTTCACGTAAGGCGGAACGAGCCATGTCGGAGATCAGATCATATCTTGGCTGGAAGGTGGATTATCTGACCCCTGCCGGCGAACCGGCCTTTGCCGGGCCGGAGTCCATGGCATGGCAGGTTTACAAAAACCCGGTGGCGCTTGCGATTGGCGGCGTGGCGGCCGTCCTTCTGGAATTTGCCGATGCCCGTATCCGCTCAGGCGTGTGGGACCATTCGGTTTTCAGGACAGACCCGATCGGACGCGCCAGACGCACGGGCGTTGCGGCCATGGTCGGGGTCTATGGCCCCCAGAGCGCTGCCCGCCGGGGCATTCAGGGCGTCACCAACATGCATGCACGCGTGCAGGGGCAGACACCCTCCGGCGAGTCCTACAAGGCAATGGATGTGGAATTGCTCGACTGGGTCAGCGCGACGGCCAGCTTCGGCTTTCTGACGGCCTATGACCGCTTCGTGAAGCCGGTCTCCGAGGCAGACAAAAAACGCTTCTTCGAGGACGGCGCGCCGGTCGCGCGGCTTTACGGCGTGCAGCACCCGATCCGTTCGCCGGACGATTTCGATGCCATGCTGCAGCGCCTCTTGCCGCGGTTCGAACCACACCCGATCAATACCGAGTTTCTGGACATCATGTCTACCGGCCGCGCCGCACCGGGCGTGCCGAAAGGCCTCCAGAGTGCGCTGGTCCACGCCGCTGTCGCGATCCTTCCGCCCGCCGTCCGCGAGCGGCTGGAACTTGGCCGGGCATACGATCTGAACTGGAAGGGCGAAATGACGGTGAAGCTGATGGCCAGAACCGCCGAAAACCTGCCAGACCCGTCCTCTCCTGCCGCGCATGCCAGCGAACGTCTCGGCCTGCCGCGGTCCTTCCTCTGGAAGGGAGACGCTGAACGCGCCCGCCTTCTTGAGGCGCGGGACATGGGAAAACTCCAGAACGCCTGAATCATCAGAACGCTAACAAAAACACCTGGGAGATAAGACATGGCAATCAAGACACGCTTTACCGAAGCGTTCGGCATCGAGCATCCGATCGCGCAGGGCGGCATGCAATGGGTCGGCTATGCCGAGATGGTCGCGCCGGTCGCCAATGCGGGCGGTCTCGGCTTCCTGACGGCGCTGACACAGCCGACACCGGAAGATCTGGCGAAAGAGATCGCGCGCACAAAGGAAATGACGGACAAGCCGTTCGGCGTGAACCTGACGATCCTACCGGCGATCAAACCGCCGCCCTACGCCGAATACCGCGATGCGATTATTCAGGGCGGCGTGAAGATCGTCGAAACCGCAGGCTACAAGCCGCAGGAACATATCGACCATTTCAAAGAGCACGGCATCAAGATCATCCATAAATGTACCGCTGTGCGGCACGCGCTGTCGGCTGAACGGATGGGCGCCGATGCGATCTCCATCGACGGCTTCGAATGTGCGGGCCACCCGGGCGAGGACGATATTCCGGGCCTGATCCTGATCCCGGCGGCGGCCGACAAGGTGAAAGTGCCGATGCTGGCCTCCGGTGGCTTTGGCGATGGCCGCGGTCTTGCGGCTGCGCTGGCCCTCGGCGCCGATGGCATCAATATGGGGACGCGTTTCTGCGTCACGAAGGAGGCGCCGATCAACGAATCCTTCAAACAGCAGATGGTCGAGAATGACGAACGCGCCACGAACCTCATCTTCCGCACGCTGCACAATACGGCCCGCGTGATGAAGAATGCCGTCTCCGACGAAGTGGTCGCGATCGAGCGCAAGGGCGGAGCGAAGTTCGAAGACGTCCAGCACCTTGTTGCCGGTGTCCGTGGCCGCAAGGCGATGGCGGAAGGCGACACAGATGGTGGCATCTGGTCAGCCGGCATGATCCAGGGCCTGATCCATGACATCCCCAGCGTCGAGGAACTGATCGACCGCATCGTCGCCGATGCCGAAGCGATCATCAAAAGCCGCCTTGAGTCGATGATCAGTTAAGCGGGGAGGGTCATAACGCTGACGAGCAGGTGCGTCCGGACCAGACCGGCCCGCCTGCTGTTATGACCCGTAACCGTCCGCGGCCTGGCGAATCGTTGCCGGGGTCACGCAGAACACAGCGCCGGTCTCCGTCGCTCTCGTGGGTTCGCTGCTCTTGCGATTCGGGCCGGCGGGAGACCCTTCTGATCTGCTGAAGGTCGATTCCCGGTTTGCGCTGCCCCTCAGGCCGGCCCCGGATGTGAAAGAGGGGGCCGGCGCTCTTGAGATGCGCGCGCCGTTATAGACGGTGTATACATGGTGTATTAACGGTCTTCTTCATGGTGCTGAAGCGCCGGAAAGTGTTGGATAAGGCTGTCGGGGGAAGGTGGCTCCGCGAGTAGGACTCGAACCTACGACCGGGCGATTAACAGTCGCCTGCTCTACCAACTGAGCTATCGCGGAACAGCCGGAGAGGGGCTATTACCAGACCGCTCCACCGGTTCAAGCCCTCTGATGCTGCGAACCACACAATTCTTTCAGATCGCAGCAGAAAAACGCACAAAAAAAAGGCGGGAGACGTGTCTCCCGCCGAGGCGTTGGGTGATGGTGGGTGTCTCCAAGAGAAGACAAGGTTAACAATCTGCTGAAATAGTTAACACGACCTAAACGGCTTTCCGGAAAATCGAATTTCTTCGTCAAGGTTCCGGATTTCTGCGGCAGGCGCAAAAATGCCTGCGGAAAAACCGCATGAATACAGGGATATTCATTGATCTGGGAAGGTCTGGAGGCCCCGGCCGGAATCGAACCGGCGTACACGGATTTGCAATCCGCTGCGTCACCACTCCGCCACAGGGCCATGCCGGAAGCAGGCCTCCTAGCAACCTTCCGCGCGGCGTGCAATCTGCCGTTTTCATGCTTGTGCGCGTTTATCGCCGATTGCATGTCCGAAGCTGCATGCTAAAGGGCTCCCAAGAGGAACATACGCACCCCGAAAGGCGAGAGCCCATGAACTTCGAAGCCGCCCGTGAAATCATGGTCGACAGCCAGGTCCGCCCGAATGACGTGTCGGATCCTGAATTCGTCCATGCTTTCCTGAACACGCCCCGCGAAGCCTTCGTCCCGGCGACCCGTAAGCCGGTCGCATATTCCGAACTTGAGATCGAGACGTCGGAAGGCCGCGCTCTGTGGACGCCGCGCGACACGGCGAAACTGTTGAAGTCCGCCGGAATCCAGCCGACCGATATTGTCCTCGTGATCGGCGCAGGCGCGGGATACGAGACGGCCCTGATCAGCCATCTCTCTGAAACCGTGATCGCGCTGGAAGACAGCGCTGAGCTGGTGGACGCGATGTCGGAACGGTTTGCGTCCCTTGGGGTCGACCGGGCTGTCGCTGTTGAGGGCAAGCTGGAAGAGGGCCTGTCAGATCAGGGGCCGTTCGATGCGATCTATGTCTGCGGCATGGTCGAAACCATTCCTCAGGCCTGGAAAGACCAGCTGGCCGAAGGCGGCCGCCTGGCCCTCGTGCATCTGGAAGAGGACGGCGTTGGGCGCGGCCGCGTCTACACAAAGGCAGGCGACACGGTATCATCGCGCTACGCTTTTGATGCTTTCCCGCCCAAATTTGCACAGTTCGACCGCAAAAAGGCGTTTGTGTTCTGATTTTCGGGGCGCAACTGCGCTAACGTTAACTCCCCGGAAAAGTGAACACTGTTCTCTGTCGCCGATAGGCCTGTATAAGGTCGTGTAATTGTAATTACGGCATCTGAGGAGCCCCCCATGACCCTGAAGTTTCGTATCCTTGCGGGTAGCGCGCTGGCCGGCCTGCTGGTGACCGGCAATGTGTCGGCCGAGACATTGGAGGATGCGGTTGCTTCGGCGGTCCTGTCGAATCCACAGCTGGAATCGCAACGCGTCGAGTCGGAGATCGCGCGCGAGTCGCTCAAGCAGGCCCGCGCTGGCGGCCGCACGACTGTGTCGGTCGGTGGTTCGGCTGGTTACCAGTACACAGACACCAATTCGCCGTTCAGCGTCAGCAATGGCGATTCCGGCGCATTCTCCACACAGGTTCAGGCGACCAAGCCGATCTATACGGGCGGACGCATTTCTGCTGGCATCCGGCAGGCAAAGGCCGGGATCAGCGCAGCCGATGCGCAGTATGATGCCGCGCAACAGGACCTGATTCTGGACGTCATCACTGCCTATATGGATGTGCGCCGCGATCGCGAGACGGTCTCCATTCGCCAGAACAATGTCGACGTCTCGACCGAACAGGTCCGCGCCGCAGAAGACCGGTTCGAAGTCGGCGTTGTGACCCGGACCGATGTCTCGCTGGCCCGCGCCAACTTTGAGGGTGCCCGGGCATCTCTGGCCGGGGCCGAGTCTGCGCTTCAGACCAGCCTTGCAAATTATTCCTTCCTCACCGGGCTGGTCCCGGGCGATCTGGCACCGCCTCCGCCGGTGCCGCCGCTGCCGAAATCCCTGGAAGAGGCGACTCAGCTGGGGCTTGAGGCCAATCCCGACATGATCGCTGCGCGCCATTCCGAACGCGCGGCGATGGAAGCGATCGAGGCGGCCAGGGCGCAGGGGCGTCCCAGCGTCAATCTCGTTGGAACGGCACAAACCCAGTATTCGAGATACGAAACACGCAATGTGCAGCAATCGTCTGTTTCCGGTGTCTTGCAGGGCTCGATCCCGATCATGACTGGCGGACTGGTGAAGAGCCAGACCAAGGCTGCCCGCCTGCGCCGTGACCAGGCCCGCCGCCAGATCGACGCGCTGGACCGTTCCATTCGGGCGCAGGTCGCCTCTGCCTGGTACGGGTATGACGCGACGCTGCGGGCGATCGAAGCGTCCAAACGTCAGGTCGATGCAGCAGAAATCGCGTATGATGGCGCCAAGGAAGAACTGGCCGTCGGTGTCCGCACGACGCTGGATGTCCTGAACCAGGAACAGCAATTGTTCGAAGCCCGGCTGGCGCTGGTGCAGGCGGAACGGGATGCTTATGTGGCGGCACACCAGCTGCTGCGCGCGACTGGCCAGCTGGCGCAACCATAGCTACCGGTCCCGAAAGAGGTTAACGCTGTCAGGTCTTTGTTAACCCAATCGGCTTAGCGATCGTAAACAGAATCGACGATGCGAATGCATATCAGGGGGCTCTGATGGCCAACGAAGCACATAAGGAACCGACGATGGAGGAAATCCTCGCGTCGATCCGCAAGATCATCTCTGACGACGCAGCGACGCCTGCGTCTACGGCCAAACCTGAGCCTGAGATCACCAATGACGAGGAAGACGATGTCGACCTCGAAGAAGTGATGTTCGACGAAGACATCCGTGAGGAATCTGACGAGGACATGGCTGGGCCGGAAGACAGCGCCGAGCTGGAGATGGAAGCGTTTGAAATCCAGGATTTCGCCAGGGAAGCACCGCCCGCAGCGGCGCCGGAACCGGCCGAAAGCTTCGAATCCCTTCTCAGCGCGTCGCGGTCTGCCGAATATGAACCTGAGCCGGAACCCGAACCGATGCCTGAGCCGATTCCGGAGCCAGTGGCCGCCGCTCCGGCGCCTGCCGCGTCCGAACCGGCCCCTGCACCTGCGCCTGTGGAGAGAACAATGTCTGCATCGCCCGCCTACGATAATGCCTCGCTGACCGATGATTCGACCGCGAACGCCGCTGCCGGAGCCCTCGGCAAGCTGATCTCGAAAATGGATCTTGGCGGCAACAACACGCTCGAAGCGCTCGTTCGCGAGATGCTGCGTCCGATGATCAAGGAGTGGCTGGATGCCAACCTGCCATCGATCGTCGAAGAGAAAGTCGAGGCAGAAGTAGAGCGCATCTCCCGCATGGCGCGCTAGCCTCTCCCGCCAAATTGTTTATAGGGAAGGGCGCGCCGTCACCGGCGCGCCTTTTCTTTTTATCTGGACTACGCCCGAAACGATGCTCGACCAAAGATTTGACCCCGCTGAAGCCGAACCCCGCCTGTATGAGGCCTGGGAAACACAAGGCTGCTTCAAGCCCTCCGGTGACACGTCTGCACAGGCCTATTCCATTGTCATTCCGCCGCCGAATGTGACCGGCGTGCTGCACATGGGGCATGCGCTGAACAATACGCTTCAGGATGTGCTGATCCGCTTTGAGCGCATGCGCGGCAAGAACGTCCTCTGGCAGCCGGGCACGGACCATGCCGGTATCGCGACGCAGATGGTGGTCGAGCGCCAGCTGGCCGAGGACGGCAATAATGTCAGCCGCCGGGATATGGGCCGCGACGCCTTTGTCGACCGTGTCTGGGCCTGGAAAGCCGAATCCGGCGGCGCCATTGTGAACCAGCTGAAACGTCTCGGTGCCTCCTGCGACTGGAGCCGCGAACGCTTCACCATGGGAGACCGGAACGATCCGGACAACTCCATGGTTCGCGCGGTCACTAAAGTGTTCGTGGAGCTCTATAACAAGGGCCTGATCTATCGCGACAAGCGCCTCGTGAACTGGGACCCGCATTTCCAGACAGCGATTTCGGACCTCGAAGTCGACCAGCGCGAAGTGAACGGCCATTACTGGCACCTGCGCTATCCGCTGGCCGATGGCGTGACCTATGAGCACCCGGTCAAGGACGAAGACGGCAACGTCACGGGCACGGAGACACGCGACTATATCGTCGTCGCGACCTCCCGCCCGGAGACGATGCTGGGCGATACCGGCGTGGCCGTGCACCCGGAAGACGAGCGCTATGCGGGCCTTGTCGGCAAGTTCGTGGAGCTGCCCATCGTTGGCCGCCGTGTGCCGATCATTGCAGACGAATATGCAAACCCGGAAAAGGGCTCCGGCGCGGTGAAGATCACCCCGGCGCACGACTTCAATGACTTTGAAGTCGGCAAGCGCGCAGGCCACACGCCGCTGAACATTCTGAACGCGGTCGCCGCCATTGTGGACGGTGCTGAGGCCGATGCTGCGGGCATTCCCGAAGCCTATCGCGGGCTCGACCGGTTCGATGCGCGCAAGAAAGTTGTCGAGGATTTCGAAGCGGCCGGTCTTCTGGAAGAGATCGAAAAGCTCAAGATCGAACAGCCTTTCGGCGACCGGTCCAATGTCGTCATCGAGCCGTGGATGACGGACCAGTGGTATGTCGATGCCAAGACGATGGCCCAGCCGGCGATCGCCGCCGTGCGTGAAGGCAAGACCAAGTTCGTGCCGGAGAACTGGGAGAAGACGTATTACAACTGGATGGAAAACATCCAGCCCTGGTGCGTCTCCCGCCAGCTCTGGTGGGGGCACCGGATTCCGGCATGGTATTCCGAGGAAGGCGAAATCTTCGTTGCGGCGTCAGCTGAAGAAGCCCAGGCTATGGCCGGGGCAGGCGTTGAACTGAAGCAGGAAGAGGATGTCCTCGACACCTGGTTCTCATCCGCGCTCTGGCCGTTCTCGACGCAGGGCTGGCCGGACGAGACGGACGATCTGAAAACCTTCTTCCCGACGGCGACGCTGGTCACCGCCTTCGACATCATCTTCTTCTGGGTCGCCCGGATGATGATGATGAGCCTCGAATTCATGGGCGAAGTCCCGTTCGGGGATGTCTACATCCATGCCCTCGTCCTCGACGAGAAGGGGCAGAAGATGTCGAAGTCCAAGGGCAACGCCATGGACCCGCTGGAACTGGTCGACGAATATGGCGCCGATGCACTGCGCTTCACCATGGGCCGCATGGCCGGGCAGGGCCGCAATATCCGCCTGTCCAAACAGGCGGTCGAAGGCAACCGTAACTTCGCGACGAAACTCTGGAACGCGGCGCGCTTTGCCGAAATGAACGAGTGCGGCGCGCCGGGGAACATAGACTTCGACGAAATCCAGAGCCCGGTGAACCGCTGGATTCTCGGGGAATTGGCGCAATGTGTGGCCGACGTCACAAAGGGCATCGAGGATTACCGTTTCGACGAGGCCGCCGGGGCGATCTACCGATTTGTGTGGAACACGTTCTGCGACTGGTATCTCGAACTCATCAAGCCGCTGCTCGGCGGGATGGACGATGCCGCCAAGTCCGAGACGCGCAAGGTTTGCGGATATGTGCTCGATGAGACGCTGAAACTGCTGCACCCGTTCATGCCGTTTGTGACGGAAGAACTCTGGGACCGCCGCGCGCCCGGCCGGGTTGAGGATCAGGGCCTGCTGATGCGGCAGGACTGGTCTGCATTCACGGGCTTCCACGATGACGCCGCCGCTGAGGAAGTGGACTGGGTGATCGGCCTGATCACGGAACTGCGCTCGCTGCGCAACGATCTCGGCGTGCCCGCAGGGGCGAAGATCCCCCTGGCGCTGATCAAGGCCGGGCCGGAGATCGAGACCCGCGCCATGCGCCATGAAGACGTGCTGAAGCGCCTCGCCCGTCTCGAAGACATTGCGTTCACGGATACGACGCCGGAAGGCGCCGTGACGGCGGTCTTCGGCGATACAGTGGCCGCGCTCCAGATTGCGGACTTCGTTGACATCGAAGAAGCGCGCAAGCGGCTCGACAAGGAACTCGGCCAGATCGAGAAGGACATCACGTCCACCGAGAAGAAACTCTCCAATGAGAACTTCGTCGCCCGCGCGCCGGAAGAAATCGTTGAAGAGAACCGCCAGCGTCTCGTTGATTGGGCAGCGCGGCGCGAAAAGCTGGCCGCAGCGCGAAAGGGACTTGATGGTCTCTGACCTTCAGGTCCAACCTGCTGTCAGATGGACAGGAGGCTTTCCCATGATTTTCCGGCCGCTTCTCGCGGCAGCTGCGATCTTTCTCGCGGGCTGTCAGGTTTCGCCAGTGCACGCTGAGCCACCAGAAGCCCCGCAGTGGCGGCTGGCGATACACGGCGGGGCGGGCGTCATCACGCGCGGGTCGATGACGCCGGAACAGGAAGCGCTTTACCGGGCAGGCCTTCAGGAAGCCCTGGAAGCAGGCGCAGATGTGCTGCGCAATGGCGGCAGCGCGCTGGACGCTGTGGAGGCAGCTGTCATTCCGATGGAGAACAATCCCATCTTCAATGCGGGCAAGGGCGCCGTCTTCACGGCGGCGGGGACGCACGAACTGGACGCCTCCATCATGGAAGGCAGCACGCGCAATGCGGGGGCCGTTGCAGGCGTCACCATCGTGAAAAACCCGATCCTCGCGGCGCGCGCCGTCATGGACAAATCCGAACATGTCATGTTTGCCGGTCCCAGCGCGGACGCATTTGCCGAAGCGCAGGGGCTTGAGACCGTTCCGAACACCTATTTCGACACAGACCGCCGCCGCAAGTCGCTGGAGCGGGTGCTTGAGACGCGGTCGCGTACGGCGGCGGACAAGCACGGGACGGTCGGTGCTGTCGCCATCGACATGGACGGCAATATTGCCGCCGCCACGACGACAGGCGGCATGACGGCAAAAACTGCGGGACGTGTCGGGGACTCGCCGTTGATCGGTGCGGCGACCTATGCGGAGAACGGTGTCTGCGGCGTGTCTGCCACCGGCCATGGGGAGTATTTCATCCGGGTTGGCGTGGCCAAGACGATCTGCGACCGGGTGAAGCTTGCCGGGGACAGCATCGGCGAAGCAGCAGCCGTCGCGCTGGCTGAAGTCGCTGACCTCGGCGGTGATGGCGGTGTGGTGCTGATCGATGGCAATGGCGATGCCGACTTCGTGTTCAACAGCGAAGGCATGTACCGCGGCTGGATCGATGCGGATGGATCCTGGACCGCGATCTATGGCGACGAAACGGAAGCGGACGAGTAATGCCGTCTGCAAGGGCCATTCATGGGATTTGAAACGTCGCAAAGCCTGCTGTTCCGTGACGCTGTAGCAGACGATGCCACCGCGCTGACAGCGCTGGCCCGCAAGACGTTCTCGGACAAGTTCGGGCATCTCTACAATCCGGAAGATCTGGCTGCGTTTCTGGAGGAATCGCACAGTCCTGAATTGTACCGCGACTGGCTCGCCGACCCGGATGTGCTGCTCCGCGTTTGCGAGGCGAGCGATGGAGAGATGAAGGCTTACCTGCTTTGCAGTCCGCTCAGCCTGCCGGCGCTGGATCCGCTGCCGGGGGCATTGGAACTGAAGCGCGTTTATGTCGATGCGTCGCTGCAGGGACAGGGGATCGGCTCACGCTTCATCGATGAGGCGCTTGCCTGGGCGCGGGAGCGGACCGCGCCAGAGATGTATCTCAGCGTCTATTCCGGCAATCTGGATGCCCAGCGTCTGTACGCCCGGTTGGGCTGGGAAAAAGTGGCGGAATTCCTGTTCCCGGTCGGCCGGCACCGTGACCTTGAATTCCTTCTGCGGCTGAAACTCTGACCGCCTTGGCGGGACGTGCGAACCGGTTTTAAGTCACAAATTCAAGTTCGCGGGACACTTACATGACAGACCAGCCTGAGATTGATCCGGCCATTCTGGAGGCCATGAATGGCTTGCAGGAAGAGTTCGCAGGCTTTGCCGGCGTATACCAGAACGAGATCCGGCCCGCCCTTCAGGCACGTGAACAGGACCGGGAACAGGCGGTCAGCAAGGCGCGCAAGTTCCGCTATATCGGTATCGGTCTGGGTGTGGCCATCGCACTGGTCGGCTTTATCGGTTTCAAGTCCGTCTTCGGGCCGTTTCTTGGCGTCATTGTCGGGTTCGGGCTGGTCATGTGGGGCAACCAGGACCTGGACCGTCTGGGCAAGGAGGCGAAGGAACTGATTGTTCAGCCCGTCGCGCGCCAGCTGGGCCTGGGATTTCAACCGGAGCCGGGCGAGGTGGCCTCGATCTTCCAGCACAAGAGTGTCGGTGTGTTACCGGGCTGGGACCGGGCAAGCTATGAAGACCGGCTGACCGGTATGCGCGATAATGTCGAGTTCGAACTCTTCGAGGCGCATCTCGAAGAAAGGCGCCGGTCGACCGACTCCAAGGGCCGGACAACGACGCGATGGGTCACCGTTTTCCGCGGGCAATGCCTGCGGTTCCAGTTCGACAAGACGTTTTATGGCCGGACACTCGTCACCCGCGATGCAGGGTTCTTCAACCGGTTCGGTGGCGGCAACGGCATGCAGCGCGCCTCGCTGGAAGACCCGGAATTCGAGAAAATTTTCGAGGTCTACACGACCGACCAGGTGGAATCCCGCTATCTGCTGACCCCGGACCTGATGCAGGAACTCGTGAACCTGGAGCAGACATTCCATGGCGGAAAGCTGAAATGCTGCTTCGATGGCGGCGAGCTGTATATCACGCTGCAGGGCGGCAATTTGTTTGAGCCCGGCAGCATGTTCACCCCGCTCGATAGCCCCAGCCGATTGCGGGAATTGCTGGAGGACTTCGCCGCCGTCTTCCACATCATCGATGCCACCAACAAGAACCGCCGCGACAGACACGGGCAGGGGGCATCCGCGCCGTGATCGCCGACAGCAATCTGGGCAATTTCAGGGCAGTAACGTTCAGTAAGGCTTCAGATGACAATCCTCATAGTGTGGGCCACTGGTGAGAAAGGACTGTTTATGAGCCGACTGATAATTGCTGCGATCCTTGCCCTTGCTGCGCCCGTTGCGTCTGCAGATGCGGCGTCGTCGGCCAAGGACCTTGCCCGGTGTCAGGCGATGTCGGCCACGTTCAAGCCGAAACAGGAAGAGATCGTGGAGCTGAAAGACGCGCGCGATGCACAGGCTGAGATCGTGGAAACAAAAGGCGAAGCCTGGGACGACGTTGAAGTCATGCGCAATGCCTCCAGCAAGCATGCGAAGACGGCAGATGCTGCCAAGGCGGACTATGAGGCGGCGAAAGCGGACATGCTGCGCATGGAGCTCGGACTTCAGGAAGCCGTAACCGCCCTGAACGCTGACTTCGAAGCCTATAACCAGACGTGCGCCACTCGGAAGTAAACGTCCTGGTGCCGAAAGCACCTGACGGCAGTCCTCACGCTCATTGAAACCGGCCCTGCGCCGATTTCTTGTTGCGCTTCGCTCCAAACCGTTGTTGTTTGCGCTAACATATCAGACGGGCAGCAAGCCCGCAGCGCACACAAGAGGGAGGACCGCGCGCGATGAGCGACGCTGCCACACCACAACAAATCGCCCCTGATGATACCCGGATGGGCCAGGTCATCCTCATCACTGCCGTCGCGACGATCGGAGGCTTCCTGTTCGGTTTCGACTCGGGCGTCATCAATGGAACGGTGGACGGGCTGAGGGTTGCATTCAATTCCCAGAGCATTGGCACGGGCTTCAATGTCGCGTCCATGCTGCTTGGGTGCGCTGTCGGCGCTGCATTGGCCGGGACTCTGTCAGACAAATTCGGCCGGCGCACCATGATGCTGGTAGCTGCCGCGTTCTTTGTCATTTCGGCTTTCGGCTCTGGCATCGCGCATTCGTCTACCGAGTTCGTGATTTACCGCATCATTGGCGGTCTGGCCGTCGGGGCTGCAAGCGTCATGTCGCCAGCGTATATTTCGGAAGTGGCCCCTTCGAAGCATCGCGGACGCCTCGCGACAATCCAGCAGATTGCGATCATTGCCGGTCTCTTTGTGGCATTCCTGTCGAACTATTTCATCGCCAAGGCGACCGGCTCGTCCCTTAACAAGTGGGCCTTTGGATTCGAGGCCTGGCGCTGGATGTTCTGGGTGGAACTCATCCCGGCCTCCATCTTCCTGCTGGCGCTTCTGGGCATTCCGGAGAGCCCGCGTTTCCTCGTCGCACAGGGCGCGGTCGATCAGGCCGAAGCGGTCCTCACCCGCCTGTCGAGCGAGCGTTCCGCCAGACGGAAAGTCGCGGAGATCAGGCAGTCTCTGGCCAGTGATCAGAAACCGTCGATCAGCGATGCGTTCGGCCATGGCACGGTTTTCAAGCCAATCGTCTGGGTCGGCATCGGGCTGGCAACGTTCCAGCAGCTCGTCGGCATCAATATCATCTTCTATTACGGCGCGGTTCTCTGGCAGGCGGTCGGCTTTTCGGAAAGCGATGCGCTGCTGACCAATGTGATCTCAGGCGCGGTATCCATTGTTGCCGTGATGATTGCGCTGGCCCTGATCGACAGGATCGGACGCAAGCCGCTCCTTCTGGTGGGATCGATCGGCATGACCGTGACATTGGGCATCGTCGCGCTCTGTTTCTCGCAGGCTGTGATGATCGACGGCAAGGTCGGCCTGCCGGGCAGCTATGGGCTCATCGCCTTGCTTGCGGCGAACGCCTATGTGGTCTTTTTCAATTCATCCTGGGGCCCGGTCATGTGGGTGGCGCTCGGGGAAATGTTCCCCAACCAGGTGCGCGGGGCAGGACTTGCGGTGTCCGGTTTCTTCCAATGGATTGCGAACTTCGCCATCACGATCACATTCCCGATCATGCTGACCATCGCATGGATCGGACTGACCGGTGCCTATCTCTTCTATGCCGTCTGTGCGCTGATATCTGTTTTCTTCGTCCTGAAGTTTGTGCGGGAAACAAACGGGCTCGAACTGGAAGAGATGACCGAATAACGCAGCCCCCACCGGGGCTATGTGGATATCGCTGGTACATCAGGCCTGCCCGTTGCATGACCAGAGGACATCCGGGCGTCGAATGCCGGTGCATGGTGACGACGCGAAGCGATGCAGGACTTTGTTGCCGCATTGAATAGGAGCGTTCAGGGTTGACCAATGGCCAGCGAAACGGGGACGCTGTCCGAAAAGGGTGGACTGGAACAGAATGAAAAGCACGTCGCCGCGCACAGGCAAAAGGCAACACGCGACGATCCGCGAAGTCGCTGAAATGGCGGGCGTGTCCCAGATGACGGTGTCGCGGGTCCTGAACCGCAGTGAATCGGTCAGGAAGTCTACGCGTGAGCGTGTGGATCAGGCCATTCAGGCCCTCAATTACCGTCCGAACCTGATGGCGCGAAGTCTTGCGGGCGGCAAGTCACTGTTCATTGGCCTGATCTTCGACAACCCAAGCAACAACTATCTCGGTGAGCTCCTGGTCGGGGCTCTGAACCGGTGCCGTGAGGCCGGCCACCATCTGGTGATCGAAGACTTTTCGGCCTCCTCGAATGAGAAGGACATCGATGCCCTCATCGAGCGCCTTGCTGGTGCCGGTCTGGATGGCGTTATCGTGACGCCGCCAGTCAGCGAAGACGAGGCCATTCTCAGCCAGCTGAGAGCGGCAGGTCTGAGGCCGGTCATCATCGCGCCACCGGAGCCGCCACAACAAGACGCCAGCGTTGCCATCGACGATGTCGAAGCGGCTGACCAGATCACGCAATATCTGATCGACAGAGGGCACCAGCGCATCGCTTTTGTTATCGGGCCGACCGCGCATTCCTCCGGGAGGCGCCGGTACATGGGGTTCACCCGCGCGATGGAACGGAACGGCCTGGAAATGGCTGACGCCCTTGTTGCGCAGGGCGCCTACACGTACCGGAGCGGCATGGTCGCGGGTGACCAATTCTTCAGCCTGGACACGCCCCCGACGGCCGTGTTTGCCAGCAATGACGACATGGCCGCCGGAGTGATTGCCGCCGCGCAGCGATGCGGACTAAATGTTCCGGAAGATGTTTCAGTCGTCGGCTTTGACGATACCGCCATCGCCAGCGCCATGTGGCCGCAGCTGACAACCGTGCGGCAGCCGATCGCGGAAATGGGGTATCAGGCTGTGAACCTTTTGACGAAAATCCTCGGGCCGGATGGGGATCGCAACGCCGAACACAATATCGTTCTGGATGTTTCGATCGTGGAGCGTGACACGGTTCGCCAGCGCTGACGGCCTTTTTGGCGGCAAATTCTGCAGTCGGTAGCCAGAAATTCGCCTGATGCGCGATTTTCGGCGACCTGACGGAGAAATGTCCATTGGACATAAGGCGTTTCGCCTCTAGTTTTGTCCACTGGACAGGACAACATTGACGCAAACGCATTATGCCCCGCAGACCTGCTGGCCCGAGGCCGGCCACGATCATTGATGTCGCCCGCGAGGCGGGTGTTTCGTTCAAGACGGTGAGCCGTGTTCTGAACGGGGAAACGAATGTCCGTGAGCAGACCCGGGACCGTGTCATGCGTGCGGTCAAGGCGCTCGATTACCGGACCAACCACTATGCGCGGAACCTGCGGGCGCGCCAGAGCCGGATCATCTGCCTGCTATATTCCAACCCGTCGCGCAACTATGTCGGCGAGGTGCATCTGGGCGCGCTCCAGCGTTGCCAGACCGAGGGCTACAGCCTGATCACGGAGGACTATGCCACCGATTCATTTTCGGTGCTGGCGCTCCGCTCGGAAAACAGGTTGGCAGGGGCGATCCTGACGCCGCCGCTCTCCGACGACCCGGATCTGATTCAGCAGCTGCGCGAACATAATGTCCCATTCGTTCGGATCGCGCCGTCAAAGTCCGATGACCCGGGACGTGACGTTGCCATCGATGACCAGGCCGCTTCCCGGGAAATGACGGAATACCTGATCGGCCTCGGTCACAGGCGGATCGGCTATATCCGGGGCGCGGAAACGCATGATCAGGCAAGTACGCGGTTTCAGGGCTACAAGGACGCGCTGGAAGCCAGGGGCATTCCATTCGATCCCGATCTTGTGGGGAAAGGGGACTTTACCTTCGATTCCGGTATCACCGCGGCTGAACAGATGCTGGATCTGCCAGAAGGGCCCACGGCCATCTTCGCATCCAATGACGATATGGCCGCCGGCGTGATTGCGGCCTGCTATCGCCGGCGCATTCAGATCCCGCAGGAATTGTCGGTGGCAGGATTTGACGATACGCCTCTGGCGGCCACGATCAGCCCGTCGCTGACCACGATTTACCAGCCAAGCCGGGAGCTGGCCGCAGAAGCCGTTGGCCTCCTGCTGGAGGAAATTTCTGCGCCGAGCGATACGCCGCGCCGTCACTTGCTGGACTACCATATGGTGCCGCGGGATTCGACCGCGCCGCCTCACGGATGAACTGACGCAATTTCTGTTTCCACCGTCCCGCACCTATTGTAAGTCGCCCGCATGACCAGCATTCGCCCCCTCCCGCACATCGAGAAGACGAAACCCTATGTCCCGGGCGGCAAGCTGCATGGCAGCGAAGACCGGGTTGTCATGCTCGCGTCGAACGAAAATCCGTTCGGGCCGAGCCCAAGGGCAATCGAAGCGATGCAGGATGTGGCCCGGCAGGTTCATGTCTATCCGGATCCGAATTACGGCGCGCTTCGTCAGGCGATTGCTGATGCCAAGGGCATCAGGGATGTTTCCCGTGTGGCCGTGTCAGCCGGATCGGATGAGATCATTCACCTTCTGACGCAGGCCTATGCGGGGCCCGGTGACGAAGTTCTGTTCACGGAACACGCCTTCTCTATGTATCAGGTGTCGGCGCTCGGCCACGGTGCCACGCCGGTCACCGTTCCGGAAACCGACCTGGCCGCTGGCTTCAATGCCCTGTTGGGCGGCGTGACCGAGCGGACGCGGATTCTTTTTCTCGCGAATCCAAACAATCCGACCGGCACGATCATGGAAATTGAGGGCCTTGAGCGTCTTCAGGATGCGCTTCCGCCGCATGTCCTGTTGGTGATCGATGGCGCCTATGCCGAATATATCGGTGAAGCCTATGAGGCAGCGATCCGCGATCTTGTGGACCGGCGGGCCAACACGGTGATGATCCGCACATTCTCCAAGATTTATGGCCTGGCGGCGCTGCGCCTTGGCTGGGGATATTTCCCGGCTGAGATCGCGGCCACGTTCCAGCGCATCCGGCCGCCGTTCAACATCAACGCGTTTGCTGTCGCGGCTGGAATGGCCAGCATTGGCGACACGGAATTCATTGAGATGAGCCGCCGGCACAATGCGGAATGGCGCGAGATCTTTGTGGACCGGTTAAACGCGATGGGCCTGTCTACGCCCAAATCCATGGCGAACTTCGTGATTCCCGATTTCGGCTCACCCGAGCGGGCGGCGGCCGCGAATGAATATCTGAAGCAGAACAACGTGCTAGTCCGCGCCGTCGGGGGCTACGGTCTGCCGAGTCGTCTGCGTATCTCGATTGGCTCGGCCGAGGATAACGAAACGGTCCTCAGCCTGCTCGAATCCTTCACCGCGTCACGCTGATATTGTCGATGAGGCGCGTGCGGCCCATCCAGGCGGCACCCAGCAGGCGGGCAACAGTCCCGGCCTCGAGCGGTGCATCCGGCAGATCCTGCAGCGTGGCCGGGTCTACCAGCGACACATAGTCGATCTTTTCGAATCCTGAGCGTGCCAGCAGATTCTTCGCTTCATTCAGGACGATCGAGGGCGATTCGCCGGTCGACAGCCTGACGGAGGCCCGGTGAAGCGCCGCCTGCATGGCGCCGGCGTTCCGCCGTTCTTCCGGTTTCAGGTAGAGATTCCGGGATGACTGCGCGAGCCCGTCGGCATCCCGCGCGGTTGAAGCGCCAATGATTTCAATGGGGAAGCCAAGATCGTGCACCATCCGCCGGATGATCTGCAGCTGCTGGTAGTCCTTCTCGCCGAACACCGCGACGTCCGGCTGAACGTGCAGGAACAGACGCGCGACCACGGTCGCCACGCCATAGAAGAAATGCGGCCGGTAGATGCCGTCCAGCAGGTCGGACATTTCCTCGACCCGTACATTTGTGACGGAGCCGTCCGGATACATTTCCCCAACTGTCGGCAGATAGGCGAGATCGCACCCCGCCGAGGCGAGCTTTGCCAGATCGGCGCCTTCATCCCTGGGGTAGGTGTCGAAATCCTCGCCGGGGGCGAACTGAGTCGGATTGACGAAAATGCTCGCGACGATTCGTGTGGCTTTTTCTTTTGCCTTTTCAATGAGGGATAAATGTCCGCCATGCAGCGCCCCCATTGTGGGGACAAAACCTACCTGTTCGCCAGCCTGCTTCCAGGCCGTAACCTGCTGCAGTAGCTCACGTCTCGTACGTACGGCGGGGGTAAGGTCATCTGTCTTCGAATTCACTTTCAATTCGTCCCGGTTCCGGATTGTGTAAACGCGTTGTTAACCTGTTCGGAGGAATTTTAAAGACATGACACAGCGCATCCTTTCTTCTCTCAAATCCTTCGTGCTGACGGTAGCGTTTCGCGTCTCCGCCAGCGACTCCCGTCTTCCCGGTGAGGGCGCTCCGGAACCGCGGACGCGGCACTTCAATCCGGAGATGGACATCGACGAATGGATGTTCGACCGAGACGGCAACCCCGTCACGGAATCGGCAACGCTGTATGCACGCGAAACTGCCCGGGTCTCCGGTGCCCTGTCTGGCCTGCGCTCCCTGCTGACGCAGATTTCCATGCACGCGCCGCAAAGCGAAGAGCTTCCTGTCCAGGCCGCCTTCGGTCCGATCATGTCCGACGACCTGCTGTTCGACGGAGAGCCGATGCCTGCGCAGTTCGGTATCCTCGCAGAAGACGGAGATCTGTTCGATGACATGCCGGGAAGCCGCCCGGCCTGGGACGCGTCGCAGGATATGCCACGCGTCGCCTGAGCTTTCGCTGCTGACTTTAGCTGAATGAAATTGGAGCATTCTGACATGGCTGATGGATTCGCGCCTACCGCACTTGTGGGTGGCCCGGACTTGTCGGCCCCTCAGAAGGATGCCCGGGTCATTGTCGTTGGCAACGAGAAGGGCGGGGCCGGCAAGTCGACGGTCTCGATGCACCTTTGCGTGTCCCTGATGCGGATGGGCAAAGCGGTCGGCGTGATCGACCTTGATGTGCGCCAGCGCTCGCTCACCCGCTACCTCGAGAATCGCCTGCGCTGGATGCAATCCACCGGTTCGCGTTTGCCCATGCCGGAAATTGTGCGCGTCGATGCGTCGACCGAGCGCGATCTCGACCGGGCCGAAGCGGAAGAAACCCACCGGCTTGTCTCCAGCCTGCAGCGCCTGAAGAAGACCTGCGATTTCATCATCATCGACTCGCCGGGTGGCGACACGTTCCTGTCGCGGTCTGCCCACATGCATGCCGACACGCTGATCACGCCGCTGAACGACAGCTTCGTCGATTTCGATCTGCTGGGCGATGTGAACCCACAGACTCTGGAAGTGATCCGGCCGAGCTTCTACTCCGAAATGGTCTGGTCCTGCCGCAAGAAGAAGGCACAGACGTCGCGGCGGCCGATCGACTGGATCGTGATGCGCAACCGGATGTCGCCGCTGGCGGCGCGGAACAAGGAGCGCGTCGGCGAGGCGCTCGACAATCTGTCCAAACGGATTGGCTTCCGCCTTGCGCCGGGCCTGTCCGAGCGCGTGATCTATCGCGAACTCTTCCCGGCCGGTCTGACGCTGCTGGACCTGACGGAAAAGGGCTCCAATGTTTCCTTTACGATGAGTCATGTCGCGGCCCGCCAGGAGATGCGCGACCTGATCATCATCCTGCAGCTGCCGGAACTGACCGGCGCGGAAATCACCTTCTGATCTGCAGCGCGACTGACGCGAGGTGAGGCCAGCCCGGTGCTGGCCTTCTTTGTTTTTCGGCGTCACTCTGCCTCTCAAAAGAAATTGGGAGGCAGGCGCATGGTTTTCAACAATACCGATTGGGTGTGGCAGGTCCGGGAAGATGTCCTTGAGCCGGAGCGCGAGATCGTCGATCCGCACCACCATCTCTGGCCGAGTGAGGATATGGGCTACCGGGTGCCGGACCTTCTGGCGGATCTGACCAGTGGGCACAATGTCGTGCAGACCGTGTTCATGGAATGCGGCGCGGCGTATCGCAAGGATGGGCCGGATCATCTGAAGCCGATTGGCGAGACGGTGTTCGTGACGGACTCTGCGGCGCAGATGAAAGCAAAGGGCGGGCCCTATATTGCGGCGCTGGTGGCGCATGCGGATCTGCGTTTGCCGCTGGCGCAGCTGGATGAAGTTCTGGATGGCCATGTCGATGCCTCGAAGGGCCTGTTCCGCGGCATCCGTCATGCCGGGTCCCGTGATGCCAGCGGGGCGACGCTCCGGATTCCGGGCCATGCCCCGCCGCGCCTTTATGCCGAGCCGGATTTCCGGCGCGGGGTGCAGCATCTGGGCGCGCGCGGCTTCACCTATGACACCTGGCACTATCACCACCAGAACCGGGACTATCTGGACCTCGCGAAAGCCTGTCCGGACACGACCATGATCCTCGACCATTTCGGCACGCCGATTGGCGTTGGCCCTTATGAAGGCAAGCGGGATGAGATCTTCGAGGCCTGGAAAGATGAGATGGCCGCGATTGCCGAATGTCCGAATGTCTTTGCCAAGATCGGCGGGCTGGCCATGCCGGACAATGGCTTCGGCTGGGACAAGCGGGATATTCCTCCGACATCGGATGAGGTCGTGGAGCAGCATGAGCGCTGGTATGACCACATGATCAAATGCTTCGGCCCGGAGCGCTGCATGTTCGAAAGCAACTTCCCGGTCGACCGCTGGTCACTGAACTATGTGGTTTACTGGAACGCGATGAAGAAGATCGCAGCGAAGTATCCGGAAGACGCCAAGGCGGCGATGTTCGCCGGCACGGCGCGGAAGGTTTACGCGGTCGAGGCCTGAGCCAGCACCTGCGGCCGGACTGGCGGGCGCCATCCGGTGGGGGGAGTTGGTTCTGTGTGGTGCATCCTTCGACCTGCCTCAGCATGAGTCCGTAAGAGGGGTGCGCCTGAGAACGGGACTCATCCTGAGCGAAGTCGAAGGATGACTGGCGGCGCACGAAAGACCCGGCTAAGGCGGACCCCGCACGTGCAACCCATGATCATACCGGACTACGCCATGACCAGGCATGACCATACCGGACTTAACCGGATCATACCGGACTTGTGCAGACGACGCGCGCACGCAGGCGGGCAGATCACTGCCAAGGGCAGGACGCTCCCAGGCCGCCACACGCGGCGCTTCATATGTATAGAGATCATTGGGTGGCGGGGCATCGGCCACGAAGATCAGCCGGATGTTGCCAAAGCAATCGACCGCCATCAGGGCATCCCGCCCGGTGCGCGTATGCCAGCGGGCAACACGCAGCAGGTTCCACACCAGCCACGGCCAGAAGAGCGGCCAGACATGGTTGAAATAGCGTTGAAGGTCAGGATGCATACCCGGAAGGATGGGGCCGCGCCCTGTCAGACGAATCCAGATGACCCCTGCGGTGTCATCCCGGAAAACGCGAGGCGTTTATCCGGGACCTTGTTCCTGTAATGCGCACGCCAGCAACAAGGTCCCGGATATTTGCTCCGCAAATTCCGGGATGACAGGGGAAGGGTGTGGGACTGGGCCGCGATATCCCTCATTGCGATACAATCCGGCGTGTGTTGACGCAGCGAGAGGCGGCTGCGGTCTCGTTTTCGCGCTGTTCGGGTGGGCTGCTTCTGCTAGGATTACCGCAGAGGAAACGCAAAAACCAAAAATGGGAGGCCAGCGCCATGAGTGCCGACATGAAATTCACGATGACAATCAACGGGAAAGCCGTCACCGGCGCCGAGACATTCGGTGTCGAAAACCCGGCGCTTGGCGAGGTGTTCGCTGAGGCCCCGAACTGTACGCAGGCGGAGCTGGACGAAGCCGTCGCGGCCGCCCGGGCCGCGCTGCCCGCCTGGCGCAAGACGCCGATTGAAAAGCGTAAGGAAATCATGCTGGCGATTGCCGGTGTCATCGGCCAGCACGGCGAGGAACTTGCGCGCCTTCTGACGCAGGAGCAGGGCAAGCCGTTCGAACAGGCGATGGGTGACGTGCTGGGTGGGGCGCACTGGTTTGCCGAAACGGCCAAGCTGGACATTCCGGAAGTCGTCTCGCAGGACGATGAGGAGCGCTACACGGTCACCCGTTTTGAGCCGATTGGCGTGGTTGCCGCGATCGTTCCGTGGAATTTCCCGGTTATTCTGGCGGCCTTCAAACTGGCGCCCGCGCTGCTGGCAGGCAACACGATCGTGCTGAAGCCGGCGCCGACGACGCCGCTGACCACGCTGCGCATTGTGGAACTGATCCGCGACGTGGTTCCGACCGGCGTGCTGAACGTTGTGTCGGGCGATGACCGGCTCGGCCCGTGGCTGACCGGCCATTCCGGGATCGACAAGATCAGCTTCACCGGATCGACCCAGACCGGCCGCAAGGTGATGGAAGGGGCTTCGAAAGAACTGAAGAAGGTCACGCTGGAACTGGGCGGCAACGACGCCGCTATCGTGATGCCGGACGTGAATGTCGAAGCGGTGGCGAAGGAGCTGTTCTGGGCGGCCTTCCAGAATACCGGGCAGATCTGTATCGCCACCAAGCGCATGTATGTGCACAAGGATATCTACGAGCCGCTGAAGGCCGCGCTGGTCGATTATGCCAAGACCGTGAAGGTCGGCGACGGATCCCAGCAGGGCACGCAGATCGGTCCGATCCAGAACAAGGCGCAGTATCAACGCGTGCTGGACCTGATTCAGGATTCCAAGGACAAGGGCTACAAATTCCTGATCGGCGGTGAAGCCTCCACGGCGCCTGGCTATTTCGTGCCGGTCACCATCCTCGACAATCCGCCGGAAGACGCGCGGATCGTGCAGGAGGAACAGTTCGGCCCGGTCCTGCCGCTGATGTCGTTCGATAGTCTCGATGAGGTCGTGACCCGCGCCAATGATACGATTTACGGTCTCGGCGCGTCTGTCTGGAGTGCCGATCTGGCCAAGGCGCAGGAGATCGCCGACCAGCTCGAAACCGGCACGGTCTGGATCAACGAAACCCAGCACCTGTCGCCGCTTGCCTCCTTCGGCGGGGCCAAACAGTCCGGCATCGGCAGCGAGGGCGGCGAACATGGCCTGCTGGAATTCTGCCAAACCAAGACGACGAATGTCCGCCGAAACGCAACATTTGCCTGAGGCGGCCAGACGGCTGGCTGAAAGCAGACATCACTGACAAAGAGAGGCGGGCGCGATGACGGGCCCGCCTCTGCCTTTTGCCGCTCTCTTATGTGTTGACCGCCCCAAGGGCAGGTGCGGTTGCGAAGGGCGGGCGAGGCCGGATTTGAAAGGAATACATTTTGGACCCCTATTTTTACCGGAAAGACGACTCCGCGATTGCCACGGAACATGGCGCGGGCCCCTGGGATCCGCGCATGCTGCATGGCGGCGCGCCGTCGGGCCTGATTGCCAGCATCGTCCAGAATTTGCCGAGCGAGGTGCCGATGTCGGTGACGCGTCTCACCATCGACCTGCAGCGCCCTGTGCCGGTGGGGCACCTGGACATCGATGTGAACATCACCCGCGAAGGCCGCAACATTCAGACCTCGGAAGTGATCCTGTCTGCCAATGGAAAGCAGGTCGTCCGGGCCTCGGGGCTGAAAATCCGCAAGGCCGAGCTGGAGCTGCCGGAAGCCTCCGCGATGCCGGAAGTGCCAGGCACCATCCCGGAAACCCCCATTGGCTTCCCGCGTGCGGTGGGCTTCAACACGGCGGTGGAGATGCGCACGGAAGACCCGGCGGCGGTCTCGCGCAAGGCGGTCTGGTTCCACATCAAGCGGCCCTTCCTCGACAGCCAGGAGACGACGCCGCTGATGCGGGCGGCGGCGACGGGCGACTATTGCAACGGGTTCGGGTCGACGCTCGACTTTGACGTGTGGACCTACATCAACGCCGACCTGACGCTGCATTTCGCACGCGAGCCTGTGGGCGAGTGGATCAAGCTGGAGGCCAATTCCTGGATCAGCCCGGATGGCCGCGGGCTGGGCTTCGGGGAATTGTCGGACCAGCACGGCCCGTTCGGCCGGGCGGTCCAGTCGCTGGTGATCGCGAAGCGCTGATGCGGCAGGCTTTGCCGGGGGGCAAAGCTCGCCTATACGCCGCGCATGACGACATTTCCGTTTGAGATAAAGGCCCGGCAGGGCAAGGCGCGGACCGGCGTGCTGAAGACGTCGCGGGGCGAGATCCGCACGCCGGCCTTCATGCCCGTGGGCACGGCAGGCACCGTCAAGGCCATGTATATGGATCAGGTGAAGGGTGCCGGGGCGGATATCATCCTCGGCAACACTTATCACCTCATGCTGCGCCCCGGCGCCGAGCGCGTGAACCGTCTCGGCGGCCTGCACAAATTTGCGCATTGGGATGGCCCGATGCTGACCGACAGCGGCGGTTTTCAGGTGTGGAGCCTGGCGCAGCTGCGCAAGATGGACGCCGACGGGGTGACCTTCCAGAGCCATATCGACGGGTCGACCCACCGGCTGGACCCGGCGCGCAGCATCGAGATTCAGGCAGACCTGCTGGGCGCCGACATCTCCATGCAGCTGGACGAGTGCACGAACTTTCCGTGCACGCATGAGGAGGCCGAAGAGAGCCTTGAACTGTCCCTGCGCTGGGGCGAGCGGAGCCTCGACGCGTTCGGGGAGCGCGACACGCAGACCCTGTTCGGCATCATTCAGGGCTCGAACTTCGCCGACCTGCGCGAACGCTCTGCGAAGGGTGTGGTCAGTCAGGGCTTTGGCGGTATCGCGCTGGGCGGTCTCGCCGTGGGCGAGGGGCATGAACAGATGTGCGAGACGATCGACATGACCGTGCCGCATCTGCCGGATGGCATGCCGCGCTATGTCATGGGCGTCGGCAAGCCGATTGACCTGGTGGAGAGTGTGGCGCGCGGCATCGACATGTTCGATTGCGTGCTGCCGACGCGCTCCGGCCGGCATGGACAGGCCTGGACCTGGGCAGGGCCTGTGAACATCAAGAATGCGAAGTTCGCCGAAGACCTCTCCCCGCTGGACGAGGCGGTCGACTGCCCGGCCAGCCGTGACTATCCACGCGCCTATTACCACCACCTGTTCCGCGCCGGGGAATATCTGGGGCCGATGCTGCTGAGCTGGCACAACACAGCCTTCTTCCAGGCCCTGATGCAGGAGATCCGGGCGTCCATCGCCGAGGGGCGGTTCGAGGCGCTGAGGGCGCGTCTCAGCGAGGCCTGGGCCTCCACGAAGTCCAAACCCCGGACAGGAGAAGGCCCGGACGCCTAGTCCTGTGTATCGGTCTTCAGGTCCGCCTTGTCAGGTTCGGTGACATCCTCATTGGGGCTGGCGGGTGGCTTACATCCGCGGGCCAGGCCGATGCCTTTGAGGTAGGCGCGCCGCTGGGCGCCGAGCTTGTAGGCCCGGTTGTATTTCTTCTGATAGGCATAAGCGCCCGTTGCGCGCCGCACGAGGCTGCGGAAGGGAATCAGACTGCTCGCGGTGGAAGAAATCGTGTCGAGCGCGGCGGTCGAGGCCTCGTCGGCCAGTTTTTCGGTGCTTAGCCTTTCATCCGGGTTTTCGGTATCCCAGTCCGGGCCAAGAGCCGCGTCCAGTTGGGTCACGATCGCCGCGATTTGCCGGCAGCTGATATCATCAGGCACGTCATAGGGGCTCTCGATACCTTTCAGGATAGGGGGAATCGGGGAGCGTGTGAGGTTCAGGTCCTCCAATGGCGACATGGCGGCCTTCGGAAGGCCGTTCTTCGTCTGCGTGTAGACGCTGTCTGCCGCGGTTTCGGTGTCGTGGACCAGACCGTCAGAGCTGGCCGGGTTTTCCCCTGGGGCAGGTTCGGGGCTGCTGGCGCAGGCTGCGGCCAGCATGAGGATGGGAAAGAGGATGTTGGAATATCGCATGATTTCAGTTTGAGCGGATAAATGTGGCGACTTGTGGTGATTGAGTGCAGGCGGGTGTTGACCCGCCTCGAACCCTTCTCTAAATGGGCCGCTCTGGCGTGCCCTTAGCTCAGCTGGTAGAGCAACTGACTTTTAATCAGTAGGTCACAGGTTCGAACCCTGTAGGGCACACCATTTCTTCCTCTCAGCCTCCCTTCGCGTGGTTATCGTGACCGCCAGCATAGCGCCGGTATTGGTCTGCGATAAAGCCTCTATATCCCCTCTATATGCTGTACGCGCCCGGCTTGGTCTCCGCGCCGTTTGGTCGTAAGAGGCCGATATGGACAGCGCCGTTCGAAACACCGTCAGGGAAGACCTCCTCCACCGGCTTTCCGAGGGGCGCGGCCTGTTGATGGGCATCCTCAATGTGACGCCTGATTCCTTTTCTGACGGGGGCGCGCATTACGGCCTTGCGGACGCGGTCCGGCATGCCGGGCAGATGCGACACGATGGCGCCGACATAATTGATATCGGCGGGGAATCGACCCGTCCCGGCGGCGAAGAGGTCGATGCTGGCGAGGAGTGGCGGCGTGTCTCGGGCACGATCGCTTCACTGGCAGGCTCTGGCGCGTTGCCGCTGTCGATCGACACATACAAGGCTTCTGTCGCGCGCCAGGCGGCTGAGGCCGGCGCTGTGATCATCAATGACGTCTGGGGCATGACCCGTGACCCCGACATGGCCAGCGCCGTGGCTGACACCAACAGCCTGGTCGTGGTGACGTACAATCGGGGCGCAGCGGATGCCGCCATCGACCTGCGCAGTGATATGGCAGCGTTCTTTCAGGACAGTTTCGAACTGGCCGGTGCACACGGCATTCCGCGCGAGCATATGATCCTCGACCCCGGCGTGGGCTTCGGGAAAACATATGAGCAGAATTTTGGCGTGCTCGCCAATCTGGACGTGCTTGTCGATACCGGCTGCCCCGTTCTTGTCGGTGTGTCCCGCAAGTCCTTTATCGGGCGCCTGACGGGAAACCCTGTCGGCGACCGCCTGACGGGAACACTGGCGGCAAACCTTGATAGTCTCTGGCGGGGGGCATCCATCCTGCGTGTGCATGATGTTGCCGCTCACCGCGAAGCCCTCAACATGCTGGAAGCGATCGAGAAAGCAAAATGACCGACCGAGTCTTCGTCACCAATCTGTGCCTTCATGGGTTTCATGGTGTGCACAATGCCGAGAAGTCTCTCGGTCAGAAATTCTATATCGACATGGAGTGCGAGCTGAAGCCGCAGGTCGCCCGCAAAGACGAGATGTCCGAGACCGTTCACTATGGTGAGCTTTGCGATCTGGCTGAACGGTTGTCCGGAGAGACGGTGTTCAATCTGATCGAAACCTTTGCCGAGCGGATTGCCTTTGCTGTGCTGGAAGATCAGCCGCTGGTCGAACGGATCACCGTGACGGTCCGCAAGCCCTCCGCGCCGATCCGTCATTTTGTGGATCATGTCGGAGTGGTTATAACTCGCAGCCGGAATGATTGACGCATATCTGGAGCTAGGCACCAATCTGGGCGACCGGGAAGCCTATCTGGCGCGCGCGCTGGCGCAGCTGGACGGCGCAGAAGGGATTCGCCTCGGCGAACTTTCCCGCGTCTACGTTTCCAAAGCCTGGGGCGGGCTGGAACAGCCTGACTTTCTGAACGTCTGCGTGCAGATCGAAACGAGTCTGCCGCCGCATGGCCTGCTGGATGTCTGCAAAGGCATTGAACAGGCCCTGGGCCGTCAGGTGCGGGAACGCTGGGGGCCGCGGGAAATCGACATCGATATCCTTCTGATGCAGGGCATCGACATCGATACGCCGACGCTGACGATTCCGCATCCGCGTCTGACGCAGCGCCGGTTCGTGCTGGAGCCATTATCGGACATTGCGCCGCGGTGGGAGATTGATGGCTTGCCCGTGTCGCTGTTGGCAGAAACCCTGCGGATTGACGAACCGGAGCAGGTCTGCATGCCAGACGAAAAAGCCACGCAGCGCCTGGCGGAACTGCGTGGCCCTTCAAAGTGATGTCAGGGCGCCCTAGAGCGACTTGACGATGTCCTCGACCATCTTCTTGGCATCCGACAGCAGCATCATCGTGTTGTCGTTGAAGAAGAGCGGGTTATCGACCCCGGCATAGCCAGACCCCATGGAGCGCTTCACGAACAGCACCGTGCGGGCATTCTCGACGTCCAGAACCGGCATGCCGTAGATCGGCGATGTTTTGTCCGTCTTGGCCGACGGGTTGGTGACATCGTTTGCGCCGATAACGAAGGCGACGTCTGCGGTCGAGAATTCGGAGTTGATATCCTCCAGCTCGAACACTTCGTCATAAGGCACCTGCGCTTCGGCCAGCAGCACGTTCATGTGCCCCGGCATCCGGCCGGCGACCGGGTGGATGGCGTACTTCACTTCGACGCCTTCTTCCTTCAGCAGCTCGGCCATTTCCTTGAGGGCGTGCTGGGCCTGCGCCACCGCCATGCCGTAGCCCGGCACGATGATGACTTTGGACGCGTTCTTCATGATGAAGGCGGCGTCGTCTGCCGAGCCCTTCTTGAACGGGCGGTCGACGGCCGGGCCGCCTGCGCCTGCTGCGGAATCGTCTGCGCCGAAGCCACCGAGGATCACCGAGATGAAACTACGGTTCATGCCCTTACACATGATGTAGGACAGGATGGCCCCGGAGGAGCCGACGAGGGCGCCGGTGATGATCAGCGCGAAATTGCCGAGCGTGAAACCGAGCGCCGCAGCTGCCCAGCCGGAATAGGAGTTCAGCATCGATACGACGACCGGCATGTCCGCCCCGCCGATCGGAATGATCAGCGTGATGCCGAGGATCAGCGCCAGGACAGTGACGCCCCAGAAGGCCCACTGCGCGTCACCGCCGGTGGTGATCAGGTAGCCCAGCAGGCCGATAATGCCAGCCGCGATCAGGATGTTCAGCAGGTGCCGGGCGGGCAGCATGATCGGGGAGCCCGACATGTTCCCGTTGAGCTTCGCGAAGGCGATGATCGAGCCCGTGAAGGTGAGCGCGCCGATGGCGGAGCCGAGGCCCAGCTCGATCAGCGAGTTCACATGAATGCCTTCGACGCCCATGATCCCGAACTGGATCGGCGAGTAGAGCGCGGCAGCGGCGACCAGCACGGCGGCGAGGCCGACGAGGCTGTGGAAGGCGGCGACCAGCTGCGGCATGGCCGTCATCGGGATGCGGCGGGCAATGATGGCGCCGATGACGCCGCCCACGGCAACGCCGCCCAGGATCATGGCCCAGGTGGTGGGATCAAGTTCGCCCCAGAGCAGGGCGAGCGTGGTGCCCACAGCGATGGCCATACCGATCATGCCATTGCGGTTGCCCGCGCGGCTGGTGGCAGGGCTGGAAAGGCCGCGCAGGGCCAGGATGAAGAGGATGCCGGCGACAAGATAGAGCAGCGGCGCCCATGTGGTCTGGAAGGAGTCCATGAGTTAGTCCCCCTTCTTCTTGTACATGGCCAGCATGCGCTGGGTGACGAGGAAACCGCCGAAAATGTTCACGCTGGCGAGCGCGACGGCGACCGTGCCGAGGATCTTGGAGACCCAGTTGTCGGAGTTGAGGCCGACCGTGGCCGCAGCCACGAGCGCGCCGACGATGATCACGGACGAAATGGCGTTCGTCACGGCCATCAGCGGCGTGTGCAGGGCGGGGGTGACGCTCCACACGACATAATAGCCAACGAAACAGGCCATGGCGAAGATCGCCGCGAGGAAGACCGTCGGATTGACGGCGCCACCTTCGGCAAGGGCGGGCAGCGCAAAGCTGGCCGCGGCGAGGGTCAGGAGTGCGCGTTTCATGATTGAATCCTTTCGTTCACCGTTTCGCCGCCCCGTGTGAGGAGCATGGCGACGACGACTTCGTCATCGGTGTCGAGATTGAGGCTGCTGTCTTCGGCTGTCACGAGCGGCAGGAAGGCCAGCAGGTTCTTGGCGTAGAGCGAGGAGGAGTCCGCAGGCAGGCGGGCGGGCAGGTTCGAGAACCCGGCCACTTTCACGCCGCCGACATCGACGATCTCATCCGGCGCGGACAGGGGGCAGTTGCCGCCCTGGGCCACCGCCATGTCGACGATGACCGATCCCGGCTTCATGCTCTTCACCATTTCCTCGGTGATCAGGACAGGCGCAGCGCGGCCCGGAATCAGGGCCGTGGTGACCACGATGTCCTGCTTGGCGATGTGGCTGGCTGTGAGTTCGGCCTGTTTGGCCTGGTATTCCGGGGACATTTGCTTGGCATAGCCGCCTGCGGTCTCTGCCGCTTTGAACTCATCATCCTCCACCGCAATGAACTTGGCGCCGAGCGAGGCGACCTGTTCCTTGGCGGCGGGGCGCACGTCTGTTGCGGTCACGACACCGCCGAGGCGGCGAGCCGTCGCGATGGCTTGCAGGCCAGCAACGCCGGCCCCCATGACAAACACTTTTGCCGGCGCGACCGTGCCCGCAGCGGTCATCATCATCGGCATGGCGCGGCCATAGATCTGCGCGCCTTCAATAACGGCCCGATAGCCGGAGAGGTTTGACTGGGACGAGAGCGCATCCATGCTCTGCGCCCGGGTGATGCGCGGGGTGAACTCCATCGAGAGCGCCGCGATCTTTTTCGCGTTCAGCCCTGCAATGACCTTCGGGTCCATCGCAAATGGCTCCATGAGGGCGATCAGGGCGGCCCCGTCCGGCAGGTTCGCGATCTCGCCTTCTTCCGGTCCGCGGACCTTGAAGACGATGTCTGCCCCCTGGACGGCTGCAGCGGCATCCTTTGCAACAGATGCGCCTGCTTCCTCATAGGCGGAGTCCAGAAATCCGGCAGTCTTGCCGGCATCGGACTCGATTGTAACCGAGTGGCCGGAGGCCACTAGCTTCTTGACCGTCTCTGGTGTAGCCGCCACACGGGTTTCACCAGAACGTCGTTCCCTCAGCACTGATATTTTCATGTCGGAAGGAGTAGCGATAGAATCTTGCGTTGTGCAAGCCCAGAATGAGGAGTTTGGGGCATGGATTTGTTTAGTCTTACTGATAGGACAGCGTTGGTGACCGGCGCGTCGAGCGGTTTGGGACGCCATTTTGCGAAAGTTCTGTCAAAGGCCGGGGCAGATGTCGTGTTGGCTGCGCGCCGCATGGATCGGCTGGAAGCGCTGGCCGAAGAGATCACCAAATCCGGTGGCCGCGCTTTGCCGGTGGAGTTGGATGTGACGTCCGACGACAGCGTCAGCGGCGCGTTCGCGACGATTAAAGAATCGCTCGGCCGCCCGTGCGATATCATTGTGAGCAATTCCGGAATGTCGCGCGATACCTGGTTCCGTGAGCAAAGCGAAGACGATTGGAACGCTGTGATCGACACCAATCTCAATGGCGTCTGGCGGGTCGGTAAGCATGCAACGAACGCCATGATCGATGCCGGTGTCCCTGGTTCGATCATCAATATCGCTTCGATCACCGGCTTGCAGCCGCAGATGATGACCACGGCGTATTGTGTCTCCAAGGCCGGTGTCGAGCACATGACAAAGCAGATGGCGCTGGAGAATGCCCGTTACGGCATCCGCGTGAACGCGATTTCGCCCGGCTACTACAAGACCGACATCAATGCCGATTATCTCGACTCCGATGCGGGCGACAAAATGCGCAAGCGGATCGCGATGAAGCGTTTTGGCGAGCATCAGGAACTGGATGGCGCGTTGCTGCTGCTGTCGTCTCAGGCGGGCAGCTATATGACCGGTGCGAACATCGTCGTTGATGGCGGTCATCTGCTGATGCCGCTGTGATTCGAAATTTCGATTCTTTTAACCGGCGTTAGCCAAGCCTTAGTGACTGGGGTGGCAGAAAAGCGGTAATCTGCAGGAGATTGCCGTGTCTGCCCTCAAGGTCTCGAAACCAACTCATTCAGAAGCTGATGCCGAGCCTGCGGCGAATCCCGAAGGATCGGCGCAGGACTGGCCGTTCGGCGAGCCGAGGGGGCATGGCGATGCGTCACCGGCCCTGAAGCTGCAGTCATTGCTGGCAGACCGCCTCCACAAGGCAGACCGGTTTCCCGTGCGTGGAACCCTCGCCATGCTGGCGGTGCTTTGCCTGTCCCTGTCTGTGGCAGGCCTCTATCTGATGACAATCGCCTGACACATTGCCTGGGTAGGGTGTGAATCGCTGCCCCGGGTGACCTTGGCAGGAAATTTGCTTATCAATCAGAGCAGTGTTCACCTGATACACGAGAATGGATTTTGAAATGCGCGTAAAAAAGGCTGTCCTTCCGGTCGCCGGGTTTGGCACACGTGTTCTGCCGGCAACGAAAGCGATTCCGAAGGAAATGCTTCCGGTCGTAGACCGTCCGGCCATCCAATATGTGGTCGATGAAGCGCTCGAGGCGGGAATTGAGCACATCGTATTTGTTACGGGGCGCAACAAAGGCGCCATCGAAGACTATTTCGACCATTCCTATGAACTGGAAGAAGCGCTGGTCGCCAAGAAGAAAGACGCCATCCTGAAACAGGTGGAGCAGAGCCGTCTGCCAGCCGGTGGTGCCAGCTTTACCCGCCAGCAGAAGCCACTCGGCCTTGGCCATGCGGTCTGGTGTGCCCGCGACATCATCGGAAACGAGCCGTTCGCGGTGCTGCTGCCGGATGTTATCGTGAAGGGCAAGCCGTCCTGCCTGGCGCAGATGGTTGAGGCGTATGACAAGGTCGGCGGAAACATTGTTGCCGTGGACCCGGTGCCGGAAGAGCGCGTGTCGTCCTATGGCGTGATCGCGCCCGTCGAGCGGGATGGCCGCCTGATCCGCATGTCGGCCATGGTCGAGAAACCGCCGGTCGAATCGGCGCCGTCAAATCTGGCCATTACGGGCCGCTACATCCTTCAGCCGGAAATCTTCGATCTGCTGGAAAATCAGGGCAAAGGCGCTGGCGGTGAGATCCAGCTGACGGACTCCATGGCGAGCCTGATGGAGACGCAGGCCTTCTACGCCTATGAATTTGAAGGCGCGCCGTATGACTGCGGGTCCAAGGCTGGCTATTTTGAGGCGGTCCTCGCACATGCGCTTGATCATGAGGAAACTTCTGCCAGCGCGCGTGCACTGGTGAAGAAGTTCGCCGCAGGCCTTTAAACCGATTTTCCCGGAGGTCATGGCGCGCTATGGAGCGCCATGACCTGCGATTCTCTCCCAACATATTCCGATGTCGCCGCGGCAGCCCAGCGGCTGAATGGCCTTGTCCGCAAAACGCCGGTCCTGCGGCATGATGCGCTGGACGCCCTCGCGGGCGCCCGTGTTTTCGTGAAGGCTGAATGCCTCCAGGAAACAGGCAGCTTCAAGATACGCGGGGCGACGAACCGCCTGCTGCAGATCCCGGAAGACCGGCGCGCGGCAGGGGTCGTGGCTTTCTCCTCCGGCAATCATGCGCAGGGTGTCGCGCGTGCGGCGCGCTTGCTGGGCATGCCTGCCCTGATCGTCATGCCATCCGATGCGCCCGCAGTGAAAGTGGAAGGCGTGGAGGCCGATGGCGGCGAAGTGCATCTCTACGATCGCAACACTGAGAACCGCGAAGAGATCGCAGGCCAGATCGCGGCGGAACGCGGGGCTGTTCTGGTGCCGAGTTTTGAAGACCCGCATATCATCTGCGGGCAGGGCACGGCGGGTCTGGAGTTTGTTGCTCAGATGGAAGAGGCGGGCGGAAAGCTCGATCATCTTGTGACCCCGGCCGGCGGCGGCGGGCTCGCCTCCGGTCTTGCGCTCGCCCTGGAAGGCACGTCGCCGGACACGGGCATCTGGGTCGCAGAGCCGGAGGGACATGATGACTGGACCCGTTCGCTGAAGAGCGGGCGGATTGAACGGAACGCGCCCGGAACCCGCTCCATCTGTGATGCGATCCTCACGCCCGCGCCGGGGGAGATGACGTATGCCATCGGCAGCCGGTTGTTCTCAGGTGGCCTGGTGATCACCGATGCGCAGGCGAAAGAGGCGATGCGCATGGCGTTCCGCTATCTCAGGATTGTCGCCGAACCGGGCGGGGCGGCCGCGCTGGCCGCTGCGCTGGCCTGTTTGCCTGAAGACATGAAGGGCAAGACTGTCGGTGTTGTCGTCAGCGGCGGCAATGTGGATGCGGCTGAGTATGCCAGCATCCTGACAGGTAGCTGAAGCGAAGAAACTGATACGCCAACGGATTGAGTGGCTCGTCACCCTAAGCGTGAGCGGGGGCGTCTGCGTGCCGGTACATCAAACTCAGTATTTATGGTTTGCCACAGGTTAATTGACCTTGCTCGTTGGTTAACGCGCCCTTCCGGCAGATTCCGAGATTTTTCTGTGCGTCTTCAAGAGACCTTACCGTCTACGTCATAACCATGACAGTCGGAGCATCGCGCCAGAAAGGCGCTGCGAGGGAGCAATGAAAATAACACCCTTAATCAGTCTGGGTTTGTCTGTCGTCTTGGGTGCCGGCGCCATCCTGCTTGGCCGGTACTACATGTCGGACGCGCGTACACGGGCAGAAGCCCAGACAAGCGTACCTGCAGTTTCAATGGCGGGTGTCATGGTTGCCGCACGGACCATCGAGACCGGAGAGCAGCTGGACGCGTCCATGCTGAAACGTGTGGAATGGCCCGAAAACATCATACCTGAAGGCACGCTGAGCGATCCGGAAGCCCTTCCGGAAAAGGTCTATTCGCGTGGTCTGATCATTGAAGGCGAACCCGTAAATGTCAGCAAGCTGGACATGAGCGGTGCAACATTGACCCTGGCAGGATCCATCAAACCGGGCATGCGGGCTGTTTCAATTGTCGTGCGTAACGACACAGGCGTGTCCGGATTTGTGCTGCCGGGGGACCGGGTGGACGTGAACGAATTCATTCCCCGCGAAGGGCGCGGAAGTTCCTATGCGCGCGGCGATGAAGACATGCGCATTTCCGGCGATCTGATCGCCCGGCCCGTGCTGAAGAATGTGTCTGTCCTGGCAGTTGACCAGACATTCGAACCCAATCTGGAAGGTGCGATGCCGTCAAACACGGTGACGCTGGAGGTGACACCGGAAGGCTCACTTGCCGTCGGCGCAGCAAGCCAGCGCGGCGCGCTTGGCCTTGCCCTGATCGGCCGGGATGAAGAGGCCGACCTGGTGGTCGCTGCGCGGAAAGATGTGAAAAAGCCTGCCGTCCGGGCGGTCGTGCGCCGCAGGTCACCCTCCACGACACAGGTACGCGTTATCAACGGTAATCAGGAGACGGAGGTCTCGGCGCCGATCAGCCCGGGCAACCCTCCGAAAAAGGTGACAGACTGATGGAACGTTTGAATCGCATGATGCTGGCCGGGTGTCTGGCCATGATGTTTACGACACTTCAAGCGGCGGCGTGGACACAGCGCACGGCAGCGGCAACCGACGAGATGCTCGTCGTGGAGAAGGGGCGTTCGGCTGTCGTGGAGGCGAATGCGCCATTCACGACTCTGGTCGTGGCTGATCCGGATATCGCAGAAGCGATGGCCACATCGAACCAGTCCTTTTTCCTGCGCGGCAAGATGCCCGGATCGACGACGGTGCTGATCTATGGTGCCAGCGGTCAGATCGCGGAACTGATCAATGTAGAAGTGGAGCTCGGTCTGGATGAGTTGCGTACAGACCTTTCCAACCTGCTGCCGGGCGAAGATATTCAGGTCTATCCCGTTCACGATGGAATCTTTCTTGATGGCAAGCTGACGACAGCGGCGGCGGCGGACATGGCCCTGCAAGTGGCTGAGCGTTACGTACCGGGTGGTGTCGCCAACGGCCTGTCCATCGGCCAAAGCCAGCAGGTGCTTCTGGAGGTTCGTTTCCTGGAGGCCAGCCGCAACGCAGTGAAGGAAATCGGTTTTGGCAACACCATTGATGCCAATGATGTCATCGCTTCCACCGATTCCGGGACAGTCTCGGGCCTCGCTGAGAAAACGGTCGCCCTTTTTACCAATGTCGGGAACGAAAACATCGATGTTCGTTTGCGTGCGCTTGAAGAGAAGGGCGTCATTCGGACCCTCGCAGAACCAAACCTTGTCGCCCTGTCTGGTGATACGGCGAGCTTCCTGGCAGGTGGTGAGTTCCCGATCCCGGTGGGGCAGCGCGATGGCGAGATTTCGGTCGAGTTCAAGAAATTCGGCGTCGGCCTGGACTTTACGCCGACGGTGCTTGGCGACGGACTGGTCAATCTGCGCGTTCGTCCGGAAGTGTCGGCGCTTGATCGCAATAATGGCATCCGGGCATCCAATATAGAAATTCCCGGCATCTCGGTTCGCCGTGCAGATACGACCATCGAATTGCGGGACGGACAGGCCTTCGCCGTCGCTGGTCTGCTGCAGAACGACTATTCCAATGATGTCCGGCAAACGCCGTGGCTCGGAAACGTGCCGGTGCTGGGCGCGCTGTTCTCGTCCAAACGCTACCAGCGCCATGAGAGCGAACTGGTCATCATCGTGACACCGCGCCTCGTTCAGCCGGCAGCCCATCCGGACATGCTGGCCTCTCCGCTGGATGCATTCGCGGAGCCGTCGGAATCTGAGTTTTTCCTCACCGACAAGACGGCGATCCCGCCAGATGGATATTGAGAAGATGGGAATGAGCAAGATGAAACACTTCAGACATGGCTTGCCTTGCCTGCTGCTGGGTATTCTGCCCGCCTGTGCGTCACATGATTATCAGGATCAATACCTGCTGGGTGGAGCAAATGCGGCGAATATCGCCGAGCAGTCAATCCGTGATGTGACGGTCCCGAATTCCGAAGCGACCCAGTCATCCTCCGGTGTGCGAGCGGCAAATGCCGTCCGAGCCCTGAATGAAGGTAAGCGCAAGGAGTTGAACTCGTCAGGAACGAGCGGGAATGGGGAGTCTTCATAACATGACCCAACCCGCACCAGCCAGTAATACGCCGGCAGACCCTGGCCGCGTTTTGCCTCACCTTGCTGCGCTCGTCAGCGACACGCGTCTCAGCGCGCTCAAGCCCCATTGTGTAGAGCTGGCAGACCTGAGCAAAATTTCCGCGTCTGAAGCGGCCATGAAGTTCGGTGGCGGGGTCATGCTGCTGGAGCAGGGTGTGCCGGGGTGGGATGAACTCCTGCTCAAGCTCGCCGTCGACCGGCCGTCCACCGCTGTCATTGTCCTGTCCGACCAGATCCCCGGCAACATGGTGCGGGCTCTCATGAAGCTGGACGCGTCTGATGTTCTGCCGGTTTCGTCTGGTCCGGAAGACATTACGGAAGCTGTGGCGAAGTTTCGCGATACGGCCAGTGGCGGTGTCGGCGGGGCAAGCGTTTGCTGGGCGTTCCGGGGCGCCGTTGGCGGCGCAGGGGTGACGACCATCGCCATTGAGAGCGCTTTCGAGCTTGCGCGTCAGTTTGGTCCTGGCCGGACCTGTCTTGTCGATCTCAATGTTGCCGATGGCATGTCGACTTCCTTCCTTGAGGCTGTGCCAAAGCTTGACCTGTCCGCTCTGTCGGCTGCGCCGGAGCGTCTCGATCCACGCCTGCTTGCCGCCTGGTGTTATCAGCATGAAAGCGGCGTTTCGATTATCGCCTCTCCGCGCAACCCGGATGGGGATGTGCTGGCGACGGAACCGGCCATTCTGCGTCTGCTGGATGTGGCTTGCGGCATGTTCGAATACACAATCGTCGACATGCCCCGTCACATGATGCCCTGGAGCAAGTCTGTCCTGAGCGCGGTTGACGAGGCAATCGTGATCAGTGAGCTGACTGTGCCAAGCCTTCACGCCGCGGCAGACATGGCGCGCGAAACGGATGTGTTGCGACAGGACCGGTTGCCGGCAAAGCTTGTGCTCAACCGGATGTTCCAGAAGAAACGCCTTCGTGCCGAATTTGCGCTCGACAAGGCGGAAAGCGCAATCGACCGGAAGATAGATTCCACCATTACGTCTGACTGGGATGCGGCGCGAACAGCCGTCAATCTGGGGCGACCGATTGCGGAAGTCGTCCAGAAAAGCCCGTTGGTCGCTGACATTGGCAGACTGGTTCAGATGATGCTGCCGGAAGAGGCCCGGGCGGCTCAGCCAGCCGAAGGCAAGCGGAGGCGCCGCGGATGAGCCGTTTCGGATTTTCTGCCCCCGCGCCAGTTGCTCCGGAGCCGGAGACTGAGACAGAGGCGTCGACGCCGGCGGCACCATCACCTGCGTCCCTACAGGCCAAACCAGAGTCCGGCGGGTTTGACCAGCTGGAAGCCAAGCTGAAAATCCACGCCAAGCTGATCGACGAGCTGGATCTGTCAAAGCTGGAAAAGCTGGACGACGAAACCCTCCGCCGGCGTGTGCGCGGCATCATTGCGGACATTATCCGCAAGGAAGACATGGCCCTGTCTTCAGCGGAAGAGGCGAGCTTTGCCGATGCCGTTATGGACGAGATGACAGGCCTTGGTCCGATTGAGCCATTGCTCAAGGACGATTCCATCGCGGATATCCTGATCAATGGCTGTGATCAGGTGTATGTCGAGCGCCACGGCAAGCTGCAGGTTGCGCCGGTCCGGTTTGCGGACAATGAGCACCTTCTGCGGATCGTGCAGCGGATCGTGTCGGCTGTTGGCCGGCGCGTGGATGAAAGCCAGCCTCTGGTCGACGCGCGCCTGGCCGACGGCAGCCGCGTGAACGCGGCGGTTATGCCGATTGCCATCGACGGCCCGCTTGTCTCTATCCGGAAGTTTTCGAAATCTCCGCTGACCATCGATAAACTGGTCGAATTCGGTGCCATTCCCCGTCCGGTGGCGGATTTCATTCTTGGGGCTGTGAAGTGCCGGGCCTCCACCGTCATCTCCGGCGGAACAGGATCGGGTAAGACCACACTGCTCAACGCGCTGTCGTCTGCGATCAGCCCGGACGAGCGCATGATCACCATCGAAGACGCTGCGGAATTGCAGTTGCAGCAGCCGCACGTCGCCCGGATGGAGACGCGTCCGCCGAACATCGAAGGCAAAGGCGAGATCCGCCAGCGCGAGCTTGTGAAGAACGCCCTGCGTATGCGGCCGGACCGGGTGATCCTAGGTGAGGTTCGCGGCGAGGAAGCATTCGACATGCTTCAGGCGATGAACACCGGCCACGAGGGGTCCATGGCGACGATCCACGCCAACAATCCCCGGGACGCCCTGACGCGTCTTGAGCAGATGGTGATGATTGGTGGGATGAAGATCTCCGAACATGCCATCCGGGGGCAGATTGCATCGGCTGTGAATTTTATCGTCCAGGCGTCACGTCTCTCGGACGGGTCGCGCCGGGTGATGTCCATCGCCGAAGTGACCGGCATGGAAGGCTCCGTGGTTCAGCTGCAGGAGATCTTCCAGTTCGTCCGGACTGGCACGACGGATGAAGGCAAGGTCGAAGGCCACTTCGCCGCGACAGGCCTGCGGCCAAAATTCCTGGATGAGATGGAACGCCGCGGCGTGCACATGCCGCCGGGCATGTTCGATCCGTCAACGCGTTTCTAGGAGGTCAGCGTGTTCGGCCTGCCGGATCTTTCCAATATCAGCCTGACTTTCGTAATCCCAATGGTCATGGCGACTGGCGCGGTATTCCTGGCGTTGCAGGCCGTGATGGGACTGTTCTCAACGGCGCAGACGCAACGGATCGTGAACCAGCGCCTTCAGTTCAAGGAACGCTTCGAAAGTACAAGCGAAGCCATGATCGAGCTGCGCAAGAGCCGGGGCCTTGACGAGTTCGGTAACTTTGCGATGCCGCTGGAGTGGTTCAACCAGATCGTTGTGCGCTCAGGCCTGCCTTATCAGCCGGTTCGCTGGTTCGCCATGTCGGGCGGTGCCGGTCTGCTTGCAGGGTTCGTCTACCTGAAACTGGTGGGCGGCCTTCTGACCACTTTCGGCATCGCGTTCGGCATTTTTGCGCTGGCACCGATCATCGCGCTGAAAATGATCGCCGGGAAGCGGCTGAAAAAGCTCGCCCAACAGCTGCCGGATGCGATGCAGATCGCCTGCCGCAGTCTTGAGGCGGGGCACCCGGTTGCGACAGCTATTGCGCTTGTCGCGCGTGAGATGCCTGATCCGATTGGGACTGAATTCGGCATGGCCGCGGATGAAGTCTCCTACGGCATGTCTCTGACCAATGCCGTTCAGCGGATGGCGGAGCGGGCAGGGGATCCGGATATCGAATTGTTTGCCGCGACAGTCCGCCTGCAGGAAAAGACCGGCGGCAACCTGACCGAACTCCTTAAAGCGCTGGCGTCAACCATCCGTGAGCGGCAGACCATGCGCCTGAAGGTGCAGGCGGCCTCGTCTGAAGGGCGGACATCGGCGATGATCCTGACGGCCGCACCCTTTGTCGTGATGCTGGCTATCCACCTGCTGCGCCCGGAATTCTATGGTGACGTCATCGGCAAGCCACTGGTCCGCAATACGTTCGCGGGCCTGTTTGTCTGGATGTTAATTGGCAACATGATCATGCGCAAAATGATCAATTTTAAAATGTGATGAGGGGCATGTTCGATCGACTTCCCCTCTCAGAGATCTGGTTGCCGGCAGCCATGCTTGTCATCGCTATTGCTGTTGCTGTACCCGGCCTTCTTTCGGTCTGGCGGAACGCGAAGGCCAAGGAAGAAGTCGAGCGGCGCCTCGAACGCCGTGGCACCCGGTTCATGGAGCCACACAAGCATGTGAGCCCGATCGACAATCTGGTGCTGCAGGTTTCCAGCAAGGTGGCGCCGACCGACGAAGAGAAGGTCAGCGAGGTCAGGGCGCGGCTGGCGCTGGCCGGGCTGACCCATTCCAGCGCCGTCGGGCAATACTATCTCGCGCGGATCGTTTGCGTGATTGTTCCGCAAATCGCCCTGTTGATCGCGCTGCCCTATCTCGGCGGCTTTCCGCCAACCGTGCCGCTGTTCGGCAGCGTGGCCCTGCTGATCATCGGTCTTGTCGGGCCATCCTTCTATGTCGACCATCTGATTTCGGCCCGGCAGAGCCTTTGCTCGCTTGGCTTTCCGGACATGATGGATCTGATGGTGGCATGTGTTGAAGCGGGGCTGAGCCTGGATGCATCAGTCCAGCGCGTGGGAGAGGAACTGGAAACACGTCATCCAATCATCGCCGGGCATATGAAAACCCTGTCTCTGGAGCTGCGGGCAGGTAAATCGCGGAAAAAGGCCTGGCGGTCCTTTGCGGATCGGATGAACCTCGAAGAGGCCGGATCGCTGGCGACTATGCTGCGTCAGGCGGAGGAAATGGGGACGAGTCTGGGCGCCACTTTGCGGATCTTCTCTGCAGATATGCGCCAGCGGCGGATCCTGATGGCAGAAGAAAAGGCTATGGCTTTGCCTGCGAAGCTTACACTTCCTTTGATTTTGTTCGTTTTTCCGGTGCTTCTGGGCGTTTTGATCCTGCCAGCCATTGCGAAAATGCAAGGTGTTCTGTTCTGATCTCGGCACTAGGCGAGTCAGTCTGCGATTGCTAGTTTGCGCCCATGAAAGTTTCATATCTCGAATTCGAAAAGCCGCTGGCGGAATTGGACTCCAAGATCGCTGAGTTGGAAACGCTGTCGGGCCGTAAGGACGGACCGTCCCTTTCGGACGAACTCACCAAGCTGAAAGCCAAGTCTCAGAAGATGCTGAAAGATACCTATTCGGATCTCAGCGCCTGGCAGAAGACGCAGGTGGCGCGCCATCCGGACCGGCCGCATTTCAGCGACTTTGTCGAGAACGTCTTCGAAGATTTCGAAGAGCTTGCGGGTGACAGGGTCTACGGGAACGACGAGGCCGTGATTGGCGGGCTTGCCCGCTTCAAGGGGCGCCCTGTGGTTGTTATGGGCCACGAAAAGGGACGGACGACTGAAACGCGCCTGCGGCACAATTTCGGCATGGCGCACCCGGAAGGCTACCGGAAGGCCGTGCGCCTGATGGACCTGGCCGAGAAGTTCGATCTGCCAGTTCTCAGCTTTCCGGATACGGCCGGCGCTTATCCGGGCAAGGGCGGTGAAGAACGCGGTCAGGCGGAAGCCATCGCCCGGGGCACGCAGCGCGGCCTGACGCTGGGCGTTCCGTTTGTCACGCTGATCATCGGTGAAGGCATGTCGGGCGGTGCAATCGGTATCGCAGCAGCCAACAAGGTGCTGATGATGGAACATGCCATCTATTCAGTGATCTCGCCGGAAGGCTGCGCGTCCATTCTGTATCGCGACGCCGGCAAGGCCAAGGATGCGGCGGATGCGATGAAAATCACTGCGCCGGACCTGCTCCGGACCAAGGTGATCGACGATGTCGTGAAAGAACCCGTGGGTGGCGCCCATCGCGATCCGCAGCGTGCCATGGCCACAGCGTCCAAAGCGCTGGAAAAGGCGCTGAAGGATCTGGATGGCCTCTCCCCGGCGGAACTCCGCCGCCAGCGCGCGGAACGATTCTACGCCATCGGCCGGGAAGGCCTCTGATAGCGCTTGCCTTCGGTCCATGCGCACGCCACGCTTCTCTGCATAAGACAGGGAGGAGGGCCCCATGAAACGAATGATGCTTGCTGCTGTGGCAATGGCCGCTGCGTGTGCTGCGCCAGCATCGCCAGATCCGGATGCGGGTGAAGGTGTTGTGATCTATCCGGCAGAGGCAGTGGTCACCATGGCCGCTGATGGGGACGTGGCCGAAGCCATCGCTGTCTCAGGTGACCGGATCATTGCCACAGGAACCTTGGAGGACCTGAAAGGGGCGATGCCGGCCGCAAGTGTGGATCCGGAATTCCGGGATGCGGTGATCGTTCCGGGACTGATCGATCCGCATGTTCATGTCGTGCTGGGGGCCCTTCAGTATAATCTGCCGATTACGCCGCCATGGCCAATGGCGACGCCGCACGGAATGAAAGCCGGTTTACCGAACCGGGAGGCGTTTTTCACCGCGTTGTCGGACATCGTGGCGGCAGCTGACCCGGACGCGCCGGTCGTTGTGTACGGCTATCACAATCTGGTGCACGGAGACCTGACCCGGGCGGATCTCGACGCGATTACATCGGATCAGCCATTGATCGTATGGCACTATTCCTCGCACGACTTTTACCTGAACAGTGCCGCGATCGAGGCCGCTGGCTTTACGCCCGCACTGGCGCAGACATTCCATGGTGTTGACCTCGACGAAAACGGCGAGCTGACCGGCCGCATCTATGAGGATGCCGCGCTGCTGGTGATCCAGGCGTTTGCCGGGGTGATCCTGGCACCGGACAATGTGACGGCAGGCTTTCACGGGTTCTCATCCATGTTGCGACAGGCGGGCGTCACGACGACCGCAGAGATGGCTTACGGTCTGTTCGGCTGGGACATGGAAGATGCGAATATCCGCGCCAATTGGGGCAGCGCGCAGGAGGCAGGGTATCATCTCTACCTTGTGCCAGAATACCGGGCGTTAGAGCGAACCTTCGGGGATGGACGAGTCCAGGCCGTCCTCGACATGGTCAGCGGCGCCCGCGATACGCCTGCGCCCGTCCTGCCACGTGTGAAGTTCTTCACCGACGGCGCTTTTTACAGTCAGACCATGCGGCTTTCACCGCCGGGCTATCTGACTGGCCAGTCCAAGGGAACCGAAGGCCTGTGGGTTGCCGGGCCGGACGGGATTGTTCCGGCGATTGCGCCTTATTGGGCCGCTGGTCTTGGCGTGAATATCCATTCCAATGGCGATGCGGCTCAGGGTGCAACGCTGAAAGCGCTTGAGACTCTGCGGGAAGGTGACGGGCCGGAGAATAGTTTCGTCATCGAGCATGGCGGTCTGTTCTCGCCGGAACAGGTGGAAGCCGCCGGCCGGCTGAATGCCCGCCTTTCCGCTGCCAGCCACTATGTTTTCTATATGGCGAATGAATATGCCGGGCCGCTTGGCGATGTCAGGGCGAACTGGATTTCGCCATTGGGGGCCCTGACGGCGGCAGGTGTTCCCGTTGCGGTGCATAGTGATGCGCCGCTGGCGCCGCCATACCCTCTGCGCGCTGCAGGCGTACACATCACCCGTGCGACCCGGGAAGGCAGCGCGTATGAAGCGGACATGGCATTACCTCCCTATGAGGCGCTGGAAGCGATCACGCTGGATGCGGCCCGGGTGCTCGGCCTGGAGGCCGAAATCGGCTCCATCGAACCCGGCAAGCGCGCGGATTTCACGATCCTCGGCGCCAATCCGCTGGACACTGCGGGCGCCGATTGGGAGTCCATTCCCGTTTGGGGTGTAATGCTGGATGGTGTGAAACATCCATTGGCAGAACAGGGGGCCGAATAGGCGTGAGCGAACGCGACTGGATCTCCGGGTACTTTGCCCCGCTGGCCACAACGCCGGGCGCGGATGCCTTGCGCGATGATGTGGCGGAGCTGTCAGTTGGAGACGGGCGCATCATTGCGACCGTCGATGCGCTGGTTGAGGGCGTGCACTTCTTCCCCGATGATCCGATTGAGAGTGTGGCCCGCAAACTCGTGCGGACAAATGTGTCAGATGTCATCGCCAAAGGGGCGCGGCCGCTTGAGGCTCTGCTGACTCTGGGATGGCCGGCCGGGCGGCCTGAAGAGGAACTCGCCCGGTTTGCCGGGGCGCTGGGCACCGAACTGGCGGGCTGGGGCGCACGGCTTGTGGGCGGGGACACGACAGCGAGCCCTCAGGGCCTGTTCCTGTCCCTTACGCTTACCGGCCAGTGCGGGCCGGACGGTCCCGTCAGGCGCAGCGGGGCGCAAGCCGGAGATGCCCTGTGGGTCACCGGAGAGATCGGTGCAGCGTGCCGGGGCTACCGGGCCCTCCGGGAAGGTCGGGCCGGCGACCCGCATATTGCGTCCTACAGGGAGCCTGCCCTGGCGCCTCTGCGGATTACCGACATGCTGCAGGCATGCGCCACCGGATCTATGGATGTCTCTGACGGACTATTGGGGGACGCCCGCATGTTTGCGGCGGCATCCAGCCTGTCCGTAAAGGTGGATCTGGATGCAGTGCCGTTTGCGGGGGGCGCGCCGGACATTGAGGAACGCCTGGCGCTTGCCTCATGGGGCGACGACTATCAGGTCCTTTTCTCAGCGCCTGAGTCGGTTTCTCCCCGGATTACGGCTGACGCGACGGATATGGGCCTCCTGGTAACGCGTATCGGAACTTTTGCGTCGGGTGCTGGCCTGACGGCATTGATGGACGGTACCGCCGTTAACTTACCGGAAACACTCGGCTTCGAGCATGGCTGAACCGGGGCTTGCCTGACTCGCTCCAAACGTGAGGCATCTTGCACGTAACGTCAGGGGGTGGCAGCAAAGTATCCATAATAATGAAAGCTCAGGGAGAAACCGGGCAAAACCGGTTCGATTTGGCTAGGGAAGGAAAGTAGGTTCATGTGGTATTATCTCGCTCTCGCAGCGGGCGTTATCTCGGTTTTGTACGGGTTCATTCAGGCCCGCTCGATCCAGTCCGCCCCCGCGGGTGATGCGCGAATGCGCGAAATCGCTGCGGCCATTCAGGAAGGCGCAAACGCCTATCTTGGCCGCCAGTATCGTACCATCGCAATTGTCGGTGTCGTCGTGGTTGTCCTGCTGGGAGTGGCATTCCAGAGCTGGCAGCAGCCGCTTGGCTTCGTCATCGGTGCCGTTTTGTCGGGGGCTGCTGGCTTCATCGGCATGAAGGTGTCGGTGCAGGCCAATGTCCGCACAACGGAAGCGGCGAAGTCCGGTCTCAATGCAGGTCTCAAACTGGCGTTCAAGTCGGGCGCGGTGACGGGCATGCTCGTTGTCGGCCTCGCGCTGCTTGGCATCGTTCTCTATTACGGGTTCCTGACCATGGTCATGGGACTCAGCCTGACCGATGAACTCGAGAAGCGGGAAGTCATCGATTCGCTCGTTGCGCTCGGTTTCGGTGCCTCGCTCATCTCGATTTTTGCGCGTCTTGGCGGCGGTATCTTCACCAAGGGTGCAGATGTCGGCGGTGACATGGTCGGCAAGGTCGAAGCCGGTATCCCGGAAGACGATCCTCGGAATGCCGCCACGATCGCGGACAATGTGGGCGACAATGTCGGCGACTGTGCTGGTATGGCGGCTGACCTGTTCGAAACCTATGCGGTGACGCTGGTGGCGACCATGGTGCTCGGAGCGATCTTCTTCGCTGACAGTAGCTATATCGGCGACATCATGCTGCTGCCGCTCGCGATTGGCGGCGTCTGCATCGTCACGTCGATCATCGGCACATATTTCGTCAATCTCGGACCCGGCAAGACTGATGTCATGGGGGCGCTCTACAAGGGCCTCATCGTGACGGGAGTTCTGTCAGTTGCTGCGTTGGCGCTTGTGATCAGCCAGGTGCTTCCGGCGGGCTTCGGCGTGCTGGACGGTGCCTCTGCAGCCATGGGCCTTTCGGGTGAAATTACCGGCCTGGACCTGTTCCTGTGTGGGCTTCTGGGCCTGATCGTGACGGGTCTGATCGTTGTGATCACCGCCTATTACACCGAAACCAAGTACCGGCCTGTCCGCTCCATTGCGAAGGCATCGGAGTCCGGGCACGGCACGAACGTGATCCAGGGGCTTGCTGTGTCGCTCGAGTCGACGGCTCTGCCGGCACTGACGATCATTGCGGGCATCATTGCCACCTATAATCTTGCTGGCCTGTATGGCATTGCCATCGCAACAACGACCATGCTTGCGCTGGCAGGTATGATCGTGGCGCTCGACGCATTTGGTCCCGTGACGGACAATGCTGGCGGCATCGCTGAAATGGCGGAACTGCCTTCGGAAGTCCGGAATACGACGGACGCGCTGGACGCTGTTGGCAACACGACGAAAGCCGTGACCAAGGGCTATGCCATCGGGTCTGCCGGGCTTGGCGCGCTCGTTCTGTTTGCGGCTTACTCGGAGGACCTCAAATACTTCTCGGCGCGCGCCGCGGAAGGGTCGTTCTTCTCCGGCGTGACGGTCGATTTCTCGATCGCCAATCCGTATGTCGTGGTCGGCCTTTTGTTTGGTGGTCTTCTGCCATTCCTCTTCGGCGGTATGTCGATGATGGCCGTCGGGCGTGCGGCACAGTCGGTGGTCGAGGAAGTCCGCCGCCAGTTCCGCGAAATGCCGGGCATCATGAAAGGCGAAGTGAAGCCGGACTATGGCCGCGCGGTTGACCTGCTGACCCAGGCCGCGATCAAGGAAATGATCGTTCCGTCGCTGCTGCCGGTCCTGTCGCCGATCGTCCTGTTCGGTGTCATCCTGGCCATTGCAGGCAAAGGCGCGGCCTTTGCGGCGCTTGGAGCCATGCTGCTGGGCGTGATCGTCACCGGCCTGTTCGTTGCCATCTCGATGACGTCGGGTGGCGGGGCATGGGACAATGCCAAGAAGTATATCGAAGACGGCAATCATGGCGGCAAGGGGTCTGAAGCCCACAAGGCTGCCGTGACGGGCGATACAGTCGGCGATCCTTACAAGGATACCGCTGGTCCGGCCGTGAACCCGATGATCAAGATCACGAATATCGTGGCCCTGTTGCTGCTGGCGGTGCTCGCCGGCGTCTAGGCAACATGAATTTTTTGTTGGAGGCCCCGGGGTGAACGCTCCGGGGCCTTTGTTTTATCTGGAGAAAATAACGTATAGGTAAAACCAATAGCAACCTGTCAAGCAATCAATTGGTCCTATTCTCCTTCGAGGCGTAATGTTGTGATGAGGTGATGAACCGGCAGGCGCCCGGCCGCCAATGGATCATCACTCTGGAATTGGCGAAGGCGCCGCGCGCCTCGTTTCGAAATTGAAAGACGCTTGAGCGAAAAGGGATAAAACAATGGATGGCAACGATATGGGCGGCGGTAAATGCCCGGTAATGCATGGAAGCCTGACCACGACTGAAACGTCGGTCATGGCGTGGTGGCCGCAGGCCCTCAATTTCGACATTCTGCATCAGCACGACTCGAAGGTTCGGCCTTTCAGTAAGGATTTCAGCTACCGGGACGAAGTGAAGAAGCTCGACTTCGACCAGCTGCAGAAAGACATTCATGCGCTCATCACGGACAGCCAGGATTGGTGGCCAGCCGACTGGGGCAGCTATTCTGGTCTTTTCATCCGTCTGGCCTGGCACTCGGCAGGCTCTTACCGCCTTGCAGATGGCCGCGGTGGCGGCGGCGCTGGTAATATCCGCTTCGCGCCCCTGAACTCCTGGCCTGACAATGCCAATCTGGACAAGGCCCGCCGTCTACTGTGGCCGATCAAGAAAAAATACGGAAACAAGATCAGCTGGGCTGACCTGATCCTACTGGCAGGGAACGCCGCATATGAAGTGGCGGGGCTTAAGACGTTTGGTTTCGGTTTTGGCCGCGAAGATATCTGGCACCCGGAAAAGGACACGTATTGGGGCTCGGAAAAAGAATGGCTGACGGATGATTCGGACCGCTATCCGGACAAGGAGGATCGCACCTCTCTTGAGAACCCACTGTCCGCCGTGGTCATGGGCCTCATCTATGTGAACCCGGAAGGTGTGAACGGAAAACCAGATCCTGCCCGGACCGCAGTCGATGTGCGCGAAACCTTCAAGCGCATGGCGATGGATGATGAAGAAACGGCGGCGCTCACCGCTGGCGGTCACACGATCGGCAAGGGGCACGGCAATGCCGATGCCTCGAAATTGTCGCCGGAGCCGGAAGGCGGGGCGATTGAAGCGATGGGGCTCGGTTGGCTCAACCCGAAAGGCAAGGGGGTCGGCCGCGATACACTGACCGGCGGACCGGAAGGCGCCTGGACAAGCGATCCGACGAAATGGGACGGCGGCTATTTTGAAATGCTGCTCGACCATGAATGGGAAACCACCAAGAGCCCGGCAGGTGCCTGGCAGTGGAAACCGGTCGACATCAAGGAAGAGGACATGCCGGCGGATGTCGAGGATGCCTCCATCCGGACCATGCCGATGATGACGGACGCTGACATGGCGATGAAGGTGGACCCGATCTACCGGAGCTACATGGAGAAGTTCCGGAATGACCATCAATACTTCTCCGATACATTCGCCCGCGCCTGGTTCAAGCTGATCCACCGCGACATGGGGCCGAAGGCGCGTTACATCGGTCCCTGGGTGCCGGAGGAAGACCTCGTCTGGCAGGATCCGGTTCCGGCTGGCTCAACCAGCTATGATGTCGATGCCGTGAAGCAGAAAATTGCCGACAGTGGGCTGAGCATCAGCGAGATGGTCTCGACCGCCTGGGACAGCGCCCGCACGTATCGCGGGTCTGACATGAGAGGTGGTGCAAACGGCGCGCGTATCCGCCTGGCCCCTCAGAAAGACTGGGCTGGCAATGAACCAGCGCGCCTGCAGAAAGTGCTCAGTGTTCTGGAGCCGATTGCAAGTGAAAGTGGTGCCAGCGTGGCTGATGTCATTGTTCTTGCTGGTAATGTCGGCATCGAGCATGCGGCGAAGGCTGCAGGCATTGACGTGTCCGTCCCGTTTGCACCCGGCCGCGGTGACGCGACCGATGAGATGACGGATGCGGACTCCTTCGAGACCATGGAGCCGCTCGTCGATGGCTACCGCAACTGGATCAAGGAAGCCTATGCGGTCAAACCGGAAGAGATTATGCTGGATCACACCCAGCTGCTCGGTCTCACGGCACCGGAGATGACCGTCCTGGTTGGTGGCATGCGTGTAATCGGTACGAACCATGGCGGCTCGGCGCATGGTGTGTTCACCGATAAAGTTGGTGCACTGACAACTGACTTCTTCGTGAACCTGACCGATATGTCGAACACATGGAACCCGACCAGTGAGGATGGGATCTATGAGGTTCGTGATCGCAAGAGCGGCAAGACCAAATGGACCGCAACGCGTCTCGATCTGGTCTTTGGCTCAAGCTCAATCCTGCGGGCCTATGCCGAAGTCTATGCTCAGGACGACAACAAGGAGAAGTTCGTGAAGGACTTCGTTGCGGCCTGGACCAAGGTGATGAACGCGGACCGCTTCGACATCTAGGATAAATCAAACTTCAAAGTGTGCGGCGTTTCGGGAAACCGGAACGCCGCATTCTATTTGACGAGGGACGTTGCCATGCGCCGGAACTCTTCCTGCGTCAGGGTTTCAGCCCGTGCGGTCGGGTCAATACCGAGTTCTTTCAGCCATGCCTCGGCTTTCAGGCCGTGTTTCTTGGCGAACGGCTTCAGCCCGGCGCGAAGCATCTTCCTGCGCTGGCCGAATGCCGCGCCCGCTACTTGTTCCAGCTTGTCGAGATGTGGGAATTGCTCACTTTCCGGGAGAGGGTCCAGAACGGCGACCGCGCTGTCCACTTTCGGCGGCGGCTTGAAAGCACCGGGCGGCAAGGTGAAGGCGATATGCGGCCGTGTCACCGCATGGGCGAGGACGGCGAGACGGCCATAATGCTCCGTCCCCGGCGCGGCGCAGATGCGTTGCGCGACCTCCTTCTGGAACATCAGGGCCATTTCCCCCCGCCATGCGCCGGATTTCAGCCAGTCAATCAGCAGGATGGTTCCGACATTGTAAGGCAGGTTCGCAATGATCATGGCCGGTGTCTCTGCACCGGCCTCGGCCAGAACGGCCTCCCATCTCACCTTCCGGGCGTCTTTTTCGATGACAGTCAGCTGGCCATCCCGCGCTTCCGGCCACTCCTGCAGGGCAGACGCAAACCGCGGATCTGTCTCGACGGCGATCAGTTTTGCAGCGCCTTCCTTCAGAATGGCGCGCGTCAGCCCGCCGGGACCGGGGCCAACTTCGATAACGGTGCGTCCCTCAAGCGGGCCGGCGGCCGTGGCGGCCCTGTGCAGGATGCTGGGATCGAACAGGAAGTGTTGGCCAAGCGCCTTGCGGGCCGGTGCCTGTGTCAGCTGGGGATCGTTCTGATCGCTCATTGAGTTTGCCTGTTCCTGGCGACCATGGCCGCTGATCTGATTGCCGCGATGAGGCTGTCGGGCCGGGGGTTTCCGGCTGCCGCGGCGTCATAGCCTGTGCCATGGTCCGGGCTGGTGCGGACGATCGGAAGGCCGAGCGTCATGTTCACCCCACCCCAGAAGTCCAGCGTCTTGACGGGGATCAGTCCCTGGTCGTGCGTCATGGCGATCACGGCGTCGTAGTTGCCTGACAAGGCTTCTGCGAAAACCGTGTCACCGGGTCTTGCGTCCGACATTTCTATATTCCGGGAGCGGAGGGTTTCTGCCGCCGGATTGATGATCTCAATTTCTTCGCGTCCGATTGCGCCGCCTTCACCTGCATGTGGGTTGAGGCCGGAAAATGCGATACGGGGGGAGGGAATCCCGAAATCCGTTTTCAGCGCGGCATGCACAATGGTGCCAAGCTCCACCAGATTGTCCTGTGTCAGGCTGCCCGGAACGCTGGCGAGAGATTGATGAATTGTGGCCAAAGCAACCCGGAGGCCGCCGCCGGTCAGCATCATGACTGGCCGTAGAGCAGCGGCGCCGTCCGCGCGGCAGAGTTCAGCAATGAACTCAGTGTGTCCCGGGTGCCGGAAACCCGCTCCGTAAAGCAAGGCTTTGTTGATTGGATTGGTCACGAGGCCTGCTGCCTTGCCCGCCTGCACATGTGCCACCCCGGTTTCGATCGCGGAGATGATGGCCGGTGCTGCCGCCGCATCCGGTTTGCCGGGGGCAATTGCGGGCAAACCGCCGAGAGGAATAACAGGAAGCGCCGATCCGAACGCAGCCACTGCTTCTTCGGGTGATGAGATCTCTCGTACCGGGCAGTGCTGGTTGTACAGGTCCGGCGCGCCGATGACGTAGAACGCCAAAGAGCTGTCGTCCTTCAGGACTTCCCATGCCGCCGCGGTGATGGCGGGGCCGACACCGGCAGGATCGCCCATGGACAGAACCAGAGGGGGGAGGGGCATCGGCTTGTTCACGCCCGGGATGTCGCGCCAAACGCGCTTGCACGCAAGCCTTAGCGGTAGATAATCGTTGCGTCGCGGCGCAGGTTGCGCAGCTCACGTTCGGAAATCATGCTCAGTTCGCGGCCTTTGAGGCTGTTTTTCAGATCGTCGCGCGACGGGATCGCTTCGGCGCCTTCTTCGCGTCGGCAAACATACATGGTGCCGAGCCCACCGCTCACCGCGAAGATATCAGTCGGCTTGCCGATCTCTGCGTTCTCGACCAAAGATTTGCCTTCCGGGCCCAGTTCTTCAACGTTGATGTCATCCAGTGGCTGGGCACGCAGTCCTTGCGTGGTGTTGGCGACGGTCTGAACGTCTTCGCAGGATGTGATGCGGTCCATGGCGGCTCTCAGGTTTTCGTCTGTCGTATCCCGGGTAATCAGGCGAATAAGATCCACCTTGGTCGTCGCTTCCGCTGGTTCCCGCTTGTTCTGGATGTACAGGATGTAAACACCATTATCGACAACGATCGGATCCAGCATGCCTGGGCCACTCGCCGCTTCGATTGCAGGTGCGAGGTCCGGAGAGAGGTCTGACAGGGACACCCATCCCATATCGCCTCCGGTGGCGGCTGTCGGTGCAGAAGAGAGGCGTTGAGCGGCGACGCGGAAATCAGCGCCGGCTTTCAACTGTTCAAGGATCGACTGCGCGGCTTCTTCCGCCTGCACGCGCGTCTCGGGATCCGGTGCGAACAGGAAGATCTCGGAGAGCCTGTACTGGGTTTTTTTCGTTGCTGTCCGAATCTGCTCGATCTCATCGTCGACCTGATTGTCAGAAATCCGGATACGAGAGCCGTACAGGCCGCTCATCACCCGGTTCCAGGCGATTTCGGCGCGCATCTGCTCTTCAAGACTGGACGGATCGATCCCGGCCGCGAGCAATTGTGATCTCAGGTCTGCGCCTGTGATACCGGACTGGGCCGCCATACCATCAACGGCCCCATCGATTTCTTCCTTGCTGATCTCCAGATCGAATTCAGCGGCCTTATCCAGCTGCAGATGCTCGTCAATCAGCTGTTCAAGGGCTTGTCCGGTAATTTGCTGAACCTGCTCCTGGGACGGCTGCTGGCCGCCAAGGCTTAGCAGCAGCATGCGGGCCCGGTCGCGGACGTCGGTAAACGAGATCGGTTGATCGTTTACGACAGCAGCAACGCCTTCCAGCGTCAGGCTGCCATCGTCCGGGGCGGCGTCCTGCGCACTCGCGATTCCGGCGAAGGGAAGGGCCAGAAATACAGCGGCGGCGACGAGTTTGCGAACCATTAGAGGTCTCCAATTCGTGCCTGCGAACCAGCAGGCAGGTATTCATTTTGACCATACAATCCCTGTTGTGTGGTGCAACGCGGGCTCGCAGTCCGCCCTGATAACTTACGGATATTTAGGGTTCACGGCGATTTCAGGGCGAATGGGGCGAATCAATCGAACTCGCTTGATCCGAATTCACCGAGTGTTTTGAGCGAGAAACGGATCTGAATGTTTTCTGACGGCCCCTGCGTACGGTCATTCAATTCGGTCCGGCTATAGACGAGTTCGAGACGCGAACACTCGTCTTCATAGGCGATCCCGAAGTTTCGCTTCACGTTGAGATTTCCTGAAATATCTCTCAGCTGGCCGAACAGGATGGAGTAGCGATCCGTTACGCGGAATTCTCCGCTTAGGAAGATCCCCTCATCTTCGCCCCGCCCGGTCGGATTTAGCCGCTCGCTCAACTTGTAATACTGCGCTGTCCCGCGCCAGCGTTTCGTTTGCGTCGTAAGGCGGGTGTCGATGCGGTTCAGCTGCATGCCGTCATCATCCAGGCGCAAATGGGTGTCGACGCGGAGAAGGTCTCCGAAATCGGCTGTTGTTGCGACCATCCAGTCAGAGACTGTTCCATCCAGGTTTGAGGTCGCGTTGAACGAAGCATCCGTCCGGGACCGCCAGCGGCGACCGATTGTTGCAGACAGCTCAGGCCCATCCTTCCAGACAGCTCTTGCCGTCAACCCAGCTGAAATCTTGCCATCGCCGTCATACAGATCGTAACCGGCAACGCCGTTCGCATCGAACAGGGCAGTTTCGTCCATTTCAAACAGCAGGGCGTCTTCGTTCGGGATCGCCGGGTCATTCGAGTTGGACGTGCCCCACGCTGCCATGACTTCCGGTTCCAGCATGATGTCGACGGTCTTGCCAGGGCGGATCATCGGATAGGCGATACGGGTGCCAGCGTTCCCAACAACACGGGCTACGTTGTCCTCACCTGCGGTATTCTTGTCGAGCTGGTAGTAGTCTCCACGCAATTCTGCGAATGGCTCGAAGGTGAAGCCACCCGGCAGAATTTTGTAGGCTGACCAGTCAGACCCGACGCTCACACGCTGGCTGTCCGAACCGACATCGCGGCGGAGGATTGCGGTCGAGGCGTTCACGCTGGCAAAACCGTAATCACCAAGGTCCCAGTATTTCTCGCTGAACATCAGGGGCGTCACGGTTGGCAGACTACCGTCCCTATCGAACTCCCGAAGGCCCTGAATCGATAGGAGGGCGACATCGGTATAGTAGGTGTCGCCTTGTCCAACGGCGTAGAGCTGGGACAACAGTCGCCGCGGCTGGCTCATATAAATGCCGCGTTCGTCCCCCTGTCCGTCGATGTCGTAGCGGCGATCGTAGAGGTCGTCGGTCTGGGTTTCGACCCCAAACCCCCATTGCCAGTGGTTCGTAATTGCGAACCGGCCGCTGCCATAGAGATGGCCCCGCCATTTTTCTTCGCCGAATTTTTCGCCGCGGCTATCGAAGTCCTTTTCGCGTGTGAAGCTGGTATTGAGGTTGATGGATCCCGAATAAAACCGCCTCCGGTAATCGAGCTCCAGCATCGGATTGACCTTGGCCGAAATCATGGGTGCGATCGTTAAATCGGAAGAGTCTGAAATCGCCCAATAATAAGGTTGCTGATAGAAAGCACCGATCTTGGAAGAAACGCCAACGGATGGGATCATGAAGCCTGAGCGGCGTTCTGAGGTCGGGTCCGGGTGGGCCATGTAAGGAAAGTAGAAGATCGGGAGACCCATGACTTCCAGAACGGCATCCCGGTACGAAATCATCTGCGATTCCTGGTCCAGCACGGCCCGGCGGGCGCGCAATGACCAGGTTGGCTTCTGACCTTTGGCTTCGCAGATCGGGCAGGCGGTGTAGATGACCTGGTCCATCGCGTTGACGCCATCCGGCTCGCGGATAGCCGAATTCGCGACGATCGTTGACCCGTCCGGCAGGCGTGCCGAGTAACCAATCGCATAGCCGTCAGACAGGTTGGAGCCGACCTCGACTTCGTCGGAAAATTGCTGGCTTCCGTCTGTTTCGATTATGACCACATTGCCGGTGGCCCGAACCCGTTCTGTAGTCCGGTTGTAGATCAGGCGATCCGCGCGCAAGATACGGCCTTCATACAGCGCTTCAACATTGCCTTCGGCAACGATCGAGTTCTCGTCTCGCAACTCGTAGACATAGTCCGCTTCCAGAACCACCTGTTCGGAGGGGGCCGCAGCGTTATCGGGGGTGGTCGTGCCTTCCTGAGCCATCGCCCCAAGAGAAGGCGTCGCGGCCAGCACCAGGGCTGCAGCATAGTGATACCAATTGGCCAAATCGGGCTACCTCGGTTTTGCCCCCGGCAGCGCCGGCTGCGGAATACGGATTTCTGTCTCGGTTTCTGAGGCTTAGAGGCTGTCCCCTGCATCGTCCAGCCACCGAGCGCGCATGAGCGCTTTTTCAGCTTGCTTCCGGTGCAGCATGGCCACAGCCATGCTCTTTGATCAAAAGGCTTTTGCAGCCAGTCCTCCCGGCAGGGTCTGGGCTTCGCCGGAGAGTTCAAGTTCCAGCAGGACGGCGGCGCAGCGCGAGGCGGGCAGGTTGCTCGCGCGGGCGATTTCATCGACCGGCATGGGGTGGGGAGAAAGCGCTTCGGTGACCCGCTGCAATTCCGATTCGCTCGGCTCGCCAGCATCCGGGTCGTACTCGAACGGGCGTGGAGGCGGCGCCGAAACGCTGCGCCTGTCCAATGTGGCGAGAATATCAAGGACATCATCGGCGTGACGCACGAGCGTTGCGCCTTGATGCAGCAGGCTGTTTGTTCCGGCGGCGCGCGGGTCAAGCGGTGAGCCCGGCACGGCCATCACTTCGCGGCCCTGTTCCCCTGCGACCCGCGCCGAAATCAGTGAGCCTGAGCGTTCGGCGGCTTCCACCACGACCACGCCCATCGACATGCCTGTGATGATACGGTTCCGGCGCGGGAAATCCTGCGCTTTGGCCCGGTATCCGAACGGACTTTCCGAAACGATGAGACCGGACGCGGCAATCTCGGCATAAAGCCTTTGGTGCTGAGGCGGATAGACATGGTCAACCGCGCCCCCGAGTACGGCAATCGTCCCCGACTCAAGGCTGGCGGCGTGCGCTTCGCCATCAATGCCGAGCGCCAGGCCGGAGACGATGGAAAATCCATTCTGGCCAAGTTCCGCGGCCATGTTTCGCGCGATTTTCCGGCCGGCTGCAGATGCATTCCGGGCGCCTACAATTGCGACGGTGGGGCGGGCGGCGAGGTCCGTATTGCCCAGCACTGTCAGGACAGGTGGCGGCGGTTCAAGGTCTCTCAGAAGAGGCGGGTAGTCTGGTTCGGAGCTTAGGACGATGCGGGCACCGTAACGGTGTACCGCCTTTAGCTCCTGTTCGACCTCCTCAGGCGGCGGTGGCTGGAGAGGCCGGGCCCTGCGGGACCGCTTTGCCAGTTCCGGCAGAGCGTCGAGCGCGGCTCCCGCTGAGCCGAACCGGCGCAGTAACTGAAAGAAGCTGACAGGACCTATGCCGTGGGTTCTGGCAAGACGGATCCAGTTCAGCCGTTCGCTGTCAGACATCATGCGTCAGGTTTCGCTTTGGAGCTCCCAAAACGCGGCTCTGTGCCCTTGATCAGGCGGCCAAGATTGGTGCGATGGGTCCAGAAGACAAAGGCCGACAACGCAGCCAGTCCGGAAAGAATAAACCAGTTATGAGGCCGGTGCTGAAGCTCCTCCACAAACCATGCCCCTGGTGCGACGAGGACCGCAGCCGTCAGCGCGGCAAGAGAAGAAATGCGCGTGATAGCAAAAACGATAAGCCAGACGGGTGCAGCAACGTAGAATGCCGGCAGCGAGACAAACGGCAACAGACCAGCGAACGTCGCCACGCCTTTCCCGCCCTTGAACCCCAGCCAGACAGGATAGCAATGGCCCACAAATGCTGAAGCCCCCGCGATCAATCCCGTTTCCGGACCGCTAAGTATGCTAAATCCCAGAGCGACCAGGCCTGCTTTGAGGCTGTCGAGTAGCAGGGTCACCAGCGCCAGGTCCTTCCGGCCTGTTCGCAGTACATTTGTTGCGCCGATGTTGCCGGAGCCGATCTGGCGTATATCGCCGAGCCCCGCCGCGCGGGTCATCAGAAGGCCAAACGGAATGGAGCCAGCCAGATAGCCGATCAGCGCAGCAAGCGGATAAACGATGTATGCGGCCATGCGCAGCTCCGGAAACACGTAGATGTGGTAGGCAGGGATCGGCGCGCGGGCAAGCCTTCTCAGGCGATGCTTTCGTGAGCGAAGACTTCTTCACCGGCGACAAAGGTCCGCAATACACGCCCCTGAAGGCGCCGGCCATCGAAAGGTGAGTTCGTTGAACGCGAGCGCAGATGTTCCCGTTCGCACAGCCAGGGCTTGCCGGGATCGAACAGAATCATGTCCGCAGGGGCATTCGGTGCGAGCCGGCCCTGCGGAAGTCCGAGCATGTCGGCAGGACGGCAGGTTACCGGTGCAAGGGCTTCGAGCAGAGTCAGCGGCCCGTCATGAACAAGGCTGAGCATGGCCGGGAGGACGGTTTCCAGTCCCGCTGCGCCAAAGGCCGCTTCGCCAAAGGGAAGACGCTTTTCTTCAGGCGGTTGAGGATCGTGCGCAGAAACGACGGCATCGATCTCACCTCGCTTCAGGGCATCAATCAGGCCGAGCCGGGTCTCTTCGTCCCGGAAGGGCGGATTGACTTTGCAGTAGGTCAGATAGTCGCCGACATCCCGCTCATTAAAGAAGAAGCTGTGCGCGGCAGCCGTCGTGAAGACCTTCGCGCCCCGCTCACGGGCCGCCCTGGCGAACGCAACCGTGCGCGGTGTGGAAACCTGATCCAGAATAAGCGTGCAGCCTGTCGCTTCCGCCAACGCTGTGTCACGCATGGCACCGATCCATTCGGCTTCGACAGGCATGCCGGGCAGGCCCATGCGGCCGGCGAGTTCACCCGCATTCATGACGCCGGACCCTGCAAGCGTCCGCTCGTCCGGCCGGGACATGATGATTACCCCAAGGCTGGCAGCGTATGCCATCGCCCTCTTCAGGATCGACGCGTTGGCGACTGGCAGATCTCCATTGGTGAAAACAACCGCGCCGGAATTCGCCATGAGGCCAATCTCGGCCATGGCTTCGCCCTTCAGACCGGTCGTCAGGGCACCCGCGGGATAGATCCGGGCAGCTGCGCTGGCTTTTGCCTGGTCGGTGATGAAGCGGACGAGTGCCATGTCATCGATCACGGGTTTCGTATCCGGCATCACAACGAAGCTTGTGATGCCACCAGCCACCGCGGAGCGTGACGCCGTTGCCAGCGTTTCTCTCTGCTCCACCCCTGGTTCGCCTGTCTTTACGCGAAGATCCACAAGTCCGGGGGCGAGGCACAGGCCGCCTGCATCAATGGCCACTTTGGCATCGGCATGGGCGCTGGTCTGGCCGATTGTGATGTCTTTCACTTTGCCGCGCTCGACGAAGATCGCGCCGGTCTCGTCGAGGCCGCTGGCCGGGTCCAGCAGGCGGGCATTGTAGATGCTGAGGCTCATGCTTTGCCTCCTGCCAGAAGGTGGAGGACAGCTTCGCGCACTGCGACACCCATCTCGACCTGCTCCGTAATGACGGACTGTTCGCCGTCGGCGATGGCGCTTTCAATCTCGATACCCCGGTTCATCGGACCGGGATGCATGACGGTCGCGTCTGGTTTGGCCAGGGCGAGACGGTCCTTGGTGAGACCGAAGAAGCTGAAATATTCGCGCCGGCTGGGCAGGAAGGCGCCGTCCATCCGTTCCAGCTGCAGGCGCAACATCATGACGATGTCAGCACCTTTCAGGGCCTTGTCGAAGTCAGTTGTTGCGCTGGCCGCGCCCCAGGTTTCGGTGCCGGATGGTAGAAGTGTCCGGGGGGCGCAGAGATGAACTTCGGCGCCCATCAGGTGGAGCGCTTGTGTCGTGGAACGGGCGACGCGGGAGTGGGCAATGTCGCCACAAATGACGACCTTCAGTCCCTCTATCCGGCCTTTTGCGCGCCGGATGGTCAATGTGTCGAGCAGGCCCTGCGTCGGGTGCTGATGCGTCCCGTCTCCTGCATTGATCACAGCGCAATCCACCTTGCGCGACAGCAGTTTCGGTCCGCCGGAGGCCGAGTGGCGCACGATCAGCGCGTCAGGCTTCATCGCGTTCAGGGTCATCGCCGTATCGATCAACGTTTCGCCTTTCTTCACGCTGGACGCAGCAACGGGCATGGAGATCACGTCCGCGCCAAGGCGGCGGGCGGCGATTTCGAAGCTGCTCATGGTCCGCGTGGAATTCTCGAAGAACAGGTTCACGACCACCTTGCCCTTCAACACCGGATCGGGCCGGATGCCGGCACGGGTGGCCTCAGCATAGCTGTCCGCAAGATCCAGAATGTGGGTGATATCGAGAGGAGAAAGCCCTTCAATACTGAGCAAATGCTCATGATCGAAGCTGTAATGATATGCCGCCCGGGTCATCGAGGCCCTTTCGATTTTTCGCGGTTTAGGCCCGATTCCGCCGGGCTTCAAGTGCTCAGGCCAAGGGAAGCTGCATAACCGCGAGGTAAAGAAGCGGCATGGTGAGCATGGCGAGCACCGTCTCGACGGCAATCAGGTTGGCCGCAAGCGGCGCGTCGCCGCCCAGTTCACGAGCCAGGATGTAGGAGGATGTTGCCGTTGGCGTTGACGCACAGATGACGGCGATGGTGAGCGCTGTTCCGGACAGGCCCAACAGTAACCCAAAGCCCACCGCAAAGACCGGAAGGCCCACGAGTCTGACGAGAGACCATCCAAAGGTCCGCGGTCCGGCCCGGCGAAGGGCAGACAGGTCGACGCCCGCGCCTGCGGACAACAAACCCAGCGCGAGCGCAGCGTTCCCTAATATCCCCAGACTGTCGTCCAGTAGTTCGGGCAGCTCGATATTCGCAGCAGCCAGGCCGAGACCGCACACACATGCGAGGACGATCGGGTTCCGGACCAGCGCCAGGAGCGGCTTTGGTGCCGGCCCGTGCGGACGGTCTGCATGGGCAATCAACGCATACACAGACAGGACATTCGCGGTCGGGATCATCGCGGCGGCCGCAATGGTGACAAGGGCGAGCCCTTCCTGTCCGAACAGAAGGCTGCCGATCGACAGGCCGATCATCGTGTTCCAACGCACGTTTGACTGGATGACAGATCCGACAGCCGGCCTGGGCATATTTGGCAGGAAGCGCCCGAGTAGGCCGACACCGGCGAGCGCGAACTGGGCCAGGATCAGCGCCCCGGCCAGCCGCCAGGGTGCCGTTTCAAAGGGGGCGTTTGCGAGTGTCCGGACAATGAGGGCAGGGAAAAGGACGACATAAGAGAGCCGCTCAATCGCGCGCCAGCTTTCTGTCGGGATCCATTTGCGAACCGACAGCACATGACCCAGCGTGACAATCGCGATGACCGGGAGCAGTGCGTAGAGGAAACCGGTCATGCGCCGCGCTCCAGGCGCTCCAGAGCCGATTTCAGAATGATCGCCGCCGCAGACGCATCGATCCGTTCGGCGCGCTTCTTTCGCGACAGGTCCGCTTCGAGCATGACCCACTCCGCCTCAGCCGTTGATAAGCGCTCGTCCTGCAAAAGAATCGGCACATCGCGATGCTTCAGGATGTTCCATGCAAAGGCGCGGACTGATTGGGCGCGCGGCCCTTCGCTGCCATCCATGTTGAGCGGCAGGCCAAGGACCAGCCCGACTGCCCGGCGATCATCGTAGAGATGAAATAACCGCTCCAGCACCGGCGCCAGTTTCCGTGCTTTCGGAATGGTCTCGACCGGGCTGGCGATCATGCGCATCGCGTCGCAGGAGGCCACGCCGACAGTCTTCGTCCCGGGATCGAGCCCGAGCAGAGGACCTTTGGAAGGAAATTCGGCGATTTCAACGACTGACATGAGGAGCCCACATAGCGCCTTGATGGGGCGTTGCCTATGGCGTATTCCGGCTTCAGCAATTCCGGAGAGTTCCCATGAGTGTCACCAAGGATGATGTTCGCAAGGTTGCGCGCCTGTCGCGGATCGCCGTCGACGAGGCTCACCTTGAAGACCTGGCTGGAGAGCTGAACGGGATTCTTGGCTGGATCGACCAGCTGAACGAAGTTGATGTTTCCGACGTTGAGCCGATGACGTCCGTGGTCGAAACCAAACTGCCGATGCGGGAAGACGTGGTGACGGATGGCAACATCCCGGACCAGGTTCTGGCAAATGCTCCACGCACCGAAGATGGCTTCTTCGTGGTGCCAAAGTCGGTCGAGTAGCGTTCACCGCACCGGCAGCGAGAAATCCTCTTAATCCATCAGGAATCTTCCGAACTGGCTTCCGGTTCGTCCTGGGCCGCTTCTGCTTTCGGGTCCCATTTGTGCATGGACTTTACTGAGCAGCGCGCCGTGCTGAACGGCTGGCCTCGCCGGGGCATGATCGAGTCGGAAACGATAACATTGTCGCCACTGGTCAGGCAGCTGGTTGATGTATCGATCATCATGGTCATTGCATGTTCAAGAGGTGTGCAGGTGTTGAAGACCTCAATCAGGTAGTGATCACGGCCTTCTCTCACTGTGAACGTATCCCGGGTATTGTCCCCGAAACTGTCGATATTGTTGGCAAAGCAAACATGATCAACGTCCTCGCCCAGGCGAGGGTCATCGGCGTATTTCGCAATTCCCGCAGGTTCACGCTCAGAACCGCCGGTAGAAGCGCATCCGGTGAGGATGAGTAATGTCGTGGCTAATGTCAGACTCGGGCGCATTGCCGTCTCCTTCTCGTCAAATCCACCCTGAAAATAATGTGACGAACTGATATCTGCCTGACAAGCGCTCTCACAGAGACTTGAACTTTCGTCATAAGCCGTCATAGCAGGCGGTCAGAATTGCTGGAGATACGCCACGATGACCGATCTGACGAAACTGACCCTTGCGGACGCTCTGGATGGGCTGAAAGCGAAGAAGTTCTCGTCCCGGGAAATCACGCAAGACTTCATCCAGACCATTGAAGGCTCGCGGATCCTGAACGCCTATGTGGTGGAGACGCCTGACAAGGCGTTGGAGATGGCGGACAAAGCCGACGCCCGACTCGCAAAAGGTGAGGGTGGCAGGCTGGAAGGCGCACCCATCGGCGTGAAAGACCTTTATTGCACCAAGGGCGTCCGCACGACGGCCTGCAGCAATATTCTCGGAGAGTTCACCCCAAGCTATGAGTCGACCGTTACGCAGAACCTGTGGGACGAGGGGGCGGTAATGCTTGGCAAACTCAATATGGACGAGTTTGCCATGGGATCTTCCAATGAGACGTCCCGCTTCGGGCCGCCGATCAATCCATGGCGCCGGAAGGGTGACAATTCCGGCCTGACGCCGGGTGGATCGTCCGGCGGGTCAGCGACCGCTGTTTCCGGCGACCTTTGCCTCGCGGCGACGGCCTCTGATACCGGCGGATCCATTCGCCAGCCGGCAGCCTTTACCGGCACCGTAGGGATCAAGCCCACTTATGGCCGGGCCAGCCGGTGGGGTATGGTGGCATTTGCGTCTTCTCTCGACCAGGCAGGTCCGATCGCGAAGACGGTTGAAGACTCTGCAATCCTGCTGGACGTGATGTGCAGTCATGATCCGAAGGATTCCACATCCCTCAAGGCCGACCAGCCAGACTGGCGCGCCGACGTCTCGAAAGGCGTCAAAGGCATGCGCATCGGTATTCCGAAAGAATACCGCATGGATGGCATGTCGGAGGAAATCGATGCGCTTTGGAACCAGGGCACTGAGTGGCTGAAAGCGGCTGGTGCCGAGATCGTCGATATCAGCCTGCCGCACACAAAATACGCTTTGCCCGCCTATTACATCGTGGCCCCGGCAGAAGCGTCTTCGAACCTCGCGCGCTATGACGGAATGCGTTACGGCACGCGTGTCGCGGGTGATAACCTGACTGAGACTTATGAATCGACCCGGGGCAACGGGTTTGGCCGTGAGGTTCAGCGTCGCCTGATGATCGGCACCTATGTGCTTTCGTCAGGCTACTACGATGCCTATTACCTGCGGGCTCAAAAGGTACGCACCAAGATCCTGAACGATTTCGTTGATGCCTTTGAAAGCTGCGATGCGATCCTGACGCCGACATGTCCGTCGCCCGCGTTTGCTTTTGGCGAGAAGAGCGGCGATCCAGTGGATATGTACCTCAACGATGTCTTCACGGTGACCACGAACCTGGCCGGCCTACCCGGTATTTCGGTGCCCGCCGGCCTGTCAGCTGATGGCCTGCCGCTGGGCCTTCAGGTGATCGGCAAGGCACTGGACGAGTCAGCCTGTTTCCGCGTTGGCGGCGAGCTGGAACGTGCAGCCGGCTTCGTGGCCAGACCGGAGAAGTGGTGGTAGGCTTCAAGCCATGATCCGCTTTCTCGTTTTATTCGGAGCGCTGCTCCTGATCGCGCTTCTTATGACGGCTGGGATGCTGTCGCAGAACGGCTACAGCCTAACGGACCCCGCCATGGCGCCGATGGTGTTCGTCTCCATTTTGGTTGCTGGCTACGTCTCATGGCGAATCAACGGCATTTTGAAACGCCGGGACCAATCGCGCGGCGCGGGTCCGGACAGGGCGGGCGGTAAATCCGGGGGACTCTTCTCCTCCAGACCGTCGGCGGCCCAGTCTGCGCGGGCTGCGCGCGTGGCTGCGCGCCGGAAGAAGCTGATCTCGGAAGGCAAGCTGGAAGCCGAATCCGACCCCGAACCCGAACCGGAAGCGCCCCCGGAACCGGAAAAAGCTCCGGCAGCACGCGTTTCCCAGGCATCACCGATCAAGGATCGGATGGCTGCCCGGGCAGAACGGGTCAGGCAAGCGAAGGAACAGGGGAAGCTTTAGGAGCTTTCTTGCGTTTGCCCGCTGGCGCCGTATCTGCGGAGCTGACCACAGGTGCCTTCGTGCCGCCGCGGGGCTCATCATCATCATCCGCTTTTTCACCACGATCCGCGATCCGCGTCACGTGAACCCCCGCACCGATTAGTCCGCCGATCGGGCCGAACTGAAGCAGTACGGCCAGGATGAACAGAATCGGAATGTTCATATCCAGCTTGCCGAGTGTCAGGAACAGGGCGCCAAACATGGTGCCGCCGAAGATCAGGCCGATGGCGAAACCGGCAATTATGTGGCGCAGGAAGCCCTGCGCGATGTGGCGTTCGTCATCGCTGGCGCCATCAAGGATCATTTTGAAGAGCATTTTTTATCTTTCCCCTTCGCGCTTCCTCCCGAAGCAGTCGGGTAAATTTGCCGCACATCGGGACCTAGGAAAACCCCTTAGTTTTCACGAAGTCCATAAAACCGGATATTTCAGTGCCTTGCACGGTGTCAGCACGGCTCGACAGGGCCGTCCGCAGGGGGGTAAAAGGTCCGGATTCTTCTGCGACCAATCGAGGAAAGCATGTCTGTACGCACTCCCTACACAATCAAGGGCGACACAGGTGACTGGGAACTTGTGATGGGCCTCGAAGTCCACGCTCAGGTTGCCTCCAATGCGAAGCTGTTTTCCGGGGCCGCCACCGCGTTTGGCGCCGATCCGAACTGCAATGTGTCTCTGGTCGATGCGGCCATGCCGGGCATGCTGCCGGTCATCAACAGGTTCTGCGTCGAACAGGCGATCCGCACCGGGCTTGGCCTGAAGGCACAGATCAATCACTACAGCCGCTTTGACCGTAAGAATTATTTCTATCCCGACCTGCCGCAGGGCTATCAGATCAGCCAGTTTGCGCATCCGATTGTCGGTGAGGGCGAGATTGAAGTGGACGTGGAGCCGGCCCATGGTGGGGAAGCCTACTCGTTCCCGTGCCGGATCGAGCGCCTGCATCTGGAGCAGGATGCGGGCAAGTCCATCCACGACATGGACCCGAACTCTACCTATGTGGACCTGAACCGGTCCGGTGTGGCGCTGATGGAAATCGTCTCCCGTCCGGACGTTCGGACACCGGCGGAGGCGGCCGCGTATGTGAAGAAGCTGCGCGCCATCGTCATCGCGCTCGGCACCTGCGATGGTGACATGGAAAAGGGCAATCTGCGTGCTGACGTGAACGTATCTGTCTGCAAGCCTGGCCAGTATGAGAAATACCGCGAGACGGGTGATTTTGGCCATCTCGGCACGCGCTGCGAGATCAAGAACATGAACTCGTTCCGCTTCATCCAGCAGGCCATCGAGTATGAAGCGCGGCGCCAGATCGAAATCATCGAAGCCGGCGGCAAAGTGGATCAGGAAACCCGCCTGTTCGATCCGAACAAGGGCGAGACCCGGTCCATGCGCTCCAAGGAAGATGCGCACGACTATCGCTACTTCCCGGATCCGGACCTTTTGCCGCTGGAAGTGGAAGAAGCCTGGATTGAGGAAATCCGCTCGACGCTGCCGGAACTGCCGGACGAGAAGCGTGCGCGTTTCGAGGCCGACTACGGGCTGTCGCGCTACGATGCTGGTGTTCTGACGGCAGAAGCCGAAAAAGCCGCCTTCTTTGAGGAAGTCGCCAAGGGACGTGATGCAAAGCTCGCGGCTAACTGGGTGACACAGGAGCTGTTCGGTTATCTCAACAAGGAAGACCTTGAGTTGTCCGAAAGCCCGGTTTCAGCGGCGGATCTCGGCGGCCTGATCGAACTGATCTCGAATGACACGATCAGTGGCAAGATCGCCAAGGACGTCTTTGGGCGGATGATCGCTGGTGAAGGCAAGCCGGCCGAGATCGTCGAGAAGCACGGCCTGAAGCAGGTCACCGACACCGGCGCGATTGAGAAGGTTGTCGATGAAATCATCGCGGCAAACCCGGAACAGGTCGCTCAGGTCAAGGAAAAGCCGAAGACCATGGGCTGGTTCGTCGGCCAGGTGATGAAGGCTTCGGGCGGCAAGGCCAACCCGAAAGCCGTCAACGATATCCTGAAAGCAAAGCTCGGCCTGTAAGCGCTCAGAGCGCGGCGCGAATTTTTTCCGCGATCGGTTCCAGTTCTTCCGGTTTCGCCATGCCACCTTCGGCGTGGCGGCCGAGGGGCTTGTCTTCCCAGCGCGGGATGATGTGGAAGTGCAGGTGATAGACGGTCTGACCGGCCGGGGCGCCATTGAACTGGCTGACCATCAGGCCGTCCGGTGTCAGGGCTTTCTCGACGGCACGGGCGACTTTCTGCACCTTCAGCATGTACTGGCCAAGATAGTCTGATGGCATGTCGAGGAAATTCCGGGCCTGTACCAGCTTTGGAATGACCAGCGTGTGCCCTTCGCTTTGAGGGAAGACATCCATGAAGGCGAGGGCCACGTCGTCCTCATACACCTTGATGCTCGGCATTTCGCCTTTGATGATTTTCGCAAAAATGTTGTTCGGTTCGTAAGAGTCGTGAAGCGTCAATTTAGGGCCTTTCCAGAATTGTCATGTGTTTTTCGTCATCGCTTGTTCGGTGTTTCCAGATCAATGCCATTCCGGCGAGAATGATCAGCGGATCAAGGGAAATCAAAACCATTGCCCATGCCCGCCATCTTATGCGCTTGGGGACAACGTAGATAACGGGTTCCTGCAGCGCTTCCTCCAGACGGACTGCCGCAGTGTCCTTCATGTTCCGCACATACTCCCGGGCAGCTTTCAGCTGTCTGGTCGGAATGCTGATCCTGATGCCACCCAGCGCAGGGATGTAAAAGGGATTGATGGATGTGTGGCCATAATTGTCTACTGTCGCGTTGAAGCCGCCATCGGTCAGCAAGGAAGCAACGATCTGCGCTTCTTCCATCATCAGATAGGTGCCAAATGTAGATCTGGGGCTCATTCGCCCTTCTTAAACGGCGTTCGCTCGTTCAGGTAGTCCAGATCGTGTTCAACAGCGGCGCGTTCGCGTTCGAGATAATCGGCCACGGCATCCCGCAGGCCGGGATGGGCGATCCAGTGAGCGGAATATGTCAGCACCGGGACATATCCCCGTGCCAGCTTGTGGCCGCCCTGCGCGCCTGCCTCGACGATCGCAAGCTTGTTGGCGATGGCATAATCAATTGCCTGATAGTAGCAGGTTTCAAAGTGCAGCATCGGGCGCGGGTCGAGTGTGCCCCAGTACCGGCCGTACAGTGTGTCCGAGCCGATCAGGTTCAGCGCCCCGGCAATCGCTTCTCCGTCTTCCATCGCAAAGATGAGGAGCATGTCGTCTGCCATGCGCTCCCGGAGGAGAGAGAAGGTCAGGCGGGTCAGGTATGGCGACCCCCATTTTCGGCTGCCGGTATCGAGGTAGAACTCAAAGAACCGGTCGAGATGCTCTTCCGTGATATCGTCGCCGCGAAGATGCAGGAATTCGAGGCCAGCCTGTGCTTTCGCGCGTTCCTTGCGAAGGTTCTTGCGTTTCGACGAGGACAAAACAGACAGGAAATCGTCGAAGCTCTCATATCCGTCATTGAACCAGTGGAATTGCTGATCGGTCCGGCAGAGCATGCCGTTGAGCATCAGGGATTGAGAATCTTCTTCTTTGAGGAAGTTGATGTGCAGTGATGAGAGTTTGTTCTGCTCGGCGAAGCTGACCGCTGCGTTCAGCAGCAGGGCCTTGATCCGGGCTTCGTCCGGGCCGGGGGGCGTGAGGCGCCGGCGGCCAGTGACCGGTGTGAAGGGCACGGCGCTCAACAGTTTCGGATAGTAGGCACCACCTGCGCGTTCGAAGGCGTCGGCCCAGGAATGATCGAAGACGAACTCCCCGCGGGAATGGGTCTTGCCATAAAGCGGCATGGCGCCGCGCAGAACATCGTTCGCATCGCGAACCAGAATGTGGCGCGGAATCCAGCCCGTTTCGGGCGTGGCCGCGCCTGAGCTTTCCAGCGCCTCAAGAAACTCCCAGCTCAGAAACGGATCCCGGCGCATGCCCGGAGGATTTGCAACAGCATTCCACTCATCGGGATCGACTTCTTCAAGTCCGGTGACGATGTCGATGCGGAAGTTCGTTTCGTCCATAGGGTCCAATCTAGGTGTTCAGCCGCCGTGACACCAGTTCCGGATCCATATGTTCGAAAATCACGGCGGCGTTCTGCGCCTTGCAGCGTTCGAGATTGTCTTCGCCGCGCACCGTCCAGACAATGACAGGCAGATTGCTGCCCTGAGATTTGAGGGCCGCGCGTTCGACGTCCGACGTGTGGACAGCCAGATAGTCGATCCTGTCCCGAACGGCTCTTTCGAGAACGCCATCGAAATTGTCTTTCCCGATTTTGACCGCCGCGCCGATCAGCTGGCCGCGCATCAGTCCCATCGGCAGGGCGCGGACTGCCTCTTCGGAAAAACTCATCGCTGCTGCGAAGCCTTTCCAATGTGCCAGACGGTCGCCGACCCGGCGGGCAAAGGCTTCCGGATCCGTATTGCCGTCGATCTTGAGTTCAGTCAGCAGCGGCAGCTGATAGGGCCAGATGCGAAGAAGTTCGAGGAACGCCGGAATTCGTTCCGATGTATCCGCAAGTGAAAGTCTGCCCAATTCTTTCGAATTCAGCTCTTCCGTCTTGCCGGAACGTTTTGTCATCCGGTCGAGGGTGTCGTCATGGAACACGACCGGTGTGCCGTCGCGTGCCGGCCGGACATCGAATTCGATGCCCAGGCCAGCTGTCCGCGCGCACCGGAAGGCTTCAAGCGAGTTTTCCGGAGGGCCATTTGCCGACCAAAGACCGCGGTGCGCGTAGCTGAACTTGCGGGGGTCGAACGGCGTGGCCATGGCTAGTCGGCGAACTCGATAATGGCGTCGACTTCAACGGCGACGCCGAGCGGAAGGACCGGGCAGGCGACTGCTGAACGGGCGTGCCGGCCGGCATCAGCGAAGACTTCGACCATCAGGTCAGAGCAACCATTAATGACCTGCGGGATGTCTTTGAAGTCAGGATGGGCATTCACGAATCCGCCGAGCTTCACAACTTGCTTCACGCGCGAAAGATCTCCCAGGGCTGCTTTGCATTGGGAGATGATGTTGATTCCGCACTGCCTGGCAGCGTGCTGGCCGGCGGAGAGTTCCATGCTCTCACCCAGCCGGCCGATCATAAGGCCCTCTGGGCTTGCACTGACCTGGCCAGAGATGAACAGCATGTTCCCGGTCATGACGTAGGGCACATAAGTGGCCACCGGCTTCATCGGTTCAGGAAGCGTAATGCCGAGGCTGTCGAGGCGTTCTTCAGGGGTGCTCATGGAAATATCTCCGGATTGGTTCACTTGCCGCAGACTTGCCGCACGCCGCTCCGGGCCGCAAGCATCATACGCCTATTCCTCGGGTTTATAATCCATTCGGGCCGCGCGGCCGGTCATGACGGCATCGGCACCGAATTTTGCGCGTGCTGCGTCTGAGGCCCGTTCTGCGGCGGCGCGCCGGGCGATCCGTGGGTCGAGCAGGTCAGTTTCGTCCGCGCGATGGCTGGAGAGTTCAGAAAGTCCGATGCCGATCAGCCTGAATTTCCGGCGGCCGTCGGCTTCTCGGGCCAGGAGCGGCCGGGAGGCTCGAAAGATCGACTGCGCGATCTGAGTGGGCTCTGACAGGGACACACGCCGGGTAAGCGGTTTGAAATCGGAGGTTTTGAGTTTGAGCGTAATAACGGCGCCAACGACCCCGATCTGTTTGGCGCGATCAGACGTTTTCACGCAAAGTTTCCAGAGCTGGTCTTCCAATGCCGCGGGATCTGCGATGTCGGTTCGGAAAGTCGTTTCCGTCGAGACGGACTTGCGCTCTTCGTCTGTGCGGACGGGGCGATTGTCCTGTCCGTGGGAGACGCGTTTCAGCCACATGCCGGTTTCGCCATACCGGCCAATGAGTGCCTTGAGGTCTGCGCGCTGAATGTCTCCGACCGTCTCGAAGCCGTCCCGCTCCAGTTTCGCGGCGAATTTCGGCCCCACACCGTGAAGGAAGCCAACCGGGCGGGGGGCCAATAGCGCCTCGGCCTCATCCGGTGATATGACTGCGAACCCTCTCGGTTTGTCCAGTTCACTGGCGGTTTTGGCCAGGAATTTGTTGGAAGAGAGTCCGATCGACACGGTGATGTGAAGCTCTGCCTCGATTTCTGCAGCCAGCCGGGCAAGGGACGCCGCTGGCGGAGCCTTGTGAACGGCCTCTGTGCCGGTCAGATCCAGATACGCCTCATCGATTGAGACGGGTTGCACCAGCGGTGTCAGCGCTTCCATTTTCTTTCGTACGATGGTGGCGGCTTCTGAATATTTGTGGCGGCTCGGCTTCACCACGGCGGCGTCCGGGCAGAGTTTCAGGGCCTGGAACATGGGCATCGCCGACCGGACGCCATAAAGCCGCGCGATATAGCAGCAAGTGAGCACCACGCCGCGTTCACCGCCACCAACGATGACGGGTTTGTCCTTCAGGTCCGGATTGTCTCTTTTTTCGATTGCCGCGAAAAATGCATCGCAATCGATGTGCGCGACTCCAAGTTTGTGGAGTGCAGAATGACAAATAACACGACGGCTACTGCAGCTCGGGCAGGAATCACCGTCTAAGCGGTCAAAATGAAAACAGTCCCGGCACAACAGGCTCATAATCTGGTGTTCATGGCATGTTCCGGATCTGGCGGCAATCTGAAGTAACTCGTAAACACCCGTTAAGCTTTTGCCGTATAGCTGGTCCTGTACGGTAAGGTCCGTCCCGAATCGCTCGTAAACGTGGGGAAAAATGGCAGACGCTAAAACCAGAAAAGTGCTGGTTGTTGAGGACAATGAACTCAACATGCGCCTGTTTTGCGACCTGTTGGACGCTTATGGGTACGAAACCTATCAGTGCCGCGATGGCGCGAAAGCGGTTGAGATCGCCCGTCGGGAACAGCCGGACCTGATCATCATGGACATACAGCTGCCGGAGGTTTCGGGGCTGGATATCACGCGATGGCTGAAGGATGACGAGAAAGTCGCCCATATCCCGGTGCTTGCCGTGACGGCTTTTGCCATGCGCGCTGATGAGCAGCGTGTGCGGGAAGCCGGCTGTGAGGGTTACCTTTCCAAGCCGATTCAAATCATGACCTTCATCAAGGCCGTAGAATCGCTCATGCCGAAGGAAGCAGCATGAGCGCGCGCATCCTGGTCGTCGACGATATCGAAGCGAACCGGCGCCTTCTGCAGGCCAAGCTTGAGGCACAATACTACACGGTTATCCAGGCCGAGAACGGCCCTCAGGCGCTTGAAGTCGCCCGCAAGGAATTGCCGGATATCATCCTCCTCGATGTGATGATGCCTGGCATGGACGGCTATGAGGTCTGCCGCCGCCTCAAGGAGGAACCCTCAACAGCCTTCATTCCCGTCGTGATGGTCACCGCCCTCAGCGATACAGAGGACCGTGTGCGCGGCCTGGATGCCGGCGCCGAAGACTTCCTGACCAAGCCCGTCGATGATTTTGCTCTGATGTCCCGCGTGGGCGCATTGATGCGCTATAACGCTGTGGCTTCGGAACTGCGCCAGAGGCAGGCCAATGGGCTTGGTGGAGGACTTGATTTCGAAACCACGAAAGAAGAGTCCGACCAGCCTGCACGCATTTTTATTGTAGACGACAACCCCAGAGCCTCCGCACGGCTTGCGGCGGTCCTGCGGGAAGCAGGTCATACCGTCGTGACTTTGGCGGAAGCAGGCACAATGGGCGACCTGTCCCGTCTCGGCGTGGATCTCATGATCCTGTCGCTTCCGAGCAAGTCTTTCGATGCACTCAAACTTTGCGCACATTTCAAGGTGACCGAAGCAACCCGCGCGGTATCCATTCTGCTGATCTGTGATCCTGATGATCGCGCGCGCGCCGCCAAGGGGCTTGAGATCGGCGCCAGCGATGTGATCCTCACGCCAGTGGACAAGCAGGAGCTTCTTGTCCGCGTCCGCACGCAGGCCCGCCGTGCGCGCTATATAGAGATGCTGCGGCGCCGCGTGGATAAAGGACTTGAGCTGTCGATGATCGACCAGCTGACCGGCCTCTACAATCGCCGCTACATGATGAGTCAGCTGCGCCAGTTCATGCAGCGGTCCGTCATGGGTGGAAAGCCGGTTTCTGTCATGATGGCAGACGTCGACCACTTCAAATCCGTCAACGACACCTATGGTCACGATGTCGGAGATGAGGTGCTGCAGGAGATCGCAACCCGCTTGCGCGAAAACGTGCGGCCAATGGATATTGTCTGTCGTCCGGGCGGAGAGGAATTTCTGGTCATTATGCCGGAAACGCCGGGTGACCTGGCCTGTGCGGCGGCAGAACGAATCCGCCGGGCGGTCGCGACAGCGCCGTTCATTATCGGCAAGGCAGGGCTCAAAATTCAGATCACAGTCAGTGTGGGCGTGTCGACGATTACGGGTGAGCAAGACACGATCGCCGATCTCACCAAACGGGCAGATCAGGCGCTCTACCAGGCCAAGACGACTGGCCGGAACCGGGTCGAGAGCACAGCCGCCTGATTGACTTGGTACCCGGCTGTCGTCACAGAGGCGCTCAGCTCAGGGGATAAGGCGTGACCGACAGGTTTTCAGCGTTCCGGCATTCAGCCTACAGCCGCTATTTCTTCTCGCGATTCTGCACCTCTCTGGGCACCCAGATCGTTTCTGTCGCGGTGGGGTGGCAGATTTACGACCTGACCCAGAACGCTGCATTGCTCGGCTGGATCGGTCTGGTTCAGTTCCTGCCTGCCTTGATCCTGGTGGTGGTAACCGGAGTAACCGCAGACCGGTTCGGACGCCGGAATGTGATGGGCCTCGCGGTTTTCATCGAGATGGGGTGCGCCATCGCCATCCTCGGTCTCGCGCTGTCTGGCCATTTTGATCCGATATGGGTGCTCGGGGCGCTGACCGTGTTTGGAGTTGCACGGGCTTTCTATTCGCCTGCATCGTCCAGCCTGGCGGTCAATCTGGTTCCCAAGGAGGACTTCGCGAATGCGGTGGGTTGGGTCACGGCGTCCTGGCAATTGGCGTCGATTCTGGGGCCTGTGCTGGGCGGTCTGATCTATGGGATCGGTGCGCCGATTGCATACGGGACGGCCGTATGTCTGTTCCTGGTTTCGGGCGCGACCATTCTCACCATACCCAAACCCGCCAAGAAAGGCGCCAGGGAGCCCACCACGCTCAAAACTTTGCTTGGGGGCTTCTCCTATGTCTGGAAAGAGAAAGTCGTTCTGGGAGCCATCTCGCTCGATCTGTTCGCTGTCCTGCTTGGCGGCGCTGTCGCTCTGCTTCCAGTCTATGCACGGGATATTCTGGAACTCGGCCCGTCAGGATTAGGCCTCTTGCGGGCGGCGCCGGGTGTCGGCGCTGTCATCATGATCGGGATCATCACAGCTTTTCCAATCAAGGACCATGCAGGCATCATCCTGTTCGTCTCCGTGGCGCTTTTCGGCCTCGCAACCATGGTGTTCGGCGCATCTACACTGGCCTGGCTGTCGATCCTCGCGCTGGCGCTGATTGGTGCCTTTGACATGGTGTCAGTCTACATCCGCGAGATCCTGCTGCAGCTCTGGACGCCAGACGATGTGCGCGGGCGGGTGAATGCAGTGAATTCCGTGTTCCTCGGCGCCTCGAACGAGCTGGGCGAAGCAAGGGCGGGCTTCATGGCGCACTTCTACGGAGCGGTGTTTACCGTTGTGGCAGGTGGCGCTGCCGCTATCGGCATTGCGGCAGCCTGGTCGTTCCTGTTCCCGGCGATCCGCAAAACGCGCTATCTGCATCGTGAAGAGATCTAATGAAAAAGCCCGCTCGGTGAGGAGCGGGCTTTTCAAAAGTTCAAACAGATCAAGTGATTACTTGATTTTGCCTTCTTTGAACTCGACGTGCTTCTTGACGATCGGATCGTACTTACGCTGGACCATTTTTTCGGTCATGTTGCGCGGGTTCTTCTTCGTGACATAGAAGAAGCCTGTGTCAGCCGTCGAGTTGAGGCGGATTTTGATGGTGGCGGGTTTTGCCATGGCGCGGGCTCGCTTGTGCTAGCGTCTGAAATCGGAAAGCGGCTTAATGGCGGGGTGCGCGGGCGAAGTCAAGCACCCGTTACCGTTCTACAGCCGCTCTGTACTATTGCCGGACCGGGTCCAGCGCAGGAATGGCGTGCCTTCCTTGTAGTCCTTTGTTTTCAGCCGGGCATCGATCTCGTCCAGCATGAAGCGGGTTACGCTTGGCAGGTCGAGGTCGTGGGCGTCTTTCAGCGTCACCCATTGCAGGTCTGACAGCTCTGCGCCGTCCACTGGCGGGCGTTCGTCAATCAGGGCCTCTTCGGCATCGGCCATGAAGAATCGGGCGTCGAAGCGGCGCGGACGGTAGGGGGGCGTGATGGCGCGGCCGATAAAGGTGAACGGAGAGAGGTGAGGTGCGGCATCCAGCTCATGGAACCGGTCCCAGCCCTTCGGCGCCGAGGCCGGCATTTCTGCCGGCCGGGCAACCAAAAGCCCTGTTTCTTCAAAGGTTTCCCGGATTGCCGTGAGCGCAAAAGCCCGCGGTTGGCGCCTTGCGCTGATCCGCAGTTTTGCCTCGACTTCCGGCCGCAGCTCACACCATGAGATGGCGCGGCCATCGTCCGGATCCACGCGGCCGCCGGGGAAGACGTATTTGTCCGGCATGAAGACATGACCGCCAGAGCGCTTGCCCATCAGAACGCGGGGTTTCTCGGCGTCGCGGCGGACCAGAATCAGCGTGGCAGCATCCTTCGGACGCGGCGATTTCTGGTCTTTAACGATGACTTCGTCGTCGCTTTCCTTGTCGAAGGCGGACTTGATCATGACCATACCGGACTTCGCCGTGTCTTCAGATGACGATGGCGTGCCCGATTCGGTCTTTGCGGCGGATGCGGTGGCGCGGTTCATTTCCGGCTCTTCCTTTTATGCTTGGGCAGCGTCTTCTTGTTGAATTTGGGCTTGCCGCGGCGGGGAGGTCCACCCCTGCCGCGAGGGGAACGGCCGCCGGCGTCTGCCGCCTTGCGCGCCTCTGCGCGGCCCTTGGGGGCCGGCTGGGGCTCTGACAGCATCTCCAGCAGGAGACCGCCCTGCAGCGGTGTGACTTCCTTCAGGCGCACCCGCACGGTCTGCCCCATGGAATAGGTTTTGCCGCTGCCGCGCGCATAGATTTCCATCGCTGCCTGGTCGAGCACCCAATAGTCGTCGGAAATGGACGAGATCGGCACGAAGCCGTCCGCGCCGGACCCGGCCAGCGCCACAAACAGGCCAGAGCCGGTGACGCCCATGATGCGGCCTTCGAACTCCGCGCCGACCCGATCTGCCAGGAAAATGGCGAGATAGCGGTCTGTTGCTTCGCGCTCGGCAGCCATGGACCGGCGTTCGGTCGTTGAGATGTGCTCGGCGATTTCTTCAAGCCGCACAGCATTCTGATCGCTCAGCCCGTCCGGTCCGAGCTTCAGCGCGCGGATCAGGGCGCGGTGGACGATCAGGTCTGCATAACGGCGGATCGGTGAGGTAAAGTGCGCATACCTCGCCAGGTTCAGGCCGAAATGGCCAAGGTTCTCCTCGGAATAGACCGCCTGCGCCTGAGAGCGCAGCACCATCTGGGTGACCATCTCGTTATAGACCCCGCCGCGAATGTCTTCGAGCAGCTTGTTGAAGCGCTGCGTCTGCGGTCGCTCACCGATATGCCACTTGATGTCGATGGTTTGCAGGAACTCCGCAAAGGCGGCGATCTTGGCATCGCTCGGCACGTCGTGGACGCGGTAGACCAGCGGGCTGTTCGCTTTCTCCAGCGACTCGGCGGCGGCCACGTTCGCCTGGATCATGAACTCCTCGATCAGGCGGTGGGCGTCCAGCCGCTCCTTGGCGACGATGCCCTGAACCTCGCCCTCCTCGTCAAACACGATCCGGCGTTCCGGCAGGTCGAGGTCCAGCGGGCTGCGCTTGTCCCGCGCCTTCGTCAGGGCCGCATAGGCGCCCCAGAGCGGTTTCAGGACGCTGTCCAGCAATTCCTCCGCCTTGCCACCCGGCTTGCCATCGATGGCGGCCTGAGCCTCCTCATAGGAAAGCTTGGCGGCAGACTTCATCATGCCACGGATAAAGCGATGGGAGCGCTTGGTGCCGGATTTGTCGAACACCATCTCCACGGCCATACACCGGCGCAGTTCGCCCTCACGCAGGGAGCATTCGTCCGCCGACAGTTCGAACGGCAGCATAGGCACAACGCGGTCGGGGAAATAGGTGGAGTTACCCCGCTTCAGGGCTTCCTTGTCGAGCGGCGAGCCTTCGGTGACATAAGCCGCGACATCGGCAATCGCGACGATCACGCGCCAGCCATCGTCCAGCTGTTCGGCCCACACGGCGTCGTCATGGTCGCGGGCATCGTGGGGGTCGATGGTGATCAGCTGAACCGCTGTCAGGTCTTCGCGCTCTGCCGCAGCCGGTTTCGGATCGCGTGCCTGTTCGAGGGCCTCTTCCGGGAATTCCGTCGGAATGTCGTGTGCGTGAAGGGCCAGCAGGCTGGCCGAGCGCGGATCGGTTATGTGGCCGATGACCTCGGTGACGATTCCGAAGGCCGGGCCGTATTGCCGGCGCCCGACGGGCTTCGGTTCCGCGATGACGAGATCGCCTTCCTCGGCGCCGTTCCGGTCAGCTTCCTGAATGACGAATTCGCGCTTTTCCTTGCGGGACGAAGGCACAACTTTTCCGCCGCGCTGGGTCTGGCTGTAGAGGCCAACCAGCTTGTCGGACAGGCGTTTCTCGAAAACGGTGATGGCACGGGCCAGCCATTCGCCATCGCGCTCTGAGATCTTGCAGAGGGCGCGGTCGCCCACGGCGGGGGCCTTGGCCTTCGGCTTGCCGGAGGGGCCCGCATAGCGGATTTCCGGCCCGAACAGGCCATTGTCGCCAACGGATTTGCCGATCAGCTCGCCATCGCCATCGAGATGCGTGAATTCAACAACGCCCGTGGGTGGCGGCCGGTCTGCCTGCGCCCAGGCGCGTTTGCCGGTGCGCTCCAGCGTGCCGTCGCCCTCCATTTCCTTCAGGATTTCACGCAAAATCGTGCGTTCCTTGCCCTTCAGCTTAAGGCCGCGGGCGATTTCCTGCTTGGTGGTGGCGCTTGGGTTCTCGCGAAGAAAGTCCAGAACAGTCTGGCGGTCAGGGAATGTCATAAGGGCCATATAGGCCGAATCGGCGGGAAATGCGCGGAGGATTTGCGGTATCGGCTTCCTAGTCCTCAGCGGCAGGCAGGGCCATCACATCCACCGGCGTCAGCGCGAATGAGCCGAGGCGGGGCTTCCAGGTGCCGGTCAGCACTTCGTAGTGCAGGTGGCGCGGGATGGTATTGCCTGCCGTATTCCCCATGATGCCGAGCAAGTCACCGGGGCTGACCAGGTCACCGATATCCGGCCTGGCGAAGGACTCAAGATGGGCATACCGCGTGTAAACCCCATCCCCATGATCGATGACGATCATGTTTCCATAGTCGCTGCGATAGCTTCGTGATCGCACACGGCCCGCTGCAGCGGCAAATACAGGAACCGGGCTGTCGCTGTAGTAGTCGACACCCTTGTGCAGCCGGCCGTTGCGCAATCCAAAGGCAGACGAAAAACACCCGCCGCCCACCGGCGCACTCGCAAGGCGGACCGTGCCGGCCGCCAGCACAAAGGGCTTGAAGTCCATGACCTTAAGATCTGGTCCGACATCTGCCGCATGTGACGTGGACAGCCCGGGGCAGGCGGAGAGGTGGTCGAGGTATCCGGTATTCGAGGGAGCGATGGTCAGGATCGTTGGTGCCGGTTTGACCTCATTATCCTCAGGGGCATTGTCCGCGAGGGGCACTGCCGTGTTCGAGGCCAGAACTGCGCTATCCTGCGGTGCCTGGGACATCACAAGAGCTGCCAGCGTCACTGCGCCGAGAAAAAAGAATTTCTCTGTACCGGACATGCCGCGCGTCCGTGTTTTGATGACGCGAACCATTAAGCATCCGAAACGAAGGGGCCGCAAGATGCGCAAGCACGAAGCTTATGTGAGGTCTGTTAGCCTTCGTCAGGCTTTGCAGCCTTTTTGGCCGGTGCCTTCTTCTTCGCAGGGGCCTTTTTCTTGGCAGCTGGTTTCTTCGCCGGGGCTTTCTTCTTGCCGCCTTTGGCTGCCTTGGCGTTGATCAGCTCGATGGCCTGTTCCAGCGTCACCACATCCGGCGTCACATCCTTGGGCAGAGTGGCGTTGGTCTTGGCGTGCTTCACATAAGGACCATAGCGGCCTTCATAGACTTCGATCGGTCCGCCGTCCGGGTGTTCGCCCAGCGTTTTCAGCGGCGTTGCGCCGCCGCGCTTGGAGCCGCGGGCCTTCTTGTCCTCGATCAGCGCCACGGCGCGGTTGAGGCCGATATTGAAGACGTCGGCAGGGTCTTTCAGGTTCGCATAGGTCTTGAGATGCTGAACGTATGGTCCGAAGCGGCCGAAGTTCGCATAGATCATCTCGCCATCTTCCGGGTGCTGACCGACTTCGCGAGGCAGGGACAGAAGTTCGACGGCGCGTTCCAGCGTCAGGGTCTGCGGTGTGTCGTTCTTGGTCAGCGAGGAGCGTTTCGGTTTCTCGCCATTGGCCATTTCGACATAAGGCCCGAAACGCCCGCTCTTCAGCCAGACGGTTTCGCCCGTTTCCGGGTGCACGCCCAGTTCGTTCCCGTCCGGATCGATGAAGCCGGCGTCTTCGCCATCGGAGGAGAACTGGCGGGTATATTTGCAATCGGGATGGCGCGAACATCCGACAAAGGCGCCGAACCGGCCGACCTTGATGGACAGTTCGCCCTCCTTGCAGAGCGGGCAAAGCCGCGGCTGTTCGATGACATTGCCGTCCGCATCATGGTCGGGGAAAACGTGTGCCGCGAGGGCCTCGTTCAGAGCATCCAGAACGTGGGTGACCCGCAGGTCCTTGGTCTGGCCGATATCGTCAGCAAACTGAGTCCAGAAGTCGCGCAGGAAGGCTTTCCAGTCGAGCTTGCCATCGGAAATGATGTCGAGCTTCTCTTCGAGACCGGCCGTGAAATCATATTCGACGTAGCGCCGGAAGAAATTCTCCAGGAATGCCGTAACGAGCCGTCCCTTGTCTTCCGGAACCAGCGCTTTGTTCTCAATGCGCACATATCCGCGGTCTTCCAGCGTCGACAATGTGGACGCATAGGTCGACGGGCGGCCGATGCCGAGCTCTTCCAGGCGCTTGACCAGCGACGCTTCGGTGTAGCGCGGCGGAGGCGTCGTGAAGTGCTGGGTTGAATCGGCTTTCAGCAGATCTGCATGCTGGCCTTCGGTCATCTTGGGCAGGCGGTTCTCGTCATCGTCCGAATCGTCGCCGGCATCATGGCCCTCTGTGTAGAGCTTGATGAAGCCGTCAAACACCAGGACCTGCCCGCTGGCGCGGAGCTGGGCACGCTGGTCTTTCGACAGAAGGTCAATTGTGGTGCGTTCGAAGATGGCAGCTTCCATCTGGGAGGCGACAGCGCGCCGCCAGATCAGCGTGTAAAGTTTCCGCAGGTCGTCGCCGCCATTGTATTGCTCCGGACGCAGATTGAAGTCGGTCGGGCGGATGGCTTCGTGCGCTTCCTGAGCGTTCTTGGCCTTGGAGGAGTAGTAGCGGGTCTTTTCTGGCAGGTAGCGAGCGCCATAATTGGTCTGGATCATGGAGCGGGCAGCCACATAGGCTTCCTCTGCCATGTTGACGCCATCGGTACGCATATAGGTGATGCGGCCTTCTTCGTAGAGCTTCTGCGCGGCCTGCATGGTGCGCTTGGCCGTGAAGCCCAGCTTGCGCGAGGCTTCCTGCTGCAGGGTGGACGTAATGAAGGGCGGGGCCGGGTTTCGCTTGACCGGTTTTGCTTCGACAGAGCTGACCGAATAGCCGCCCGTGCGAACCGCTTCGAGGGCCTTGTCGGCCTCGCCCTTGTCGCCAAGTGTGAACTTCTTGAGTGTCTTGCCGTCCAGCGCGTGGAGGCGCGCCTGGAAGTCTGTCCCGTCTGGCGCACGTAGGTCCGCCGCCACAGTCCAGTATTCCTGCGGCTTGAACATCTCGATTTCGTTCTCGCGGTCGCAGACGATGCGCAGCGCAACCGACTGCACACGGCCAGCCGAACGGGACCCCGGCAGCTTGCGCCATAGCACAGGCGAGAGATTGAACCCGACGAGATAGTCCAGCGCCCGGCGGGCGAGGTAGGCATCGACCAGTTCGGCATCGATCTGGCGCGGATGCTCCATGGCGGTGGTGACCGCATTCTTGGTAATGGCGTTGAACACGACGCGCTCGACGGCAACGTCCTTCTTGAGGGCGCGGCGCTTCTTCAGCGCCTCGATCAGGTGCCAGGAAATAGCCTCTCCTTCACGATCCGGGTCGGTCGCGAGGATCAGCGTGTCTGCTTCTTTCAACGCATTGACGATGTCTGTAATGCGCTTGGACGATTTCGAGTCGGCCTCCCAGACCATCTCGAAATCATTATCAGGATCGACGGATCCGTTTTTCGAGGGAAGGTCCCGAATATGCCCATACGAGGCCAGGACCTTATAGTCCTTGCCGAGGTATTTGTTGATCGTTTTGGCCTTCGCGGGCGACTCGACGACGACAAGTTTCATGTGGGGTACCTCTTCAAGGGCGCGAGTGATGGCCGTGTCGGCGAGGCCATGTCAAGGCTGTATTCTCGTCAGCCGTCTTCCCGGTAGGCGATGTACGCCAACGTGCAGAACAGGACAAAAAGCGGCGGGCTCCAGGCGGCAACTATAGGCGGCGCTGCACCTGTAGCCCCCAGGCTGGTCGAAAATTGGGTGAAGAAATAGAGCCCGACGGCGGCCAGAGTGCCGATTGCCAGCAACTGCGATGTTCCGCCCATGCGCTGCAACCGAAGGCAAACGACTGCGCCAATCAGGCCCATTGCGACAAACAGGGCAGGCGTCGCCAGCAGGGCATGCCATCGCATGCGGTAGCGTGAGGCGTCGAGGCCTGCAGACTGGGTCTGACTGATGAAACGCGGCAGACGCCAGAACCCGATCGTGTTGGGGGACGCAAATTTGTCGAACAGCGTCAAGGCGTCCAGCGAGGAGGGAATGGCGAGGTTCGCTTTCCGCTCGGCGGGCTGGTTCGGAATATTCTCGATCACGTTTTCGAGTTGCCAGAAACCGTCCCGCAGGGTGGCGCGCTGGGCATCGATGCGGCGGGCGAAGGCGAAGTCGCTTGTCGGCTGGCTACCGGAATAGAGGCGCTCTTCCTCGATCATCTTCACGTCCCGCAACACGACGCCGCCCTGATCGACATGTTTGGCATGGATCACGATCTGGCTCGTATCGTCGCCCTGACGCAGCCAGACGCCTGTGTCCGACACGGCCATGGCAGTCCGGCCTTTGTTCAGGATATTGGCGCGCGTGACCTCGAATGACTCCGTCAGCCGGGCAGAAATCGGGTTCAGAATGGTCGTGGTGGCGATGCCGACGACCAGGCCCAGCACAATCACAGGTGCCAGGAACCGCCAGGCGGAGATCCCGCTGGCGCGGATGATGGAGAGTTCCGACCTCCGGTTCAGGCGGGTAAAGGCCATCATGGAGGCGACCAGCAGCGCGAAAGGCAGGGTTTGCTCCATGATCTGCGGCAGTTTCATCAGCGACAGCTTGAGCGCGCCGAACAGGCTCAGGCTGACATCGCCGCCAACCGTCCGCAGTTGCTCCACTACGTCGATCATAAGGATTGCAATGAGCAGGATGCCCAGAACCAACGCCAGGCCGGACAGGCACTGGCGCAGGATATAATACTGGATACGGGATCCGAACGGCATCAGGCGTTCGCCCCCCCGGCGCCGCGGAACAGGTCTATTTGCGGTCGATCAGCGTTTCCCAGACGCCGCCCACGCGAGAAATAGACATAGCTGAGACCCGATATGATGCTGATTGGCAGGATCCAGAGGAGCGCATTCATGGATGGATCATCCGCTGCGGCTGACTGAGCGGCCAGCTGCACGATCAGCACCATGATCGCGGCACCGGACGCGATCGCGATCCGCCGGCCATAGCCCTTACGGCTGAAATCCCCGCCCAGCACGGCGACAATGGCGATGAGGGCCATGACGATGTTCAGCAGCGGCGAGGCCAGGCGGGTATTTGCTTCTGCCAGCAGTGTGTCGACATCCCGTAATTCGAAGTAATTGGTCCGGTCGACAAAGAAGAGCTCGTGCAGGAACTTGTCCGACGCTTTCAGCGCGAGCTCGGAATCTTCCTTCATGTATTCACTCAGGTCAAATGGGTATTGGGCGAATTCCAGAATGGAGAGCTGCTGGTTCTCGTCCAATTGCATGCTGATGGCATCACGCAGCAGCAGGGTGGGTTTACCATCCACTTCCACAAGCGCCGCACTCCGGGCCAGAATGTCAGTGGGAGAGACCGGATCGGTCATGTCGGAGATGAGAACGCCCCGAAGCTCGCCGGCCACCTGCTCGCGGGCGTAGAAGGTCAGCCGGTCACCATTGGTGGTAAACTGGCCGGGGCGGATCAGCGCTGCGGCGAGATCTGCACGTGCCACGGCCACGGTTTCCCGCATCGCCCGCTGGGCCAGCGGCTGGACCCACAGATTCACGCTCAGATGGGCGATGGCGCAGAGAACAGCCAGCCGCAGGATGGGCGAGGCAATCTGCCAGCGGGTCATGCCAGCGGCCTGCGCGACGACAATCTCGCTGTCCTTGTGGATCCGGTTGAGAGACCAGACGCCTGCCACGAACAGGGCCAGCGGTGTCAGAAGCGCAATGATCTGGGGGGATCCCAGCATCACGATATAGAAATAGGTCAGCGCGGATTGCCGGTTTTCAAGGATCAGGTCTGTCCGCGCAAGACCCTGAGCCAGAAGCGCCAGCAGGGCGAGACCACCGACAATGATCACGACCGCCCGGAGGACTTCATAGAACAGGTAGGACTGGACTTTCGTCATCGTATGTCACGTGCCGGGAAATAAAGCAGAAACTGGCAGTTAACGGGCATATTTTCCCTGCCTAACGAGTTGCGCTGCGCGCGTCGATGCTTAGTTTCCCTCTCAAACGGAGATTCCTCACATGAAAATCACCTTCACTGACGCCGCCAAGGCTGACGTATTTGCATTCATCGTCGATGAAGACGGCGGTCTGCCAGAAGTGGCCGCCTCTCTCGACAAATCAACGGGCGGCTTGCTGTCTGCTGCCATAGATGGCCGGTTCACCGGCAAAAAAGACCAGCAGGCTGTTATCGTCCTGCCGAAAGACGCCGAGGCGCGCCGCGCGATTCTGATCGGCGGCGGCAAGCCGAAGAAGCGCGATGCCCGCGTCCTGGAGGGCCTTGGTGCAAATCTGCTCAAGGCGTTCAGCATGAGCGGTTTCAAATCCATGGCGATCCATGCCGGATCGGCAGACGATGCGGCCCGGATGGGCATTGGCGCAAAGCTCGCCGCCTACCGGTTCGACAATTATTTCACCAAACTGAAGCCCGACCAGAAGCCGAGTCTGAGCGCCATTTCGTTCGTGGTGGACGATACCAAAGCGGCCAAGGCTGCCTTCGCGCCGCTGAGCGCAGCGGCTGAAGGGACGATGCTGGCGCGGGATCTGGTCAACATGCCGCCGAACGATCTCTATCCCGAGAGCTTTGCGGCCAAGATCAAGGAACTGTCCGAAATCGGCGTCGAAGTCGAAATTCTCGGCGAGAAGCAACTGGCCAAGCTCGGCATGAACTCCATGCTTGGGGTGGGGCAGGGCTCCGTTAAAGAAAGCCAGCTCGGCATCATGCGCTGGAATGGCGGCAAGGACGGCGAGGATCCGGTGATCCTGGTCGGCAAAGGCGTCTGTTTCGACACCGGCGGCATCTCGCTGAAGCCGGGCCCTGGCATGGAAGACATGCGCGGTGACATGGGGGGGGCAGCGGCAGTGACCGGCACGATCAAGGCGCTCGCCGAGCGCAAGGCGAAGGTCAATGCTGTGGGCCTCATCGGCCTCGTTGAGAATATGCCAGACGGCAACGCGATCCGCCCCGGTGACATCCTGAAATCCGCTTCCGGCCAGACGATTGAAGTCCAGAACACGGATGCTGAAGGCCGCCTCGTTCTTTGCGATGTGCTCTGGTATGCCCAGGAGAAGTTCAAGCCGAAGGCCATCGTCGACCTTGCCACGCTGACCGGCGCGATCGTGATCTCGCTCGGCCACCACCATGCCGGCCTGTTCACCAATAGTGACGAGCTTGCAGAGGAGCTGACCAAATCCGGCCTGACCGAAGGCGAGCGCGTCTGGCGCCTGCCGATGGGGCCGGAATATGATGCGCTGCTGAAGTCGAAATTCGCGGACATGCGCAATATCGGCGGCCGCGCGGCAGGTTCGATCACGGCGGCACAGTTCCTGAAGCGCTTTGTGAAGGATGGCGTGAAATGGGCCCACCTCGACATTGCAGGCGCAGCCTGGGTCGAAGGGGAAAAAGCGGCGTTCGATGTCAGCTGGGCTTCCGGCTTCGGCCCACGCCTTCTGGATCGCTGGATCGCAGATAACTACGAGGCATAGGAATTGAGCGAGGCGCCAAAGCCTGAATGGTGGTTTTACCACCTCTCCCGCACCACGCTGGAGCAGGCGGCGGCGCCCCTCATGTCCAAATGCCTTGAAGTGGGCTGGCGGGTTCTCGCTGTCAGCCCACACGCTGACCGGCGGGCTGCGCTCGACGCGGTTCTGTGGACCTATGACGACCAGTCTTTCCTGCCGCACGGCCAGGCAGAGGCGCCTGGGCTCGACGCCGCGCGACAGCCTGTGCTGATTTCAGGCAAAGCCGGCAATGTGAATGGCGCGGCAGCCCTGTTCCTGATGGATGGCGTGAAGGCACCTGTCGACGCACCTTACACGCGCTGCATGATGATGTTCGACGATGGCGACATGGACGCTCGCGGCGCCGCGCGCGAAGCCTTCAAAGCGGCGAAAGATGCCGGCCTTGTCACGCGCTACTTCCAGCAGACCGGCAGCGGCGGTTGGAAGGAAGCAGGTGTCTAAGCCTTCTTCACGAACTCGGACTTGAGGCCCATCTGGCCGATGCCGTCGATCTTGCAGTCGATATCGTGGTCGCCATCAACGAGGCGGATGTTCTTTACCTTGGTGCCGCGTTTCACGACCTGGGAACTGCCCTTGATCTTGAGGTCCTTGATCACGGTGACCGTGTCGCCATCGGCCAGCGGATTACCATTGGAATCCTTCACCACTTTCTCGTCAGAGGCGCCCGCCGAATCCGCAGACCATTCGTGACCGCACTCAGGACAGATCAGCAGCGGTCCGTCTTCATATGTGAATTCAGACTGGCATTTCGGGCAGGGTGGCAGGGCGCTCATGGAGGGGACTTTCGGATTGATAGACTGGCTCGGCCCTACGCCCTGATGAAAGTGTGTGCAAGGGCGGCGCTCTGTCCTTGCCCATGCGGGCGCGCGCCGCTATAGGCCCGCCAACATTCCAATTTCCGCACAACAGGAAACACCTATGGCTGTCCAGCGCACTTTTTCCATCATCAAGCCCGACGCAACCGAGCGTAACCTGACCGGCGCCGTCAACGCGGTCATCGAGAAAGCCGGCCTGCGCATCATCGGCCAGCGCCGTATCAAGATGACCCAGGAACAGGCCGAGCGTTTCTACGCCGTCCACTCCGAGCGTCCGTTCTTTGGCGAGCTGGTCGAATTCATGACCTCCGGTCCGGTGGTCGTTCAGGTTCTGGAAGGCGAAAACGCCGTTGCGAAATACCGCGAAGTGATGGGCGCCACCAACCCGGCCGATGCCGACGAAGGCACGATCCGGAAACTCTACGCAAAATCGATCGGCGAGAACTCGGTTCACGGGTCCGATTCCGAGGAAAACGCCGCGATCGAAATCGCGCAATTCTTCTCCGAAGCCGACATCGCTGGCTAAGGCTGGCAGCAGCCTTTCGGGGCAGCGAAGATTCAGAGAGGGCCCGGCCGCAAGGTTGGGCCCTTTTTCTTGGGATTATGCGCTGTAATCGGACGCGTCCGTTATACTTTGCTTGAAAAAAGACCGCGTCACGCAGACCGGCTGGAAGCCCATCTTTCGATACAGTTCTTTGGGTGGCTCTGTCGCCAGACTGCCAATGAGAATGTCTTCGCAGATATCTTGCCGGAGATGATCAACGCACGCGGAAATTAAGGATGTCGCGACTCCTCTCCGTCTGTAGGCGGGCAGCGTGAACAGGTCTTCGACCATTCCCATGCCAGTCGGGGCGATTGTGGCTGAGCCATAGGCGCAAATCACGGTATCGATAGAAGCGAGGAAGAACTGACAGGGGCCTGCCTTTCGACGGTAACCTTCAACGATTCCGCGCGTGACATGTGCTTCAAGGATATGTCCCTGCGTTCGTGCCCCCTCGGCATGATCTGCCCGAACAAGCTCATGTAGCAGGTGCCAATCGCGATCAGTCGAAACCGGCTGGATGCTCACTTCCGATGGTCGATTGGCCGCCAATTCATCCTGAAGCACCATCTGTATGACGGGCGTTTGCTCCTGATAATCGTCAAGCAAAAGACGGGCGATGACGGCTGGTGCGGTGAAAGGCGTCGCGAAGATGTAGGAGTAACCGACGAGGTTCGCTCTGGATGACGCAAATGCCATCATCTGGTCGATCTCGGCCCCGGAATGGGCCGCGATATCAATAATACGGTTACGATCCCAGACGTCAGGTCTTTCCAGATCCTGCAGCGATGAGCAGAAGCTCTCGGCACTGACCTCCATGCCAATGGTGGCATGAAATTGGTAGCTTCCGCACGCTCGCCTTGCGAGATCATGGGCCGGTGTCATGTCATTCCCCGATCCTGTGTTGAGCCTTGGCGGATGGTGCCTGCTCAACGAGAACGAGCCGGCATTCTCAGAATATGCAGATCAGGCTGAAACCCGTTTTCCGTCAAGCGCGCTGGTTTATCGGTTGGATGCCAGAATCTGCTCGCATGCGATCGCCAGGGCGCGCGGATAAATCTTGTGCTCCTCGACGAGCACGCGTGCCGAAAGCGAGTCTTCGGTATCACCCGGCAGGATCGGCACAGGCGCCTGCGCGATCACCTTGCCCTCGTCTACGCCCGCAGAGACCCAATGGACGGAACAGCCGCCTTCGGCATCGCCGGCGTCGATGGCGCGCTGGTGGGTATGCAGGCCTTTGTATTTCGGGAGAAGAGAGGGGTGGATGTTGATCATCCGGCCTTCCCACCTGGTCACGAACCAGGGCGTCAGAACCCGCATGAAGCCGGCCAGGGCAATAATCTCGGTCCCGGCCTTTTTCAGCTCGGTATCCAGCGCGCGCTCAAACGCCTCACGGTCCTTACCAAAGATCTTGTGATCGACGGATGTTGTCGAAATCCCTGCAGAAGCTGCCGTTTCAAGCCCTTTCGCATCCGGCCGGTTGGATGCCACCAGAACGGGCTGGGCCGGGTAGGAGGGATCAGACGCCGCTTCCAGCAGCGCCTCCATATTGGAGCCGCGTCCGGAGATCAGAATGGCCAGCTTCAGACGTTTCATGCGGTGGCGAGGCGGCCCAGAATAACCGGTGCTTCACCCGCTGTCTGGAGAACGGCGCAAACCGTGTCGGCGTCTTCAGGTGCCACCGCGAAGACCATGCCGATCCCCATATTGAAGGTCCGATGCATCTCGTCTTCTGTAACGTTCCCCGCAGATTGCAGCCATTCGAACACAGGCGGGGGCGTCCAGGCCTTCCGTTCAATTACCGGCGCCAGATGGTCCGGACACATGCGCGGCGTATTCTCTGTCAGCCCGCCGCCGGTAATATGGGCCAGGCCTTTGACCAGGCCCTTGCGGATCAACGGTAAAGCGGCCTCGGCATACAGCCGGGTCGGTGTCAGCAGGGCTTCGCCAAGCGTCGAGCTGGAGAAGGGCGAGGCGCCGTCATAGGACAGGCCTTCACGCTCCACGATCCTGCGGACCAGGGAATAGCCATTCGAATGCGGCCCGGATGAGCCGATACCAATAAGCAGATCACCCGCGACCATTGTCTCCATACGCGGCAGGACTTTGTCCCGGTCGACAGCGCCGACCACGAATCCCGCCAAGTCGTAGTGGCCGGGCGGGTACATGCCGGGCATTTCGGCCGTCTCTCCGCCCACCAGGGCGCAGCCGGATTGGCGGCAGCCTTCGGCAATGCCGGAGACAACCGCTTCCGCGATACCCTCCTCAAGCTTGCCTGTGGCGAAATAATCCAGGAAAAACAGCGGCTCTGCGCCCTGCGCCAGCACGTCATTGGCGCACATGGCGACCAGATCGATGCCAACGGTGTTGTGGATGCCGGTCTCAAAAGCCAGCATCAGCTTTGTGCCAACGCCGTCCGTACCGGACACGAGAACCGGATCATCATAGCCGGCGGCCTTGAGATCAAACAGGGCGCCGAAGCCGCCCAGCCCGCCCATGACGCCAGCACGGCGGGTGGCTTTGGCAAGTGGGCCTATGGCATCGACAAGCCGCTCGCCTGCCTCAATATCGACACCAGCATCGCGGTAAGAAAGGGAAGTCTTGGAAGGGTCGCTCATGATGACTCGCGCGTTAGCATGGGGAATTCGACTTTGCCAGTGCCGTGCGCGGTTCCAGCCCCGCACCGGACTTGCTACAAGGTCGCCAACCGAGGAGATCTCAGACCATGATTCGTATGCTTCTTGCTTCTATGCTCGCAGCCTTGTTTGCGATTTCCACTGCCGCAGCTGACACGCAGGATGTCTATACGATCCCGAATCTCGAAGTCGATGAGATCGCCCCGACGCTGATCCAGGCACGGGAACAGGCCATGGCGTCAGCCCGCCTCGCCGGAGCGCGCAAGCTCATCGACAAGATAACATTGGCTGAGGACCGCATCGCCGCCGGGGGAATTCCAATAGACGGCGAGCTGGCGAACCGGCTTTCGGCGGCTGTTGATGTTCAGGAAGAAACGGCCGGTGCCGGCCGCTACAAAGGTATTCTGCGGGTCGTCTACAATCCCCGTATGGTGCGGGCGCATCTGGATGGGCTGAAAGTGCCTTATGTCGATACGCAAGCGCCGCTCAGCCTGATGGTGCCGCTGGCATCCTCCGCTGATCTTGAAGAGGCCTGGCACGAAGCGCTGGGGCCGGCGGACCCTGGCGCCCTGGCGCCATATGTCACGTCAAACCTGACGGGTTATACCAGCTACAGCGATTGGTATGCGCTCTCTCCGGAAGCGGGCAGCCTGCGGGCACGGCGCGCCATATTGGCCGAACTGATTGGCAGTGAGGGGGCTTGGCGGGTCCGCGTTTCTATCGTCACGACGGCCGGAACCGAGGTGGTCGGCACGACTGCGCCGGTCCCGACACTTGAAGATGCGGTGGTCGCGACTGTTGGTCTGCTCGAAGAGAACTGGAAGCGTGCTTCCATCATCCGGGGCGGGGACCGGACTCAGGCCAAGGCAACGGTTCGGTATACTTCACTGGCGGAGTGGAACACGCTGCGTGGCGCGTTGGCCCGCTCGCCGCTGGTCTCTGACTTCCGGACGACCGCGGTCGCGCGCGATGGAGCTGTGGTGACGTTTGCCTATCTGGGAGATCCGCAACGTCTGCAGAATGACCTGTTGCAACGGGGTGTGGCGCTTGGAGATGAGCCGCGCGCGGGCTGGGTGCTCCGTTCGGCAGTTTCTGCTGCAGGAGTTCCGTGAACAAGCGGCCAGCCCTACCAACCGGACAGCCAGACCAGATGAGCTTCGCCTTTCCGGCGAAGCCGCTGACGTTTGATGCTCTGGTCGTCACCCCGGCCAATCAGGCCGCTGTCAGTATCATCCGCCAGCCGGGGAACTGGCCAATGCCGGTATTTTGCGTGACAGGCCCGCTATATGCCGGTCTGACGACGCTGCTTCGCGCATGGTGTGAAGAAACCGGCGGCACCTATTTTGACTCTAACGGCTTCTCCAGGCGTAAGGCAGGCCAATTGACTGACCTCGCCGGAACGTTCGTTGCTCTGGATAATGCGGACAAGGTTGCGGCGAACGAAAAGCTGCTGACTTTCATCAACCAGGTTACCAAGGAAGGTGGCCGGTTGCTTCTTGCGTCGTCCAGTAGTCCGTCCCAATGGCCTGTCAGCTCGGCAGACCTGAAGTCCCGTCTGAATTCCATGCCAATTGTGGAGGTCTTGTCCCCCGATGAAGCGATGCTGATCGGACGACTCAAAGCCGCTGCCGGCCGTCACTATCTGAAGCTTGAGCCTGAAGTGATCGCCTATCTGGCCCCACGTCTTGATCTCACTTACGAAGCCATTGAGACGTTTGCGGAAACGCTAAGTCACGGTGTCACAACGACAGGACGCGCGCCTTCTGTTCCTCTGGCAAAAGAGGTATTGGAGGCGATGGGGCTGGCGGCACCAGACGAACCGTCATCGAGCTGAAACGACCGGGGCCGACAAAGGGGAATTCCATGGCTGAACGGGTGGCCAAGACGGCGAAACAATTGATGACATCCCCCGACAGGTTTCTGAACCGGGAGCTTTCCTGGCTGGAGTTCAACCGGCGTGTCCTGGAAGAGGCGGCGAACCCGAGCCATCCGCTGCTCGAACGGCTACGCTTTCTGTCGATCTCGGCCAGCAATCTCGATGAGTTTGAAATGGTCCGCTATGCCGGGCTGAGGGAACAGGTGCGTGCAGGGGTCACCCGGCCGAGTCAGGAGGGCCTGACGCCGACGGTGCAGGTCGAGCAGATAGAAGAACTGTCCCTCAAGCTGATCGCCGAACAATTGACCCGCTGGCGGCAGTTGAAGGACGAGCTCGAAACCGAGAAGATCCATGTGCTGTCGGCCGGAGATCTCAGCAAGAAAGACCTGTCTGATCTGGACCAGTTTTTCCGCAGCCATATTTTTCCGGTGCTGACACCGCTGGCGGTTGACCCAGCCCACCCATTTCCGTTCATCCCGAACCTCGGCTTTTCCATCGCGCTGGACCTTGTGTCGAAGCATGGCGATGAAGGGCATATCGGCATTGTGCCGCTACCTGCCTTCGTGCGCCGTTTCATCAGACTGCCAGGCAAACAAAGAGGTGTGCTGCGCTTTATTCCTCTGGAAGATGTGATCGGTCTGTTCATCAGCGACCTTTTTCCGGGCTTCAAGGAACAGAGCCGCTGCCTGTTCCGGATCGTGCGCGACAGCGATATCGAGATCGAGGAAGAAGCCGAAGACCTTATCCGCGAATTTGAAGTGCTTCTGAAACAACGTCGGCGCGGACGGATCGTCCGGTTGCGTATGCAGTCCAGCGCGCCGCAGCACCTTCGGGAATTTATTACGCGGCAAATCGGCGCCGAAAATGCAGATGTCGTTCTGTATGACGGCATACTGGGCATGGCCCAATTATCGGAGTTGATCGTCGACGACAGACCTGACCTCAAATTCCCACCCTATGAGCCACGCTATCCTGAGCGGATCCGCGAAATGGGGGGAGACTGTTTTGCGGCTGTCAGGATGAAGGACATTCTGGTCCACCATCCGTTTGAAACCTTCGATGTTGTCGTCGAATTTATCCGGCAGGCCGCCGCTGACCCGCAGGTTGTCGCGATCAAGCAGACTCTGTACCGGACGACAGCCAATTCACCGATTGTGGCGGCACTTGTTGAGGCCGCAGAGCACGGCAAGAACGTCACAGCATTGGTCGAAATCAAGGCACGGTTTGACGAAGAGGCGAATCTCCGGCTTGCGCGTGACCTGGAACGCGCCGGCGTGCAGGTTGTATACGGATTTATTGAGTACAAGACCCATGCGAAGGTGTCGCTGGTCGTTCGCCGGGAAGGCAACGAGTTGCGGACATATACGCACTTCGGAACTGGCAACTACCACCCTGTGAATGCAAAGATCTACACAGACCTTTCATTGTTCACGGCGGATCCCGCTCTTGGTCGAGACGCAAACCGGCTCTTCAACTTTGTAACGGCATACCGGGAGCCGCCCGAGGTCGGGCCGGAACTCGAAAAGATTTCGATGTCGCCACTTAATCTGAAAACAGATCTCATCAAACTGATTGAAGCTGAGGCCAGTGCAGCCCGGAAGGGGAAGCCGAGCGGTATCTGGGCGAAGATGAACTCATTGGTCGATGGGGATGTGATTGATGCACTTTACAAGGCAAGTCAGGCAGGCGTGCCGATAAACCTTGTGGTGCGTGGCATTTGCTGTCTCAGACCTGGTGTGGCTGGCATGTCGGAGAACATCAGTGTAAAAAGCATTGTGGGCCGCTTCCTGGAGCATTCGCGTATACTTTGCTGCGCGAACGGCGAGGCATTGCCATCACCAAAAGCAAAGGTCTTCATTTCATCGGCCGACTGGATGCCTCGTAACCTGGATCGGCGCGTCGAGGCGCTTGTCCCTGTCGAGAATCAGACCGTACACCGTCAGGTGATGAACCAGATCATGGTTGCGAACCTGAACGATGAATTACAGAGCTGGCTGATGCATGAGGATGGCTCGTACGAGCGTGCAAAGCCGGATTCGGAGGGGAAAGGGTTTTCAGCCCACCATTACTTTATGGACAATCCCAGCCTGTCGGGCAGAGGCAGCGCGCTTGAAGTGAGCTTGCCTCCCCGGTTGCAGCCCAGAGGGAGTAAGGGATAATGTCTTTCCCGAATACACACCGGGCCGCGATTATTGATATTGGGTCCAACTCGGTGCGCCTCGTTATTTTCGACCTTCTGGGCGCATCAATCCTGCCAACCTTCAATGAGAAGGTCATGGCTGGCCTTGGCACAGGACTTTCAAAAACAGGTAAACTGTCAGGACCGGGACAGGATTCGGCATTGTCCGCTCTGGCACGCTATCGGGCGATCCTGAAGGCGTTGAACCTCAGAAACTTCATGGCCGTGGCCACTGCAGCTGTCCGGGTGGCAGAGGACGGACCGGATTTTATCCGCAAGGCAAACAGGGTTCTCGGCCGTCCGGTCTCGGTGCTTTCCGGTGAAGATGAGGCACGGTTGTCCGCGCTGGGCGTTCAGGCGAGCTTTAACGAGCCGATGGGCGTTATCGGAGATTTGGGTGGCTCCAGCCTTGAGTTCAAGCCGGTTGGTAAAGGCAAGGAGAAGGGCGAGAGTCTCATGCTTGGCCCTCTGTCGCTGATGGAGGTTGCCAACGACCCCAAGGACCTTCGCAAAGCCATACGTTCTGAACTCAAGAAATCCGATGTGCTCTCTGGCGCGAAGGGCAGGTTTTTCGCCGTAGGCGGTGCATGGCGTACCTTTGCCAAGGTGAATATGGAGATGGAAAACTACGCCTTGCAGGTCTTGCATGGCTATCAGATGAATCCGGGGCAGATTGCCCGGACAGCGAAGCTTTGTATCGATTCTCTCACGAATAGTGCCTCGCGATCCAAGCTGGAATCGATCGACAAACGCCGGGCGAAACATATGCCGATTGCGGCAATCGTCCTTGAGGAGCTGCTCTCCATCAGCAAACTTGATGGCGTTTCCATATCCTCGGCCGGCCTGCGTGAAGGTGTGCTGACGGATATGACCGGGGCGGCTGTTTCAGACCCGTTGCTCGATGGTGTCATTGCATTTGTCCGGCTTGATCATAACCAGATCGCTTTCGGGCAAGCACTCCATGAATTCATCGCGCCAGCCTTTGCGCCGGAAGCAGACCTGTTTGGATCCCCTGCAGCCGATGTCCGGATTGAGCAGGCCGCCTGCATGATGTCTGATAGCGCCGGACGCTTCCATCCGGATCACCGGGCGCAGATGGCCTACGGCCAGGCGCTGCGAGCCCCCTATACCGGCGTGACGCACGCGGAACGGGCCATGATCGCCTATGCGGTCGGATGCCGATACCAGAAGGATTTCAAACGGCCGGGAGATTATGTTGGCCTTACCTCTGAGCCTCAAGCTGAACGCGCCAAGCAATTGGGCAGCGCCATGCGACTTGGTGCGGTCTTTTCAGGCCGGTCCGGACCGATCCTGCGCCGGGCGAAACTTTCCCGGGACGGCGAAAAGCTGTGTCTCAGCGTGGGCAAAGCTGACGAAGCGATGATTTCTGAAACCGTGTCACGGCGCCTTGCGCAAACCGCCAATGCCTTGCGCCTTCAGCCGGATATTCGCATCAACTAAGATCAGACGTCGAACAGACGAACCTGACCACCTTCAAACGAGACCGCGAGCTTGCCTGAGAGCAGGGCCTGAGCCTTGCTTCCGAACATCTCGAAACGCCAACCATTCATGGCCGCAATATCGTCTGATGTTTCACCGCGCGCGATCCGGTCGATATCAGCCGCATTGGCGATCAGCCGCGGGACAACGTCGTGTTCTTCGGCAACATGCTTCAGAAGGACTTTCAGAAGCTCTGGTGCGCCTGCGGGGATCTGTGCGTTCTGGCGCCGCGGCTCCAGTTCGGGGGCATAGTCGGCGGGATTGTCGAGCGCCGCCTGCACGGCGTCCATCAGGCCCTGTCCGTGCTTCGAGCGGATAAATCCATTCGGCACGGCGCGAAGCTGGTTGTAATCATTCTCGCTTCGCGGCTTCTGGCTGGCAATTTCCTGAATGGCGTCATCCTTCAGGATCCTCCGGCGCGGTTTGTCGAGTTGCTGTGCCAGTTGCTCACGCCAGGCCGCGACCGCGACGATGACGGCCGCGTAGTCCTTCTTCGGGGTCCGCAGCTTCAGGCGTTGCCAGGCCTTGTCAGGATCTGTGTCATACTTGGCCGGATCTTCCAGATCCGCCATTTCCTCCTGAACCCAGGGAAGGCGGCCACTGGATTCCAGCTTTTCCCGCATGATCAGATATGCATCGCGGAGGTGGGTGACATCGCCGAGGGCATAAACGAGTTGTTTCTGGGACAGGGGACGGCGCATCCAGTCGGTAAACTGGCTGGATTTGTCGATCTGGCGTCTCAGAACCCGCTGGACCAGATTGTCATAGGAGATTGAGTCTCCATAGCCGAGAGCCATGGCAGCGATCTGGGTATCAAAGATCGGACCGGGGGGGTGGCCGATCAGCCGGTTGAATATTTCAATGTCCTGACGGGCCGCATGAAACACTTTTACGCGATTATCGGCAGCGATCAGGTTCAGGAATGGACCGATGTCCAGATCCTCGGCCAGGGGGTCGATCAGGCCTTCGACGTCGGGTGACGAGGCCTGGACCAGGCAGAGTTCCGGCCAATAAGTGGTCTCCCGATGAAACTCGGTATCGACGCAGATAAAATCGCTTTCGGCCAGTTTTCCGCAGAAATCTTCCAGGGCCGACTGTTCAGTAATGGGAGTCAGGGTGTTGTCAGTCATCGCGGGCTTGCGTATCGCATCGCCAGAACAAATGCGAGAGGTGATTGCCTCCCGTTTACATTTACTGGACCGACCTTTCCGGAGACTGATCCGATGCACGCCTATCGCACCCATACCTGCGGGGAGCTTCGCAAGACCCATGTGGGAGAAACCGTCAAGCTGTCAGGCTGGCTGCATCGCCGCCGTGAGCACGCTGGCGCCCTGTTTATCGACCTGCGGGATCACTACGGCCTGACCCAGGTTGTCGTCTATCCGAACGCGTCTTTCTACGAAGACGCCAAACGTGCCACGGCGGAAAGTGTCCTGACCGTGACCGGGACCCTCATCGCCCGCGATGCAGAGGCCGTGAATCCTGAATTGCCAACCGGTGAAGTGGAGCTTCCGGCGGAAACCCTGATTATCGAAAGCGCAGCCGAAAAGCTGCCACTTCCGGTTTTCGCGGAGCCGGACTATCCCGAAGACATTCGCCTGAAGCACCGTTACCTCGATCTGCGCCGCGAGACGCTCCACAAGAACATGACGCTGCGCAGCGACGTTATCACCAGCTTGCGCCGCCGGATGGTCGAGCAGGGCTTTACAGAATACCAGACCCCAATTCTGACCGCGTCTAGCCCTGAAGGCGCACGGGATTTCCTTGTCCCCTCACGTCTGCATCCTGGTGAGTTTTATGCGCTGCCGCAGGCGCCTCAGCAGTTCAAGCAACTGCTCATGGTGTCGGGTTTCGACCGGTACTTCCAGATTGCGCCTTGCTTCCGCGACGAGGATGCCCGGGCGGATCGTTCGCCGGGCGAATTCTACCAGCTCGATATCGAAATGAGCTTCGTGACTCAGGAAGACGTGTTTAACGCGATTGAGCCAGTCATGCGCGGCGTATTCGAGGAATTTGCGGACTGGGACGGCAAGGGCCGAACCGTGCCGTCAGGGCCTTTCCCGCATATTCCATATGCTGAAGCGATGGCAAAATACGGTTCTGACAAGCCAGACCTGCGTAACCCGCTGGAACTCTCTGACGTCACCGAGTTCTTCAAGGATGAAGAGAAAACCGGTTTCGGTATTTTCGCAAAAATCATCAAAAGTGGCGGCAAGGTCGTGGCCATTCCTGCGCCAAAAGCGGCTGCCGAGAAGTCCCGCAAATTCTTCGATGAGATGGACAAATGGGCCAAGAAAGAGATGCAGGCGCCAGGGCTGGGCTATGCTCGCCTGAAAGAGGCAGACGGTGGCGGCGTTGACAGTCAGGACCCTGCGCTGAAGAATTTCGATCCAGCGCATCTCTCAGCATTGCTGCAGCATCTGGGGTTGGGTGCCGGTGACGGCGTGTTCTTCTCTGCAGGCAAGAAAAACGATGCGTACAAGCTGGCTGGTGCAGCGCGCAACAAAATCGGCGAAACGCTGGAACTGATCGAGCAGGGGGTGTTCCGCTTCTGTTGGATCGTCGATTTCCCGATGTTTGAATATGACGAGGACGCCAAGAAGATCGACTTCAGTCATAACCCGTTTTCTATGCCTCAGGGCGGTATGGACGCATTGGAGGCCGCCAAAACGGATGACGAAATACTCGATATCAAGGCGTTCCAGTACGATATTGTCTGCAACGGCATCGAATTGTCGTCCGGCGCCATCCGGAACCACCGTCCCGATGTCATGCTGAAGGCATTCAACATGGCCGGATACGGTCCGGAAGTCGTCGAAGCTGAGTTTGGCGGCATGTTGAACGCCTTCCGTCATGGGGCGCCGCCGCACGGCGGCATCGCGCCGGGGGTCGATCGGATCGTGATGCTTCTCGCTGATGCAGAGAATATCCGGGACGTCACACTATTCCCGATGAATGGTCAGGCGCGTGATCTCATGATGGGGGCACCAAGCCCGGTCGACGAGCGTCAACTGCGTGAGCTCAACATCCGGCTGGCGCCGCAGATAAAGTCATAAATCAGAAGCCCGCCAGGATCGTTATTCTGGCGGGCTCTCTTTGATGTCATGTGGGCCTGGGCCGGGACTATTTGCAGTCTGCCAAGTGCAGGCCGAGGGGCAGCAGCGTGCTGCTCGATGCGCATGCGCCTTCGAAATCGGCCTCTCGCCAGCCGATAAGTCCGGTCAGATTGGCACCGGCAAAACGGGCGTCCTTGAAAGAAGCGCCCTGAGCATTGGCGCCATCCAGTTTTGACAAGGACAGATTGGCGCCATTGAAGATTGCGGACATCATGACGGTTCCGCTCAGGTCGGCACCGGACAGGTTGGCCCCAGAAAAGTCAGCCCCTTCAAGAGAGGCTGTTGCCAGGTTTGCAGCGGCGAAATTCGCGCCGACCAGCATGGCTTGCTGCAGATTGGTGCCGACAAGAATACTCTGCTTGAATTCGGCACCAGACGCCTGGATCGCCTGCAAGCGCGCATTCTCGAGATTGGCGCCTGAAAGCTTCGCTGACGTCAGGATTGCAGCGCGCATGTCTGCGCCTGTTGCTTTTATACCTTCAAAATTGGTTTCCTTGGCATGCGCGCCGCGCATGAAGGCATATTCCAGATTTGCCTCACGGTAATTTGCGCCGCTAAGCGTCCACCCCGTCAGATTGCGTCCGGAAAGGTTGCACCCGCTGCATGACCCAACATAGCTTGGCGCCCAGGCGACGGGTTGGCTCGGTCGAGCAGGCTCCTGCGCCACCGCTTGGAAAGCGGTCGCAGAGGCAAGCGTGGCAAGGCTGAGCAAAACCCGGTTCATGCCTATCTGGATACCGCTTTGTTTTGCGTGCCAAAACTGAACAAGCTGTAACCACTGTTTCATGGCCACAGGTGTTGCAGATTTGCCATGACCCATTTTCGGGCCAGGATCACCCGGATTTACTTGTGTTTCCGGGATTCTTCGCCGCAGGTATCGCACTCGATGTCGCCATCTTCGCTGATCTCAAACAGCGTGAAACTTCCGCAAACCGGGCAGGCGTCTCCGAGGTAGTCGGGCGCGTTGAGTTCTTCCGACTCATCGCTGTCTGCCGCAACCTCTGCCGATTCAGCCTCCTCATCGGCCAGTTTCTGAGCGCGTTTCCGGTCAAGGATAACGATGTTGTCCGGCAATTGGCCCCGCGAAAAGCCGCGGGAAATGATCTGGGCGGCCTCTTCGGTGAAGGGGGCTGGCTCGGTTCGGGTTCCGTCTCCTTCGCCCCGGCCCAGGCCATCATGCGTAACATCGACTTCGGCCAGATCATCCCGTCCGAGATATGAAACGGCCAGCTCCCGGAAGATATAGTCGAGAATCGATGTTGCGCGCGTGATCCGGTCGTTACCGGTGACAGCACCTGCCGGTTCGAACCGGGTGAACACAAAGGCATCGACAAATTCTTCCAGAGGCACGCCATATTGAAGGCCGATGGACGTTGCGATCGCGAAATTGTTCATTAGGCTCCGGAAAGCGGCGCCTTCCTTGTGCATATCGATAAAGATCTCACCCAGTGAGCCATCTTCGAACTCGCCTGTGTGAAGGTAGACTTTGTGCCCTCCGACCGACGCTTTCTGAATGTAGCCTTTCCGGCGGTCCGGCAGGCGTGTGCGAGCAGCTCCCTCAGCTGACAACGTGTTTTGGGAAAGCGCGGGAGGTGTGTCCGCCTCCGCGGCAATTTCTTCTGCCAGGGCTGTGATGTGGTCCATACGGTCACGCACATCATCATTCGGAGGCGCGCGATGGCCGATCAGCTGAACGGACAAGCTGGCGGCGAGCGCCGTCTCAGCCATATCCAGTCCGCCACGGCCGTCGACCGAGACCACCACATTTCCGCCGAGTGCTTTGGCGCACGCGGCGGCAAATTCAATTTGGGCTTCAGGAGAGGCGCCGACCTGAAGACCGCAATCCGCCATGATCTCTGCAGTGGCATCGCCGTTCTCGCCTGAGATGGTCGTTTCAGCCGTCTGGATATCCTTGCGTGAAAAACCGATGGCAGAGAGGAGCCCCCCTCCATCCGCGTCGAATTCTTCCGGTGCGAGCTTGAGATCGGACGAAATGATTTCGTCGCCCAGCACCCAGCGCGAGAATGCGGCGTTCAGCGGCAGGCCTTCACCGAGGGCCCGGGAAACCTTGTCGAGGGCCACATCGGTAAAGCCGCGATCCCGAAGCCGATCCAGACCAAGCGCCCGATCCAGGTCCGATTCGCCAGAGTCCGCGATCCGTTCCAAAGCCATGGGCAGGCGTTCAGGCGCGTGATGGGCAATACCGAGACGTCCGGCGCGCGAAAGAGTTGGGCTTTCATCTCCATAGGCAAGTACGGTCGCGAGCGGAGCTGTGCCGTGGCTTTCGCAATCGGGAAGGAAGGCACCCAGATCCGCAACTGGCAGCAAAAGCACGCTGCAGGCGCGCTTGCCCGACGCCTTTCGCGGTTCGAGGCTCAGACTCTTTGCCTGTGACGCTGTAAATGCCGCTCCGGTGGCACCCGAGCGGACAAGCGAACACAGAGCGGCCGCAACAGATCGGCCCTCGTCCGAGGCGTAGTCGATCCCCATAGACATAACCGCAGCTGACAGGCCAGCGATGATGATCGCGCCTTCCGTCATCTCTTCTGCTGCGGCTTCGAGCGCTTCGCAGAGATAGTCTGCCTCGACGCCGTCAGGACTCACCGCCATCGCCACATCAACGATTCGCGCTGTTGTCCCGGCGGCGGGCATCGTCTCACGCGTCAGAATGATCTCCGCACCTTCACGCATGGATTCGATCAGCAGCTCTTCCAGAACCGGATCAAGCGTTTCGGGCTGGAAAACAGCTGGCGCGGGGACGGCAGGGCTGACAGCCGCGGCGCGCAGGGCGTCGGCGGTGCGTTGAAACCCGCCTGGCTGTCTGAGGGCTTCTTCCAGCAAATCCTGAGGTAAACCGGCAGCCAGAGCTTCCGCCAGGTCGGCGTTCCGGGGGGCGTCATCGAACCGCTCGAGAATCTCTGCTGAAGCCAATTGGGATACGCTGACAAGCGCGGCGGCTGAGTATGCGGCGGTCGTTGCCTTGAGCGATTCTGGGGTCAGCGGCCTGCGCGGTCTTCCCGCGCCTCTGAACAGCTCGGAAAGCGAGGCCGGTTCCGACAACAAGCCATCCGATTCGGCTGCCGTCAGGATTTCCACTACACGCATATCGTCCATGCCATATCTCCCCAGAGAATCACTTGGATGAGCGTGACCCCTGAACACCTTCTCGGCAAGCGCTGTGCAACAACCGTAATCCGTTATGCAGGATGGGAATTGCGGCGCATTGCCTGCGGCAGCGCTATGGATTAGTTGCCCCTGAGCCGCCATATTGCGGACACCAACTCACGGCAAGACAGGCCATACGATGCTGAAGCAACTCTTTACCTGGTGGAACGGCCATACGATCGGCTCGGCGTTCGATATCGGACGGCGCTCCACGTTCGTTGGCACCGACGAATACGGCAACCGTTACTTTGAGGAACGCAAACCCTCAATCGAAGGCCGCCGCCGCCGGTATGTGATGTATAAAGGGCTCGCAGAACCGTCCAAAGTTCCGGCCGACTGGCATGGATGGCTGCACCATACGGTGGATGAAGCGCCGACCAAGTCTCCCCTCACGCGCCGGGACTGGGAAACGGATCACAAGCCCAACATGACAGGCACGCCCTGGGCGACCAAGCCCAAAGGTAGCATGTCTGGTGGCGGTCATCGTCAGAAGGCAACCGGCGACTACGAAGCGTGGTCCCCTGATGCGTGAGTCGATGTTTGAAACCCTGGTTGGCGCGCTTGTTGTTGTTGTCGCCGGTGTTTTCCTCTGGTTTGCCATAGCGCGTGGCGGGAGAGCTTCCGCTGGGCCGGACACGTACGAACTTGAAGCCCGCTTCAATAACGTCAGCGGTATTGAGCGCGGCTCCGATGTGCGAATCGCAGGTGTGAAAGCAGGGGTGGTCAAATCCATTGTGGGCGACCCCAAGCGCTTCGAAGCTGTCATGATGATGAGCGTGGACAAGAAATGGGAGCTGCCGGACGACACGGATGCCCGCATTTCGACGGACGGTTTGCTCGGTAATTCATATGTGGCGCTCGAGCCGGGTGGCAGCTTTGACAATATTCCGCAGGATGGTTCAGGCGAAATCAAGTACACCCGCGGCAGCGTGGACCTGCTGACCTTGTTTGCGTCATTTGCCTCTGGCGGTGGAAAGGATGACTCGGACTCCGGGGCGTCTGCTGACCCTGCATCTGCTGCAGGTGGTGCGTATCCACAGGATGGAGCTCAGTGATGTTTCGAGCGCTTGCTGCGGTTGCTGTTGTTGCGGGATTGGTGGGAGCGGCACATGCCGCAACCTATGTCCAGAAGGACAAGGCAACGCTGAGGGCGCTCGACAAGATCACCGGACGGTCGACCGATATTGAAGTCGTCGTCGGGCAACCCGTTGTCTTCGGCTCGCTGAAAGTCGAGTTGGAGGTTTGCTACCAGACGCCTCCGGAAGAAGCGCCGGAGAGCGCGGCGTTTCTCAAGGTCTTCTCCACCCAGCCGGTTGCTGTGGAAACCATGGATGCAGCCGTTGATGCCAATGCTGTTGAGACGGTAAGTGACGAAAACCCGGAACTGTTTTCTGGCTGGATGTTCGCCTCTTCGCCGGGACTCAGTGCTTTGGAGCATCCGGTCTATGACATCTGGGTGATCCGCTGCACGGCACCTGATCCGGTGAATTTTCCGGACGAACCTGACCGCCCGCAGTAAAAATCGGCATTCACCTCGAGCGCCATTTTTAGCTGGCGTTTGAAATCGGCGCGCGGAATTTCGACCAGACCGAATTGCTCCAGATGCGGGTTGTGGAATTGCGCATCCAGCAGGGTAAAGCCGCCCTCGATCAACCTGGCGGCCAGATGCACGAGCGCAATCTTCGAGGCATCCGTTGCTCGGGAAAACATGCTTTCGCCGAAAAAGGCTCCGCCGAGCGCGACACCATAAAGACCGCCCACCAGCGTTCCGGTCTCGTCCCAGCACTCGATCGAATGCGCGTGTCCTTCACGGTGAAGGGCACTGTAGAGGTTCAGGATGGTAGAGTTGATCCAGGTCGTTTCACGGCCGTCTGCACTCTCGGCGCACATTTCCATGACGCGTGAAAAGGCCGTATCGGCGGTGACGCGATAGGGCTCCTGTTTCACACGCCGTTTGAGACGTTTCGGTATGTGAAACCCATCCAGCGGCAGGATGCCCCGCATGTCGGGATCCACCAGAAACAGATTCGGGTCATCGCGGGCGTCGCCCATGGGAAAGACGCCCCGGCGATAGCAGGCAAGAAGGTCATTTGTGCCGAACCGTGCAGACATGCCCCTATATGGGGAAGCTGCCGGGCCTGTGTCCATTGGACTTCTGTGTCGCGTCAGGCCTTTTTCTCAGGGCCGTCCTCGTCAACGATCTTGTTGTCGGCGAGAAACTTCTCCAGCCAGTGGATGTTGTAGTTCCCGTTCTGGACATCTTCGTTTTCGACCAGGCGCCGGTGCAGATCCAGCGTGGTGTAAACCCCGCCAACCACCATTTCGGACAGGGCGCGACGCAGTCGCATCAGGCATTCCCGCCGGGTGCGGCCGTGGACGATCAGCTTGCCAATGAGTGAGTCGTAATGCGGCGGGATGCGATACCCGGCATAAGCAGCACTATCGAGGCGAACATCCGGCCCGCCCGGCGCATGGAAATCCGTAATGAGCCCGGGTGAAGGCACAAAGGTTTCGGGGTGCTCGGCATTGATCCGGCATTCGATCGCATGTCCGACAAGCAGGACATCGTCCTGGCGGAATGAAAGTTCTTTGCCTTCGGCGATGCGAATCTGTTCGCGAACAAGGTCGATCCCGGTGATCATTTCGGTCACCGGATGCTCCACTTGCAGGCGTGTGTTCATTTCGATGAAATAGAACCGGCCGTCTTCGTAGAGGAATTCAATCGTACCTGCGCCGCGATAGCCGAGCTTCTCCATGGCTTTCGCGCAGATCGTGCCGATCTCTTCGCGCTGCGCCTGAGTCAGTTCCGGGGATGGGGCTTCCTCAAAGACTTTCTGGTTCCGGCGCTGCAGAGAGCAGTCGCGTTCCCAGAGATGAGCGACATTGCCATGCGTATCTGCGATGACCTGCACTTCGATGTGACGCGGGCCCTGCAGGTATTTTTCCAGATAGACCGCATCATCACCAAAGGCGGCCTTGGCCTCAGTTTTGGCGGTCCGGACAGCATTTTCCAGATCTGCTTCCGTTTTCGCCAGCTTCATGCCGCGACCGCCACCGCCGGCGGAGGCTTTCACAAGAACCGGGAAACCAATTTTCTTGGCAGACTTCTTCGCTTCCGCGATGGATGTGATCGCGCCGTCGGAGCCAGGTACGCAAGGCACGCCAGCATCAATCATGGCTTGCTTGGCCGCGATTTTGTCTCCCATGATCCGGATATGTTCAGCCGTAGGGCCGATAAAGGCGAGGCCATGTGCCTCCACCATCTCGGCAAACTGGGCGTTCTCGGACAGGAATCCATATCCGGGGTGGATCGCATCGGCACCGGTAATTTCTGCGGCGGCCAGAATCTGGGACTTCTTCAGATAGCTCTGAGAAGAGGGGGCTGGCCCGATGCACACGCTCTCGTCGGCCAGGCGGACGGCCATGGCGTCACGGTCTGCCTCGGAGTGCACGACAACCGTGGAGAGGCCCATTTCTTTACAGGCCCGGTGGATGCGCAATGCGATCTCACCGCGATTCGCGATGAGAACCTTCTGGATGGTGCGTTGTTCTGTCATGTTATTCGATCAGAATCAGCGGCTCGCCAAATTCGACAGGCTGGGAATCGGTGACATAAATTGCCTTCACCGTTCCAGCGCGATCCGTTTCGACCGGATTGAAGGTCTTCATGGCCTCAACCAGCATGAGCGTATCGCCCTTTTTCACCTTGTCGCCAATCGAAACGAAGGCTTTGGCGCCAGGTTCCGGGGAAAGGTAGGCGGTGCCGACCATTGGTGACTTGATGGCATTATCGGGCGTCTCTGAAACGGCTTCCGCCGGAGCGGCTGCAGAGGGTGCCGCCGCTGGTGCTGCAGCTGCTACAGCCGGTGCAGGCGCAGCGACTGCGGCTTGCACGACGGGTGGTGTCGGTTTGTTGACGCGGATCCGCAGACCCTCATGTTCAATCTCGATCTCACCAAGGTCCGCCTCGCGAAGGATGGCGGCGAGTTCCCGGACGAGACCGGTATCCAGCTTGTTCTTGCCAGTGCTCATGGATTCTATCCGTCCCTTATGTTCCTGACAGCTTTAGCGCGGCCATCAGGGCAAGCTCATAACCATAGGCGCCGAGGCCCGCAATCGATGCGTTCACAGCAGGCGCAACATAATTCACTTGCCGAAATTCCTCGCGTGCAGCGGGGTTCGACAGGTGTACTTCTACCACCGGCACCTGACAGGCCCGCAGCGCGTCGTGCAGTGCAACAGACGTATGCGTGTAGGCGCCAGCATTCAGGATGACTGCGGAAGCCTCACGGGAGGCTTCCTGTATCCAGGTCACCAATTCGCCTTCGGAATTGGTTTGGCGTGCCTCTACGGGTGTATCGCCGGATTTTGCTTTCAGGCGATCATGAATGTCCTCAAGCGTGTCCCGGCCATAAATATCCGGTTCCCGCGTGCCGAGCAGGTTGAGGTTGGGGCCCCCGAGGACATATATCGGCTTCACCATTGGGTGTTGTCTTGCGCTGTAACGCCGGGCAAGGCAAGGCCTGCTGACGCACGGAGTCACAGCGGATGAAGATAATTCTGAATGGTGAAACCCGCGAAATTGAGGCGGGCACGACGGTGGCTATGCTGGTCACAATGCTTTCGGCTGATGCTGATCGCGACCCGCGCGGCGTCGCGATCGAACGAAACCTTGAAATTGTTCCGAAATCCGAGCACGCCACGACCACGATAGAAGACGGAGATCGAATCGAACTGGTGCAGTTCGTCGGTGGCGGCTGACAGGCTCATCCTATACGAATTGCCTGTCTATAGAATTGGAACTGTCCCTTGAAAGATCCCCTCATCATTGCCGGAAAATCCTATGGTTCACGCCTTATCGTGGGCACCGGGAAATATGCCTCTTACCAGCAGAATGCGGATGCTGCGCGCGCGGCTGGTGCCGAGATCGTGACAGTCGCTTTGCGGCGCGTGAATTTGTCCAATCCAGATGAAGAGCGCCTGACCGATTTTGTTAAGCCGGACGAATTCACTTATCTGCCGAATACGGCGGGCTGCTTTACCGCGGAAGACGCCGTGCGGACGTTGCGGCTCGCGCGCGAAGCAGGCGGCTGGAACCTGGTAAAACTGGAAGTCCTGGCTGATCAGAAAACCCTATACCCGAACATGCCGGAGACGCTGAAAGCCGCCGAAGCGCTGCTCGCGGATGGGTTTGAAGTGATGGTGTACTGCTCCGACGACCCCGTTTACGCCAAAATGCTGGAAGAGGCCGGGTGCTGCGCAATCATGCCGCTCGGTTCGTTGATCGGTTCCGGTCTGGGCATCATGAATCCGGTCAATATCCGCCTGATTGTAGAGCAGAGCCGTGTGCCAGTGATCGTTGATGCCGGTGTTGGCACGGCGTCTGATGCCGCCATCGCCATGGAACTCGGGTGTGATGGTGTGCTGATGAATACAGCTATCGCCGCGGCCAAGGATCCTGTCCTCATGGCATCGGCGATGAAACATGCAGTCATTGCCGGCCGCGAAGCCTACCTCGCCGGACGTATGCCCAGGAAAATGTACGCCGATCCAAGCTCTCCGCTCGCCGGTTTGATCTGACTCTGCGGTACAGACCTACGCTTTAACGAGGCCGATTTCGCGGAGACGTTCCATCAGATAATCCTGAGCGGTAATTGCAGGCTCAGGCTTACCGCCTTCCGCAACACAGCCCGGTAATGCCTCGATCATCACATCCTGGTTGAAGTGCAGGAAGAAGGGGGTCGAGTAACGGGGGAACCGTGACCGTTCGGGTGAGGGGTTCACCACGCGGTGTGTCGTGGATGGCAGGACTCCGGCTGTCAGCCGCTGCAGCATATCTCCGCAATTGATCACGAGTGCGTTGGGCGGCGGACTCACGGCGAGCCATTTGCCGGACCGGTGCTTCACTTCCAGCCCGGCTTCTTCGGCGCCCAACAGAAGCGTGATGACATTGATATCCTCGTGGGCGCCCGCCCGGACGGAGCCTTCGGGCGGCGGATTTGTCTGTGGCGGATAATGGAGCAACCGAAGGATTGAGTTACCGACATCGACCTTGTCGTCGAACCAGGACTCTTCCAGCTTCAGATGAAGGGCCACGGCCCGCAGCAGCTGACGGCCGAACAGGTCGAGCGCATCATACAATCCACGCGTAGCAGAATCGAAGTCAGGGAGTTCCGTAACAGATGGCGTTTCTGCCATGGTCGCCCGGTAGGGGGAGGCAGCTGGCAGTGCGCGGCCGGTGTGCCAGAATTCCTTGAGATCGGCTTCGGCTTTGCCCTTGGCGTTCTCCGTCCCAAAAGCTGTGTATCCACGCTGGCCCCCGCCGGCGCGGCCGTCATATTTCAATTTGGTCTCTTCGGGCAGGGCGAAGAAGTCTTTGGTCGCTTGCAGGTTTGCATCGATAATCGGCTGAGAAACCGGGTGTTCGGAAATGACGGCAAAACCGGTTTCCCGGAACGACCGGCCGAGTGCATCGGCAAATGCCTGCTTGTCTTCCTGCCAAAGGGGAAACGGGACGGGTTTGAAATATTCGGTCATCTGCCCTGCCTAACCAGCTTGCGAAATGCGGAAATAGGTAACTACCACAGGACGTGTTGCCGGATACAGTCAAAGGCACCTTTCGCGCAGCGGAGATGGGCTATTCCTCAACAACCGCAGCCGATAAGACGATGGGGGCTTGCGGTTGGGCGAACCATTCAATAGACCGACAGTCCGCGCTGGAGAGGTGGCCGAGTGGCTGAAGGCGCGCCCCTGCTAAGGGCGTATACGTTAACGCGTATCGAGGGTTCGAATCCCTTCCTCTCCGCCAGATTTCCGAGTCTTCTGCTAATGCGCTGTATTCATTGTAAAATAAGGCCAATATCTGGTCTGGCTGCAGCACCTTCGTGTAACACAATGTGTGACAACCCAGTTTCCTATTCCGGATGCAGATTTCGGCATTTCCGATACGTCGGAATTGCCCGGCTTCAGTTTAACCTGAGCGAACCTTACCAAGGTTGGGAGCGTGAGTTCGAAGCTCATCGCCCATTCCATTTTCTTCTCTCAAAATTCAAATTAACCTACTGAAATAAAGGGCTATTTGGCTTTGTTGGGTTTCGTTCAGGTTCGCGTTGAATACTGCGCGTTCCGATTCCATCAACTGACTAACTTCAATCGAAATGACTGACGAGTTTTCTAAAATCGACGAAACTAAGCATCCTCCATCCTTGGAAGACGCGATGGACGCGTCTCTTGATGTTATCGACCGAATAATCGCGAAAGAGGGAACGCCGCTCCACCTACGGCCGATGTTGGCGGCGACCCATTTTGTCGAACTCTGCATTCTGGAAGTTGACGAGCGGAGTGAAGGCGGCCCTGCGCCGCCTGGAGAACTCAAGGACTACGCTGCCTCAAAGTGGTTTAGATTAGTCTACAGGCATACAGAGCAATGGTATAGAGATCGTTTCGGCGAAGCTATGGACGCAGGACGCTCTGCAGGTCGGGATGCAGTCGTTCTCATACGCGACACGCCATATTTGTTGAAGGTCCCGCTCACGACTAAAGAAGCCGAAACGCCGGGTGAAACAACGTGGCTCTGCTTCCACGACGCAGTACAGCCAGACGAAAACGTTCTCGGCTGGGTACAGAATGGGCCGAATTTCAAGAACCTGGCAGCCGGCGATGCCAAATCCGCTCATAGGATTGCGAAAGAGGTCGCGACGAAGCTGCGTGCCACACATATCGTGTTTATGGGCATGGAGGTCTCCGACCCGACTGTTCTCGAACTAAGGGACTCAATTCTTCCGCACATGGAGCGCGCAGCGCGTCATCTGGTCGAGCCCGGTTCGGAGCAAACCAAAATCGCTCACTGGGATATGCAAATGGCCTGTGAATTGGCTTTAAAAACGCTCGCACAGCAACGCGCTGGCTCGTTCAAGGAAACCCACGACCTATTCATTCTCTATGATCGGACGCCGGGCGAACCTCCTCCGTTTGCGCGAGCCGAGTTATCCAAACTTCCAAACTGGGAGAAGATGGCCGAGCTACGCTATGGTGGCGGTCCGCACATAGGAACGCGAGAAGCTTTCCGATCTTACCGAACGATGATGACCGTGGTTGCCGCAAGCGCTAGCGCACTCAAAGTTAAATATGGATTGGGCAAGGCTCGGTTTCTTATTCAGCGCCCCCCTTGGATGCGCGATGAGTGAAGCGAAGCGGCGAATATGCCGAGACCATTTTCCGAACTCTCACGGCGCTATCCCCTCGAACCCATCGTGATCGTGCGAACATGTTCGGAGGTGAGCCCCGTCTCGCCGTGCGATCCGATGATTTCCAGCGCCGCAGAATCCTTGAACGGTTCAAGCTTGATTGGAAGGTTTCGCGTGCCATCGGACGCTGGTGGAGCGGCAAGCTTGTCGACAAACGCCGGTGTTTCGGCCAGGAGATCGGCCAACGCCGGATATCTTTGTTCAATGATTGTCCAGCGCGCAAGAACATGCGGCGGGACGGATTCCCCTTCGAGTATGCCGATGGCCAAACGGAGCGCGAAGGTATTCACCATTCGCTTCATGACCCGAGGATTGTCCGGCAAACTCGTTACATAACGCGCAAGCAGATGCTCTGCCTGCGTTTTGGCGGCTTGCGATGTTCCTAGTTCAAGCATCACCGCGGCACGATTGTCATACGACGCAAGATCCGCCAGCTCTTCTTCCGCGCCTTTCTGCGTAATGCCTTCGGGAAACTTATCCCGCAGTTCCTGACGACGTTTCGCAACAGAGGCATCGAAGGCTGCGGTCGCGGCGTGCACGTCATCACCTGAGCCATCTGCCTGATCCGGTTCGAGCAGCCGCCCCCAGAAGGCGCGTTTCACTTCAGGATTGATGCCCGGAAGCGGACATGACACTTGGAAGATCTTCTCAAGGAACAAATATCCGAGCGGTTGCTCAGCGCTCTCGATACGGCGCGCAAAACTTTCGTACTGCTCTTCAAATCCAGCCCTGATCCATAAGCGGTCCGCTGCCACCACATAGGCAATGTTTTTGTGCCTGAATGATGTCTGAACGGTGCCGAGCAGTTCGACAATATATTTTGCGTGACAACGATCCACATCATCAATGAAGATACAGATTGGAGCATCGGCGATCTTCACCATCGACGCGAATAAGTCAGTGATCTTCTTGGTTGGATTGCGGGAATTTTCTACGTATTCGCTGGCGTTCGCGACTGAGCCAAAAACAATTAGCCGGCCGGCCGCCGAGAATATAGTGAAGACGGCGCCAGCAGAAGCGATGACCGCAAACACCGTCGTTAGACTCGACAGAAACGTGTCTTCCTCGCTCCCGTGCGCAATCAACCAAGCGATCGCTGCAGCAATGGTAAGTGCAAAGATTGGAAAAAAGAAATGTCCGAAGTTTGCAGTGAACTTCGACCGGACCCATTTTAACCAAACGCGGACCGCGCGCCACCATTTGCCCTGAGAATTCAATCCGCGAATGCAATCCGATTTCAACGTTTCAAGAATAGGCCATGATGGCGTTTTACGCGATTCATGCTTCCAAGCGTTGAAGGTGACGGCAATCCAGCGATCCTCCTTGTCCCGCTTTTTGTCCGTCATGATTTCGGTCATCATCATCCAGACGGACGTCTTACCCGCGCCCCAGGGGGCGTGAAGATGCAGAGCAAACCCGTCATCGCTCTCTGCTCGCACGCTATCCATGCGCTCGACGAGTGCGCGGGCAAAGGGCCGCCTTCCCAATTCGTCGAGAGAGGTCGGTTGATCAGTATGCGTTGAAATGCCGTCTATGCGCACCGCATCGTTTGACCTTTCCTGAGATTGCTCGGGCTTGGCGACACGGATATCCGAATCGGGCTGTCCTCCCGGCGCACCACTGGCAAATCCCGTGATCTCCAGCTTGGTGTTTGGGGCCGCGTTCTTGACTCTTCTAATCCGCTCCATCACCTCATCGGGATCGCCCTCCCAAAACGCAGCGTCGCTGGTAGCGAGACCTACCTCGCGGCTGGAGCCGAAATAGCTGTGGGCAGCGCGGGTGCGTGTGGCAAGTATTGCTCGATACCACCTGATCCATTCTGACCATGCGCTATTGCGCCCGATGTCTGAATTCGCCATCCGATCAAATGCTTTACGCGCCCAGGGCGGAAAATTGACCTTAAACGACGGGTTGCCTCTTACCTCCGGCAACCAAAGCTCCTGATTCATAAGTTTGTGGACGTCGTTGTCTTTACTCAGCATGCGTGCGTCGGCGGCAATGCACTCAAAAAATTCCATTCGAACCGCATCGTCGGTCTCACTCGCAGCTCGAAGGGCGTGAGAACAGACTGAGGCCGTAATATCGACTTCCCACCGAGCAAGGCGCTCCGAGGTGTCGATGAATGGCGGCGGTCCAGCCAATAGACCGCCCAAGGTGGATGTGGCCAAGGATACATAGTGTTCGGGACTTTGTTCGGTCGCCGCCGTCGAGGCCGAGGCAGTTTCGTTTGCTGCAGCGTTAGCGACCGCAGCGATTGAGCTGCCCAACTTATGACTGAGGCTGGCCCAGGCGACGAATGCTGATCGGAATGTTTGCAGGACCAGCCGCTTTTCGCGTTTTGCCGGCATCTCGTTGGTCGGGAACTCCAGCAGATTAAAGACGATCGGGATCACCCTAAGTACGGCTCGAGTGGCGAGCGCCTGTTTCCACACTCGATCTTTGCCTGTGAGCCAGCTACGAAGTTCCTGTTCATGCGAGAATTTGGGCGGGTCTTGCGACTCCATGCTGGAACTCCCGTAAAGCGAAAGTGCTATCCTAAGTAGACTACAACTGATTCACTACTGTTGCGAACAAATCAGCATCTAAAACTTGAATCGAATGCGAACCGCTCAAGCCCATGTTGGCGCGCGATATCGTCATTCTCACAACGCCGGTTGGCCTTGTCATCCGTGGCGCTGATGCAGCCCATTGGGGCGAGGACGCACATTGCGCGCCGGAAATGCAGTCTATATGCGCTGTCTCAAGAGAGGGCACCATCTATCCTTCGGGTGCAGTCATGCTTTCTTGAGGGTGAATGCGAGGGGGGGCTTGGGGGGGGGCTGGCAGCCATGCGGCCATCATGGAAAAACCGTCCAAGCCATACCCAAGTTGAACCGCAATACATCCCAAGTGGGACACAAAGAAGTAGCGAGCGTACAACCACCGCCGCCATTGAGTTTTTCGCGATCAAGAAGCTGATCCGCCAGTGACAACCCGGCTAACGGTAAGGCTTTTCCAAAAAAATAAATTGGCAAATATTGGAGATCAAGCTCCGCCGCTTTCGCACGGGTGCTACGATTGAGAATTACTCGTAGTCATCACTTCGGTTTCAGTAAGATTGGTAAACGGATTTCATGTGCTTGGCTCTGTTGCGGGTAATTCCGGATTGACGGCTTGGAAAAATAAATAGGCAACCGGGTAGGCGCGACCTGCTCGACCTAAGACATTAGCATTGGTAATAATTTGCGCTGTCAGAACATCGCTGAGTCACAATCGCACCGGATGGCAGGTCTTCGTTCCGGCAAGCAAGAAAGCAACTCAGTGAGCTCTACAGCGCATCTGTGACGTGCTCTGCTACTCGTCGTAGTAGTTGTAAACATCACGTGCCGCCACGATGAGCATCCATTCCCAGCCGTCAAGGATGCGGTTTGCAGTCGCCATCATTCGCGGATCATCTGGCAGCTCTTGAGCAAGCCAGCACGGCAGGACATCGGCGACGTCGCAATCAAAGTGATTAGCGATACCGCTCAGCTGTTTCAGGGGCACTTTAGTTGAGCCGGACACCCACTGCTTTACTATGTTGGCGTTAGCGTATCCGAGATCTTTCGCGAGTTCATGCGGTGTTGATTTCCGGTATTGGAAATTAAGCTCTAGGAAGCAGGACATCCGGCTTCTAGGTGGAAGTTCTTCAAGTTCGGGGAAGAGCATTTGTAGTCACCATATTCGCGTTTTCGATATGGTGAAGGTACTGCTTTAGTTCGTGGAATGCGGGTGGGAAGTTGCGGTTACCGCAGGCAAAGTTCATTCGTAGTGCTGAGTGTAAGGCAAGGACGCAAAAGAAGTTATTCTGATTGGGCCGTGTGGATCACCGAAAGCGCTTGTCACCAAAAGTGGGGGCGAAAGCCTGATTTCAGGTAAGTCGGACACTTGGAATATGGACACTCAGCCGGATGATCGAGGTCGACGTCTCATAGTATCCCAACGAGTTGTTGTTTATTCCGCTGCGCGCCGGTCGCTGGTGCATGTGGGAGGCCGCTTTCGACGCGCTCGCCCCACCTCAAACTATGGACCATGAAATGGTCTGACTCTCGGAATGAATGAGGCACGAGAGCTGCTCAGATCAAAGTAATGTCCCGCTTGAATTTAATTCTTTGTCTGAAAGTCGGGGCATGATGGCCATGGTGCTTTCTATGACTAGGAAGCTTTTATTTGGTTGTTTGTATCTCAATTTGAAAGGCTCGTTTTTGGACGTTCTGATAAGTGTTTTGCTCATGCTCTTCAATTTTGGCTGGCAAATCGTATTGATCTCACTAAACTAATTCAATGCACATAAATCCGAACGACAATGTGATGAAAGGATGGCTCAGCCAATTTGAAGGTGCGGACAGAGATCTGGCTGTCGAATTGGTAGAGAACCTTCTTTATGTGAGCACTGATGAATTTCAGCAGCGTACCTTGCAGATGCTCCGCGCTCTACCCAACACGCATACTGGACCGTTTGGGCTATATGTGGAGCGAAAGGTGCGGCGGTATAAAGGCATCCCAAATAGACTTTTTGATGAGCAGAAGGGTAAAGTAAAGCGATCTATAGGGGGCGGGCCAAAGCCCGTTGATTCAACACATGCAGGGCGCCATGAAGTTGGTAGCGAAGGGATATTGGCTCAGATCGCAACCCAAGTTCAAAGAGGCGATCCAGCTACTTTTTTCAACCATCCTGGCCCGAATGCCATACGCCGCAATAAAATCAGACGCTTTGTTTTAATCACGGACTTTGTCGGAACTGGTAATCAGTCTTCAGAATATTTGGACGCGGCATGGCGCAATGCGTCCACGAAATCTTGGGCCTCAGGACAATTCTTGAAGTTCATTGTGATTTGTCATTCTGCCACCCCGGAAGGCCGAGCGAAAATCTTGAGCCATACATGCCAGCCTGAAATCATTGAGTATCAAGCGGCACCGACGCTTAGCACACTCGCGCCTTATCGCCGGACAGCCATGGCCATAATGTGCGATCGATACGGTCCAACTTACTCTGAAGCCAAAGGCATCCCTTCGCTGGGATATGGTAATTGCGGGGCGTTGATTGCTTTCGCTCACGGCGTTCCGAATAACGCGCCAAGACTACTTTTCAAGCGTGGACGCAAATGGGAGCCTCTGTTTCCGGGGCGCGTTACGTCGGCGATCCAGCCTCTACGCAGGCAAGAGAAGGCAGATTCAATTGCACGCAGATTGCTGCGGCTGTCGGAGTCGCGCATTGCCCACCTCGCTCAGGCGCAAGGGCTCCCAGCCGGTAGTGACGAAACACTTCTCGTTCTTGCTGCTCTTAAACGCAGGCCCCGCACTGCGGAGACAGTATCATCGCGAACAGAATTACCTATAGCTCAAGTAAAAGCCGCGCTGATGCGCGCTAGGGCGGCGGGATGGATCGACGCTGATAACCGACTTACGAAACAAGCCTATACCGAATTGGAGGTTCTAAGAGAAAAGCAGGCACTCGCACCCTCACGCTTTCGGGGGAAGAGTGGATATTATGTGCCTCAAAGTTTGAGAGCGCCAATGGATCAGTTTAGCTAATGCCCGGTCTGTTTCAGACAGGGCTCGGTGGATTGCTTAGCTTAATCGGCAGCAACCCAGCCTTGGGCAGCGTTTTTCGCTTGCCTACGTTAAAGCGGCCTCATGTTGCAAATCATGAACAAGCTGCGTCCTGGTGCGACGTCTTCCGTAGCACCTTGTTCACGATCCGCCTTCGGCGGTCAAAGTAAATTGACCAATTGGCGCTCTCAATCCTTTACTGAAACTGCAAGAGAAGCGAATGCGCCCGCGCAGCTTATTCAAAATGCAAAGCGCACACGCTCTCTGCAAAGAGCTCGCGTTCGGCAAGTTCCGCCCATTTTTACTTTGAAGCATCTGTCGCATTTGACGGGCGTAAGTTATGGCTTTCTCCGCAATTGCGTCGAACGCTTTGGCGAAGAACCCTATAAAGTCTTTCGCATGCTCAAGCGCCAACTCCCCGGCGAAACAAAAGCCCGCTATCGAATGATAAGTGTGCCGGATGACCGGCTTATGGCGGTGCAGAGATGGATAAATACGCAAATCTTACAGAACCTCTCCGTGAACCCAGCCAGCACAGCGTTCAAATCGGGAAGCCAGATTGTTGATGCGGCTGAGCGCCACTGTGGGTGCCGGTGGCTCATTAAAATGGACATCGTAAATTTCTTTGAGTCTGTCAGTGAGCAGCAAGTTTTTCATGTTTTCTCATCGGCAGGCTATCAGCCACTTGTGGCGTTTGAGTTGGCCAGAATTTGCACCCGCATGGGGCAGCAATCCTTTGCGCGCCGGGGCCGTAAATGGCATTCGCCGGAAAAAGAAGATTTCACTATACCGCATTATTACAGCCCGTTGCTAGGGCATCTTCCGCAAGGCGCGCCCACTAGTCCGATGCTGGCTAATCTCGCTATGAAGCGCTTTGATGAAATTGTGACGGCGATCGCCAACGATCGTGGGCTTGTTTACTCTCGCTACGCTGACGATCTGAGCTTCTCGACTGACGATGAGAGCTTTGGGCGGGATGATGCTCGGACCCTTATCTCTTTGGTTAAGTCGGAATTGGGTAATCATGGGTTTCAATCGCATTATGCTAAAACAAAAATTTGCCCGCCAGGATCGCGCAGGATTGTTCTTGGTCTGTTGGTCGATAGCGATGAGCCTCGTCTGGCAAAGTCTTATAGAAAAAATTTAGACCAGCACCTGCACTTTATGTCTCCCGAGAGTGTGGGCCCTGTAGCGCATGCTGCACACAAGAATTTCCGCAGTGTTTATGGACTCAAAAACCATGTCGAAGGGTTGATTGTACATGCTATGCAGGTCGATCGCGTTTACGCTCAGACAGCTTGGGACAAGTTTAATCGGGTTGAATGGCCCTAATTTCTCACGACACTTGGGCATCTTGCGGCTAACGCCGCAACGGGCACACCTTGGGAAGGAAGAAAGACTAAGTAGACTTTTGCATTAGCTCGTTGGCGTATGCTTTGTTTGCGAAACAACCCATGCTCAATTTACATCTTTTTGAGAATGAAGCCTGCGTAAGAGTAAATAGTAGCATCAACCCCATCGAGCGCCGCATTCACGCGTTCCAGAATCTCCGATGTGGTTACGAGGATTTGGCGCTCGGTTCCGGCCCCTTTGGCACTAGCATTGAAGAAGGCGGCCAAGTCCAATTCGCGCATTTGTTGCTGCCCAGGCTCATCGAACACTGCGAACCCCATTTGATTTGTTTGAAACTTCTTTGACAGCTGCACCAGCGCAAGAATGTATGACCATTTTAAGCGAATACCATCACTGGCGGATGCTTCGAAACCGATGTCTTTGACGACCCTGTTGCCGTCATCGTCTTCTGTTACGACTTGTGGGCGAAAGTCGTCGGGGGAAAGTGTAATGTCATCCGCTCGAAAGGAAGAAAAGCGGAAGCGGCCGAGCAATGTCTGAATGATACTTTGAAAAGCGTTGATCTTTGTTTGATCCGAAACAGTGAGATTTCCAGGACCAAGTTCCTTTAATTCAGCAACGACGCGTGCCCAGTCTCGGGCGATCTCTCGCAAACCTTCGACGGCTCCATCAATTTTCTCCTGTTGAGCTTGCCACCTTTCCAGACGAGCTTCCAAGCGTACAATTTCTTCCATCTCGGAGCGTGCTGGACTCTTAGTCGGCCGAAGGAGGTCACGTTTTAGAGACCGAATTTTCGAACGCTGTTCCTGAACATCTTCACGCATAGACCGATACCGGACGGATAAGAGATCCATATTCTCAGAAACCGACCCGAGCATCGCGCGGTACAATTCGAGTTGGGACCTTATGAAAACGATATTTTCTTCGAGTCCCATTGCTTCGCGACTGACTGCTGGGAGCAGTTCAGTTGTCACAGCTTGCTGACAGGTCGGACATGTATGGTCAGTCGAAGCCGACCCGAGTGTCGAACCAAGCTTTTGCAGCTTGAGGGCATCTTGATTGCGTAGAAGATCGGTTTCGAGCGCCGCCACACGATCCTGAAAACCTTGTCTCTCGCTGTTGGCGAGTTGGTAGTCTTGCCCAAGAATTTGGATTTGCGAATTCAAATTCGCATAGTGCTCTTCAGTCTCTTCAAGTTCTCTCTTTAGACCGTTTTCCGCGTCATCGACGAAATCGAACTCAGACTCATCAAAAGCGCTGATCCTGTTTCTGATCTCTTCAGAAACATCGACAAGAGAGCGCCATTCTTCGCCATAGTAGATTGATAGTTGCACTACACTGTCTTGACCAAAGCTAGCCGTCGGTTCGTGGGGGAGGCCTGATATCCGAACCAGTGTGCTTTCTCCTTCTATAACCTCCCTGCGACGTTCGCGATAACGGGCTTGCAGTATCAATTGCTCTTTACGCAGCTCGCTCCTGCGGCGACGCACCTTTCCGGCATCAAGATCGAGAATAAACTCTAGCACCCGGCGTGGGAGGTCTTGTATTCCTAGGTAGGTTGGAAGCGGCCCCTGGACGGTGGACCACCCCCGCTTTTGTTCGACAAAGAACATCGGGAAAAGTGTTTCGATATAAAGGAGCCCTTCATCACCATCGAACCGAGGTACTTGCGGCAGATCCCAGCCGATAAACTTGGCAAGGCGATGATGGAATCCATCTTCGCGAACTGCCGCGCCGGCATCGTAAAGGAAAAAGTCGCGCTGGTTGCCAAGACCACGGTCGACTTCTTCCAGTCGACAGTCCCAAGTCCGAACGAGCTTCTGTTCGGCGGTGCCGGCAATGTCGCGCCGGACCGTCATGTATTCTCCATCCTCGTTAACAAGCTCAATAGCTACATGAGACTCAAGCACAGATTCATAAGAACTGTCAGGATCGCTCTGGATGCGTTCACGCATGGCGTAGGGAAGCGGGACCTCAAGTCTTGGGCCGATGGAACGTTCCAGCCCAAGGCCATAGATGATCGACATTAGCGTCGTTGATTTCCCTGATGTGTTATCTGCTTGAATGACGTTCAGGCCAGACTTCAATGGGAGATCGACACCGTACGTGTTGTCGGCGGTTATGGACCTGAGCCTTATATGTCGGATCTGAATCATAGAAGGCGCTTTCCTACTAATAGTATACGCTGGACGAAGGACTCGGAAATTCGCGTCGCCCACCCCTTGAGAAATATCCGCTCTTTGACAAGAACATCATCAAGGGAATCGATCTCCTTTGCCGCTTTTGTTCCTGTTTCTGTTAGCTTTAGTGTTGTGCGGTTGCTACTGACGGACCAGTCAGCGAACCCTTCTCCAACGAGGAAGTCGAGGGCGCGTGAGAAGGCTGGCTCGACCCGCAAACGCCAAATGTATGGTGGCGCTCTATCTTCTAGGATAGCCTCAAGCTTATCTTGCGATGCTTGGGAGCGGAGAGCGTCGTTCAGAACATGCAGCTTGGCGAACGATGCTTTTTTGCCGCGTGAATGCAGCAAAGCCAACAGCGTGACGGACACGCGCCAAGATATCCGCATATCCCCTGAGCAGGGTTTCCGACGCTCGCTGAAAACAAAGGAAGTGTCCTGTCCGTTCATTCCGAGGCGCCGCTTGAAGATGTTGTGAAATCGAGCGGGCACTCGATAAGCCATGTTCCAATCTGTCCCATTGCAATTGCGCGAAGAGCGTTTGTTTCAAGCGTCGGAAGCGCTGACGTGAGCGCTTGATACAATCTGTCCTGCTCGCCAGTCAGGAGATCGCCAGTAGGTCCAGTTACTGTGCCGGAGGTCTCTAATCTATCTTCCTCTAGCGCAATCGCAGTTGTTGCCTTTTCCCAAAGTTCCGGTGCGTCGCGTTTTAGTTGTTCAAGTGCGTTCTCGGACCTAATATGAGTGCGGATGAATCCATCCTTCTTTATGCTCGCCTGATTAGAGTCGAGATTGGGGAATCCGCGGCCAATTTTTTGATCGAGGGTTTCGTCAATCGTATTGCCAACCTGCGCTATTTCATCAGTGTTGGGTGTTTTCAACGTTATGGGCGCGCCACAGGCCTCGAGTCTGATCCGGTCAATCTCCTTCGAAAAGTCCTCTTGGCAGTGAACAAGCCCGTGGAAATCAGAATCAATAAACGGCAAGCCAGATTCTAGGATTTTCTGCGCTCTCGCGGCGACCGTTGTAACGACTTCCTTGTCATCTAAGAACGGGCACAACATTATCCAGCGGGTTATTTTCATTCCGCTCAGAAGCTTGCCAATCTTGTCTTCGTTCTTTGCGAGCTTTCCTAGATCCCGATTAGCCTTCGCGCGCATGGCGCTCGCTGCTTTGGCGGTGTCTCCGGTTTCCTCGGGAGCGTAGCTTTGGTATACGCACCCGTCGGTCGTAAAACATTCGATACCAAGATCGCCCTTAACGCGAGCCGGAATTGATTGAACATTTGTAGCGCCATGACGTTCGCGAACAAGCCGCAAACTGAATTGCTCCCATTCGCTTCCGTCCCAATCACGGGGATACTTCTCTATCATTCTATAGCTTTACCGCCTGCCATCAACTTACAGTCATCATCGTTAAACCGCTCGTCAATGGGAAAATGTTCGGTAAATATGGAATGTGCCCAGATATAGCGGGATGGTGTTGAAAGTAATCTAGGTCATTGAAATAAATATAAGTCATGCTGACAAAGTGATTTTGGTTCAAATTTGTTTGGCTAATAGGGCGTCAAGCATAAACGTTGCACTGTCTCCAGTGTCAGCTTCGGAGCTATCCAGACGTCGCTTCTGCCTATGGGTATTCCTGATCGCTTTTTCGAATATCTGCCGCGGCACCAGGGTCGAAGATCCGGCTAAACACTCAGACTTCTCTTAATAGGCGAGTGCGCTTTCAGAGCTCCATGAGAGCCGTTTTTGTGCTGGGGGCCAATCATCCCACCGGAGAAGAGCCAAACGCGTGTCAGTGACTTTCCTGAGTCGATCATTCGGTATTCTGGAAATGGTTTGGCGCTCAAGACACCGAGATTACTTCTTTGCGGCGTCTACTCGCTTCATCACTGCGCGCGCATAGCGTTGTTCCTGACGCATCTTTTCCCACTCCGCCTGACCTCTTCTGCTTAACGGCTGCGTTGCGCGGAGCAGGGAGTACACCTGCCATTTCGACCGGCTCGTCAGGGAGTGCTTATAAGGATAAGCTGCCCAACGCGCAGGAGTCCTCAGCGGTTGGGCGTCGGACCAGCGTTCCTTGTTCTCTCGAAATTCGGCGCGTGCCAATTTCTGTAGAACAGATGATAGACGATTAAGCGTGTCTTCGGTGGGCTCAAGGTCGATCGCGCCATGCAGGTGAGGAACCTGACCCAAACCGCGTTCGACGATGAAGTAAAAGTCAGGGCATCTCCCGAATTCTTTCTTCAGGTACCGGCGAAGTCGATCTTGAATTTCCGAGCCGGTATCTCGCTCTGACATCACTGCCATGCCGAGTGACTGAGAAGTAAGGTCCGCAGTGAGGGCAATGCCATGGGATCCTGATGAGTGGATCGCTCGGGCCATGGCTATTGCACGGACTGGTTCGGTTGTTCTATCCCATGGTCCGAAGGTGGGGAGGCTGGCCAGTCTCTTGATGTAGGCCTGAACAAGCTCCTTAGAGTGTTGAACTCCACTGCTTGTTTTCATGTGCCTAGTTGTCTTCTCACCACTTAGCTTGAGGTCAAAAGCTTCAGTTCCTAATTGCACTACAGCTACGTCACTAAATGCACAGCGGATGCTCTCGAACTTCCTGTAGGCTTCGGCGATTTTCAGGTGTTGCTGATAACGCGTCGGCAAGCCTGTTTTCGCAAATCCCGGCGATGAAGCAGCTTGCTCAGCAATTAGAGCATCGTGTTCTTTGGAGCGACTCGCATTTCCGCGCGGATACTTAATTGTCTGACGATGATAGTAATCGGCAAGTTGGATCGCGCTTTCGCCGATGAAGCGGTTCACCAAGTGGTCTGGTGTATAGTCAGGATGTGATCCGACCTCGTGATAATCTGGTTCCTTGTATCGAATGCAATCAAGTCCATAGGCGAGACGCCACCATGGTATTGCGGCGTCTATCACCTTTTGCGCGAACGCGCTCTTAGCCGGCTTTTTTGGGTGCTTTCGCCAGTGCTCACCCAGCGAATAGAGGGCTATTAGTGCGGCTTCATCGACAAGTCCGCTAATCAATCCGGTCTCATCAAGCATGGAGGCTGCCGCCGTTCCGTCGTCACCATAGTGTTTGCGAAGGGCTTCCTGTTCTGAATTGAGCTTGGCATCGAATGCAAATTCGCTACTACGCCGCGCTTTCGCGAGTCGCCGCTGGATGGTGCTTATTTTCAAGAAATTGTGCCTGTTATTATCTGGTCGTTGTCGGTTCGAGACGCGCCGCGCGTTGGAGCAGTGAGTCGAAAATTGCATCTTCGTATTTCACGAGCCGCATCGATTTTGAAAGAGTGGAAAGCTGAAGACTACCTCTATAGATCTTCGTCATCCCAAGCTCCTGTTCCGCCAGAATCGTGATGATCTGTTCTTCGCTGAATTTGCTGTTCCGCCTTGTCTGTCTCCTTGCGACAGACTCTCCATTCAAATGCGGGACCAAATCGAGGCTCAGGTCTAGATGGCGCTCGCTGTGCTTGGTCAGTCCCGCTTGAGGATTTTGACGATGTTCAACCCGTCATATTTCACTGCAGAACAAAAGCGTTCGTAATATTTTTCTAGTTCCGGAACAACATAGTGCTTGCCAGCGGTGGTCTCCTTGATGGAGTGGCCAGCTAACTTTGCCATGAGCGTGGGCGAAAAGTCATTGCTTTCAAGCTCGCTCAACAATGTATGCCGGAAGCAATGGAAAGTTGGTCGTCGGTCAGACTCGATCGCGGCAGCCGCAACCTTCTCGTTGAAATTGCGAATGCAGCGTCCTTCAGATCGCTTTTTACCATTTGGCTTAGCCCAGTCTGGAAACAGCCGGTCGTGCCCTTCGGACTTTTGGGCTTCCACGTAATCCATAAAGCCGAGTTCGATCAGCGTGGGGTGGACGGGGAGTTCTCGAAGGGCATTCTCAGTTTTCGTGCCGGGCACGTCAATGTATGGCTTCTGCTCGCCTTCGATTTCCGTCGATTTGATGTCCGCCACCTTAAGGTTTGCTATCTCGTCAGCACGCATGCCCGAATACAGGGAGATGATAGCCGGCCAATAGAAATGATCCCGATAAACATTGGAGCCGGGTGAGTTCCGTCGTCTCAATGAATGACTTCCCTGAAACACCGGTTGGTTGAAAATAACTTTTAGCTCCCTGATTTTGAAGGGCCTCCTGTCTTGTGATTTCTTGGATGAGCCGAACACTTTGACGCCGGAAAACGGATTATTCCTGGCACGCTTTCGTCCTACAGCCATTGAAAGACAAGTGCTCAGTGGACCGACATAATTCGTTTTTATTGTGCGCGGCGAAACCGTCGGATATGGCTTTTGACGACCCTTGTTCGCGCGGATAGCTTCAGCGGGAGACAAGCTAGGGAAACGCTGCTTGGCGTTCGCTGGCATCTCTCTCATCATATCGGTAAAATCGACAACGAGACCCTGGTCAATGTCCGCGACCTTGGTGACCGAGGTCAGATTTTCCCACAACTCACATGCGGTTTGCATCTTCTCGTGCATTTCGCGCTTCTCGGGTTCGGCTTTTATGTAATCGTTCACCGCGTCAGAAATTCGATAATTCTGAGTTCGATGCTCAGCTTGTCGCTTTCGGAGTTCGCTCGAAGATATGTGGGTCTGGTTCGCAGACTGTTCGAGAATTCTCCTAATCGCATCGAGTTCTGCGGATCTCAGTCTGTCACAGAACAGTTCAAACAGCTCGCCATCAACGTCCATATCCCAGTTGTTTTCCTCAAGGATCTCTCCAGCCGTCTCCAAAGTGCGATCCGGAAAAAAGGGGGCAGTCTCAAGTTCATTCTGGATGCGCAGCCAGTCATCTTCCAGTTTTCCGGCGATCAGTTTATCGCCGAGCGAGCCAAATTCCCTGTTGTCCTTCAGGTCGTGAATGTTGGTGTGTTGTGCAATGTAGCGGTCGTGGAAGCGGTCCACTGCGCGGCCGAGGTCATCTGCGGTAGGCTGGCGTATTCTTCTTTGGGGCTTGGTTGTGGCAATAATCAGAGATGAGTTGCCTTCATTGGCAGATTGCGCCGCTTCTATAAGTCGATGGTATTTTGCATAGGCGCGGTCCATGGAGCGCAGAGCCTCCTGCGGGGACTTCGTTTGTAGCGAAAACTGAACGAACTCTTGTCCGGATCGAAAAGGCGGCTGACCAACTAGCTCTCTCGGGATCCGTTTTTTGAAATGATATGTGAGGCCGCGCCGGATTGTGTCTGGGATTTCTGATTTCATGCGTGCTGTGTAACAACTTGTGTGACAAAATCTAGGTGATAACGGCGTAAAATCAGTGTGTTATTGATTTTAAATTGGAAATCCAGTTGTGACGGGAGAGTCCCTTCCTCTCCGCCACGCCTTTAAATGCGATGCAGCCGGTTCGCTCTCATCTTTCTTTGGCTGGCGTTTAGAAGCGCCGTGATCTGCGGTTGGCTGAGTTGGTGGAACTCTGGTCTGCACCGAGTGCGACAGCGATTCGAGCTGGTTGCCACCCGCGATCCGTTTCAACGCTTTATGGCCTGCGTCTGTGAATTCGGGCTGTAAACCCGGCAGCGAGTCTTGCATCTTAAAGCCGAGCAAACCCATCTCACGCATTCCGGACTTAATTCTCCCGGATCAGCTGGATGGGAGTAGGGGACGTTCAGGTGAGTTCATATTCCTATCATAGCGTCATGCCGCATCTTGTGGCTGTCACGTGTCCCGAATGTCTAGGTGAGGCCGCTTTCGAATTTGCGGAACGCGTCAGGATCAAGACGAACGAAGATCTTCATTGGTTTGAAAAATCGAAACACTTTGATTGCCTGAAGCAGGCAGGTCCGAATGGGCAGGATTATCATTCAGCGATCTATTATCATGGGCTTATGGGCAACGCCCTCCCGTCGATAAGCGATCTTCCGCGAGGATATCGAACAGATGATTGGGCGCGTTCCGAAAATAAGTTCCGCTCCTTAAGCGACTGGCGAGGTACCCTCGTCTGCGAGTCTTGTGGCAAACGGAGCAAGCACACTCTGGACTGGCCGAGGGAAGCCTATTTTCAAATAGAGTATAGAAATCAGAATTTGTGGGCCTTTGATCGTGCAAGCACCGCGGAGCTGATAGACTATATTTGTGCGTCGCACCGGAGAAGGGGCGATTTTATCTATTGGCCGTTCCTGATGAAGATTCCTCACGTCTTCCTGACGAGGCAGGCGAGAGAGACGGTCGTGAAGCGTTTAAGAAAAAGACTGGCGTGAAATGAACACCGCAGCGAAATTCGTCGACGGGAATGAGATCAGCCTGATCTGCTGGCGGGAGTGGTATGACGGTCCGGTGTCCGGGCTCGCGCAATGGGATGGCCGTGATGTCTGGTTCCGTCTCAAGAGCGATGCTGGGGAAGAGATCCGCATCTATGAGCTTTTCGCACTTACGCCGGAGCAGGTCGCGGAATGCCTGGCCTGGTTTGAAGAAAAGCGCGAATGGTTCGAAACCCAAGCGCCGCAAATCCGGAAGATAAAACGCGACATTGCCGACACAGAAGAACAGGAACGCTTGATCGCAGCACAAGGGTTGGCGTTACGCGAGTGGAATGGTCCCGAGATGGGCACGCATCCCATTGCGCGGTTTACCGATGATCATGTGGGGGCTGGCTGGTTCGATGCCGAGCGGTGGTGCCCGCTGCAAGACGAACCAAATCCTACCTAGGAAAAGCCATTGTTTTACATCGTGATAAGCCGGATCAAGCTTATCGAGCATTTTATCAGGGGACTATTTTTATGAGATTTGTATTGGTTGCGGCATTGTCCATGTTCGCGCTGAGCAGTTACGCGGAAACCGCTTGCGACTTACCGGAAGACATGTGCGTGGCGCAGGAAGCGTTTGAAGCGGCCGACGCGCAAATGGAACAAACGCTTGAAGCTGTCGAGACCAAGATCGAGAACAACGAGTTCGAGGATTTCATGGTCGAGCCCGCTGACATCAGTGAAAGCCTGGAGCTGGGGCAGGCGGCCTGGTCGAACTATCGAGATGCGCATTGCGCGGCTGTTTATCGCTTGATGAGTGGCGGCACCTCCCGCCATGAGGATGAGTTGAACTGCCTCACAGAGCTGACCGCGGCGCGGACCGCGCAATTGCAGTCGCTTTATGACGTAACGGCGGACACTGTGACGGACGATGATCTCAGTTGGCTGCACGGCGCCTGGTATGAGAGCTGTTCTTCCAGCGGTTTCGTTTTCCATTTCTTCGTCAGCAGCGACGGTGTCTTTGCAGACACGGCGCCGGAAGGCGGCTTTCCTGCCGATCCGAGCCAAATGCACCGGGCAGATATTCTATTGGGTTACGACGGGGTCGTTGAAATTACGCCATCTGGTTGGGATACCGGCTTTTTGCGGATCAAGTCAGGTGGTCAGGGCAATCTGATCGGTGAGTCGTATGAAACAGTTGATGGATCAACGATTTTGATCGACGAGTTCGAACTTTTTCAATGTCCGGATAATAAAAGTACGGATGAATGAGTATATCGGAAGATGATGTTTTAGGTGTTCTGAAAAAGATCGAGACGGGTGGTGTAACGCTCGTGCCTGATCACGATCCGCAAGAGCGCATCAAGGGCGATGTTCTATACCGCGCCAGCAATGGTTGGACGATTGAAGTATCCAATTGGAGCGGTGAGTTCGCAGGGATTGTGGAGATCGGCCTTCCGGATGGCAGCATTCTGGATACCGAACACCTCGACCGGTACATGCCGGGGCATGACGAAGTTTGAATGTTGACCTCAAAGTATTTTATCGACGGCTCCATTCTTCCCAGTACGACTTGCAAAGATTTTCCAAAAATTTGATCGAATAGTAGGTGTTGTTTACATCCCAAACGTTCGCGCTCTGTGTCCGGACAAAGAGGTCGCCTCCGATAAAGTCTGACGGAAAGGCATGTTGAGCACATGTGACTTTAACAGTGCCATCATCATCATTTGCTTCGAGGATTTGCAGATCAGTGGACATAATAAATTCCAGATCCGTCAGCGTTCTCGACTCCTTTGTCTCATGGTCTGGCCAGGTCACGAATTTGATCGGGCCGGAAATTTCGAGTTCGACATGAAATCCCTTTAATTCCGGAGAAATCCTTTGAGCCAGATACAGGATGCCAACTTCAAGAATGAGCTTGTCCTGCTTCAGTTCGTATTGCTTAATTCCGCCGTCGTGAAAGAGTGAGAAAAGACGCGCTATGTCGCTGCTGCCTGTTATCATTTGAGGGTGACCTTTGTTCGGTGAAGCTTCATCATCACGTTCAGAGATGAGAATCGATCCAGATTTCTTGAGAGTAGACACCGTAACTTTCAGCTGCCCACATACCATTTCGGGTCATGACTTTCGGCATAAGCGGTCAATGCGCGCTGGTGGATCTTCAGATCTCTGTGCTTCTTCCCATCCGGAAAATGAATGCAGAAATAGCCTTCGCCCACGTGATCGATTGTGTCCCGAACGTTTTGGTATTCGACATAGCCACCCCGACCCTCATGCACGACTTTTATTTTATCAGACATTGTCCGCCTCGTTATTCCAATACCTGCCACTCGGTGATCGAAGTCGCCGGGCGGACCTCCCAGTTCTCACCGTCGCGGCTGCGGTAAGCCGCATAGGTCGTGCAGCATCCGCCTGCACCCAGTGCCTGAGTGCCGATTTCGATCTGGATATATTTCCCGTCAAATTCGAGGCGTTCTCTGATGCATTGTTGCGGTAAGGGGTAGGGTGCGGGCTCAAACAGGAGCGTCCAGGTTTCCGGTGCGCCGGCGGACGGCGCAGATTTGTAAACCTTGCAGGATTTGATTCCGAAAAGAACGGGCTCGCCAGTTGCTAATGGAAGCTTGACGGTGGGTGTCGTGAACACCGGCCCAGCCGAGCGCGAGCTGTCAGGGGTCTGATTCGTTGGAGAAGCGGGTTCAGAGCATGCTGTCACGGCCGCTGCCATGCCGATGGAGGTGATGAGGACTTTTATGGTTTTCCATGGGTGCGTCGAGAATGTGGAATCGCTCGCGATCTGGATATAGCGGTACATGACCTTCTACATATCCTTTCTGGCGTTTTCATGGGTGACGGAGATATCCGCCGGATTGTCGATGTTGATGTGGGCGATAAAGCCTGTCTCGCCATGGGCAATGATGGTGCGACCTTGCATTTCGGCGCGCATGATCGGGTTGGAATTGGTGAAGAACAGGCTCCAGTTGAGATCATTGTCCGGTGTCACGGAGGCGATGTAGCCTTCATTGCCCATGCCGCCATTACCGAAGACGATCTTCTGGCCTTCAAACTCAAAGGGATGATGGAAGATATCGACCTCGGTCCAGACATCGTCATTGTACTTCAGGATCGAGGCGAGTGTCGTATCGCAGAGAGGCGACCAGTAGAGTGTCGTTTCGTGCGTGTTCGGATCGTAGAGACTGTAAGCATTTGCGAAGACGATGTGCCCGTCGCCATGAGCGATGCAGTCATAGCCGACCACGAAGCCTTCGCGCCATTTCTGGTTTATGGTTTTGGAATCGTTCATGCGTGCAATCATTCTTCATCCTCCCAAATGAAGGCGCAGTCTTCGTCTTCCAGGAAAAGTTCCAGACGTGCTTTGTCGTCCGTAAATACATACGTGTTATCCGGCATTGGGACGGCATCATTCAAGACATCACGAATAAAGCCTTTGATGGCCGAATTCATGACGGCTTTGGAGCTGTATGGCAGACCGGCTTCCAGATAAGTCGAGCGTTCCACATATTTTTTAAGGCTAGCAATAGCGGCATCATCATGTGCGCCTACACGCTCAAAGCTAAAGCTGACATGATCGTTGAGAATGATCCTGAAGATGATCTCCACATGGTCTTGGTAAACATAAATATCTCGCGACATACCATAATAGGATTTGAGATAGGCACAGTCCTCAAAGTGCGTGATCAGTTTGCTCGATTTTGACATGATCACCCGGCAAATACATGGCTGAAGGCAATGATGAGTTTTGTGGTCATCTGTATGGTGAGGCCTTCCGGGCGGGTGACTTTCCAGTGGCTCGCGCTGGCCGACAGCGTGTCGCGGAACGACATCACCCGATAGGCCATCTGCTTCTCGACATGCGTTTGTCCTTCATAGTGTTCAGAGAGGACGGTCAGTGCCTTCAGGAAATGTTCGAGCCGCTCAGTCTCCACATCGTCGCTCATACGGAATTTCGTGAGCAGACCATCATCGGCGTCATACTCGTGTTCGAACAATGCGAATGCGTCTTCCGTCTTCATGGTGCCTTGAATCGCTTTCCTGACTTCGTTGTAAGGTTAGCCCTGACAAGGTGACGAGATAATGGCGAAGATCACCATAATTTGTTACCTTTCAAGAAGGTATGAACGTTCGCAGGAGGGACGCATGTTCAGGCATTTTGATATACGTCCGGAAGCCTCTTGGAGTAACTATGCCGCTAACGGCGTTCTGGCGGACCATATCTATAATCTGGCCCTGTCCAAGGTGAACGAACAGGATTGGGCTTATATCAATCCGGCGAGAGGGATTGGCATATTTGAAGATGCCGCAGGAAATTACCTGTGCCTTGAGACCGCGGATGAGGGGGCAACGAATGTCATACAGTCCATGCATTGCGGACTGGAAGACGAGGCGCCTTCGGAGATGAAAACAATTATTGATCAGTTCGTTACGGATTTCGATCTGATCGTCACACTTAAAGAAGACACGTAACGCAACGCCGAATTCGATAGAGCAGCAAGGCGTCAGACTACCGGCCTGGGTGATAGAAGAGGGGGATTCATTGAGCTTCAAAACATTTGTCACAGCCACATTACTTTTCCTGGGGACCGAGCGTGAAGGATAATATGGACAACGCGTCGCCCGAGCACGCTGTCGCTTATCTAAAGCGATGCGGGGTCGAAGCTGTGCAGACTGACTATGGATTTCGGGTTCTGCATCCGGAGTTCAGTGATCGCATTTTTGCCGATTGCGGCATGGACAATGACAGCTCCATTTCGCTGTCCGTGAATACGGATGAGTCGCCGCCGGTGATCTGGTTCTTCCGCAAGGATTATCTGGAAATGGCGAACTTCATCGCGCAGGCCTATGAGCATTGCGGCGATGTAGCTCCCACACCAGCCGCAATAGTAGGTGCTATGCGTGCGCTTGAAAGAACTTATGACGATACAGCTCTGCGCGAAATGACCGCAGCGTTTCTCGGTGAATTAGAGGACGATCAAGGGTCGGCGTAAAGCCATTGCGCTAACCGACATTTTTGAAGGACGAACGGAATTTGAAGGACTCAAAAACACAACTTCATAATAGAGCGGTCAATACGACTGACGTACACTCAACGTCATCCTTATTCCGGCGCCTTTGGCCAGCGGCTGTGGCGACGGCCGCCTTCGCTGCACTGGCGCATGCCGCGCTTGTCGCCGTCGCTGCGAGGTCGTTCGGCCTGGAGCTCGCCTATATCGCAATCCTCAGCTTTGTTGTGGCGCTGGTTGTTGCTTTGATTGGTGGGGCAGTTTTGCTCGCAATAGTCAAAGTATTGAGGTTGGGGCTCGTCTCGTCCTTGCTGTTGTTTCTGATTGCTGTTCAGGCGGTCGCCATCTGGCTGGAGTTCTATTTCTTCGAGTTCCAGAATGGCTGGGCCGATATATCCTGGCAATACGGGCTGATCTCCGTTCCCGCCTCGTTGGTCGCGTGGCACCAGTCAGTGTTTTACATTCATAAGCGTGCTTGAGGAGCGGCCCATGTCGAGATTTTGGATGCTTGCTGCGATTGCCGCATCTGGCGTTTTCCTGACCAACTGCGCGAAGGCTGAGCCGCCGGAAGCAATGGAAGAGGCGGCGACAGTGCAACCTGGAACAATAGAAGAAGCGGCGGTGGTGCAAGACAGCGCAGAATCTGACCCGTCCTTCGCAGAACTGTCGCCGGACGATTTTGATGACCCCGGTATGTATGACCGGCTGGTCTTCATAAACACCTTCTCAGAACGCCTGAGAAGCGGTGCTGCGGTGGCGGACATGATGGCGCCTACTTTCTTCTTCGTATACGCGGAACAACATGAATGTGCGGGCTACACGACAGGGTTTGAGCCTTCGATGCCCGCCAGCGATATCGACAGACGTTTCATGTTTTCGGCGACCTTTGCATGGGATGGGGACGACTGCGACGTCCCATCCGATCCCAACATGGTTCTGCCGTTTCATCTCTCCGATACGGTTTCCAGCTGGGACCGGATAGATATCGAGGCCGTGGATGCCAACTACACCGTGTTCAGCCTGAGGGACCCAAGCCGCCATGATTATGTGTTGTTGAATACGGAGCCCTCTGGCGACACCTATCAGATCACCCAGATCGATTATCGGTGGGTATTCAAGTGATGCACAGAACGAGTGACGCATGTTTTGCGCAATTGTGCACGCAGTGCGCTGACACGAGACCCAGCGGCCGCTTATCGATCGATAGAGAAGCTCGATGACAGAGTTGGTTGTCATCGTCTTCCCAATTTAGCGCCAGGTCAGTCATGAGCAAGAAACCGCAAGAGCAAGACCGCCGTACAGCACGCAAGATCGCGCAGGCAAAGACTGCTTACATGAGCAACGCCAAGTGGCGGAAGCTCTTTTCTGCCTTGCACGATTTGCCAGGTGGGTGCCCTGTGGTGGGGATCAAACTGATCAGTCATCCTACTGTACTCAGCGTGCCTACGCCTGGGCCGGATTTTGAGTTTGAAGATCATTTCGGCGAATGCGGCGGTGTTTCTTGTGTGCCATTCTCGCATATCGAATTTGTGGGCGTTTCTAATTTTCGTGCCACGAATTCGGAGCTGATCCAGCACCTCAATGCGTTTGGAAAATGGCCAGTCACGGAGGCCGACGAAGGCATCCTCATTCAAGGCTATGAATGGAGTTGAATGCAGCGATGGCACTGGATGTTCACGCGTATAGAGGTGGCCACATGGGACGGCTTTTGTATCAGATCGATGACCAAGCCTATGGTGTCCTTCAACCGGCCTTTGACTGGTTCCGGCAACGCACCGGAAGTTTCGTGGATCCGTATGGAGATCTTATCGTGGATTCGCAGCTTTCTGTTCTGATTTCCGAAATTGCCGAACTGAAAGTAGAAACGGATCTGTTGACCGTGCTTGAAGTATGCAGAGACGAAGGCGGGGCGATTGTCTTGGTTGGGGACTGAGGAATGAAAAAGATCTACGATCTCGCCGTCACACTCGCGCAAGATCCCGCGCAAGTTGCTGACGCACAGGCGCTGACACTTGACGACACCCGGCCGGGGTTCGGTCTCAAGGGCGTCTATGGACTCTTTGGAAGTGGCGAATGGTGGGGCAATCTGAAGACCGGACGCATACCGACAGTCATTTATGAAGGTGAAATAGAAAGCCTTCAGTTCGAAGGTATGCATAATGAGGGGCGTTCATTCACGCTCCGGCTCACGGATGGCGGAGACTACACATACAGCTGCGTGGCCAACGAAAAATCCGACATGGGAGCTTATGCGGTAGGGCGCAAAGTGCGCGTGACGACCTATTCGGAACCCATGAAAAGCGGTTCGGATCTTGAGTTCGTCTGGATGGTGGAGATCGATTGTGACTGACGCCTGCGTCCTGCGCTTGTGCGTACGCTGTTCTGTCTGGCATTTGGAGGTGGGGCGGCCTACAAATCGGATCGATGCTTGAGACTGTGCAATCCATTGGAGGGAGCGGACCGCCACAGCGTGGAGCTGAAGGGACGTGGTTTTGGAAATCCGGTCAGCGGGCGATAGATCCGGGCGTTCTGTCAGAGGCAGAGACAGCTCGCGTCGCGCGCCTTGTCTCACCACATAAGCAAAACCTGCTCTCGGCCAGTCTGACGGAGCGGCGCCACCTGCTTTCCGAGTTGCTCGGATGCGCACCTGACCGCGTGGAGGTTGTCCATGATGAGCTGGGCAAACCTGGCCTGCCAGATTTCGAAGATGTTGAGATCAGCTTTTCGGACAGCGAAGGATGGAATGCGTTTTCCCTGTCCCGCGCCGGCCCGGTCGGTGTGGATCTGGAATTCATACGTCCCATCAGTTGGGAGCCAATGCTGAAGATGATGGCCCGGCCTGAAGAGGCCTCCACCATTCGCGCCGCTTTGGCTGAACGTACAGGACTGGAAACATTCTTTCGGTGCTGGACAGCGAAGGAGGCCATCCTCAAGGCGGGGGGCACAGGTTTGAAAGGTGGTGCGCCTCGTATCAGGCTTCCTTTGACCTATATCACCGGCCATTCGGATCAATTCACCATTGAGCATGATGCGTTGGTCTTGTCCGTCGAGACCCATCAGGTGGGCCAGCTTGTCCTGAGCAGGGCGCTGGCGCTTTAGCCGAGATCTGTGAGCGACACGCTCATTGGGCCGACCTCATAAACGCGAAGACCATCCCGCCACAGACTGCCTCTTGCGGTTATAAGCAGGTCTCCGCCACGGTCCTCGATACTCAGAATTTCCATAACACTCGTTACGGTTTTCCGCTCAGGCGTAACCTGTCCGCGATAGCTCCACTTCATGGGCGCGTTTGGCGCGAGCGTGGTCAGGTGCGGCCGGCTCATGCCCTTGTGCAGGCCTTTCTTCCAGACAAGCTGCGTCAGCGCCTGAACCATTGCGTCCAGACCAAGGGAGCCTGGCTGGACCGGATCCTGATAGAAGTGCGCCTTGAAATACCATGCATATGGATCGACATACTGCTGTGCACGGATCAAGCCGAGGCCAGCCTCACCGCCATCCGGATCGCAGAAGTCGATTTCGTCAATCATCTGCATTTTGCGGGAGGCGTATGGCGCCTGCATGTCGATCTGCATGGTGGTCGGCCGCAGGTCGAATGCCTCACTGAAATGGGGTTTTGCGGGCAACCCAGCCTGGCGAACCAGAGACGAGGGCGGGAAGAAGCCGAACTGCGTCTTGAGGTCCAGCACTTTTCTGCCATCGCCGGTGATGACTTCGACATCGAACGAAACGAGCGTCATCGGTCCAACCTTGGAAATGCTCGTCAGCGTGCTCCGGACCTTCAGCATACCATCGTTCCGGCCCACTTCCATGTGGAGGAACCCGTCACCTTCAAGGTTCCGGAACCGGAGCGTGCCCACCAGTGCAAAACCGGAATGGCTTGCGAGCCATCCACATGGTTGCAGGGCGATCTCGCAGAGAATGGCAAATGGCATGGTGCCATTCAGATTGTCATCGAAATACCAGGCATCGGCGGGGATGTCGTATTCGGCTGTCATCGTTGCGCCAAGCGTTTCCTCCGCAGGACGGGTTGTGACGGAGGTGACGCGGGAGATGAAGTGATAGGGTGGTTGCGGCAGGCGTGGGACATTGCCCTGATCGTCATATGGCCGGTACATGTCGCCAAACGCAGCGGAAGGGGCCCCATTTGCGCAATCGAGCAGCGCCGCCTGGTCGCCGCGGCTTTCCCGCTCCGGGCCGATCCGCAGTGGATGGGCATCGACGCGTGGTGCGGGCCAGTTCCGGCGCAGGCGGATGCCGAAGCGCGGACAGTGGAAGACTTTGTGCCCGTCAGACCGGGCAAGCAGCGAGGCGTAAATTTCGGGGGTCTCTCCATCGATGATTTCATCAATGAAGACCTCATAGGTCACTTCATGGTCCTTATCCGGGATGACCTGTCCGCGGCATACGAACTTCGCAGTGTGTTCCGGAACAGGTTCGAAGACATACCCATCCCGTTCGACCGTCAGGCCAACAGCGGCCGCATAAAATTCCAGAGCCTGAACCGCCGCCTCTGCCATCAGCGTGCCGGGCATGCAGGGGTCGTTGTGGAAGTGCCCGTCATAAAACCAGGTGGAGGCGGGGGTGGCTGCACGTGCTTTGAGGTAACCGCGCTTCCATGGTCCGCCTTGCGGATCAAATGCGATGACGTTTTCAAACAGCGCCAGCTTTCCATCCGGAATATGCGGCGGATTGGAATGGGCGGCGCAGAGTTCAAACCCATCTCCGAAACACGCAAAGGCATCGCCTTTCCGGAAAGCGTTCACGTCATCTTCGGAAAACCTGCGTTTGGCGCTGACGCGCTGGGGGGCAAAAACGGCAGGATCCGATGTCAACGGAGGGGTCTTCGCAGCATCCCAGATGACGCCTTTGCTGTTGGCCAGCTCCTCGTCGGTGAAAAAGCCTGCCTGTCCATTGCGAACGGAGAAGGTCAGGCGGTCTTCCGTGCGGCAGTCGTACTGGAAGAAGAACATTCGTACACCGCCTAATTCGGCATGCCCTGTAATCTCGATCTGGAATTTCAGCGTGTCATCGCTGCTTGGCAGGCCGCCTTCATGAAACGTGATTTCGCAACCCAGCAAGCGGTAGACGCGCTCATCCCTGTTTCGCAAATCTGCGCCCATCCAGCCAATCAACGTGAGGTCGGCCTGGCCGCATTCGATTAAGGGGCCGGGACGGACGCGCCCATCATGCGTGAAGTCCCGGTGGTTCGTCAGGTCCGTTTCAGTCCAGATCACGCCGCCGGCTTCTTCGGCCGGGGCCGCATCAATGCCGGTAATCCGGTCGACCAGCAAAAGCGGGGGCGCCGGGAGGCGTACCTGACGGCTGAAATTGTCCTGGTCCTCGAAGGCCGGACCGAACAACTCGGACATCTTGCCTCGCGTTGACGCCTCGACAGCCAGGCGGTCGCGCTTTGGGCCGGTCGGTGTGCGCGGACGCAGCGCCGTGGTGCCGCGGACCACTTTTTGCGGAGGTTCGGCACATTTTCCCGGAACAGGTTCCGGTGGCGGGTTTGGCTTGCTCGTCTGCTGGCACGGTATAGTCATGGCATAGTCCGGTATGCGCAGCTTGGGCGCAGGCGGTAGTCCGCCATGAACAGGGCGTGCGGGGTCTTTGACGATCTTTGGCATGGGGTAAGGCACCGGTCGTTTCGCGTTCCATTGGCCGGCTGGGGCGGCCTCGTTTTTCTTTGCGGCAGAGAGTGTTTCAAGGAGCGGGGGCAGATCGATTTCCCGGCCGTCGGCATAAAGAAACGCCGCAGCATGGGCGATCTGGCCAAGGTCTGACATTTCGATCCTGTCCGTCGCAATGGCCCTGAAAGGCTTATCTTTCAATGTCTTGGAAAGGCTGGCCGTTAGCGTGTCCCGCGGGCCGAGTTCCAGGAAAGTCCGCACGCCGTCCGCCCACGCCTGACGTATCGTCCTGGGGAAGTCCACCGTATCGACGGCTTGCCGGGTCAGCATGTCCGCCACAACGTCGGTCTCAGGCTCATACGCGCCATGAATGGCGTTGGCGTACAACCTCACACCTGACCCCGGATGTACGTCCCGCGTATGTAGCCGGCGCCACGTGTCCGCAAATGGCTGCATGGCCTTGGCGTGGACAATCAGGTGCTGGTTCATTTTCACGCCAGCGCGTTTGCCAAAGGCTTCGCACAGCTGGCGGCAAGGCTCCGCAGGCCCGCCGATCATGCAGTCTTCATCGGAATAGATGATGGTGATCTCAACACCAGGGTATCTTGGAAGGGCAGCCTTTACTTTGCTGACAGGCGCCTGCAGCCGCCAATTGGTCCAGTCGGAAGGGACGTTGGGACCCCAGGCCTGTTTGGCCGTTTCGAATTCGCCGCCGATATGACGTTCGTACATTGCAGCATCTGAAATCTCATCAAGCAGTGCGCCGGGATCTTCCCAATATCCAAAGGAAAACAGGGCGTTGGACTCGCCAAGTGACAGACCGATGGCTGCGTCAGGTTTTACTTTGAGGATATCCAGCCACAGGGCGGCGTGCGCCTGGCTGACGAGGGTGCCTGCACACAATTGTTCAAATTCGGAAAGGCTCGCACGAGACAGAAGCGTAGCGATTTCTTCCGCGCGAGAGAGCTTCGCCAGTTTCTTCCGGACCTCCGGAAACGCCATCAGGAGGCGTCTTGCCATTCGCGGATAAACTGCCGCTGACCCGGTGAACAGGAATGCGAACTCTCCATCCGGCTTGCCTTCACCGAAATAGACGCCGTCCATATCGGGTGATTGCCCTTTTGATAGCTGTCGCACTGCGGCGTCCCGCAACGTATCCATCTGGTCATGATCGGCGGCAACAATAGCAATCCGGTATTTGCCTCGACCGCCTTCGCGGCGTCCCCGCAGTTTCTCCGCCAGTTGTTGAGGGCTACCAGCGGCCGCATGGTACAGCGATGGCGTGGGGCGTAGAGGATCAGGCACCACTAATGGTGGGGCAGGTGCGAGCGAAACAATTGCGCCAGAGTTTGAGAGACCCGCTGGAACGGAGATCCGGGTTTTTCCTGTAGAAGGCGACAGGGTCGGAATCGCACCGCCTGGGGTCAGCTTGTGGCTGTGCGCGTTCAGAAGCACATTGAGGGCAATCCGAACCAAGGCGTCCGCATCCGGGGCTTTGCCGTAAATTGATGCGAACAGGTCTTCCTCTTGATGGGCTTTCGAGTTCTTCCATTCAGTTGACTTCACTGATGCGAGTATCGGATCACCTGCGGCCTCTGCATCCTCGCGGCGTTTGAGGACAAGCGCGGCAGCCGCGGCGCCCGGATTGTCTATCCCATTGAGCATCTGCAGGGCTTTCGCGCGGACTGGTTCCGTCGCGAAGTCAGCCGCGGCGACGATCGCCATCGATAGTCGGCCCGTGACGAGCGCATCAATCGCCAGATCCAGAGCGGCAGGCCCACTCGCTGAGCCAGCCGATACGGAATATCCCATCCCTCTTATGTCCCGGCCGAACGTGATCCGGTTCGCCGTCATGTTCGCCATGGCCCCGAGCACCATCGCCGCATCAAGTTTCGGGGCGATATCATCAGGCGATTGAGCCGCGTTGGAAGAGGCTCTCTCTCTGAGCGCCCAGCGTGCGGAGTCCGCTGCGCAGGCCATGCCCGCAAAGACACCGGTCTGATCGCTCTCAACCGGTGACACACGGTTCAACGCTTCACTGACCGTAGACAGGATAGCTAGCTGATGTGGTTCGGCCTGGGTCAGGTCTATGGGAGGCGTCCTGGCATTTGCTGCATTCGCGCCGATTTCTTTCAGGTTACCCGCAGGGGTGATCGGCTGGTTCATGACCCGGCGCAGAACCGCTTCGGTTGTCCGATCGCTGCCGGCCATGAGTGTTGCGGCGCAGATGACGATCTCCGGAGAGGGGCGCTGCTTGAAGCCTTTGTTGCGCCCAGGGCGTGCGGTTGGTTGGTGCTGTTCCAGGATGAGGTGGGCATTGTTGCCGCCAAACCCGAAATTGCTGATTGCCGCGCGTCTCGGCCCGCCGTCCGTTTTCCACGAGGCTTGAGAGGACTGTACGCTCAGGTTCGAATGTTGGAGTGGCTCCAGAATTTCACCGTCTACAGGTGTCGGGGGCAGGAACTCCTGTTCCATGGCGCTAGTGAGTTTCAAGACACTTGCGATTCCAGCGACTGTGATCAGGTGTCCGGTGTTCGCTTTCAGAGACCCCACGGGTAAGTGTTCAACGCCCCCATACACGGACCGGATCGATGAGATTTCCACGCCATCACCGACGGAAGTGCCGGTCGCGTGACATTCCAGATACTGGATGGTGAGGGGATCAATGCCGCCACTCTCCAATGCCAACTGCATGGCATCTGCTTGCCCGCCGGCGGCGGGGGCAAGCAAGCCTTTGCGCCGGCCATCATTCGAGAGTCCGCTGCCCCGAACGATGCCGTAGACCTTTTCTCCCGATTCCACATCGCTCAGTCTTTTCAGGACCAGCGCGGCGGCGCCTTCAGATGGCACGAGGCCATCTGCGCCTTTTACAAAGGGCCGGGACCTTCCTGTCGGACTTAACGCATTCAAGGCGTCAAACCCGATGTGGAGAATCAGATTGTCAGCAGCATTTACGCCTGCGACGACGGCGCAGTCGATCTGCCGTGCCTGCAGTTTTCTGCAGGCAATATCAATTCCGTATAGCGAAGATGCGCAAGCCGCATCGAGCGACAGGCAGGGACCGCCAGAGCGTAACGCTTCAGCTATCAGCCGTGATGGAAGGGCAGAGTTGAACACCAGATGCGCAGGCGGTGGTGTTTCGCCGCGCCATACCTTCGAGGCAAACTCAACGTGTCCGACCGATGGGTAGGACAGGTTTGCAACAAAGACCCCAATTGCCGACCGCTTCACTCTTGGGCTGGAGGCATCCTTCCAGGCATCAAGTGCAGCATGCAGTGACCAGCGACAGACTGAGTCTAACTCCTCTGCGCGAACAGATTTCAGCCGAAAGCGGCCGGGATCGTAAATACGCTCAAACCCTTTGACGCGCCCTGATACAAACGAATGTGAGTTTGTTGGGATTCCAGACAATCCCAGATCTGCCGGGGGCACCGGACCATAGACAATATCCCGCTCCATCACGATCTTGGAGAGTTCGTCGGGCGAAAGTGCACCTGGCAGAATGCACCCCTGTCCAATAATCGCGACCGGTTCGAGAGGGTTCATTGTGCGCCCCATTCGTCGCCGACGACGAAGCGCACTTGATCATGAGGTGAATTCAGGAGTTGATCGGCAAAGATGCGCGCACCCTCTTGCCTGGTGATCAGGCCTATTCCGCGTTCGGTGAACATTCGGGCCAGAGCGTCATTGACCATTCCGCCTTGCCAGGGCCCCCAGCAGAATGACTTCACCTGTGTGTCTGGCATTAAGGCTGCGAGCTGGATTGCGACATTGTTCAGCCACGCATTGGCCGCCGCGTAGTTCGCTTGCCCTTGATTGCCAAATACGGCGGAAGCGGACGAAAACAAAGCGATGTGGCTGAGGGACCGCGTGTCGAGATAAGAGAGAATTGTTTCCAGTCCCGTGACTTTGGGCGCAAAAACAGTCTCGAAGCTTTTCAGATCCAGCGCATCAACGAGGCCGTCTGAGAGCACGCCGGCCCCATGAACCACTCCTGTGAAAGTCCCTACTTCAGTTACAAGTGTTGCCAGGGTCGAGCGAAGACTCGCCCGATCTGCAATATCTGCCTGAACATAGCGAGCGTTTGCGCCGGCCGCTTCTATTGCTTGCACGGTAGAGGCGATCTCCGCGCCAGCCAGAAGCTTACGGGCAAGGCGACCAATATCCACCGGCTTCTTCGGCATTCCGGGCCGGGTCGAATTCTTTGCCAGAGCGCTCCGTAGAGCTTTGAGATCTGTTTCCGGCTCCAGCCATTCAGGCCAGTCGGTCATGTCGGAGCGGCCCAGGAGGATGAAGCTTCCTCCAGTTCGATTGGCGAGCTCAATTGCGCAGTCAGCGGTTACGCCTCTGCCGCCACCAGAGACCAGCCAGACCGGCGATGTGCGGGCGCTATCGGTGGCGCGCGGCGGAAGAAGATTGTCTCCTGGAACGTCCTGCCGGATCTCGTCAGCATATAGCGCGTAGTCACCATCAGGCAGATCGAGGGCGTGAATGATTCGCAAGGCACCTTCGTCAGCTTCAGAAGATCCGTATAAAGAAAAAGATGTCAAGCGTGCAGCTGGTTGTTCAATCCGGAATGAACGGCACAGGCCGGGAATGCCGCCGATGTCGGAAAGGGCTGGCGCTGATCCGCGGTCGAGGATCATGACGCGCATATTTTCATGGGCGGACAAGATTGCCTGAAGTGCCATATGGTGCCGATTGGCGAGAGAGCCCTCAGTCAGCCCCTCCGTGAGCAGGCAAACGCTCGCGTCGCTTGGCTCCGTGACAATCCGGGCGCTTCCACCACATGCCTCAATCGCCTGCAGGATTGCTTCGGCGACGTCCGGAGCAGCGTTGGTGATTTCAATTTCACCAAAATGCCTGAGCGATGGATTTCCGTCATATGAAGCAATGCGCACGGAGTTGAGTGCCCGTACGGCATTCATATATGGAAGATTCCCCGCGTCTGCTGCGCCGGGACGGACCGCCAGATCAGGCGCGCCGCCCCTCAGGCAAAAAAATCAGCAATTGCCCTGATTGTGCGGAGTTCGACCAGGACTTCAGGGTCTACTTCCGGCAGGTCGGGGTGTTGGTCACGGAGTGCGGACAGAATTTCAACTTGTTTAATCGAGTCGACCCCGAGCTCGCCTTCGAGATCCATATCATCTTCTAACATGTCGCTCGGGTAGCCAGTCTTATCAGCAATCAGATCACGAACGACATCTGGAGTAATTTTACCATCAACCGGTGCCGAGGTGGCCTCTGCC